>NZ_BDCE01000109.1 GCF_001613345.1 Nocardia uniformis NBRC 13702 | reverse complement strand
CACCCGGCTGGAACGGTCACGCCCGCTCGAAAACTTGGCTACGTAGGCCCCGAGAACAGCCGTTACCCGCAACCCCGGCGAAGACCGTGTCCAGGCGAAGGCGTTGAAGACAGGGAGTAGCGTGCCCCGCATGGACAGGGCTCCCTTGGATATCGAACAGCTGCGGCGCGAGACTGCGGAATCGCCTGATCTCGGGTTCTTCACCGGGATCGATGTGGTGGAGTCGACCGGGTCGACCAATGCGGACCTCGTTGCGCGGGCTGCGGATCCGGGGGTGGATCGGCTGGTGCTGATCGCGGAGGCGCAGGAGCGGGGGCGGGGTCGGCACGAACGGGTGTGGGTGAGTCCGCCCAGGGCGCAGATCGCCATGTCGGTACTGGTGCGGTTGCCGGGGATCGACCCCGAGGTTTTGGGGTGGCTGCCCTTGCTGACGGGAGTCGCGGTGGTCGACGCCGTGCGCGAGACCGCCGGGGTGGACGCGGCGCTGAAGTGGCCCAACGATGTCCTGGTCGACGGGCGCAAGCTGGCCGGGATTCTGGCCGAGGTCGCGGCGGCGGCACCGGACCCGGCCGTCGTGATGGGGGTGGGGCTCAATGTGAGTCTCACCGAGGCGGAACTGCCGGTGCCGCACGCCACCTCGCTGACACTGCTCGGCGGCAAGGCCGATCGCACGCAGCTGGTGCTGTCGATCCTGCGGGAATTCGCGCGGCGTTTCGCCGCGTGGCAGGCGGCGGGTTGGGATGTCACCGAACTGGCCGCCGTCTACCGCGAGCGCTGCGCCACCCTCGGCGTGCAGGTGCGGGCGGAACTGCCGGGCGGTGAGGTGCTTACGGGCATCGCTACCGACATCGACGAGCACGGTCGCCTACTCATCGGGGCGAGCGCTGTGTCCGCGGGTGACGTCACCCATCTACGCGCGGTCTGATCCGAGGGTGCAGCCTACGTCGCACTCTTGACGACGCGCGATACCCCGTTCTCTGCTGGGATCCGTTCGTACGTGGGATAGAAGTCCCGCTCGTCATCCCGGCATGGTCTTGGCCGGGATCCACACTTGCACGCGGTGGATTCCGGCCGAAAGCACGCTGGATCGACAGGGTGGGGGCGGGTCAGCGCTTCTTGTCCGGCCTATCCGACTTGTCGTTGTTGGGCTTGCCGCCGCCGTGGCCTTCCTTGTCCGGCTTGGCATCCGGTTTCTTGTCCGGCGTGTCATCGTCGGGCATGTCCGATTCGGGCGGGGGGACGGTCGCCGGGGCGGTCTGCGGTGGCACGGTGATCGGCGATTCCGATTCGGTGACCGGTGGTTGCACGGCTGTGGACGCCAGTGGTTCCAATGCCGGAATCGGTTGCTGTTCGGAGGTTTCCGGGACCGATGTCGCCGGGGACACGGTGGTCGGCGTCTGTGTGGCGGGACCGAGGCTCGAAAACCATGCCGCACCGATGATCGCCGCGATCACCGAGGCCGGGACCAGGGCCGCGGCGAGCCGTCTTCGGTTTCTCCGGCGTTCGGTGCCGGGGTGCCCGCGGGCATCGACACTCCGCTTATCGATGACCTCGGTGCGCCCGGTTCGGGAACCACGTTGCGCGGCAGATGGTTTGGCTATCCGGGCGAGGGGTTCCGTCGGCGGGGTGAGGTCGGTCGTCGCACCGGTGGCCACCGGCGGCAGGGCCAGTGTCGGCGGGTCCGGATCGGGTGCCCGCAGCGACGCTCGCGTGGCGCGGGCGAATTCGCCCGCGCTGGCATACCGGGCACTCGGATCCTTGGCCATACCGCGCGCGATGACTTCGTTGAGCCTGCGCGGTACCGCCGAGTTCACATCGGAGGCCCGGGGCGGCTCGACATTCACGTGGGCGTGCATGAGCCGAGCCGGATTTCGTTCGCGGAACGGCCTTTCCCCGGTGAGGCATTCGTAGAGCACGCACGCCAGCGAATAGATATCCGATCGCGCGGTCGCGTGCCCGGTGAATCGCTCCGGGGCCATATAGGCGGGCGTTCCGATCACCATGCCGGACAAGGTCATCGACGACTGCCCGTCCTGCTGCGCGGTCCCGAAGTCGATCAGGTAGGCCACATCGTCGAGCCCGACCATAATGTTGGACGGCTTGACATCACGGTGGATCACGCCCGCCGCATGCGCTTCGTCGAGGGCCGTGGCTACCTGCGCGATGAGCTCCACGCCCGCTTCCGGCGTGCGTGCGCCCTCCCACTCCAGCAGGCTTTCGAGATCGACGCCGTCGATGAACGCCGTCTCGATGAAGAGCCGCCCCTCGACCTCCCCGAAATGGTGCAGCGGCACCACATGCGGGCCACGCAGGCGAGCCGCGGCCCGCGCCTCCCGTTCGAATCGCCGCCGATAGGAGGCGT
This sequence comes from Nocardia uniformis NBRC 13702, assembly GCF_001613345.1. GTDB lineage: Bacteria > Actinomycetota > Actinomycetes > Mycobacteriales > Mycobacteriaceae > Nocardia > Nocardia uniformis. The sequence continues at coordinate 18,243 of NZ_BDCE01000109.1, read as the reverse complement.
CGGCGGCCAGCGCCGGGGCCAATACCTTCAAGGCCACGGTCCGGTCGGTCATGGTGTCGAGCGCACGCCAAACCTGCCCCGAGCCACCACTACCCAGCAGTTCGTCGAGGCGGTATCGACCTAGCCGCCCGTCCCCCAAGGACAATCCTCTCGTACCGGACTCTTGTCATCGGGGGACTACCCTATCGGCCGGGAAATTCTCAGACTGGTTGGAGTTCGGCGCGCGCGGCCTCGCGGGCCAGCAGCCGGTCGCGCTGTTCTTCGAATTTCAGCACTTCGGCTTCCTTCTGCTCCAGCCAGGTGCCGAGCACCTCGCGGCACTGTTCGCCGCGCGCGCCGAAATCACTGCGCTCGAAGATATTCCACTGCTTCAAAACCGGCTTGACCACCTCGTCCAGATGCTGACGCAGGTCGTAGATGCCGTGCTTGGCCATCAATACGCCATTGCGACGGAAATTGGGCATGCCGTAGCCGGGCATGACGAAATTGGTGAGCACCTTGGTAATCGCGAACATCGCCTGATCCGGCGCGAGATCCAACCCGGCCCCGCACAGGGTGCGATAGAAGATCATGTGCAGGTTCTCGTCGGCGGCAATGCGCTGCAGCATGCGGTCGGCGACCGCGTCATCACACACCCGGCCGGTATTGCGATGCGAGACGCGGGTGGCCAGCTCCTGGAAGGTCACATACGCGACATTGTCGAGGAATCCGCCCCACTCCTCGGGGGACTGCACGCCATTGGTCATATGGATCATGCGGGCCTGCTCCAGCGCGACCGGATCCACGCTCCGGGTGACCACCAGGTAGTCACGCATAACGATGCCGTGCCGGTTCTCCTCGGCCGTCCAGCGGCCGACCCAGGTGCCCCACGCACCGTCCATCGAGAAGCTCTCCGCGATTTCGCGGTGGTAGGAGGGCAGATTGTCCTCGGTGAGCAGATTGGTGACCATGGCTACCTTGGCGACCTCGCTGAGGCCGGATTGCGACGGGTCCCAGTCCTGTCCGCCCATGGCCGCGAAGTTGCGTCCCTCGTCCCAGGGCACGTAATCGTGCGGATGCCACTCCTTGGCCATCGAAAGGTGCCGATTCAGATTCGTCTCGGCCACCGGTTCGAGGGCGGTGAGAATCTCGAGCTGAGTCAGGTCTTTGGTCACACACGCCTCCTGTGTCATGCGGGGTCTGACGGGACTATCGATCGCGTTGTCGAAGCAGAGAATGCGCGAGACAAGCGGATTGGGCGAAACGTGAAGGTCGCCGATCGTACGCGGCAGCCGCACGATTGTGCCGCAGAACGCCGTTCCACGTGCGGCATTCGAGCATCTTCGGGCGGTAGTCTGCGGCCATGGGTTATCCGGAGGAGGCGTTGGCACCCGAAGAACGGCTGCTACTGCATCGCCATCCACATTGGAAGATGTTGTTCTGGCCCGCTGTGGTTTTCATCCTGCTGACCGCATTGGCCGGATTCGGGCTGGGAGTGGCGGAGCGCAATACCGAAGGGTCGCTGCGGTCCGCGCTCTTGATCGGCATTGTGGTGGTCTGGCTGGCGGGTGTCTGCTGGCGCAGCCTCGTGCCGCTGATCCGTTGGAAGGCGACACATTTCATCATTACCGACCGCCGGGTACTTGTCCGGCAGGGCGTTTTGACGCACACCGGTATCGACATTCCGATGAACCGGATCTCGAATGTGCAGTTCCGCCACGGGCTCTTCGATCGCATGCTGGGCACCGGCACGCTGGTGATCGGCTCGGCGTCGGAGGATCCATTGGAGTACGACGACATTCCGCGAGTGCAGCGGGTGCACACGCTGCTGTATCACCAGGTTTTCGACGTGGCCCGACAAGACCCGCGCGACAGCAACGGCGGCTACTACGGTTCCGAGCGCGGCTACCCGTAGTCTTGGTCCGTGACCGCCGTACTGCTGGCCGAAGACGACGAGGCCATCGCCGCGCCGCTGTCGCGAGCGCTGGGTCGTGAGGGCTATTCGGTAACTGTCGAGAGTTTCGGGCCCGCGGTCCTGCAGCGAGCCCTCGAAGGCGAGCACGACCTGCTGATTCTCGATCTCGGCCTGCCCGGTATGGATGGTCTCGAGGTGTGCCGACAGGTACGGGCGCGCGGGGCCGATCTGGCGGTGCTGATGCTCACCGCGCGTACCGACGAGGTCGATTTCGTGGTGGGGCTGGATGCGGGGGCCGACGACTATGTGGGCAAGCCGTTCCGCTTGGCCGAACTGCTCGCGCGGGTGCGGGCGCTGTTGCGGCGCAGCGGAATCGGTGACGAGACGGTGGAGGTGGGCGGTATCCGCCTGGAGCCCGCCGCCCGCCGGGTACTGGTCAACGGTCTCGAGGTGAATCTCGCCAATAAGGAGTACGAGTTGCTCAAGGTGCTCATCGACCGGGCCGGTCAGGTGGTGCCGCGCGAGATCATTCTGCGTGAGGTGTGGGGCGATGCGGATCTACGCGGTTCGAAAACCCTGGATATGCATATGTCATGGTTGCGTCGCAAGATCGGCGACGAGGGGCCGGTGGCGGAACGCCGAATCGTGACGGTGCGCGGCGTAGGCTTCCGCTTCAATACCGACTAGAGCACCGACCGGAGCGCGCCGGTATCGAGCCGTTCCCGCCCGTGCGCGCGCCCCCGATACGGATCGGTGCCGGTATGCGCCGCTCGGGCGTCGTTGCGGAATGAATCAGTGAAGCGAGGCATGTCGACAATGCGGCGCAGAATTCTCATGTCCATGGTGGCGGCCCTGACGCTGACCACCATGGTGCTCGGCATTCCGCTGTCCTTTACCGCCTGGCAGTGGGTCGAGGATATGACCCGCAATGATCTGCGCAGTCGCCTGGAACGCATCTCCACCGAGGTGATCGCCCAGGAACCGGACGGCACGGTGCACGGCGAATTGGACCTGCGGACCGTGCGACCGCTCGTTCCGGCGGGTGGGCAGCTGGTCATCATCTATCCGACCTCGGAGGACGGCGCACGTCGCATCGATATCGGGGTCGCGGAGGTGGACGATCCGATCGTGGAGTCGCTGTCCATGGGTACCTCGGTCTCGCTGCGGCTGGAAACCCCTGCGGCCCCGATGCATTCGATGCAGCGCCAGGCCCTCGGTGCGGTAGCGGGCCTGGTGCTGCTGTCCCTGGGTGCGGGTATCGCGGTGGCGACGGTGACGGCGCGGCGGGTGGCCGATCCGCTGCGCGATGTGGCCGCGCGCGCCGCCCGGCTGGCCATGGGCGATTTCCGGGCCGATCCGCGTCGGCACGGAATTACCGAACTGGACCGGGTATCGGATGTCCTGGATTCGGCGACCGTCGAGATCGCCGGACGGCTACAGCGCGAGCACGCCCTGGTGGCGGATGTTTCCCATCAGCTGCGCAGCCGATTGACGGCCGTGCGTCTGCGCCTGGACGAGCTGTCGGAATACTCCGATCCCGCCGTGGTGCACGAGGCGGAGGAGGCCATGGCGCAGGTGGATCGGCTCACCGATGCCATCGACGAATTGGTGCGGGCCTCCCGCGATGAGGGCACCGCCGAGCGTGATCCGGTGCAGGTGATCGATGAATTGCGCGGGGTGGTGTCGGAATGGCGGCATCCGTTCGCGGAGGCGGGTCGCAAGCTGGTGCTCGCGGGCGATCCGAAGCTGCGCGCGCCCGTCACCGGTTCTCGACTGCGCGAGGCGATCGCGGTGCTGGTGGATAACGCCCTCTGGCACGGCGGCGGCACCTGCACGGTGTCGGTGCGCGCGGTGACCGGTGGCCGTGAGCCCCTGGTCTGTGTGGAGGTGGCCGATGAGGGCGATGGTGTCCGCGATGAGCTGGTCCCGCACATCTTCGACCGCGGCTTCTCGGCGGGCGGCTCCACCGGTGTGGGCCTGGCCTTGGCGCGAGCCCTCATCGAAGCCGATGGTGGCCGCCTCGAACTCCAACGCCGCCGCCCGGCCCTGTTCGCCGTGTTCCTGGGTGCGCCGGGTGCGTCCCGCGCACAGAACGAGGCGGTCACAGAGCCACGCTAGGTGCGATCACCTCTCGTCATTCCGGCGTGCCTTTGGCCGGAATCCACCTCATGATCAGCAGTGGATCCCGGCCAAAAGCACGCCGGGATGACGGTGTGTGCGGCTACCGGGATGACGGGCTAGCTGTGGCCCAGCTGCTCTTCGTTGATCAGGTCTTCGAATTCCTCTTGGATCTGGCGCATATCGTCGGGGAAAACCCACCGCCGCATGGCCCAGAATCGGAAGATCATCTGCAGCATGTTGCCGATGATGAAGGCGGCGATGAAGTCGGTGATGTTCTCGACCGTCAGGCTGACCTCGGGCACCTGCAGATGGAATATGTAGCGCGAGGCCCACAGCGGTAGGAAGCTCAGCACCACGCCGACGCCGCTGACCGCGAAGAACAGCAGTGCCTCATGGTGTTTCTCGCGCCCGCCGCGATTCCCGAACGTCCATTCGCGATTGAGAATGTAGGACGCGATCACGGCGATCACGCCGGAGATGATCTTCGCCGTTACCGGCTTGGGCTCCAGAATGGTCAATTTCAAGAAGTAGAAGATGCCGCTGTCGATGATGAACGTGGTGGCGCCCACAATGGCGAACTTGATCAGTTCGTGATGGCGGATCGCAAGATCACGCAGCGGTGTGGGCAGCCGTCTTACCACGTCGTCGACAAATGACACGCGCCGAGTCTACGTGCCCACGATCTCGAGTGAGCAACCCGCAGGCATGGGGGTATCGCTGTCATGACAACATTACTGAACGTGAGCGCACGTTCGTTCGATTCCTCCGCCATGCCCACCGTCACCATGATCGGTGGTGGTCAGCTGGCGCGTATGACCCATCAGGCCGCGGTCGCGCTCGGACAGCGACTGCGGGTCCTCGCCGAGCATCCCGACGATCCGGCGGCTCAGGTCACCCCCGAGGTGGTGTTGGGCACACACGCCGATTTGGCCGCGCTGCGCAAGGCTGCCGTCGGTTCGCACGCCGTGACCTTCGACCATGAGGGTGTGCCCACCGAGCACCTCGAGGCGCTCATCGCGGAGGGCGTCAATGTCCAGCCCCCACCACAGGCTCTCGTCTTCGCGCAGGACAAGCTGGTCATGCGCCGGAAGTTAGCCGAACTGGGTGTGCCGATTCCGGCCTTCGCGGCTGTCGAATCGGCGGCCGACGCCATTGCCTTCGGTGATGAGCACGGCTGGCCCTTCGTGCTGAAGGCCGTGCGCGGCGGCTACGACGGTCGCGGCGTCTGGATGCCCGAGAGCGCCGAAGAGACCGCCGCCATTGTGGAAGATCAACTCGCGCACGGAGTTTCACTGCTGGCCGAGGTCAAGGTGGACCTGAAGCGCGAGCTGTCCGCCATGGTCGCGCGGTCTACCTTCGGTCAGGCCGCGACCTGGCCGGTGGTGGAGACCGTCCAGCGCAATGGCCAGTGCGCCATTGTCATCGCCCCCGCTCCCGATCTGTCGGAGGCCCGCGCCAACGAGGCCGGCGCGCTCGCTCTGCGTCTGGCCGCCGAACTCGGCGTCACGGGTGCCATGGCGGTGGAGCTGTTCGAAACCCGGTCCGGTGAGCTGCTGGTCAACGAGCTCGCCATGCGCCCGCACAACAGTGGCCACTGGGGCATGGACGGTGCCCGCACCGGCCAGTTCGAGCAGCATCTGCGCGCCGTCCTGGACTATCCGCTGGGTGACACGACGCCGTTGGCCCCGGTCACCGTCATGGCCAATATCCTCGGTGCGGCCGTTGCCCCCGAGATGTCCATGGACGAGCGACTGCACCACCTGTTCGCCCGCCTGCCCGAGGCGAAGGTGCACCTCTACGGCAAGGGTGAACGGCCCGACCGCAAGATCGGGCATATCAATATTCTCGGCGAGGATGTCGCCGTGACACGTGAGAAGGCGGAGCGCGCGGCGCACTGGATGTCGCACGCGATTTGGACCGACGGATGGGATCCGCATCATGACTGACACCGCGCAGGTAGGCCTGATCATGGGCTCCGATTCGGACTGGCCCACCATGGAGGCCGCCGCGATTGCCCTGGCGGAGTTCGGCATTCGCTTCGAGGTCGGCGTCGTCTCGGCCCACCGCACCCCGCAGCGCATGCTCGACTACGCCAAGGAGGCGGCCGGTCGCGGTATCCAGGTGATCATCGCGGGCGCGGGCGGCGCGGCGCATCTGCCGGGCATGGTCGCCTCGGCCACTCCGCTCCCGGTCATCGGCGTCCCCGTCCCGTTGAAGTACCTCGACGGCATGGACTCGCTGCTGTCCATTGTCCAGATGCCCGCCGGAGTCCCGGTCGCCACCGTCTCCATCGGTGGCGCGCGCAATGCCGGTCTCCTCGCCGCCCGCATTCTCGGGGCCGGCGACCTCGAATTGCGTTCGCGCATGGAGCGATTCCAGGCCGACCTGGAGAACCTCGTGCTGGAGAAGGACGCCGCGCTCCGCAACAAGTTGCTCGGCTGACGAACACCGTGGGCACGCCCGGTTACGGTGGGCGGGTGGCCCCTGATGATGACGCGACCGCACGCCGCCTGACGGTTGTCGATCAGGCGCTGCGGCTGTTCGCCGAAAAGGGTTATGAGGCAACCTCGGTCGATGAGATCGCGGAGGCGGCCGGAATATCGCGCCGGACCTTTTTCCGGCAGTTCCGGTCCAAGGAGGATGTGGTCTTCGCCGATCACGAATCGCAGCTCACCCAGGCGCGGGAATTCCTGGCTGCCGCGCAGGGCGATCCGTGGGACGCCGTCTGCGAGGCCGTGGTCGCCGTCTTCGAAAGGTTCACGCAGTGGCGGGAATTGGCCGCGCGGCGGTATCGGGTGGTGCGGCAGGTGCCCGCGCTGCGGGAGCGGGAGATCGTCACGGTTTTCCGCTATGAGCGACTGTTCACCGACTATCTGCGCGAACAGTTGCGCGGCCGGTCCGATCTGGCGCTGGTGCAGTTCACCGCGGCCGTGACCGCCACGCACAACTATCTGCTGCGCCGTATGGTGCGCGGCGAGAGCGATGCGACCGCGGCCGATCTGCGGTCGGCGCTGGTGGCCATTCCCCGCGATCGCCGCACCTCCGCCGCCGACTCCGACGACATGATCGTGGCGGTGTTCCCGCGCGATATGCCGTCTCGGCAGGTCGCCGAGCTGCTGGCGCGTCGCCTGGATACCCTGGACTAGGTCGCGAGTGTTGCATCTGACACTGCGTGCCACACCCTGATGGGGGAGTATTCGCATGTGGCCGCGCTTTCGCGGCGTATACTCGATCACGACTGGCACTGAGTGCCGACTTGCTGGAGACGGCGCTGATGATCAGCGGCGATACCGACGAACCAGGAGCGAAACCCATGGCGGGCAACCCCGATTTCAATCTGTTCCAGCTCGAGGATTTCCACCACGAGCTGCGTGAGGCCATTCGCGGTCTGTCCGAGAAGGAGATCGCGCCGTACGCGAAGGATGTCGACGGCAATGCCCGGTTCCCGCAGGAGGCGCTGACCGCCCTCAATGCCGCCGGTTTCAATGCCGTGCACGTGCCCGAGGCCTACGGCGGCCAGGGCGCCGATTCGGTCGCCACCTGCATCGTCATCGAAGAGGTCGCCCGCGTCTGCGGTTCCTCCTCGCTGATTCCGGCCGTCAACAAGCTCGGCACCATGGGCCTGATCCTCAACGGCTCCGAGGAGCTGAAGGCCAAGGTCCTCGCCGATATCGTCGACGGCAAGATGGCCTCCTACGCGCTGTCGGAGCGCGAGGCCGGTTCCGATGCCGCCTCCATGCGCACCCGCGCCCGCCAGGACGGCGACGGCTGGGTCATCAACGGCTCCAAGTGCTGGATCACCAATGGCGGCAAGTCCGACTGGTACACCGTCATGGCTGTGACCGACGCCGACAGGGGTGCCAATGGCATCTCGGCGTTCATGGTGCACAAGGACGACGAGGGCTTCGTGGTCGGCCCACTGGAGCACAAGCTGGGCATCAAGGGTTCGCCCACCGCCGAGCTGTACTTCGAGAACTGCAAGGTCCCCGGCGACCGCATCATCGGCGAGCCGGGCACCGGTTTCAAGACCGCGCTGCAGACCCTGGACCACACCCGCCCGACCATCGGCGCGCAGGCCGTGGGTATCGCGCAGGGCGCGCTGGACGCGGCCATCGCCTACACCAAGGACCGCAAGCAGTTCGGCAAGGCCATCGCCGACTTCCAGAACACCCAGTTCATGCTGGCCGATATGGCCATGAAGGTCGAGGCCGCCCGCCTCATGGTCTACACCTCCGCCGCCCGCGCCGAGCGTGGCGAGAAGAACCTGGGCTTCATCTCCGCGGCCGCCAAGTGCTTCGCCTCGGATGTGGCCATGGAGGTCACCACCGATGCCGTGCAGCTGTTCGGTGGCGCGGGCTACACCACCGACTTCCCGGTGGAGCGCATGATGCGCGATGCCAAGATCACCCAGATCTACGAGGGCACCAACCAGATCCAGCGCGTCGTCATGTCGCGTGCCATCCTGCGTTGATTTCCCGCGCGATCGGCTGAATCGCGTTCTGTAGCTACGGGATAACTCCGGTGCTGGTCTCGTCGCCGAACGGCGGCGAGACCGGTTAGCCGGAGTTTTCCTCTTTATACTTCCTTGGGAAACTCACGGTTTCAGGGCTGTCAACGGTGGTGCGACAGGAGCACTATGGAGCCATGGCCGGAGTCGAAATCAACGACAGGTTCGTCCGGCGCACGTTGGAAAACGGGCGGGTGGAAGAGGTTTCGTGGACGGAACTGTCCGAGGTGCGGATCATCACCACGGCGGACGGGCCGTTCGCCGAGGATGTTTTCTTCGTGCTGATCAGCGCCTCTGGAAAGGGTTGCGTGGTACCGCATTCGGCGGCCGACACCGCCTTCCTGGCGCGCTTGCAGGCACTGCCGGGCTTCGACAACGAGAAGGTGATCGAAGCCATGGTGAGCACCAGCGATAAGCAGTACCTGGTGTGGCGACGTCCGGCGACCCGTCGCCATCGCAGCTGATGGCCTCACTCCGGGATAACGCGCGGCTCAGGCGACCAGGTCGGCGTACTCCGGGTTCTCCGTAATGAACTTCTCCACGTACCAGCAGGTGGGGACGATCGAGAAGCCCGCTTCCCGCGAATCCTTCAGCGCGTACTCGACCACCTGCGCCGCGACCTTGCGCCCCCGGAATTCGGGGAAGGTCAGGGTGTGTTGGAGGTCGCGGACCTTGACGTCGCCGTCGACGCGTTCGGTGTAGTCGGCGTATCCGGCGAGCGTATCGTCGAGAAAGATCTCGTACCGGGTGGCCGCGACATTGTGTTCGAGCCTGGTAGTCATATTCGAATGAACTCCCTTGTAGCGAGGTTTGTTCCGAGAGACGGTCGAAATGCGTATCAGACCACAGCGCCCGGATTGAGGATGCCGTACGGATCGAGGGCGTCTTTGATCCGACGGGTGAGGGCCATCACCTCCGGGCCGACCTGATCGGGCAGCCAGGCCTTCTTCAACCTGCCGACGCCGTGTTCGCCGGTAATGGTGCCGCCCAGCCCGATGGCCAGTGCCATGATTTCGCCGAAGGCCAGGTGCGCCCGCGCGGTTTCGTCGGCATTGTTCGGGTCGTGCACGATCAGCGGATGGGTATTGCCGTCACCGGCGTGCGCGATGACCGATACCAGCACCTGGCGGCGCTCCGCGATGTCGGCGATACCCGTAATCAGGTCGCCCAATCGGGGCAGCGGCACACCGACATCCTCGAGCAGGAGCGGCCCTTTGCGTTCCAGGGCTGGAATAGCGAAACGCCGTGCCGCGCAGAATGCTTCGCCCTCTTCGGGATCATCGGTGCGGAAAGCCTCGGTGGCCCCGGCTTTTTCGCAGGCGGCGAGCATGATGTCGGCCTCGTGTCCGGCGTGTTCCCCGGGGGCGTCGGAGCGAGCCACCAAGAGCCCCGCCGCATTTCGATCCAGGCCCATGCGCAATTCGTCCTCGACAGCGTTGATGGACACCGAGTCCATGAACTCCAGCATGGATGGTCGCAACGCGCCGGTAATGGCGAGAATGGCTTCGGTCGCGGCGGTCATCGTCGGGAAGGTGGCGACGACCGTGGATTGCGGCGGCTGCGCGGGCAGCAGTCGCAGCGTCAGCTCGGTAATGACTCCGAGCGTGCCCTCGCTGCCCACGAACAGCTTGGTCAGCGATAGCCCGGCGGAATCCTTCAACCGCGGCCCACCCAACCGCACCACGGTGCCATCGGCCAGCACGACCTCCATGCCGAGCACGTAATCGGTTGTGACGCCATACTTCACGCAGCACAGCCCACCCGCATTGGTAGCGGCGTTTCCACCGATGGAGCAGATCTCGAACGAGGACGGATCCGGCGGATACCACAGCCCCTGTTCGGCCACCGCCCGCTTCACCTCGGCATTCAACAGGCCCGGCTGCACCACGGCGGTCCGCGTCACCGGATCCACGGTGATCGCCCGCATCCGCTCGGTACTCAGCAGCAGCGCCCCATCCTGCGCGGTCGCTCCACCGGACAGCCCCGTACCCGCCCCACGCGGCACCACCGGCACCCGATGCTCGTGCGCCCACGTCACCACCGCCGCCACCTGTTCGGTAGCGGTCGGCCGAACCAGCGCCAGCGCCGTCCCGGCATCCGGATCGAACGCCCGATCCTGCCGATATCCGCCGAGCACATCAGGATCGGTGACCACCATGCCGTCCGGCAATAGTGCGCGCAGTGAGTCGAGAGCAGAGCTGTGCGGGTCCACACTGAAAAACTACGTGGTCGGCCGGGAAAAGTGTGGCACCGGCATGAGCCGGTAGCGACTAGCGGCCGCGAACCGGTTATCCGAGTTCCACCAGCAACGGGAGAAGCCCTCGAACCAGGCGCGGTGCAACTCGACAATCTTGGCCCGGGTCGGGATCCCGCGCCTGAAAGGCGTTCTCGGCATAGTCGAACGGATGGACCCGTCCGCGGAACGCAGGGCATGTGTGCCGACGATCGAGACCGCCGGAAATGCCAACGGCCCGTATCCCTTTTCCGGGGTACGGGCCGCTGTGGCTCGGTGAGGCGTTGTCCTACAGCGCCTTGAGTTCCTCGGTGACCGCGCTGACCGACTTCTTGGCGTCGCCGAACAGCATGGAGGTGGTGTCGGCGTAGAAGAGCGGGTTGTCGATTCCGGCGAAGCCGGAGTTCATCGAGCGCTTGAGCACGATGACCGATTTGGCCTTGTCGACGTTCAACACGGGCATGCCGTAGATCGGGGACGAAGCGTCCTCGCGGGCTGCCGGGTTGGTGACATCGTTGGCGCCGATGACCAGGGCGACATCGGTGCGGCCGAATTCGCCGTTGATATCGTCCATTTCCTTCATGGCGTCGTAGGAGACCTCGGCTTCGGCCAGCAGCACGTTCATGTGGCCGGGCATCCGACCGGCGACCGGGTGGATGGCGTATTTGACCTCGACGCCCTTGGCTTCGAGGAGTTCGGCCATCTCCTTGACCGCGTGCTGGGCCTGGGCGACGGCCATACCGTAGCCGGGCACCACGATGACCTGGTTGGCGTAGGCCATCTGGACGGCGGCATCGGCCGCCGAGGTGGCCTTGGCGGTTTTGACCTCGCCGTCGCCGGATGCGCCGGGAGCCGTTCCGCCACCACCGAATCCGCCCGCGACAATGGCGGGGATGGACCGGTTCATGGCCTTGGCCATGAGGTTGGTGAGGATGGTGCCGGACGCGCCGACGATCATGCCCGCCACGATCATGGCGGTGTTGTTGAGCGCCAAACCGGCTGCGGCGGCGGACAATCCGGTGAGTGCGTTGAGCAGGGAGATGACGACCGGCATATCCGCGCCACCGATGGGCAGCACCACCATGAGGCCGAGCACGCCCGCGAGCACCAATACGGCGACCATCACCCATCCCGACGCACCGCCGTCGGCGGCCGAGATTCCGATGACGACCGAGGCGGCGATCGCGCCGATGACCAGCAGCAGGTTCAGCGGCTGCTGGAGTCGGCCGAGGCCGATCGGGCGACCGGGCAGGATTTCCTGCAGCTTGCCGAAGGCGATCAGTGAACCCCAGAACGAGATGGAACCGATGATGGCCGCGAACAGCGAGCCGATCACGATGTGGACCGTCGGTTCCTCACCGTGCTTGAAGTTCGAGAATCCGCTGGTGTCGAGGAATTCCGCCCAGGCGATGAGGGCGACGGTGCCACCGCCGACGCCATTGAAGGCGGCGACCAGCTGCGGCATCTCGGTCATCTTGGTGAACTTGGCCGGGGGGACACCCAGCACCACACCGACGATCAGACCGGCGGCGATAATGATCCAGTTGCCGGTATCGCGCACCGCGATCAGCGTCGCGACCACGGCGAGAGCCATACCGACCGCGGCGATCCAGTTGCCGCGCACTGCGGTCTTGGGGCCGGTCAGACCCATCAGACCGTAGATGAACATCGAGAAGGCGATGATGTAGAGGATATTGACCAGGTTGTCCATGGCTTACTTCCCCGCCTTCGCAGAGTCGGCGGCGGACTTCTTGCCCTTGAACATGCCGAGCATGCGGTCGGTCACGACGAATCCGCCGATGACGTTCAGGGTGCCGAAGACGACGGCGACGAACAGAATGATCTGCATCCCGATCGACGGGTCCTGTACCTTGCCCAGTACGACCAGTGCGCCGAGCACGACAATGCCGTGAATGGCGTTGGTGCCGGACATGAGCGGGGTGTGCAGGGTGTTGGGCACCTTGGAGATGACGGCGAAGCCGACGAATCCGGACAGCACCAGTATCGCGATATTCGCGAGCAGTTCGGTGTACATCAGGCTTCCACCTCACGTGTCACGCAGGAGTCCGCCAGCACCTGATCTTCGAAATCCGGTGCGAGCGCACCATCTTTGAGCATCAGTTCGAGCAGGGCGGAGATGTTCTTCGAGTACAGCTCGCTGGCGTGCTCCGGCATGGTGGCGGGCAGGTTCAGCGGCGAGGCGATGGTGACGCCGTGTTTCACAACGGTTTTGCCGGGTTCGGTCAGCTCACAGTTACCGCCGGTCTCACCAGCGAGATCGATGATCACGCTGCCGGGCTTCATACCCTCGACGGCGGCGGCGGTAACCAGCCGCGGCGCGGGGCGGCCGGGGACGAGCGCGGTGGTGATCACCACGTCGAAGCCCTTGATGGCGTTCTCCAAAGCCTGCTGCTGCTGGGCCTTCTCGTCATCGGTGAGTTCGCGGGCGTAGCCGCCCTCACCGGCGGCGTCGATTCCCAGATCGAGCCACTGCGCACCGACCGAGCGCACCTGATCGGCGACCTCGGGCCGCACGTCGTATCCGGTGGCCCGGCCGCCGAGCCGCTTGGCGGTCGCGAGGGCCTGCAGCCCGGCGACGCCGACGCCGAGTACCAGCACGGTCGCGGGCTTCACGGTGCCTGCCGCGGTGGTGAGCATGGGGAAGAAGCGGGTGGACTCCGACGCGGCCAGCAGCACGGCCTTATAACCGGCCACATTCGCCTGCGACGACAGTGCGTCCATCACCTGTGCGCGCGAGATGCGCGGGATGGCCTCGACCGCGAACGCCTGCACCCCGGCCTTTTTCAGCGCACCGATCTTGGTATCGGCATTGCGCGGGGCGAGGAACCCGATGAGGGTCTGTCCGCTGGTGAGCTTGGCGATCTCGTCGTCATTGGGCGGCGCGACCTTGACCACCACATCGGCGCTCCACGGATCGCCGATCGTCGCGCCCGCCGCGGTGTAGAGCTCATCGGGAATGAGCGCGCCCAGACCGGCACCGGACTCGACGATCACTTCCACACCCTGCTTCAGCAGGGACGGAATGATCTTCGGCACCAATGCGACACGTCGTTCGTCGGTGTTCGTCTCGCGAACCACGCCGACGCGCGCACCGCGGGGCGCAGCTGTCTGTGCGCTCTGCGTTGTGTCCACTTGTCTAACTTCCTTCTCGTGGTGAGTCCGTAAACTTACCCTTGAGTAAGTTCGAGAGAATTCTCGCAACTGTACCCGGCTCGCGGTGAGCCTAGTGGAGATGGCTGTCACAGTGCGCGGCGCGAACGCCGTACGACACCTCCTGGGAAAACCCCACCTTTCCTCGCAATCAGGGCTCGCTAATACTCGGTTGTCGAGCGACCGGCCACAAGTACGTACTCCCTCGTCCGGTTCCTAACCTGCGGGTGTGCGACCAGGTGGGACGCCCATCCGGTCGCTCGGGGGTGTCGCGCCTCACTTTTACGCCGTAATCTCAGCCGGGTGAGTGGCTGCATCTTCTGCCGGGTCGTCGCGGGCACCGCACCGTCGACCAAGGTCTACGAGGACGACGTGCTGTTGGCGTTCCTCGATATCCGGCCGATCACACGCGGGCACACGCTGGTTATCCCCAAAACGCATGCCACCGATCTGAACGATCTCGAGCCCGCGCTCGGCGCGCGGCTGTTCGCCTTCGGCCATCGCCTGGCCAAGGCGGTGCGACGCGGCGATCTCGCGGCCGATGGCGCGAACCTGGTGATCAATGACGGCAAAGCCGCTTTCCAGACCGTGGATCACGTTCATCTGCATGTCGTGCCCCGGCGCTCCGGCGACAAGCTGGCCTTCGCCAGGGGGCTCGTCATGCGTCGCCCCTACGACCGCGAATCCGCCGCCGCCGCCATCCGATCCGGACTGGACCGGCTCGCCGAAGAAGAAGAGGAAACGAGCGCATGACCGACACCGTGCCGGACCGCGGGCAAATCATCGCGAACCTATCCGACCAGTGGGACGCGCTCGCCCGCCTAGTGGACGGGCTGGACGAATCCGCATGGCGCACCGCCTCATCGCTGCCCGGTTGGACCGTATTCGATGTGATCGCCCATGTCATCGGCACCGAATTGGTGCTGATGGGGGAGTATCCGCCGGAGGCCGATGTGAGTGGGTTCGCCCATGTTCGCAATGAGATCGGCGCGTTGAACGAGAAGTGGATCGAAGCGCTGCGACCACTGTCGGGCACCGCACTGCTGGAGCGCTTCCGGGAGATCACCGACCGTCGGCTGAAGGTCCTGGCCGACATGGATGATGCGGCGTGGGCGGAGCCGGGGCCGTCGCCGGTGGGCCTGGTGCCCTACGGGCGGTTCATGCGAATCCGTATCTTCGACTGCTGGATGCACGAACACGATATCGCCGACGGTTTGCGGGTCGCGGTCGACGAGGGCGGGCCGCGGGCCGAAGCCGCCTTCGCCGAGCTCATCTTCGGTATCGGGAGGTCGGTGGTGAAGGGCGCGGGCGCGCCGGACGGTTCGCGCGTCACCTTCGAACTGGGTGGGCCGTCGCCGCGTACCGTGCATATCGCGGTGGCGGGCGGCCGCGCGAATCCGGTCGAGACCCTCGACGGTCCGGCCACGGTCGTGGTCGGCATGGAATCGGGACTCTTCGCCCGGCTACGCGGTGGTCGGACCAGTGCCGACGCGCATATCGACGAGATCGCCGTCAGTGGTGACACCGAACTCGGCAACCGCCTGGTCCGCAACCTCGCCTTCACCATCTGAGTCGGCGATGCGGCTCTTTCTCTCCGCGTATCGGTTCGGTGCGCACTACGACCGATTGCTCGGGCTGGTCGGGGCACCGGGTCGGGTCGCGGTGATCGCGAATGCCTGCGATGCCTGGCCATCGGCCTGGGCGAGTGCCGTGACCAGCGATCTGGTTCCGTTGCGTCGCTTGGGATTCGAGCCGGAGGTGGTGGATCTGCGCGACTACATCGGCCAGGCGGCAGAGCTGGAACGGGTGCTCGTCGGGTTTCCGCTGGTGTGGGTGCGCGGTGGCAATACCTTCGTACTGCGCGCCCAATTCGCCCGCAGCGGAGCCGATCTCATCTTCGCTCGGCTACTCGCCGCCGACGCGTTCGTCTACGCCGGGTACAGCGCGGGCGCTTGCGTCATGACTCCCGACCTGTATGGATTGGAGTCCATGGATGATCCGGCCGAGGTCAGATCCGCCTGCGGTACCGAAGCGTTATGGGACGGCCTGGGTTTGGTCGATCATCGGATTGTGCCGCACCTGGATTCACCCACCGACCCGGAGGGTCTGAGTCGAAAGTTGGCTCGGGAGTACCGACTTGCAGGAGTTCCGCACTGGGCGCTGACCGATGACGACGCGGTAATCGTCGACGGGGACCGCCGCACAGTCCTGACCTCGGCCTGAATCGCGGACAATCACCGTCATTCCGGCGTGCTTTTGGCCGGAATCCACGACTCCCGCAGAGCTATTCGCCCTTGTGTCGCAACCCGTGCCCAAGAGCCACGGCGGCCGTCAGGAACGCGCCGACCGACAGAATGGCGAAGCTGGCCACGTAGGCGTTCAATGTCGGCACCTGGGTCCCGGTAATGACATGTGTCGACAGGATCGACGCCGTGACCGCCCCCGCGATACTGCCGCCCGCGGTACGGACGAGTGAGTTGATGCCGGAGGCGATTCCGCTCTCGCTCATGGATACATGCTGTACGGCCAGGGTGCCCAGCGCCGCGTAGCCGATACCGAAGCCGGTGCCCTGCAGGAGCTGTGCGATCACCATGTCGTAGCCGTGATCGTGGGAGATCGCCAGCCACGCCATGGACGCACCGGCGAAGCCCGCGCCGATGGCCAGGGTGTAGGCCGGTCCGATCCTGCCCGCGATCTTGCCGGTGCGGAAGGAGAAGAAGGTCATCAGCGCCGCGCTCGGAATGCCGTAGAGGCCAACGGCGAGTACGGATCCGGACAGGCCGTAGCCGACCTTGTCGGCGGGCGTCTGAATGAAATTCGAGACGAGCGTGAAGGATCCGAACATGGAGAAGCCGAGTAGCGCCGACGCGAGATTCGCCGACAGCGACTGCGGACCGACCAGTAGCGGCAGTCGCACCAGCGGCTGAGAAACCCTGAGCTCCACGAATACCCACACCACGGTGAGGGCGATGGCGGCGACGAACAGGCCGATCACCGAACCGGAACCCCAACCCCAGCGCGGCCCCTGGCTGATGCCGAGTAGCAGGCAGATCAGTAGCCCGGCCAGCAGTATCGCGCCGATGTAGTCGGGCCTGCCGCCGTGCCGCACGCCATTGTTCTGGGCGCTCACCTGGATCAGGATGGCGGCGAGCACGCCGAGTGCCGCGGTCAGCCAGAACACCGGATGCGGGTCCTGGGTGCGGTCGGCGATGAGGCCGGTGACGAGCAGGCCGACGGTGCCGCCGACGCCCATGGTGCCGGAGACGACGCCGATCGCACCGATCAGGCGTTCGCGCGGGAAGGTGTCGCGAATGATGCCGATGGCGAGCGGGATCATGGCGGCCGAGGTGCCTTGCAGCGCGCGGCCGGCAATGTAGACGCCGAGCGTATCGGCGAGGGCGCAGATGACCGAGCCGATAATGAGCAGGCCCATGGCGGTCAACACCATCGGCTTCTTGCCGTACATATCGCCGAAACGCGAGAGCAGGGGAGTGGATACCGCGCCGGTGAGCAGGGAGGCGGTGAACAGCCAGGTGACGCCGGAGACGTCGGTATCGAGCTGGACGATCATGCGGGGCAGCAGCGGAATGACCACGGTCTGCTGCAGCGACACCACCAGTCCGGCGGCACACAGGGCAAGCAGGGTCAGGCCGAGATGTGCCTTGGAACGGCCGTCGGAGTCGGTTCCGGCGACCGCGGTGGTGGTAGTCATATGATCCTCTGTATTACTTACCAAAATTAAGTAAATAGGTTTCGTAAGATAACCACATGCTTCCCCCCAGAGCCACCTCCGATATGGAGGACGCGGCTCACATCGTCGAGCTCGAGCGCGCCATGGCGCGTATCGCGTATCTGCTGACCAGAGCCCGCCGCCACGACCGCGCCATCAATGCCGCCGGTATCACCGTGGACCGCGCCAGTGTCCCGCTGCTACGTACGCTCGCCGACGCGGCGGAACCAATGCGCCTGGGAGAGCTCGCTATCCGCCTCGATGTCGAAGCGCCCCACGTCACCCGCCAGGTCCAGCGCCTGGAACGCACCGGCCTCGTCGAACGCGTCGCCGATCCCGACGACCGGCGCGCCCAACGCGTCCAACCCACGCAATCCGGGCACGACGTCGTCGAGGCCATCCGCTCCGTCCAACTCCGCTGGATGCGTGAAGCTCTCACGGCCTGGTCGTCGGAAGACTTGGCGCTGCTGGCGACTCTGAACCACCGCATGATCGACGATTTCGCTGATCACTCCAGTTGTCTGGAAACCGGGGAGGCGTACCCGCGTACCGGTACTGAGGGGTGATCCGGGTGGGGTTGGGGTAAC
>NZ_BDCE01000108.1 GCF_001613345.1 Nocardia uniformis NBRC 13702 | reverse complement strand
AGCTCAGGACGCCGCGTTATCCAGAAGCCGCTGCTTCAGCGCCCGCGCAGCCGCTTCAGGATCCTCGGCCGCGGTAATAGCCCGGACCACGACCACCCGGCTGGCTCCGGCCTCCAGCACCTCCGGCAGGCGCTCCTCGTCGATGCCGCCGATGGCGAACCACGGGCGGGTCGGGTGGGCTTCGGCGGTGGAGCGGATCAGGTCTATGCCGGAGGCGGTGCGGTTGGGTTTGGTGGGGGTGTTCCAGACGGGGCCGGTGCAGAAGTAGTCGGTATGTTCGTCGATGGCGGCGAGTCCGGCCTGTGCGCGATTGTGCGTGGAGCGGCCGATCACCACGTCGGGGCCGAGCAGGTGGCGGGCATACCACGGTGGCAGGTCGTTCTGGCCGAGGTGCAGCACATCGGCACCGGCCGCGAAGGCGACATCGGCACGATCGTTCACCGCGACCAGCGCCCCGTGCCTGCGCGCGGCGGCCTTCAATTCGGCCAGCGCCCCCAGCTCCGCTTTGGCCTCCAGCGGCCCGAACTGCTTCTCCCCACGGGACCCCTTATCCCGCAGCTGAATGATATCGACGCCCCCGGCCAGGGCCGCTTCAGCGAAGCTGGCCAGGTCACCGGTGTCACGACGGGCGTCGGTGCACAGGTAGAGGCGGGCGGTCGCGAGGCGCTCGCGCGGCGGGACGGGCCGATTCGGGTGGGACGGTTGCACCCCTTCGACGGTAGTCGCGCACCCGGTGCGTGCCAATTTCAGATGCACGATCCGTATGAGTCCGCACTGCGGCCGAGCTGACCGAGCCTTGTGGTGGGGTAGGTCGCCAGCCGCGCTACCGTGGGTAGTCGTAGTAGCAGCCGGGTGCGGTATCGGTGGAACCAATGATTCCCGCAGCGCCCGTCGAGAAGGTCGGCCCGTCCGGCCGAGTGAGGTGGAGTAGGTGCGGACCCTGGCCGTCGTCGGTGGCGGCGTAATCGGCCTGTCGGTGGCCTGGCGGGCCGCCGAATCCGGGTGGGCGGTCACCCTGTACGACCCATCGGTCGGCTCCGGTGCCTCCTGGGTGGCCGGCGGCATGCTGGCCCCGCTCTCCGAAGGCTGGCCGGGAGAGGATGCCGCCCTCGAATTCGGTGCCGCCTCGCTGGCCCGCTGGCCCGACTTCGCCGCCCGACTACGCGCGGCCACCGGCACCGATGTCTTCGTCGCCGACGAAACCCTCACCGTCGCCCTGGACGCCGCCGATGCCGCCGACCTCCGCACCATCGCCGATTGGGTGAACCCCCGCGCCCTGCCGCTGCTGGCTGCCACCCAGCCCGGCTCGGAAGCGCGCGGGCACGAGCTGCGACTGCTGGATCGTGCCGGTGTGCGCGAAGCCGAACCCGGGCTCGGGCGCGGCATTCGCGCCGGCCTGTTGTCTCCTGCCGAACCAGCCGTGGACAACCGCCGATTGGTATCCGCGCTGCGGGAAGCCTGTAGTGCCGCCGGGGTGGAGCTGCGGGCCGAAAAGGTGGACGCGCTCGACGGTGTGGCACAGGACCGGGTCGTCCTCGCCACCGGTGCCGCCGCGGCCCGACTCTGGCCCGACCTCCCGGTACGCCCGGTGAAAGGCGAGATCCTGCGCCTGCGTCGCCGCCCCAGCGCACAGCCACCGCCGCGCCGCGTGATTCGCGCCCGCGTCCACGGCCGCCCGATCTATTTCGTCCCCCGCCACGATGGAATCGTGCTCGGCGCAACACAATACGAGGCCGGTTTCGATACCGTGGTAACCGTCGGGGGAGTGCGGGACCTGATCACCGATGCCGAGATCGTCTTCCCCGGTATCGGCGAGTACGAGTTCGCGGAGGCCACCGCCGGTTCGCGGCCGGGCACCCCGGATAATCTACCGCTGGTAGGCGCACTCGACGATCGCGTGATCGCCGCGACCGGTCACGGCCGCAATGGCATTCTCTGTGTCCCGGTCACCGTCGACGCGGTCCTGTCCCTGCTCGCCGACAGCGAGCTCCCGGCGGCCCGGGCCGCCGATCCGAGGCGCTTCGAGACGCCCGCCAAGTCCCCCTCAGGAGGAGTCCGATGACCGCAATTCCAATCGGTGTCACCGTGAACGGCGAGAATCACACCTTCCCCGAACCGATTTCGGTGCGCGAACTGCTGCAGACATTGAACCTGCCCTGCCAGGGCGTGGCCATCGCGGTGGACGGCGCGCTGTTCCCGAAATCCCAATGGGACGACCAGGTCGGTCGCGGCTGGGAGATCGAGGTCCTGACGGCGGTGCAGGGTGGCTAGCGCGACGGCGCCCCTCGAAATCGCAGGGCGCACTTTCGGTTCCCGCCTGATTATGGGCACCGGCGGCGCGGAGAACCTCGCGGTGCTGGAGGAGGCCCTGGTGGCGTCGGGCACCGAGCTCACCACGGTCGCCATGCGCCGTGTCGACGCCGCGGGCGGCACCGGCGTCCTCGACCTGCTCAAGCGCCTCGAGATCGCCCCGCTGCCGAATACCGCGGGCTGCCGTACCGCAGCCGAAGCGGTACTCACCGCCCAGCTCGCGCGCGAGGCCCTCGAAACCGATTGGGTCAAACTGGAAGTCATCGCCGACGAGCGCACCCTGCTCCCCGATGCCATCGAATTGGTCGCCGCCGCGGAGCGATTGGTCGACGACGGTTTCACGGTGCTGCCCTACACCACCGACGATCCGGTGCTCGCGAAGCGTTTGGAAGATATCGGCTGCGCCGCGGTCATGCCACTGGGCGCACCCATCGGCACCGGCCTGGGCATCTGCAATCCGCACAATATCGAGATGATCGTCGAGGCGGCGAACGTCCCGGTCATTCTCGACGCCGGTATCGGTACCGCCAGCGATGCCGCTCTGGCCATGGAACTCGGCTGTTCCGCAGTGCTTTTGGCGACCGCTGTCACCCGGGCCCGACAGCCCGCCGTGATGGCCTCGGCCATGGCCCATGCGGTGGCGGCCGGTTGGCTGGCCCGGCAGGCGGGCCGTATCCCCAAGCGTTTCTGGGCACAGGCCTCGTCGCCGTCGCTGTGACCCACTGAGCAGCGATCGAACGCGTCCGGCCACCCGATCGGGCGCGTTACCGGTGGATGCCGCGTCATTGGTGGACGCTTGGAATCCCATTGGTCCGACTCCGCACAGTATCCGTACCAGCCGCCGGGGCTGGAGCTGATGCCGAGAGAAAGACCCCCAGATGAGAACCCCCACCCGCCCCCTCCGTCGCCTGGTGCCCTTAGCCGCCGCCGTCCTGGCCCTGGGCACCATCGGCGCGACCACCGCCATCGGTGACGCGTCCGCCGCCCCCACCGGTCGCGAGATCACCAAGTCCTGGAACACCATCTACCGCGGGGAATGCCAGCTGAGCAATGCCACCTGGAAGCTGCGGGACAATGGCACCGCCCGTTTCACCGGCACCCTGAGCAGCACCGACACCGACAATGCCTGGTTGATGTGGGCCGATGTGCGCAATAAGAGCGGTGCGGTGATGTTCCGTCTGCAGAATGTCCGCCCCGTCAATGCCGCCGATACCGGCAAATTCGTCTACAACATTCCGCGCAAGAACGACGGGTTCGAGTTCATCGCCGACGCGGTCTTCGATAAGAACCGCTTCGACGATATCGGCAAGATGACCCTGTTCTCGCGCTGCTGAACCCAGGGGTGTGCCGAGCTGTGTCGGGGGTTCGGTCATTCTGCGGGATGACCGAACCCGCGACCTGTGAGTGATAGTGCCGAGCCGGTTCTTCGGGAAGACTGGACCCCATGATCGAACTGAGGGGCCTGACCAAACACTACGGCCAGACCGTCGCGGTGTCGGACCTGTCGTTTTCGGTCCGCCCGGGGCAAGTGACCGGTTTCCTCGGCCCCAATGGGGCAGGGAAATCGACCACCATGCGGATGATTCTGGGTCTGGACACGCCGACCGCGGGTACCGCACTGATCGACGGCCAACCGTATAGCCAATTGGAGCGTCCGCTGACCAAGGTCGGCGCGCTGCTGGATGCCAAATGGGTGCATCCGAACCGTTCGGCCCGCGCGCACCTGCGCTGGATGGCCGCCTCCAATGACCTACCCGCCGCCCGCGTGGAGGAGGTGCTGCGACTGGTCGGCCTGTCCGAAGTGGCCGATAAGAATGCCGGTGGCTTCTCGCTCGGTATGTCGCAGCGACTCGGCCTGGCGGGCGCGCTCCTGGGCGATCCCCAGGTACTGCTGTTCGACGAGCCGGTGAACGGACTCGATCCCGAGGGCATCCTCTGGATCCGCCGCTTCATGCAGCGGCTGGCGGGGGAGGGCCGCACCGTCCTGGTGTCGAGCCACCTGCTCTCGGAAATGGCGCAGACCGCCGACCATCTCGTGGTGATCGGTCGCGGCCAGCTCATCTCCGATACCACCACAAAGGATTTCATCGAGCGCGCTTCGGAAGCCTCTGTGCGCGTGCGTAGTCCGCAACTGGATCAGCTGCGCAGCCTGCTCACCTCCAACGGTATGACGGTGCGTGAGGACGGCACGGACGGTGCGGCCCTGGTGGTGGCGAATGTGACCAGCGAAGCGGTCGGAAAACTGGCCGGTGCCAACGACATCACGCTCTATGAGCTGTCCCCCCAGCGGGCTTCGCTGGAGGAGGCGTTCATGCGGATGACCGGTGGTGCGGTGCAGTATCACGGCGCGGGCGCCGGTTACGACGATGTGATGGGAGGTGCGCTCTGATGGGAGTGCTCGCAGCGGAACGGATCAAACTCACGTCGACCCGGTCGCCGTGGTGGTGCTCGGCGGTCGTGGTGGCCCTGGGGATCGGACTGTCGGCGCTGATCGCGGCGGTATCGCGATCGGGTAAGGACAGTGGCGATGTGCCCGCGCTGGATGTTTCCTCCGCGGTGGTCAGCGTCAGCGGCTTCGGCATTATGGTGCTGATGATCATGGCCACCCTGTCGGTGACCAGCGAGTATCGATTCGGCATCATTCGTTCGAGCTTCCTGGCGACGCCGAACCGCACCAAGGTGATCTCGGTGAAGACCGGCCTGTTGGCCGTGTACGGAACCGTGCTCACCGCCGTGCTGTGTGTGGTCGCCTTCCTCATCACACGGGCCATCTACGGCGCGGCGCCGGGCCTGGAACTCAGCACGGCGGCCCAATGGCGCGCGCTGCTGGGTGTACCGGTATACGCCCTGCTCAGCATTGTTCTCGCCATTGGTGTGGGCGTACTCGTCCGCCAGTCCGCGGCCGCCATCTCGATCATCGTGCTGTGGCCACTGGTGATCGAACCGCTGCTCAGTGCCTTCGGCAGCTTCGGTCGCAATGTCGGGCCGCTGCTGCCCTTCATGAACGGTCAACGCTTCTATACGGAGATGTCGGCCTCGTCGGCGAACTGGCACTGGGGAGTCTGGGGAAGCCTGGCGTATTTCGCAGCGTTTGTCACAATTGTATTCGGAGCCGCGTTGTTCGTGCTGAACAAGCGCGACGCATAGACCCTGCCCGGGAGCCGTCGACCACTGCCCGGTCGACGGAAGGCATCGACCCGACGCGTTTCGCGTCGGGTCGATGTTGTATTCGGGCGTATCGGTTCGGAAAACAGTCTGTGAAGTTGTCGCTTCCGTCCGGAAAGGCCTGGCTTATCCAAGTGACCGGCGGGTAGCATCGCTTCAGCAACCAAGGCACTCGCACCAATCGGCGGGCCCAATGACGTGGCCGCCCGCACCGATAGGGAGGTGACAGGTGGCAACCATCCATCCATGGGTGACAGATCACGACTCATCCACCACTCGGCCGCCGCTGGGTTACGCTCGGGGCGTGAGCGAACGACCCTCCGGCGGCAGTGAATCCGCGTCCGGCGCGGACCGTGCGGACGGTAAGGGAAACGGTCGTCCCCGGCCCTCCGAAGGCCTCGGGGAACCGTCGCGTGCGCGGGAGCCGCGCATCGACCCCGAACTCGTCATTCCGCTGACGCCCGCCGATGACGACGAACCGGATCAGCGGCGGACAAACCGCCTGTCCGGCCAACTCTCGGCACTCATGTCCGCCGCGAATCAGCGCGGAGATCTCATCGGTGTCATTCGCAAGGCGCGCGAGAATCTGCCCGGCGACCCGGCTTTCGGTGATCCGCTGTCGGTTTCGGGTCCCGGCGGCGCGCGCGCGATGGCGCGGGCCGCGGATAAGTTGGTCGGCGATTCACCCAGCGCCGCACGTGAACTCGGTTTGGGTGCCCTCCAGGTATGGCAGGCCGTGCTGGAGCGGGTCGGCAAGGGCCGCGGCAATGCCGAGATCACGGTGATGTTCACCGATCTGGTGGCCTTCTCCAGTTGGTCCCTCGCCGCCGGTGACGAACAGACCCTCGATCTGCTGCGCCGGGTGGCCAGGGCCATCGAGCCGCCCGTCATGAATGGCGGCGGCCAGGTGATCAAACGCATGGGCGATGGCGTCATGGCCGTATTTCCGTCCGCCGACCGGGCGGTCAAGGCCGCGCTCACGGCAAAGCGGAATCTGGCCCGGGTGAATGTGGCGGGCTATACCCCGCAGATGCGGGTCGGCCTGCACACCGGCAGCCCGCGCGAGATCGGCGGCGACTGGCTGGGCCTAGACGTCACCATCGCCGCCCGGGTCATGGAGGCCGGCGGCAATGGCAACACCATGCTGTCGCACACCACCCTGGCGGCCCTGGAGCCGGAGACGCTCGCCGAGTTGGGTGTTGTCGTAAAGCCTTATCGCCGTAGCTTTTTCGCAGCGCCGCTGAGTGGCGTCCCGGAGGATCTGCGGATCTTCCGCCTGGATCTGGACTAGACGAGGTAGAGAATCGCCCCGGCTGCGGCCAGGGTTCCGCACACTCCGAGTCCGATTGCGAGCGGTCGGGCGGTTTTCCAGGTGCTGTATGCCCCGCCGATCAGGAATCCGGCGAGTGCGAGCAGAAGTACGGAGGCCACCCGGACAGTCTGCCGTGCGCTGTTGGACGACTGCGCATGCCCCCTTGGCATCCAGTCAGCAACCCATCATTCCGGCGCGCTTTTGGCCGGAATCCACCCTTGATCAGAAGTGGATCCCGGCCAAAAGCATGCCGGGATGACGGGCTGGGCGTGGGCCGGGGTGACCGATGGGGCGTACCGGGGGCCTGGCGGGAGGCGAGCCGTACCAGATTAACAAGCGGGCGTGCTTGATTTTTTCTGGAGTGGATGTGACCCTGTAACGGACCGCAGCGCTGATGCTGCGCCCGTGCACAGGAAGGGCTCGCGATGAGTCAGCTCGCGGCCGATCCGGAGCTTATCCGCATCGGCAACTGTTCCGGCTTCTACGGCGATCGCATGAGCGCCATGCGGGAAATGCTCGAAGGCGGTCAGCTCGACGTGCTGACCGGGGATTATCTCGCCGAGCTGACCATGCTCATTCTCGGCCGCGACCGCATGAAGGACGCCGACCTCGGTTATGCCAAGACCTTCGTCCGCCAGCTGGAGGACTGCCTGGGGCTGGCGCTCGAACAGGGCGTGAAGATTGTCGCCAATGCCGGTGGGCTGAATCCGGCGGGCCTGGCACAGCGCATCGGTGCGGTAGCCGACAAGCTTGGGCTGGCGGCGAAGGTCGGCTATGTCACAGGCGACGATCTGCTGCCCCGCGCGGGCGAGCTGGGGCTCGGTACGCCGCTCACCGCCAATGCGTACCTGGGTGCGTGGGGTATCGCCGAATGCTTGAACGCGGGCGCCGATGTGGTGGTGACCGGTCGGGTTACCGACGCGGCGCTGGTGGTCGGCCCCGCGGCTGCCCACTTCGGTTGGCGGCGCGATGATTTCGACGCCCTCGCCGGTGCTGTCGTGGCCGGACACGTCATCGAATGCTCGACCCAGGCAACCGGCGGTAATTTCGCGTTCTTCACCGAGATCGCCGATCTGGGGCGGCCCGGATTCCCGCTGGCCGAGGTGCGGCGCGATGGCAGCACCGTGATCACCAAGCACCCCGGTACCGGCGGTGCGGTCACCGTCGACACGGTGGAAGCGCAGCTCATGTACGAGATTCAGGGCGCGCGCTACGCCGGGCCCGATGTGACCACCCGCCTGGACGGCATCGCGCTCAGCCAGGAGGGGCCGGATCGGGTGCTGATCAGCGGGGTAACCGGTGAAGCGCCGCCGCCGCGGCTGAAGGTTTCGCTCAATACCATCGGCGGCTTCCGCAATGAGATGGCATTCATTGTGACCGGGCTCGATATCGAGGCCAAAGCCCAACTGGCGCAACGGCAGTTGGAGTCCTGGCTGCCCGTCCGTCCGGCGGAGCTGGAGTGGACACTTTCGCGACTGGACCGGCCGGACGCCGATACCGAGGAGCAGGCCAGTGCCCTGCTGAAGTGCGTGGTGCGCGATCCCGATCCGAATAAGGTCGGGCGCGCGTTCTCCAGTGTCGCAGTGGAATTGGCGCTGGCCAGCTATCCCGGATTCTCGCTGACCGCGCCGCCCGGCAACGGTGGACCCTACGGCGTCTTCACGCCGGGATACGTGGACGCGAGCGAAGTCGCGCATACAGCGGTGCTGCCGGATGGATCCACCGTACCGATCGCGCCCGCCGCCGAAACCCTTCCGCTGGCCGAGGTCGCCGAACCCGCACTGCCGCAGCCGCTTCTGCACGGTGAGACTCGCCGCGTACCCCTGGGCACCATCGCGCTGGCGCGCAGTGGTGACAAGGGCGGCAATGCCAATATCGGCGTCTGGGTGCGTACCGAGGACCAGTTCCGCTGGCTGGTGCACACACTCACGGTCGACGAATTGCGGCTGCTGCTACCGGAAACCGCGAAACTCACCGTCACCCGGCACGTACTGCCGAATCTGCGCGCCGTGAACTTCATTGTCGAAGGACTGCTCGGACAGGGTGTCGCCTATCAGGCGCGCTTCGATCCGCAGGCCAAGGGGCTCGGAGAATGGCTCCGCGCTCGACACATCGATATTCCGGTGGAGCTGCTGGCATGACCGCCCGGGGGCCGGAGGCGGCAGCGCAGCGTAACCACGGAGGACCCCAGGTCATGCCCGAGAGGACACAGTCATGAGCACCGGTTACGTGAATCCCTGGACTACGCCCGAGCGGCGCGAATTGCGCGCTACCGTGCGCGGTTTCGTCGAGCGTGAGGTGCTGCCGTACCTCGAGGACTGGGAGCGCGAGGGCGCAATTCCCCGCGACCTGCACAAGAAGGCGGGTGCGCTGGGACTGCTGGGTATCCAATTCCCGGAGTCGGTCGGCGGTTCCGGCGGTGATGGTATCGACGCCGCCATCGTGTGCGAGGAAATGCACTACGCGGGCGCATCCGGTGGCCTCTTCGCCTCGCTGTTCACCTGCGGTATCGCGGTGCCGCACATTATCGCCTCCGGAAACTCCGAGCACATCGAGCGCTGGGTGAAACCGACCCTGGCGGGCGAGAAGATCGGTTCGCTGGCCATTACCGAACCCGGTGGCGGCTCCGATGTCGGGCATCTCACCACCACCGCGGTGCGTGACGGTGACGAGTACGTCGTCAATGGCTCCAAGACCTTCATCACCTCCGGTGTCCGCGCCGACTACGTGGTGACCGCCGTGCGTACGGGTGGTCCGGGCGCGGCCGGTGTTTCGCTGCTCGTGGTGGAGAAGGGCACGCCCGGCTTCACGGTCAGCCGCAAGCTGGAGAAGATGGGCTGGCTGGCCTCCGATACCGCCGAGCTGTCGTATGTGGATGTGCGCGTACCGGTTTCGAATCTGGTCGGCGTCGAGAACAGCGGATTCGCCCAGATCGCTCAGGCTTTCGTGAGTGAACGCGTCGGGCTGGCGGCCCAGGCATACGGGCACGCACAGCGCTGTCTGGATCTGACCCTGCGGTGGTGCCGCGATCGCGAGACCTTCGGTCGCCCGCTCATCAGCCGTCAGGCCGTACAGAACACCCTGTCGGAAATGGCCCGGCGCATCGATGTCGCACGGGTCTACACCCGGCACGTGGTGGATCGCGCCGCCCAGGGCGATAGCGACCTCATCGCCGAGGTCTGCTTCGCCAAGAACACCGCGGTCGAAACCGCCGAATGGGTTGCGCACCAGGCGGTTCAGCTCTTCGGTGGACTCGGCTACATGCGCGAGTCCGAGGTGGAGCGCCACTACCGCGATGTCCGCATCCTCGGTATCGGGGGCGGCACCAATGAGATTCTGACCAGCCTCGCGGCCAAGCGATTGGGGTACCAGTCTTGAGCATCCTGCGCACCTCTGTGGACCCGAAAACGGCGGATTACCAGGCCGCCGCCGAGGCCATGACCGCGAAGTTGACCGAGGTCGAGGCCGAATACGCCAAGAATATCGCGGGCGGCGGCCCGGACAAGATGGCGCGACATCGCAAGCGTGGCAAGCTGACCGCCCGCGAACGCATCGAACTGCTCATCGACGAGGATTCACCATTCCTGGAGCTGGCCCCGCTGGCCGCCTGGGGCAGTGACTTCCATGTCGGTGCCAGCGTTATCGCCGGTATCGGCATTGTCGAGGGCGTCGAATGCATGATCGTGGCACCGGATCCCACGGTGCGCGGCGGTACTTCGAATCCGTGGACACTGCGCAAGAACCTGCGCATGAACGATATCGCCCTGGAGAACCGCCTGCCGGTCATCGGTCTGGTGGAATCCGGCGGTGCCGATCTACCCACGCAGAAAGAGGTTTTCGTCCCCGGCGGGCGCATGTTCCGCGATCTCACCCGACTCTCGGCGCAGGGCATTCCCACCATCGCCCTGGTCTTCGGCAACTCCACCGCCGGTGGTGCGTACATCCCCGGTATGTCCGACTACACGGTCATGATCAAGGAGCGCTCCAAGGTCTTCCTCGGCGGCCCGCCGCTGGTCAAGATGGCCACCGGTGAGGAGTCCGATGACGAATCCCTCGGCGGTGCCGAAATGCACTCCCGGGTCTCGGGTTTGGCCGACTACCTGGCCGCCGACGAACAGGACGCCATTCGGATCGGCCGCTCCATTGTGCGTCGGTTGAACTGGCAGAAGGCGGGTCCCGCACCACGTCCGCGCACCGAGGTCATCGAGCCGCTCTACGACTGCGAGGAACTGCTCGGCATCGTGCCCACCGATCTCAAAATCCCCTTCGATCCGCGCGAGGTCATTGCCCGCGTGGTCGACGGCTCCGATTTCGACGAGTTCAAACCGCTCTACGGTTCCAGTCTGGTCACCGGATGGGCCGAGTTGCACGGCTATCCGGTCGGCATTCTCGCCAACGCGCGCGGCGTACTGTTCTCCGAGGAAGCGCAGAAGGCGGCCCAGTTCATTCAGCTGGCCAATCAGATCGACACCCCACTGCTGTTCCTGCACAACACCACCGGCTACATGGTCGGCAAGGAGTACGAGCAGAAGGGCATCATCAAACACGGCGCGATGATGATCAACGCGGTGTCGAACTCCAAGGTGCCGCATATTTCGGTGCTCATGGGCGCGTCCTACGGCGCGGGCCACTACGGCATGTGCGGTCGCGCCTACGATCCGCGCTTCGTCTTCGCCTGGCCCAGTGCCAAATCCGCTGTTATGGGTGGTGCGCAGCTGGCGGGCGTCATTTCGATTGTCGGTCGGGCGGCCAACGAGGCCAAGGGTATTCCCTTCAACGAGGAGCAGGACGCCGGTTTGCGCGCCATGATCGAGGCGCAGATCGAAGCCGAATCGCTGCCCATGTTCATGTCGGGACGCCTCTACGACGATGGCGTCATCGACCCCCGCGACACCCGCACGGTATTGGGAATGGCCCTGTCCGCCATTCACAATGCCCCGATCAAGGGCGCTGAGGGCTTCGGCGTCTTCCGAATGTGAGGCCGGTCGTGCAAATCACCAGTGTTCTTGTCGCCAACCGCGGTGAGATCGCGCGGCGGGTATTCGCGACCTGTCGTCGTATGGGCATCAGCACCGTCGCGGTGTACTCGGATGCCGACGCCGCGTCACCGCATGTGGCCGAGGCCGATGCCGCCGTCCGCCTGCCCGGCAATACACCCGGCGAGACCTACCTACGCGGTGAGCTGATTATCGAGGCGGCGCTGTCCGCCGGTGCCGATGCCGTTCACCCCGGCTACGGATTCCTCTCCGAGAACGCCGATTTCGCGCGCGCCGTACAGGCCGCCGGACTGGTGTGGATCGGCCCGCCGGTGAGCGCCATCGAGCAGATGGGCTCCAAGGTCGAGTCCAAGAAGATGATGGACGCCGCCGGAGTGCCGGTCCTGACCGAACTCGATCCGGCCGAGGTCACCGCGGCACAGCTGCCGGTGCTCATCAAGGCCTCCGCCGGTGGTGGCGGACGCGGTATGCGCGTGGTGCGCGACCTCGCCGACCTGCCCGGACAGCTGGAAGCCGCACGGCGGGAAGCGGAATCGGCGTTCGGTGATCCCACCGTGTTCTGCGAGCGCTACCTGGAGACCGGGCGGCATATCGAGGTGCAGGTCATGGCCGATACCCACGGTGCCGTGTGGGCGGTGGGTGAGCGCGAGTGCTCCATTCAGCGACGACACCAGAAGGTGGTGGAGGAAGCACCCTCACCACTGGTGGAGCGGGTTGACCACATGCGGGAGCGGCTGTTCGAAGCCGCGCGACTGGCCACCGAGGCCATTGGCTACGAGGGTGCGGGCACCGTCGAATTCCTGGCCGACGAGCAGGGCGAATTCTTCTTCCTGGAGATGAATACTCGCTTGCAGGTGGAGCATCCGGTCACCGAGCAGACCACCGGACTCGATCTGGTGCGGCTGCAATTGCAGGTGGCCTCCGGACGTCCACTGCCGACCCGGCAGCCGGAACTGCGTGGCCACTCCATCGAGGTGCGGCTCTACGCCGAGGATCCGGCGCACGACTGGCAGCCGCAGAGCGGCACCGTGCACCGCATCGAGATCCCCGGCACCACCGGGGAATTCACCGTCCTCGCGGAGCCGGGCGTACGCCTGGATACCGGTGTAGTGGACGGCTCGGTGGTCGGCGTGCACTACGACCCCATGCTGGCCAAGGTCATTTCCTTCGCCGAAACCCGGGACGAGGCCGCACATCTGCTGGCATCGGCCCTACAGCGGGCCCAGATTCACGGCCTGGTGACCAACCGAGACCTGCTGGTGCGGGTACTCCGGCACGAGGCCTTCCTGGCCGGGGATACCGATACCGCCTTCTTCGCCACCCACGGCCTGGACAAGCTGTCCACCCCACTGGTGTCCGAGGCCGACGAGAAGCTGTCCATTGTGGCGGCGGCGTTGGCCGAATCGGCCGCCAACCGCGCGGGTGCGCGGGTCGCCCCCGGTCTGCCCAGCGGCTGGCGCAACCTGCCCTCGGTACCGCAGTCCAAGTCGTATGAGAGCCGGGTCAGTGGCAAGCACGAGGTGCGCTACACCCTGACCCGTGCCGGTCTCGAGGTGGAAGGGCAGCCGGGACTCGAACTCATCGAGGCCACCCCGAAGTCCGTGGTGCTGCGGATCCCCGGTGAGCGTGGCCCGGTGCAGCGCCGTTTCGAGGTCGCCCGCTACGGCGATGTCGTGGCCATCGATTCCCCGCTGGGTCCGGTGGCTGTGCGCCGCCTCCCGCGCTTCGAGGATCCGGCCGACCAGGTGGCGGAGGGCTCACTGCTCGCGCCCATGCCCGGCTCGGTCATTCGCCTCGGGGCCGAGGTCGGCGCGCAGGTGAGCAAGGGGCAGCCGATTCTGTGGTTGGAGGCGATGAAGATGGAACACACCATTGCCGCGCCCACCGACGGCATCCTCACCGAACTGAATGTCGCGGTCGGTCAGCAGGTCGAAGTAGGCGCTGTGCTCGCCGTTGTGCACAACGAAACCCAGGAGTAGGCAATGAGTTTCATCGAAACCGACGAACAGAAGGCACTGCGGGCCGCCGTCGCCCAGCTGGCCGCCAAGTACAACTTCCGCGACTACGTGCGCCCGAAGGCCATGAAGAACGAGCCGCTGTCGGAACTGTGGGACGAGGCGGGCGAACTCGGCTTCCTCGGCGTCAACCTGCCCGAAGAGTACGGCGGTGGCGGCGCGGGTATCTACGAACTCGCGATCGTGCTGGAGGAATTGTCGGCCCAGGGTGCGGGTCTGCTGCTCATGGTGGTCTCGCCCGCCATCTGCGGCACCATCATCACCAAGTACGGCACCGAGGCGCAGAAGCAGAACTGGCTGCCGCGCATCGGTGACGGCACCGCCAAGATGGTGTTCGGTATTACCGAACCCGATGCGGGCTCCAACTCGCACAAGATCACCACCACCGCGCGCCGGGACGGCGACGACTGGATCCTCAACGGCCGCAAGATCTTCATCTCCGGGGTGGACCAGGCCGAGGCGGTGCTCATTGTGGCCCGCACCGAGGACGCCAAGACCGGCAACCTCAAGCCCGCGCTCTTCATCGTGCCGACCGATGCCCCCGGCTTCGTGAAGAACCGCCAGGAAATGGACATTATCGAGCCGGACAGCCAGTTCACGC
Source organism: Nocardia uniformis NBRC 13702 (assembly GCF_001613345.1). Taxonomy (GTDB): domain Bacteria; phylum Actinomycetota; class Actinomycetes; order Mycobacteriales; family Mycobacteriaceae; genus Nocardia; species Nocardia uniformis. The sequence goes on along the minus strand of NZ_BDCE01000108.1, from coordinate 55,958 downwards.
TGTTCCTCGACGATGTGCGGCTGCCCGCGACGGCCCTGGTCGGCCAGGAGGACGCGGCCATCGCGCAGCTGTTCGCCGGTCTGAACCCGGAGCGCATCATGGGTTCGGCCATGGCGGTCGGTATGGGCCGCTACGCCATCGACCGGGCCGTGGAGTACGCCAAGGAACGGCAGGTGTGGAAGACGCCGATCGGTGCGCACCAGGGCATTTCGCATCCCCTCGCACAGGTCAAGATCGAACTGGAACTGGCCAAGCTGATGATGCAGAAGGCCGCCGTGCTCTACGACTCCGGTGACGACTTCGGTGCCGCCGAGGCCGCCAATATGGCGAAATACGCTGCGGCGGAGGCCAGTATCAAGGCCCTCGATCAGGCCATTCAGACGCACGGTGGTGCCGGTCTGACCGCCGATGTCGGTCTCGGCGGCATGCTCGCCGCCTCGCGCATTGCCCGCGTCGCCCCCGTCAGCCGCGAAATGATCCTCAATTTCGTGGCGCAACACTCGCTGGGTCTGCCGCGGTCGTACTGAGCCGCCGAGAAGATCCGCGAAAGACCCACAGCAGCAGGAGTATTCGATGAGCGATACGACTTCCACCGAGACCGCCCCCTACGTGCGCTACGACGTGCGCGACGGATTCGCGGTGCTCACACTGGATTCGCCACATAACCGCAACGCCCTGTCGTCGCGAATGGTGACGGAGCTGCTGGCGGGTCTGGAACGGGCGGGGGAGGACCGGGCCGTTCGCGGCGTGGTCCTCACCCACACCGGCAATACCTTCTGTGCCGGTGCGGATTTGAAGGAGGCCCTGGACGCCGATCCGGCGGCCGCCGCCGATATCCGCACCCGGTGGGCGGTGCAGGTACTGCGCCGAATTCTGGAACTTCCGAAACCCGTGGTGGCACAGATCGACGGCAATGTGCGGGCGGGCGGCATGGGGATTGTCGCCGCCTGCGATATCGTCGTCGCCGGTCGCGGCAGTAGTTTCGCGCTCACCGAGGCGCGACTCGGACTCGCCCCCTTCATTATCTCGCTGACGCTGCTACCGCGAATGACCTCGCGGTCGGCCGCCCGGTACTTCCAGACCGGCGAGAAATTCGACGCCGCCGAAGCCGAGCGCATCGGCCTCATCACCGTGGCCGCCGACGACCCTGCCGCGGAGGTCTCGCGACTGCGCGGCGAACTGCGACAGGGTTCGCCGCAGGGCCTGGCCGAGAGCAAGCGCCTCACTACCGCCCACATCCTCGCCGAATTCGATCGATCGGCCGATGACCTGGCCAAGCGCTCCGGCGGCTGCTTCGGAACCCCCGAGGTCATCGAGGGCATGACGGCCTTCTTTCAGCGCCGCCCGCCGAGCTGGGCAGAATAGCGATCATGGCGACACCCCACGAGCCCAAGCAGGACCGCAGCCGGGCCACCCGGCAGCGGCTGCTGGAGGCCACCATCGACTGCCTCGCCGAAACCGGCTGGGCGGCCGCCACGGTGGCCGTGGTCGCCGAACGCGCCGGGGTGTCGCGCGGTGCGGCCCAGCATCACTTTCCCACCCGTGAGGACCTGATCACCGCCGCGCTGGAGTACATGTTCGAAACTCGGATGGCGCAATCCAAATCCGAGGCGCTCGCCCTGGGCGAGGTAGCCGAGGGTGCGGGCCGCACCCAGGCGGTGGTCGCCTCCCTCGTCGAGTCCTACACCACGCCGCTGTTCAAGGCAGCGTTGCAGGTGTGGACCCATGCCGCCGCCGATCCGGCGCTGCGCGAACGAATTGTGCCGATGGAGGCGCGCTTCGGTCGGATCTCGCACCGGATGGCCGTCGAGGCGCTCGGGGTGGACGACACCGACCCGGTGACCCACCATCTGGTGCAGGCCACCCTCGACCTGGCGCGCGGGCTCGGGCTCGCCGACGTGCTCACCGATGATTCCCTGCGGCGCAAGGAAATCGTCCAGCAGTGGGCGAACACCCTGCACAGCGCCCTGCACGCGCCGCGCTGAAATTATTTTCGCGCGGATGTCACACCCGCGCGGGCTGCCTCGTCGTCTCTGTAGAAACCAAGGACGAAGGAGCAGGGATCATGAGCAAGTCGATGAAGATCGCGGTGGCCGGAGCGACCGGACGGCTGGGACGCCACGTGGTGGAGGTGCTGAACGAGCAGGGCCACGAGGTCGTCGCCTTCTCCCGCGCCAATGGGGTGGATATCGAAACCGGCGCGGGTCTGGTCGAGGCCCTCGACGGTGTACAGGTGGTCATCGACACGTCGAGCACCCCGTCCGCCGATCAGCGGATCGCCACGGAGTTCTTCACCGCCTCCGCTCACAACCTGCACGAAGCGGGTAGCACGGCCGGGGTCGAGCGCTTGATCGCGGTGTCCATTGTCGGCATCGACAAATCCGAGGCGGGCTACAACGCCGCCAAGCTCGCCCACGAGCGCGCACTGCTCGACGGGCCGTTGCCGACGCAGATTCTGCGGGCCGCGCAGTTCCACGAGCTGGTCGAGGTCATGCTGGGGTGGGGTACCCAGGGCGACGTCGCCTACCTGCCGAATATGCGCACCCAGTTGGTCGCGGCGCGCACGGTTGCCGAGGCGCTGGTCGATCTGGCCGTGCGTCCGGCCGAAATCGCCGTCGGCCCGTTCCTGGAGGTTGCCGGACCCCAGCCGGAGACCATGGCCGGTGCGGCCGCCCTGCTCGCGGAGCGGCTCGGCAATGGGGTTCGCGTGGTCGAGGTCAGCGATCCGGAGAACCCGGATCGTGAGCAGTTCGAGGACGGCACCCTGCTCCCCGGCGCGCACGCGTACCTGGCCGGTCCCACCTTCGCGGAATGGGCGCGGGCCAACCACCTTGTCTGATCGGACTACCAGCCGAAAGTCTCTGCCAGGTCGATGGTTTCGTCATCCCAGCGTTGTTCGATCGCTTCGCGTTCCCGCGCTGGGAGATTCGGGGTCCAGCCGACTCGACGCCAGAAGGATTCACGGTGTGCGTCGCTGAGCGGTAGCGGGCTCAGCGGAATGGGATCGGCCATGGCGACATCCCTGAATGTGCTGTGTTCGTGGTGAATTCAGCGTAAGACGCGCGAACGAGGTAGACGCCCGCTTCCGAGGAAGCGGGCGTCTACCGGTCTTGATGGGGGCTGCGAGCTTCACTCGTGCAATCGCCAGAGCGGGGAGACCGGGCCGTGGCCGGCACCCAGGTCGTAGGCGGCTTCGAGACAGCGCCGCGTCCACTCCTTGGCGAAGGAGAAGGCATCGGGCACCGAATATCCGTGCGCGAGAGCGCAGGCCAGGGCCGCGGCCATGGTGTCGCCGCCGCCGTGGTCATTGCCGGTGGGAATGCGCGAGGCGGTGATCTCATGGAAGGTCTCACCGTCGAACAGCAGGTCGGGGCTATTGGCCGACCCGCGCAGGTGCCCGCCCTTCACAATCGCCCAGCGCGGCCCGAGCGCGTGCAACGCCTCGGCGGCCTGCCGGGCGGTGCGATCATCGATCACCTCGATGCCGGTCAGGAGCCGCACCTCGTCGAGATTGGGTGTGACCACGGTGGCCAGCGGAAACAGCGTGTACCGCACGGCATCCAGGGCCTCGGCGTGCAGCAGCGGATCGCCGTGCATGGACGCCGCCACCGGGTCCACGACGAGTGGGATGTCGCCGTCGCGCCCGATTCCGACCTCCCGGCACACCCCCGCCACGGCTTCGATAATCGCCGTCGACGCCAGCATCCCGGTCTTGGCCGCCCCGATCCCGATATCGGTGACCACGGTCCGCACCTGGTCGGCCACGATATGCGCCGGGATCTCGTGGAAACCGCTGACACCCAGTGTGTTCTGCACCGTCACCGCGGCCACCGCCACACACGCGTGTACCCCGCACATGGCCATGGTGCGGCTGTCGGCCTGAATTCCCGCGCCGCCGCCGGAGTCGGTTCCGGCAATGGTGAGCACGCGAACCGGAGTCTTGCCATTCGGAGTCAGCGGTAGCAGTTCCACGCACCAGACCCTACGTGGCGTGCGGCCCGGAGCGGGAGCCCCGCCGCAGTTCTGCAAATGAAAACCGTTACCATTAAGATATGACCTCAGCCCAGCCCATCGCCCCGCTGCCCGTAACCGTGCTTTCCGGCTTTCTCGGTGCCGGGAAGACCACCTTGCTCAACCACATCCTGGCCAATCGCGAGGGCCGTCGGGTGGCGGTCATTGTCAATGACATGAGCGAGGTGAATATCGATGCCGCGCTGGTCGCGGGGCAGGGGCACCTGGATCGGACCGAGGAGAAACTGGTCGAGCTCACCAATGGCTGCATCTGCTGCACGCTGCGCGAGGACCTCATCGAATCGGTCGGCAAGCTCGCGCGCGAGGGGCGCTTCGACCAGCTGGTGATCGAATCCACCGGAATCTCCGAACCCATGCCGGTGGCCGCCACCTTCGAATGGGAATTCGAGGACGGGTTCAAACTGGGCGATGTCGCCCGGCTCGACACCATGGTGACCGTGGTCGACGCCTCCACCTTCCTGCCCGAGGTGGTGCGCGGGCAATCCCTGGAGGATCGGGAAATGCAGGCGGGCGAGGGTGATGCGCGCACCATCTCCGACCTGCTCGTCGATCAGGTGGAGTTCGCCGACGTGCTGATCATCTCCAAGACCGACCTGGTGAGTGCCAATGCGGTCGGCAGTGTGGAGGCCACCATTCGCCGCCTCAATCCCCAGGCCAAGATCCTGCGTGCGGTCAACGGCTCGGTCGATCTGGCGGAAGTGCTCGATACCGGTCTGTTCAATCCGGACCTCGCCGCCGAAACCGCGGGCTGGGATGAGGAATTGGCGGGCGGGCACACCCCGGAGACGGAGGAATACGGTATTCGCAGCCTCACCTACACCGCCGAGCGGCCGTTCCACCCCGAGCGCCTCGACGACGCCCTGACTCAGCTGCGAGGCCTCTTGCGCAGCAAGGGTTTCTGCTGGCTCGCCAGCCGCGCCGATATGGTCGCCATCTGGTCGCAGGCCGGACCGAACCTCACCTTCGAACCCGCCGCGTTCTGGTCCGCGCTGAACGAGGTGCCCGGATCGGAGATCGTCTTCATCGGTGTGAAGCTGGACCGCGAGAAGGTACGCGGGTTGCTCGACGCGGCCCTGCTCACGGACGCTGAATTCGCTGCGGGACAACAGGTCTGGGCGAGCTACCCCGACCCGTTCCCCGCCTGGGGCGATATCCACGAACACGCCTGAGGGGAATCCCCGTCCCTACGTCCCGATCCCGAATCCCGTCACCTCGGCGTGCTGCCCTCTTCGTCATCCCGGCATGCTTTTGGCCGGGATCCACACCCCCGAGGCCCGCAGCTCACGGTGTGGATTCCGGCCAAAAGCGCGCCGGAATGACGGGATGCGCAGGAAGCAGGTGTAGGTGCTGCGGCGAGGCCGGGACCCATTGCCGGTCAGCTCAATTCGAGATCGCCGGGGTGCGCCGCACATAGGTCGGGTCATCGAGCTGTTCCACCAGGAACGCCGCGATATCCGCTCGCGAGATCTTCAGTTCGAGCCCCTTCGCACCGACTCCGAAATCGCGCTTGTACGCACCCGTGCGCGGGCCGTCGGTGAAGGCACTGGGTCGCACAATGGTCCACTCCAGATCGGAAGCCCGCACGTACCCCTCCTGCACATTGTGGTCGGCCATGGCCTTGCGCAGCAGCATCCCGAACAGGATGTACTTCCACAGGAAGTTCAGATTCCCGTGGCTGTCGCCCGCGCCCAGCGTGGTCTGGCAGATGAGCCGCTTCACCCCGGTCCGCTCCATGGCCGCCATCACGGTGCGGGTGCCCTCGGCGCGCACCACGCCCTTGCGGCCGGAACCGAGGCAGACGATAACGGCGTCCTGGCCGATGACCGCCTGCTCGACCGCGGCCGGATCGAGCACATCGCCCACCACCACGCGCAGTCGCTCATGGGTGGTGCTGACATTCGCGGCGGACCGGGTGAAAGCGGTGACCTCATGACCCTGTTCGAGCGCCCCGGTGACGACGTGGCGGCCGAGGGTGCCGGTGGATCCGAAAATAGCTACTCGCATTGTCGTGCTCCTTGAAATCCGTTGTGACTTTGTTGAATTCAGTACATCAACGGAGAGTCCCGGGAACCATCGTCGTGCGTCTCGCAGACATACGTCAGGAGCTCGGTTCCCCACCTCGCCGAGACTTCAGCGCGCGGCTGAGAGCCGTTGAGCTCCCCCGCCTCCCCGAGACTTCAGCGCGCAGTTCAGAGCCGTCGACTGTTCGCACGCGTGCCGACGGCTGGAGTCGAGCCGATTTGGGCCTACCCGGTGAGTTACCCCGATTCTTGCGAAATCAGCTGTCGCGGACCGAGACGTAGGGGCCGCGGTCGTCGCCGCGGCCCCTACGCGTTCTTATCGCTGATCAGCGCAGCTGCCCGAAGAACTCCCGGATGTCGGTGACGATCACCTCGGGTGCTTCGTGTGCGGCGTAGTGTCCGGCCGCGTCGTTCGGGCCACCTGTCTCGGATCCGGCGTCATAGGAGTTCCAGCGGACGATGTTCTTGTGGTCGCGCTCGGCGAAGCGGCGGATCGACTGGAAATCGCCCTTGAACATGGCCAGCGCGGTCGGCACCGTGGTCGGCTCGGTCGGGTGTTCGGCGGTGTGCGCGTCCTCGTAGTAGAAGCGCAGGGACGAACCCGCGGTCCCGGTCAGCCAGTAGATCGCCACATTGCCGATCACGAATTCCGCGTCGAGGCCCTCACCGAAAAGCTGTGCGTTCCAACCGAGTAGCCCCAGCGGCGAATCGGCCAGCGCGTAGGCCAGGGTCTGCGGCTGCTGGCTGTGCAGGGTGTTGAACGCCATCTTGTTCTCGTGGAACCACTGCAGGTGCTGCAGCGCCGCCATATCCTCCTCGGACATCCCCTCGAACTCCGCCGGATCCCCGGACGGGAACGAGAACAGCTGGGTGACATGGACGCCGATCACCTTGTCCGGCGCGATCCGGCCCATCTCCGGCGAGACCATCGAGCCGCCGTCATTGCCGATCGCGCCGTACTGCTCGTAACCGAGACGGCTCATCAGTTCGACCCACGCCTGCGCCGTGCGGTACCGGCTCCACCCGGTGCTGCGGGTCGGGCCGGAGAAACCGAAACCGGGCAGCGAGGGGATGACCAGGTGGAAGGCCGGATCCTCGGCCGATTCGGGTTCGGTCAGCGGGGCAATGACATCGAGGTACTCGAGCACCGAACCCGGCCAGCCGTGCGTGAGGATCACCGGCGTCGCATCCTCTCGCGAAGACCGGATGTGCAGGAAGTGGATGTCCTCGCCATCGATCTCGGTGGTGAATTGCGGATGGGCATTGAGTTTGGCCTCCAGTGCCCGCCAGTCGAATTCCGCCAACCAGTACTCGGCCAGGGTCCGCACCCGGTCGCCGGAAACGCCGTACGCGTCGCCGACACCCGGCAGCTCGTTCGGCCACAGCGCCCGGCGCAGCCGGTCGGCCAGGTCGTCGAGCTGAGCCTGGGGGACGTCGATGCGGAAGGGGCGGATGGCGTCGGCGGTGTGAGTCATTTGTAGCTCCTCTGTGGAACGGAATGTTTCGTTCTGTTCTAACCGTAACAGAACGGAGCATTCCGTTTCAAGTGTTATGGTGAAGTCATGCCCGAAACCGTTGAAGTACCAGCTCAGCGCGCCCTGCCCGGCCGCAAGGCCCAGGCCGCCCGCAATGATGAACGCATCCTGGAGGCCGCCCGCGAGGTCTTCCTCGCCGATGCCGCCGCCCCCATCGCCGCCGTCGCCGAACGCGCGGGCGTCGGCATCAGCGCCCTGTACCGCCGCTACTCCAGCAAGGAGGTGCTGCTGCGCACCCTCTGCCACGAGGGGCTACGCCGCTACAACACCGAAGCCGAAGCGGCGCTGCGGGATTCCGACGGTTGGCAGGCGCTGGTGGACTTCCTGGAACGGGTGGTGGACGCGGATGTCCACTCGCTCACCACGCATTTGGCGGGCACCTTCACCCCGGAACCCTCGATGTTTCCGGACGTACAGCGCGCGGGGGAGTTGAACGACGAGATCATTCGTCGCGCCCACGAATCCGGCCGCCTGCGCGCCGGTGTCACCACCGCCGACCTCGGCCTGATCCTCGAGGCCTGTGCCGCCATCACCCTGCCCGACAAAACCCGCTCCGCACAGCTGCGCCGTCGCATTCTGGCCATGCTGGTGGACGGGCTCGCCGCCTCGGGAAAACTCCCGGGCCCGGCGCCGGAGCCGGGCGAATTCGCCGGACGCTGGCAGCCGGGCCGCTGAAATCCAGCGCGGATTCCCTTGCGAGAACTATCGTTTCGACGGGGGGATCGCCTCGAAACGGAGGACCCATGAACTGGACTCTCGAAGTGGTCATCGTTCCGGTGACGGACGTGGACCGCGCCAAGGATTTCTACAGCAATCAGCTCGGCTTCACCGTCGACCACGACACGAAGATCGCCGACGGTGTACGGGTCGTGCAGCTCACCCCGCCCGGATCCGGTTGCTCCATTGTGATCGGCGAGGGTGCGGTGCCCAAGATGGAACCGGGCTCGATCAAGGGCCTGCAACTGGTGGTGCCCGACCTGAAACAGGCGCATGCCGAGTTGGTCGCGCGCGGCGTCGCGGTCAGCGATATCCAGGTCTTGGGCGAGAATCCCAGGCCCATGCCCGATCCGCTCGACAATGTCGGCTTCGTATTCTTCGACGACCCGGATGGGAACAGCTGGGGCGTGCAGCAGATCTCGGCGCTCGCCTGAATCGGCCGCGCGCATCTGCGCTCGCCACTCACCGGAGTGGACGAGATCATCCGTCACGCGCCGACTTTTTGGGCGCGATGTAGCTGCGCCGCGTGTGCGACCGCGTCCCACCGTTGGGCGCGCTCGAAGTGGAGGGCAATCTTGGAGGATGCCCTTGTTCGATGGAATGAGTTGTCTTGTGGATCAGGCGGTGTAGCCGTCATTGTCCACCTCCCGTGTTGGTCGCCACCTTCAACAGTGCACGACCAACACGGGGATGGGTGCCAAGTCAGGAGACGATCGGCAGGTACACCTGGTTGCCGGTGGCCGCGAACTCCTCCGATTTCTCCGCCATGCCCGCCTCGATGGCGGCCACATCGGTGAGCCCCTGCTTCTCCGCGTACTCGCGCACATCCGCCGAGATACGCATGGAGCAGAACTTCGGCCCGCACATGGAGCAGAAGTGCGCGGTTTTCGCCGGTTCGGCGGGCAGGGTTTCGTCGTGGTACTCCCGCGCGGTATCCGGATCGAGCGAGAGCGCGAACTGGTCCTTCCAGCGGAATTCGAAGCGCGCCTTGGACAGTTCGTTATCGCGCTCCTGCGCACGTGGGTGCTGCTTGGCGAGATCGGCGGCGTGCGCGGCGATCTTGTAGGTAATGACGCCGACCTTCACGTCATCGCGGTTGGGCAGACCCAGGTGTTCCTTGGGCGTCACGTAGCAGAGCATGGCGGTGCCCGCCTGCGCGATGATGGCCGCGCCGATGGCCGAGGTGATGTGGTCGTAGGCGGGCGCGATATCGGTGGCGAGCGGGCCCAGTGTGTAGAACGGGGCCTCCTCGCACAACTCCTCTTCCAGCCGAACGTTTTCCACGATCTTGTGCATGGGTACGTGGCCCGGGCCCTCGATCATTACCTGCACGCCATAGGATTTCGCGATCTTCGTCAGCTCACCCAGGGTGCGCAGCTCGGCGAACTGGGCCTCGTCATTGGCATCGGCGATGGAGCCCGGACGCAGACCGTCACCCAGGGAGAAGGTGATGTCGTACTTGGCCAGAATCTCGCACAGCTCACGGAAATTCGTGTACAGGAACGATTCCTGGTGGTGCGCCAGACACCACGCCGCCATGATCGAGCCACCGCGCGACACAATGCCGGTGACACGCTTGGCGGTCAGCGGGATGTAGCGCAGCAGCACGCCCGCGTGCACGGTCATGTAGTCCACGCCCTGCTCGGCCTGCTCGATAATGGTGTCGCGGTAGAGCTCCCAGGTGAGCAGGGTGGGATCGCCGTTCACCTTCTCCAGGGCCTGGTAGATCGGCACGGTGCCGACCGGGACCGGGGAGTTGCGCAGAATCCACTCGCGGGTCTCGTGAATGTTCTTACCGGTGGACAGGTCCATGATGGTGTCCGCGCCCCACCGGGTGGCCCACACCATCTTCTCCACCTCCTCGGCAATGGAGGAGGAAACGGCCGAGTTGCCGATATTGGCGTTGATCTTCACCGCGAACTTCTTGCCGATGATCATCGGCTCGCATTCGGGGTGCTTGTGGTTGGCGGGAATCACCGCGCGACCCGCGGCGACCTCCTCGCGCACGAGCTCCGGGTCCACGCCCTCACGTGCCGCGATATAGCGCATCTCCTTGGTGATGATGCCCTCGCGCGCCCACGCCAGCTGGGTCGGCGGGCCCGGCACCTCGGGCTTGGCCCATTCGCCACGCAGCGCGGGCAGCCCGGCCTCGAGATCGATGGCCGCGGTGGAATCGGTGTACGGGCCGGAGGTGTCGTAGACGTCGAAGTGATCGCCATTGGTGAGATTGATACGCCGCACCGGAATCCGCAGGGCCGTGCCATCGGCCTCGACCTGCTCGTAGTGCTTGACGCTGCCCTCGATGGGTCCGGTAGTCACAGTGTCGACGGGTGCCTTGCTCTTGGCGGACCCGTTCTTGGTAGCCCCGTTTTTGGGCGCGACACGATCAGGTGACATTTGAATCCTCCCTACGCCGGCATTACCCGGTCAGGTTCATACGGTCGACGGCCCTGACGCCCGGAATGGGCTAGCCGTCCTCTCAGCCCGCTGGTGCGAGCCCCCGTTGGCATGCGATTAGTTGACGGAGCCGACCATACCGGTTCGCCGAGAATCGCGACGCGGGACGGCTCGCTGCGGCTGATAGCCGCGCAAACCGGACGCCCGCGCTACTTTCGAGAAGTGAAATTCACCCTGGAAGTGGACCTGGACGCCCTGCCCGGCGGCGTGGAATCACCCGATCTCGCCGATGAGCTGGGCCGCATCCTGCGGTACTGGGGCGGGAACATGAAGCACTACGACCTCGTGGCGGGCGACGGTTCGGGCATCTTCAACTCGGCCTACAAAGAGGTCGGCGTCTGGACCATTCAGGAATAGATCAGGTGCGCTTGCCAGCGTAGGCGTCGCGAATCATGCCCCGACTCTCCGATGAGGTCGGGGCATGAACACCCCGTTCGTCGAGGCGCGTGTGCCGTTTCGTACGTGACAACCGATTTCGCGACGGTGGGGGGTAACTCGTCGGGGACGTCCAAAATCGGATCGGCTCCCAACCGTCGGCACGCGTCCGCGACGGTCAACGGCTCTCAGCCGTGCGCTGAAGTCCCGGGGAGGCGGACGAGCTCTTGCGGGCCGATGGGCCAGCCCAGCGCACCGAAGGTGGCGTTGATATTGATTTCGCTCGTCATGAGGATGTCGTCGATGTCGAAGAACAGTGACAGGTGATTCTCGGTCCGGCAGCCCACCGGGTCGACCGCACCGGGAGCCATGCGGCTGCGCACCCAGTTGAAGGCATCACCCATGCCGAGTGTGGGCAGGGTCAGATGCTCGCTCAAATGGTCGCGCTTGTAGAGCACCGAGGTGCCGCCCGCACACCACTGATCGACCAGATCATTGCTGTCGTACACCGGTACGGCCTCGTCGAATACACCCTGGTACAGCATGATCGGCATGGTCGGCGCGGTCTTGCCGAGCACGGTCGCGTCGAACACCTCGCGGATCTCCGGCAGCGCCAGGAAATCCTTGATCGGAATGGTCAGCAATTTCTGATAGTCGATGAACATCATGGTCAGCGCATTGCGCGGCAGACACTGACTATTGGTGCGGTTCAGCAGGGCCAGGCCCTCCGGCGTCATGTACCGCTCGGTGGTCTCCGCGAACTTGGGGTAGGCGTTCTTCAGTGAGGCGATGCCGATACCGATGAGGCTGGAGAACATCGAGCCGTTCACGTGCAGCAGCGACTCCACATCCGAAACCGGTGCGCCGATGGCCGCGCCCTTGATATTCAGCTCCGGCGCGTAGGTGGGCTGCATTTCCGCCGCCCAACCGCTGGCCATACCGCCACCGGAGTAACCCCACAGCGCCACCGGCGTATTCACGCCATCGAGGCCGAGGGGTTCGAAGCGTTCGGCGGCCCGAATGCTGTCGAGCACCATGTAGCCGGGCTCCTTGGCGACCGCCAGATGCCCGTTCAGGCCTTCGTAATCGGGAACGTTGATGGCATAGCCCTGGCTGATGGAGGCCACCAGTTCCAGGTATTCGACATTGGAGTGGATGCCCTCGACCCCGGCCAGCCCGCCGCCCTGCTGCAGTACGAACGAGGGTGCGCAGTGTGGTGCGGCGCTGTCGTAGAAGAACTGGTGCGAAACCAGTGGTCGGCTACGAGAAGTGTCGGCCCCCATGGGAACCGCCACCGTGGTGGCCGCGACCGTCGGATTGTCGAACAGGTCGGTGGTGCGATAGAGCAACTGCCAGGCCCGAACTCGCACCGGCAGCACCGTGAGTACCGCCAGCTGCACCTCACGGCTGCGCAGGATATCGCCCGGCGCGGCGGCTTCGAAGTCGGCGGGCGCTTGATAGAACGGGTCGATATCCACCGGCTGCGGCGCTGCCGTCGCCGTGGGCGCGGTGCTCCCCAGCAGTACGGCGGTGCTGAACCCCATAGCCGCCGCGAGCGCGGCCGCCGTAAACCGACGCCACCCCCGTCGACGGCGATCCCCATTGATCACAGACACGTCTGCTCCCTTCCTCATCGACGTGACAGCGATTACAACACGGTATCCTGTTGTCAACAAGACATCTTTTTGAAATAGACGCAGCTAAGGTTCCATCCATGACCCGCAGCAAATCCGCCGCGCGGCCCGACCACACCCCCGTTCGGCGCCGTATCCGTGGCCTCGACGCCGATGAGCGCAGCGAGCAGCGTCGTCGGCAATTGCTCGCCTCGGCCACCGAACTGTTTGCCCTACAGAGCTATTCGGGAACCTCCATCGAGCAGATCTGCCAGCACGCCTATGTCGGCACCAAGGGCTTCTACGATCATTTCGAGAGCAAGGAAGCCTGCTATGTAGCGCTGCTGGAACAGATCACGGTTCAGTTCCAGCAACGGGTCGCCGAGGTCGCCGCGGAGAGCGCCGCCCTCGACTGGGAACAGCGGCTACGCGCCGTGGTGGCGGCGTTCGTACACGCCATCGCCGACGATGTGCGACTGGCCAAGGTGACCTTCGGGGAGGCGGGCGGCATCTCGCCCGCCGTGGAGAAGCAGCGCCGTGGCAACCGCCGCTGGGCCGGGGCCTTCCTGAACACCCAGTGGCCGACGGTGGATGCCGATGAACGGCGAAGTCTCGCAGTGAGTTTGGCCGCCATCGGCGGCATGTTCGAACTGGTCGCGGATTGGCTGCACCATCACGACGACGGCGGTGCGCCGGATTCGGTGCAGACGCTGACCGACGATCTGATGCATTTCGTGAAGGTGGTCGAACTCGGCCGTCGCGCGGCCGCGGAGAGTCGATAGCCAAGCACCTGCTCAGAAGCCCACACGTAACGTCCCCCGTCATGGACCCCTGTCATTCCGGCATGTTTTTGGCCGGAATCCACACTCGAACAGGGCGGTCGGTGGAGCGCTTCGATGACGGGGGCGGTTCGATGACGAAACGTGCGGTAGTTCCGGCCGCCCGTCAGCCTACGGCGGGTGCCTTCTCGAACTTCGTCGCAGCGGTTGGTTCTTCCATCGGCTCCTCTTCCAAGCCGATCCGTTTGTGCAGCGCCGCAAGCGGTTTCGGTGCCCACCAGTTGCCGGTGCTCATCAGGCGCATCAGGGCCGGGGCGAGTAGGCCGCGAATAACGGTGGCGTCGGCGATTACCGCCAGCGCGAGGCCGATGCCGAACAGTTTCATGGCGGCGACCTCCGACGTCGCGACCGCGAGCAGTACCACGGCCATCAAACTCGCGGCGGCGGTGAAGATCCGGCCGGTGCGGGCCACGCCCATGGCCACGGAACGAGTGTTGGCGTCGCGGCCGCGATCCGACGCCAGCCACTCTTCGCGGACGCGGGACAGCAGGAATACCTCGTAGTCCATGGACACGCCGAAGGCCAGGCAGAACATGAGGATGGGCATGAACAGATCGATGGTGCCGGTCGGGGTGAAACCGAGCACGCTCGACAGGTGGCCATCCTGGAAGATCCAGATCATCGCGCCGAAGGTCGCCGTCACCGAGAAGAGGTTCAACAGCAGGGCCTTGAGCGGCAGCACCACACTGCCGGTGAACAGGAACAGCAGAATCAGGGTGATCACCGCGATCAGTGCTATCGCCACCGGCAGCCGGTCCACCACCGTCGCCATGGTGTCGGCGTCGAGCGCGGTCGCACCGCCGAACAGCACCGCCCCGGGGGCGGGTACCGCGCGCAGCGCGGCCAATTGCTCCTTGCCCGCCACCGAGGATGGCGGAAGCGTGGTGCCGACCGACAGGTAGGTCCCGGTCGGTCCGGCCATCTCCGGAATTCCGGCCGCCATTTTCGTGCCATTGACGTAGACGCCGTCACTGGAGAGCACCGCCGGAACATCCGGCACCTTCGACAGCGCCACGGCGTAGGCCGCGATATCGGCCGTCGTGCCCTGGAATTCGGGTAGCACCACGACCGCGCTCGACGCCATATCGGCATTGAACTCCTCGCGCAGCGCATCACCGACCTGGCGGCTGGAGGCGAAGTCCCCGATCACCCGATCATCCGGGCTGCCGAACTGCGCTGAGAGGAAGGGCGATCCGAGTGCCAGCAGCAGTGCGGTGGTGACAATCGCAACGGGGGCGGCGTGCCGCATCACCCAGGTGACGAGGCGGTACCAGCCGCTGTCCTCCGGTCGTACCGGTTTCGCCTCGCCGCGACCGAATACGCGGCGCAGTGGTTTCCGGAGATCCAGGGCATTCACCCGATCGCCGAGCAGCACCAGCGCCGCCGGGAGCAGCAGCACCGACGCCGCCACCGCCGCGAGCACCACGGCCACGCCGGCGAAGGCGAAGGATTTGAAGAACGGCTGCGGGAATACCGCCAGCGCGGCCAGTGCCAGCGCGACTGTCAGACCGGAGAACACCACGGTGCGCCCCGCCGTCTGCACCGCGCGCAGGACGGCGGCACGGGTATCGCGGCCCCGCTCCTTCTCCTCCCGGAAGCGGCTGACTATGAACAGGCTGTAGTCGATCGCCAGTGCCAACCCCAGTGCGCTGGTCATATTCAGCGCGAAGATCGACACCTCCATGACCGTGGTCAGGGCCCGCAGAATGCCGAGGGTGGCGGCAATCGCGAACAGCCCCACGGCCAGTGGCAGCGCGGCCGCCACCAGGCTGCCGAACACCAGCACCAGCAGCAGACCGGAGATCGGGATGGCGATGGCCTCGGCGAGCAGCAGATCCTTCTCGACCTGATGGTTGATATCGGCGAAGGTGCCCGCCATACCGCCGAGCCGCACCTGCACGCCGTCGTAATCGCCGGTCAAATCCTTCGACAGGACGGCGGCTCGGTTCTGGATCTCGGTATCGGTGCCGACCAGGCTGGCCATGATCAGTCCGCGCTTACTGTCCTTGCTGCGCAGCGCGGTCGCCAGATCGGAGCGCTCGGTGACGGTGGTCCAGTAGGACCGCACTCCGGTCACATCGGCGTCATCGCTGAGATCGGCGGTAATGCGCTGCGCCGCGGCGCGCGCCTCCGGGCTGTTCACCCCGCCCTCGGCGGTGATCATGATGATGAGGTTCGGGTTGCCGCCCGGGAAGTTGTCCTCGATGAAGTCATTGGCCTGGACGGCCTCGAGCTCATCGGTGAGATAGCCGCCGCCGACCATATGGGATTTCACGGTCGCGCCGAAGCCACCGCAAATAATCATCAGCAACAGCGCGGCCACCAGGACGGCGCGAGGGCGCGCCATGGCGAAGCGAGCGAGATTGGTCAGCATCGACGCACTACCCTCCGAAGTCCTCAACGTCGGAACGGTAGCTGTCCACATCCGGGGTTAGCGATCGACAGTGACCATGGTCATGGACATGCCGATCGGCTATCGAACAGCCCGGCGGGAGGGTCGTCGCGGTCAGTCGCGGGCGGGCGTGATCGCGCCCCGCACCTCGCCCAGCGTAATGCGGCCACCGTGCGCGGCCGGAGCCGATGCGGTGATCACCACCTCGTCGCCGTCCTCCAGGAAGGTGCGTTTATCCGGGTGCTCGGCGGTGCCCACATCCACCGGTTCGGTGCCGCCCCAGCTCAATTCCAACAGCGATCCGCGCTGTTCGCGTTCGGGTCCGGAAATGGTGCCGGACGCGAATAGATCGCCGGTACGGGTGGATGCGCCGTTCACCGTCATATGGGCCAGCATCTGCGCCGGGGACCAGTACATACGCGAATACGGGGGCGTGGAGACCACCTGCCCGTTCCATTCGATACGCAGCTCGATATCGAAACCCCAGGGATCGCGATCCCGCAGATAGGGCAGTGGCCGTGGTTGCTGTTCGGGCAGTGGAATCCGCGCTTCCCGCAGGGCATCCAGGGGCGTCACCCACGCCGACAGCGAGGTGGCGAAGGACTTGCCGAGGAACGGCCCCAGCGGCTGGGCCTCCCAGGCCTGTAGGTCGCGGGCCGACCAATCATTGACCAGGGCCACCCCGAACACATGGTCGGCGAACTCCTCGGTGCCGATCCGATCACCCAGCGGGGTGCTCGCACCGATGACGAAACCCAGCTCCGCCTCGATATCGAGGCGCTGACTCGGACCGAAATCCGGTGTGCCCGAATCGGTCCGGCGTTGTCCGCAGGGGCGCACCACCTCGGTACCCGATACCACCACGGTTCCGGCGCGACCGTGATAGCCCACCGGTAGATGCCGCCAATTCGGCAGCAGCGGTTCGGAATCCGGCCGGAAGATGCGCCCGGCATTGGTGGCGTGATCGATGCTGGCGTAGAAGTCCACGTAGTCGCCGACCTGCACCGGCAGTTGCAGCCGAACCGCCGATACCGCATGCACCGCGGCGGCCGGGAATTCGCCGTCCGCCGCCGCCTGCAGGCGTTCGCGGACCTCACGCCAGATGGCCGGGCCCTGTGCCATGAAGGCATTGAGGCTGGGCTGCGCGAACATCGGATCATCCAGTGCCACGGCCAGATCCACGACACAATCGCCCAGCCGGGCCCCGACACGGGGTTCGCCACCCGCCGGGGCGAAGACACAGTACGGCAAATGTTGTGGCCCGAACCCGGAGCCCTCCGGAATCTCGATACGCACCCGACTACTCATTCCCGCCCCCTCGGACCACGACCCGACCATGTCCACGCGTACTCGGAATCCTCGCAGGCCAGTGCACCCTCCCCGAGCCCGAGCGGGCGGAAGGTGTCGACCATTACCGCCAACTCGTCGAAGAACTCCAGGCCGATACTGCGCTCATAGGCCCCCGGCTGCGGCCCGTGCGCGTAGCCACCGGGATGTACCGACACCGAACCCTGTCCGATACCGGAACCCTTGCGTGCCTCGTAATTTCCGCCGCAGTAGAACATGATTTCGTCGGAGTCCACATTGGAGTGGTAGTAGGGCACCGGAATAGACAACGGGTGATAATCGACCTTGCGCGGTACGAAATTGCAGATCACGAAATTGCTGCCCTCGAAGGCCTGATGCGCGGGCGGTGGCTGGTGTATACGACCGGTAATGGGCTCGAAATCGGCGATATCGAACACGAACGGATACAGGCAGCCGTCCCAGCCGACCACATCGAACGGGTGTGCGGCGTAAACCATTCGGCTGCCGACGACCTCGCCGGACGGTCGGTGCTTCACCAGCACCTCGACATCGGTGCCGTCGCCCAGCAGCGGTTCGGCCGGCCCGTGTAGATCGCGTTCGCAGTAGGGCGCGTGCTCGAGCAGTTGGCCGAACCGGGACAGATACCGCTTGGGCGGGGTGATATGCCCGGAAGCCTCGATAATGTAGGCGCGCAAGGGTTCCGGTCCCTCCGGCAGCCAACGGTGCGTGGTGGCGCGCGGTAGCAGCACCTGATGGCCCTGCCGCACCGGCAACTCACCGAAGACCGTCTGTACCCGCCCGGCCCCGGCTTCGATGTAGACCAGCTCGTCGCCGATCGCATTGCGGTACAAGGGCGATTCCTGCGCCGCCACCACATATGAGATCCGCACATCGGCATTGCCGAGCAGCAGTCGTCGACCCGTCACCACGTCGGTGGCAGCCGGTACGTCGCCCGGGAACAGTTCGTGCAACCGCAGATGCCGGTGCTGGAGTGGATGATTCGGGTAGGTTCGCTGATCCGGCAACTCCCAGACCTGCGAATCCACAATGGCCGGTGGTAGGCCGCGGTGATAGAGCAGCGACGAATCGCCGGAGAACCCCTCCTCGCCCATCAGCTCCTCGTAGTAGAGCTTCCCATCGGCATCGCGATGCTGGGTGTGCCGCTTTGGCGGCACTGCCCCCACCTGTCGATAGAACGCCATGTTCCGGCCTCCCGTCCGACTGCGCTGGCCCCGCCAGCCCCGCGTCCATCGTAGCCACGCGATTGCGATATTTGCAACGATGTAATTCCAACAATGGAATTAGAAATATGTTGCTGAATTGTTTCCTTGCACCTTCCTCTGGTCGTGCTTGAATGGCCGAGTGCCCGAGCGGGTGCGCGATCCATCGTATTCCGACTTTTCTCGCTGAAATTCTTTGACATTTCGTCGTGGACATCGCCGTCAGAGGAGTTGGTTATGTCAATTTCGCGTCTCGCATTCGCGAGCGGACTCGCTGCCCTACTCGCCTCCGGCCTATGCGGGGCCCCCGCCGCATCGGCCGCGCCATCCGATGAGGCGACCACTGCGATCAATGAGCGCTTCACCGAGTTCGGCGGCTCCGAATCATTGCTCGGTAATCCGGTCGGAGCGGCCACCGATATCGCGGATGGCGCCGAACGCGACTATGCGGGCGGCACCATCTTCTACTCGGCCGACACCGGCGCCCACGTGATGCACGGCGGGATCCTCGACAAGTACCGGTCGCTCGGCGGCCCGGCCGCGCTCGGATTCCCGCGCAACGATGAGAGCGGTGCCGGTGACGGGACCGGGCGCTTCAATGATTTCGCCAGACCCGGTGGGGCGGCGATCTATTGGAGTCCGCAGTCCGGTGCCCACCTGATGCGGGGTGAGGTGCTCGACGCATGGACGGCCAGCGGCGGTGTCGAAGGACCCTTCGGCTACCCGACCACCGATACCGCCGTCGTCAACGGCATCGAGACCGGACAGTTCAGTGGTCCGGGCGGAACCGAGATCAGCTGGTCGGAGACGAATGGGTTGACCACCCAGCCGCCCGCCCTGGCGGCCTCGCTGCCCGGCTTCCGGGCGAATGCCGAAGGGGGAGCCGTCCCTAATCCCAATATCGACGTGCCCGGGGTGCCCTCCCCGAATATCGGTGCACCCGAAGCGTCGAGTTCCGGAATCAACCGGTGGTGGGCCGTCCCGATCGGACTGGCCATCACCGCGGTCGCGGGCGGGCTGCTCGCGATGCTGGGTGGTCGCCGCCGTGGTCCGGTGACCGCGCCGTCGATGTCGGTGCCGAAGCCGAAGACGCCGAACGCGAAGGCGCCCGAGGCGACTGTGCCGCAGTCGAATCCGCCGCGCATGACGGCCCCCAGCGCCGATATGCCGAATGCGGAGGTCCGCAAGCCCGGCATGTCCGGTACGGAGGTGCGCCGACCGAATACGCCGAATGTGGATGCACCGCAGTGGCAGAACCCCGAGGTGGGGACCGGAGGCGGACGGCACGCGAAGCGCGAAACCACCCGGCTGACCCCACTGGTGGGCGATGACATACCGCCGCTCACCGATGGTCGGACCGGCGCGGACCAGGAGAGCGGCACCGACGAGAACACCGGGCGCAGGTCGTAACCGCGGTAACCGAGAAGGGACTGGAGCTATGGAATGGATTCTGGGACTTGTCGCCGGACTGATCGGCGGTAATCTCGCCGGTGCGCGCAACGGCCTGGGGGTGGCGGGCAATAGCGCCGTCGGCGCGGTGGGCGGCGGTATTACCGGTGCCATCATTCAGGCGGTAACCAGTGGCGGCCTCGACTTCGGCCAGATCCTCGCTCAGGTCGCGGGTGGTGGTGTGGTCGGCGCGGTGCTGACCGCGTTGGTCGCGATGGTCACCCATAAGTCGCAGCGGCCTCCGGGGACCGCGCACTGATCGACGCACTGACTCGCTGATCGACCCAATGATGTTCGGCGCGACCCGCTTCCGGGTCGCGCCGACACTTCTCAGGCGTGCCGTAGGGCGCGGTATACGGCTGCCCCGACGAATTCGCCCAACGTATCCGGATTCCATTCACCGTGCCGGGACAGCAGTGTGCGCACGGCCCCCTCCCCGGCGGAGACCCAGAGTTCCACCAGGGCGGGCAGTTTCCGCTCCGCTTCCGCGGTGCCCCACGCGCGCAGGGTCGGGCGGAGCCGCCGCGTGCAGCGCTCCATGGCGAGTTCACGGCCCCGGCCGAACGAATCCGCCACGGCGGGATCGGGATTGCCGTACAACAGACGCCAGGTGACCGGGCGGGCGTTCACCGTGTGTAGGAGGGCACGGAACCCCTCGACGAAGACGGCCTCGTCGGCCTCGACCCGGCGGCGGGGGAGGGCGTCCAGAATGCCGCGGAGCAGGTAGTCCTCTTCGCGGCGGATCAGGGCTTCGATGAGTTCGACGCGGTCGGTGAAACAGGCGTACACGACCGGGCGGGTCACCTTCATGCGGTCGGCTACGGCGGCGATGGTGACGTCCGCGATGCCGTTCTCCACGGCGATCTCGAGTGCCGTATCGAGTACCTGCGGTCGGCGACGTTCGGGACCGAGATGTTGCGCGCGCTGTCGCCCTCGTACAGCCGGTTCGGTACCCATGGGCACCGACGATAGCAGCGTGATCCTCGCGGTGAACGGCTGGTCACGGGGATTCACAAGATCGTTTCCTACGTTGGTGAAGGATAATGCTACATTCACGAATGAAATCGTCAGGATAGTCCCGCGTCACGCTGCGTCCGTTGCCCTGGGTGCGGTGGACGAGGCCGGAGGAGCCGACCATGACCGAAGCCCTGTTCAACCCCAAGACCTGCGAGTTCGCCGAATTCGACGCGGAATCGCGCCGCCTGCTGCGCGCCACCGTGGACTGGTTCGAGCGGAAGGGCAAGGTGCGGCTGCTGGCCGACAGCCGTGATCGGGTCTGGTACTCCGACTTCCTGGACTTCGTGAAGAGCGAGAAGGTCTTCGCCATTTTCCTGACCCCCGCCGCGCAGGCGGCCGGCGATCCCGATAAGCGTTGGGACACCGCCCGTATCGCCATGATGTCGAAGATCCTCGGCTTCTACGGGATGCAGTACTGGTACGTCTGGCAGGTCACCATTCTCGGCCTCGGGCCGATCTGGCAGAGCCGCAACGAGGCGGCCAAGGCGCGGGCCGCGGCGGCGCTGGACTCCGGTGAGATCTTCGCCTTCGGACTCTCCGAACAGGCGCACGGCGCGGATATCTACTCCACCGATATGGTCCTCGAGCCCAAGGCGCGCGGTGGCTTCACCGCCACCGGCGGCAAGTACTACATCGGCAATGGCAATGCGGCGGCGATGGTTTCGGTCTTCGGCCGACGCGCCGACAAGCCGATTATCGACTCCGCCGACTTCATGCGGCAGATGACCGACGAGGAATACTCCGGCTACCTGTTCTTCGCCGCCGACTCCCGGCACAAGAACTACAAGCTGCGCAGGAATGTCGTCGACTCTCAGATGTACGTCGCCGCTTTCGATCTCGACAAATACCCGGTTGCCGCCGAAGACATTCTGCATACCGGCCGCGAGGCCTTCGACGCCGCCATGAATACCGTCAATGTCGGCAAGTTCAATCTCGGCTTCGGTGCGGTCGGCGCGTGCGAGCACGCCATGTACGAGGCCGGCACCCATGCCGAGAACCGAGTGCTGTTCGGGCACAGGGTGACCGAATTCCCCCAGGTGCGCGCCCTGCTCGCCGACTCCTACGCTCGGCTCATCGGTATGAAGCTCTACAGCGAGCGCGCCATCGACTACATGCGCTCGGCCGGTGACGACGATCGCCGCTACCTGCTGTTCAACGCCATCGAGAAGATGTCGGTCACCCGGCACGGGCAGCGGCTGTACGAGGACGTCGCCGATGTCATCGCCGCCCGCGGCTTCGAGAACGATATGTACTTCCCGATGGCCATGATCGGCATGTTCGGGTTGCCGCGCCTGGAGGGCACGGTGCACGTGAATCTGGCGCTGTCGCTGAAGTTCATGCCCGCCTACATGTTCCATCCGGCCGACGCCGGTCTGGCCGCACTGCGCTACCTGCCCGGAGCGGCCATCGCACCGCAGGGTGCCGTGCGCGCGGTCTCCGGCGCGCTGAGCTGGGCGAGTCGTCGTGCGGCCGCGCCGGCGAGCAGGGCCGTGCCCAAGCTGAAGGCCGAATTCGCCCGCGCCACACACGCTCCCATACCCACCCGCCGCGACGGCGCCGACGACGAATTCCTGTTCCGTCAAGGCCCGAGCAAGGGTCTGGGCAAGATTCGCTTCGCCGACTGGCGGCCGGTCTTCGAGCAGTACTCGCATATCCCGAATGTGGCGGTCTTCCTGGAGCAGGCGCAGGCCCTGCAGACGCTGCTGGCCGCCGCGACCCCGACCGCCGAGCAGCAGCAGGATGTGGACTTCCTCTTCGCGCTCGGCGAGCTGTTCTCGATGGTGCCCTACGCTCAGCTGATCCTGGAACAGGCGGCGATCGAGGGGACCGATCCGGCGGTGATCGATCAACTCTTCGACCTGTTTGTGCGCGAATTCTCAAAACATGCGGTTAGCCTGAATAGCAAACCATCGGCAACCAGGGCTCAGCAGGTGCGATCGCTGGATCTCATCCGCCGCCCGATTGCCGATCCGGAGCGGTTCGAGCAGGTGTTGGGCCAGGTTCGTGCGCTGGCGGGAGCTTATGAGATGAACCCCTAGAACAGGTTCAATAGACCAAGCTATCTTCCCGCAGAGCACGGGTCCGGCCATATGCGCCTAGTTGCACAAGCACCTACGGTTGCGTAACCGGACAAACGTACGGCAACCTCCAGTTAACTGATCATCTACGGCTAGGAGGCCGGGCCCGTGTCGCACTACAAGGCGAACCTGCGTGATATCGAGTTCAACTTGTTCGAAGTGCTTGGAATCGGGACGCTGCTCGATGGCGGCGCCTACGGCGATCTGGACGGTGAAACGGCACGCACCATGCTCGCCGAGGCGGAACGCCTCGCGGTCGGGCCCATTGCCGCATCCTTCGCCGACGCCGATCGCAATCCGGTGGAGTACCACCCCGCGACATTCGATATCACCGTTCCGGAATCGCTGAAGAAGACCGTGGCCGCGGTCAACGAGGCCGGCTACTCCGGTCTCGGCATGCCCGAGGAGATGGGCGGCGTCTCGGCCCCCAACGCGCTCATCTGGGGCATTCAGGAAATGCTGGTGGCCGCCAATAACTCGGCCAGCTTCTTCAATATGGGTCCGCTCATGCACCAGGTGATCTACACCGAGGGCACCGATGAGCAGAAGCGCTGGGCCGCGCACGCCTGGGAGAACCGCTGGGGCGGCACCATGGTGCTCACCGAGCCCGATGCCGGTTCCGATGTCGGCATGGGTCGCACCAAGGCCGTCGAGCAGGCCGACGGCACCTGGCATGTCGAGGGCGTCAAGCGCTTCATCTCCGGCGGCGACGTGGGCGATACCGCCGACAACATCTTCCACCTGGTGCTGGCTCGCCCCGAGGGCGCGGGACCGGGCACCAAGGGTCTGTCGCTGTTCATCGTGCCGAAGTTCCACTTCGATTCCGAGACCATGGCCATCGGCGATCGCAACGGCGCGTACGTGACCGGCGTCGAACACAAGATGGGCATCAAGTCCTCGCCCACCTGTGAGATCACCTTCGGCGGCGAGAAGCCCGCAGTGGGCTACCTGGTCGGCGGTATCCACAATGGCATCGCGCAGATGTTCAAGGTCATCGAGAACGCGCGAATGATGGTGGGCACCAAGGCCACCGGCACGCTGTCCACCGGCTACCTGAATGCCCTCGAGTACGCCAAGCAGCGCGTGCAGGGTGCGGATCTGACCAAGATGGCGGATAAGACCTCGCCGCGCGTCACCATTACCCATCACCCGGATGTGCGTCGCAGCCTCGCGCTGCAGAAGGCGTACTCGGAGGGGCTGCGCGCGCTCTACATGTACTGCGCCGCATACCAGAACGCCGATGTGGCGACCGCCAACTTCGGTGCGGACGCCGAGCTGGCGGAGCGGGTCAACGATCTGCTGCTGCCCATCGTGAAGGGCTGCGGCTCCGATCGCGGATACGAGACCCTGACCGAATCGCTGCAGACCCTGGGCGGCTCCGGCTACCTGCAGGACTACCCGATCGAGCAGTACATTCGCGATTCCAAGATCGATTCGCTGTACGAGGGCACCACCGCCATCCAGGCGCAGGACTTCTTCTTCCGCAAGATCATTCGCGATAAGGGTGTGGCGCTGGCGCACGTCGCCGGACTCATTCAGAAGTTCGTCGACGAGGGCACCGTGTTCGACCACGAGCGCAAGCTGCTCGGCGCGGCCCTGACCGATGTGCAGGCCATGGCGGCCGCGCTGACCGGCTACCTGATGGCGGGGCAGCAGGATCCGCAGGAGCTATACAAGGTCGGCCTAGGTTCGGTTCGATTCCTGTACGCCACAGGCGATCTCGTTATCGCGTGGCGACTGCTGGAGCAGGCGAAGATCGCCCACGCCGCGCTCGAGGCCGGTGCCTCGGACAAGGACAGGTCGTTCTACACCGGCAAGGTGGCCGTGGCTTCCTGGTTCGCGAAGAACAAGCTGCCGCTGCTGAGCGGTGTGCGCACGATTATCGAGAACATCGACAACGACATCATGCTGCTCGACGAAGCGGCGTTCTAGGTCGTTGCGACCCGAAGGCCCCGGCGCTGCGACATCGCAACGCCGGGGCCGCGTCATTTCCGCTGCGGCCCTCGCGCTCCGGCCGCACGCACTCGTCACTCCGGGCGCGCACTCGTTGTGCCAGCTTCGCGCACTCGTCGTGCCGGTCGCCTGCCTCGTCATTCCGGCGTGCTTTTGGCCGGAATCCACCGCGATTGTTCGCTGCACTCACAGGTGTGGATCCCGGCCAAAAGCGTGCCGGGATGATGGAAGCCGCGCATACCGGGGTGGTGGAAGCCGCGCATACCGGTAGTGGAGTGGGGAACTCCGGCGCGGTGTGTGGAGGACGCGCCGACATGACACGCCAACGGTGTGGACAACTGTGGATAACTTGCGGTGTCGCACAGGTAGTTCCGGGTACAACTACCGCATGGTCTTCCCGGTGACGTTCGGCTGGATCCAGGTCCTGCTCATTGTGCTCGCTGTTCTGGCACTGGCAATGCTGGTGACCGCTGTTCTCAAGGCTCGCCGACTCGGCTGGCGGGTGGTCGCCGGGCGCGGAATGGGCGCGGTCGCACTCATTCTGGTGGCGGTGATCATCCTCTGGGTCACGACGCTGCTGCAGACCTTCCTCGGACTCACCGGCGAAGTGAAGGCAGCCCATATCGTCGCCACCAAGGTCCCGGGCGAGGAACACCTGATGAATGTGGACCTCACGCTCTTCGGTGACCAGCAGTACGACGAGCAGCATCTGCAGTACCGCATCGAGGGCGATATGTGGGTGCTGCAGGCAAATATCGTCGAAATGGAACCGTGGGTGAACGCCCTCGGCGTCAACGCCGGATACAAGGTCACCCGCCTCTACGGCCAGCGCCTCGACGGTATCGCCACCAAGCAGAACCACATCTTCCTCAATGGCGGCGACGGCGACTTCTTCGACGATATGCGCGCCGAAAGCTGGTACACCGAACCCTTCGTGCGCGCCGCGTACGGCAATGCGGTCATTGCCGTACCGGGCAGTTACGACGTCTTCATATCCCGCGACGCCATCAAGGCCCGACCGACCGAATGAGAATCGGTGGCGCTGGTCCGGTTTCGGTGCCCGTCGGCTGGGTTCGGCGACGGCTCAGCGGGTGTGGTGGCGCAGGCCCGCGTCGATGAAGCGCAGCATCCACTCGAAGCTGACCTCCGGATCGCCGCTCCACTGGAATCCGCCGGACAGCTGTAGCTCGGCGAATCCATGGATCATCGAGCGAATGGTGCGCATCGCGTGATCCATTTCCGCATCCGGAATGCCGTAGCCGCGCAGTACCACGGTGATCGAATCGACCATGCGCGCAGCGGGTTCCAGCATCGGATCGCCCTCGCCGTGATATCCGGCCCCGACGGTCGAGGCGTAGCGGCCGGGATGGGTGATCGCGTAATCACGGAACGAGCGCGCGAACGCGTCCAGCGCCGCCGTACCCGAAAACCCGTGCATGGCATCACGGGTAGCGCGATCCAGTTCGGTCATGGCCAGCACGGCGATACCGCGCTGTAGCTCGGCCAGGCTCGCCACGTGCTTGTACAGCGAAGGTGTTCGGACGCCGAGCTTCTGGGCCAGCGGAGCCATGGCGAGGTTGGGGTAGCCGACCTCATCGGCTAACTCCGCCCCCGCCCGGATCACCTCGGTGGTGGAGAGCCCGGCCCTAGGCACGAGCGTGCTGCTTCAGGAAGGGCACCGCCAATTCCGCGATGCGGGCCGGGGTTTCGGCGTGCGGATAGTGTCCCGCGCCCTCGACCAAGGTGACGGCGCCGATCCCGGCGGGCATGAGTGCGACAATGGCATCGCCCTCGGCCTTCGGGTCCGCGAAGTCGGGATCCTCGGTGCCCATAATGATCAGGGCCGGACAGGTGAGCTGGGACAGGTGCGCCTCGGCATCGGCCGGAGTCGACTTGCTCGTCTTCATGAAGTCGGCGAACCGGCCGGGCTCGCTCAGCTTCGCCGCCAGATCGGCCATGTACTCGTCATAGTCGGCGGGCTTGATCGGGTACGCCACATCCAGGTACTTGAACCACAGGCTCTGGCTCTTGAAGATCATCGTGCCCAGCAGTCGCGACATACCCCGGCGGTAGCGCGGCACGGTGAACAGTGCGCTCACGGGGAACCCCTGCGTCTTGGTGAAGGGGTTGAGTTCGATGACGCCGCTGACCGCCGCGGGGTCCTGGGCCGCGGCAATGGTGGCCGCGCCGCCGGAGATCGAGTGGCCGATAATGACCGCCGGGCCGCCCAGATGCCGGATGAGGGCCAGTAGGTCGCCCGCTATATCGGTGCGTGAGATCGCTTCGCTCCCATCGTGGGAAGTCCAGTTCATCGAGGATTCGCCGTGGCCGCGGATATCGGCGTTGGCGACTCGGTAGCCCGCCTCGATGAGGATGGGAGCGAGGTGCCGGTAAGCCTGACGCCGATCGCCGATGCCGTGCGACAGCACCACCAGGGGTCCGCTGCCCGCCACGTCGTAGGCGATCCGTCCACCGTCGAGGGTGAGGTACTCGGTCATGTCGAACTCCTGTCGAACTGCTTCAGCTAATCACTGTAGCCACAAAGCTAATAGCCATAGCTTTCGCTGTCAAGACATGGGTCCAATTTCGCGGGTCCCGACCCCGTGGGCCCAATCTCGGGCGTCCAAATCTTGTCATTCCGGGATGCTTTCGGCCGGAATCCACCGTGGTGAGTTGAGGCGCTGGCAAGGGCGTGGATCCCGGCCAAAAGCACGCCGGGATGACGAGCCGGGACGGCGGGCCGCGTCGACGGGCCGGGATGACGAGCTGCGACGCGAGCTGCGTCGGCGGGCCGGGATGACGGGGCTGGACGACGCGCAGGCCGGGCGGGCCTCAGTCCGCGAGGTCGGTGATTACCGGGGCGTGATCGCTCGCGCCCTTACCTTTTCGCTCCTCGCGGTCCACATTCGCGTCCGTGACCCGCGCCGCCAGGGCGGGGGAGCCGAGGATGAAATCGATACGCATACCCTCTTTGCGGGGGAAGCGCAGCTGGGTGTAGTCCCAGTAGGTGTAGATACCGGGGCCGGGGTGGATCGGGCGCATGACATCCGCGTATCCGGCGGCGGTCATGGCGGCGAAGGCATCCCGTTCCGGCTGGGAGACATGGGTTTTGCCCACGAAGAACTCCGGGGACCAGACGTCGTCGTCGGTGGGGGCGATATTCCAGTCACCCACCAGGGCGATCTGCGCCGCCGGATCCTGTGCCAGCCAGTCGGTGCCGTTATCGCGCAGGGCGGCAAGCCATTCCAGCTTGTAGGTGTAGTGCGGGTCCGCGAGCGCACGGCCATTGGGTACGTACAGACTCCAGACGCGCACCCCGCCGCAGGTCGCGCCGATGGCGCGGGCCTCCACCACGGGGGCGCTCAGCAGCGACTCACCGGCGTCCTTGTCGAAGCCGGGCTGATGCGGGAAGCCGGTCTCCACATCGGTCAATCCGATGCGCGAGGCGATGGCGACGCCGTTCCACTGGCTGTGGCCGACATGCGCGACCTCGTACCCGGCCTCCTCGAAACGCTCGAAGGGGAACTGGTCGTCGCGGCACTTGGTTTCCTGCATGGCCAGGACATCCACGTCGGAGCGGTCCAACCAGGACAGCACCCGGTCCACACGGGAGCGAATCGAATTCACGTTCCAGGTCGCGAGCCGCACGAAAAACCTCTCGATCGAATGTCGACGCCGACAGCATCCATTGTCGCCGCTGCCGAGCCCCTTGTTTACCGCTTCGAATCCTTACGGACGTACCGTGCGCGCGGCTATCGCGCCGATGCCGGAGCCGACGGGCCCGAGCTCACCGCGCACCGCGTCACGGTGCCGCGTACCGGTACCGGTGGTGGTCGACGAACCCCATTTCCCGGTACATCGCCAGAGCTGCCTCGTTATCGACCTCCCCCTGGACGTAGGTGTGGGTCGCGCCGCGGGTACGGCCCCAGCGAACCAGCTCCGCGCACACCAGTGAACCCAGCCCGCGCCGACGATGCTCGCGGGCCACCGCGACACAGGTCAGTCCGACCCAGCGCCGACCGTCCGGGGCGGTGGTGATCGCACCGCGGGCAATGGCGATGGGGGTGGGCAATCCGAGTGTCGCGAAACCCAACTCACCCTCCCGGATGGCGGTCAGCACCTCCAGGTCGGGTGTGGGCGCAGCAGGGGTGTCCCCGCCACGATCGCGATGTACAGCCAGCCAGCCATCGGACGGTTCGGGATCGATCCGCACCATGGAAGGCCCCTGCGGCAGCGCCATATTCGCGATATCCGCGGCCAGTACCGCGGTCTCGCTCCAGGTCCGCCAATCCGGCGGCACCGGTGCCAGTCGATCCGGCAGTTGGAGTCGCACGGGCAGGCCGCGCGCGGCGTACCACTCGCCGATGCGACGCAGCGTCTCCGCCGAAGCGATTGCCGGTTCACCCGAACTGCCTAGTGGCACAGCCGAATTGGCGCGTCCGGTGTAACCCGCACCGGCGCGCAGCAGCCAGCCGTCCACCCAGCTGCGCTGCAATCCGGGCCAGCCGTCAGCGGCCGCCGCCTCCAGCGCGCGGATCTCTTTGGTGCGGATAGGCCTGGGGCCCAGTGACTTCCATGCCACTACCCGATCGGCGGCGATCTGCACCACCTGGCCGTCGCCGGTGCGCACCACGAGCGGATCCGCCGAAACCAGCTCGCCGATAACATCGGTCAGCGGCTGCGCATAGCCTTCGGGCAGTCGGTAGCGCACCACCACGCGCCGCCCGATCGGCGGTGCGGAGAAATCGGGGCTGGAATCGGGTGCGGGGGGATCGGGCAGGGCGGGATTGGGCACGGCGGGATCAGTCATCATGCCCGAACGGATCCGGCACGGTACCCGGCACCCAGGTCAAACCCGGTGTACCCCAACCACTTCGCTTGATTGCCTTCTTCGCCGCCCGGGCGTGGCGGCCGACCAGCACATCGGTGTACAGGAAGCCGTCGAGATGGCCGGTCTCGTGCTGGAGCATGCGGGCGAAGAAGCCCTTGCCCTCGATATCGACCGGTTCGCCGTGCTCATCGATGCCGGTTACCCGGGCCCACTCGGCGCGGCCGGTGGGGAACTGCTCACCCGGAACGGATAGGCAGCCCTCTTCGTCATCCTCGGGATCCGGCATGGTCTCCGGGATCGCGGAGGTCTCCAGCACCGGGTTGATCACGCACCCCCGGCGGCGGGTCATCGAGCCGTCGGGAAGTTCGTCCGGGCAGTCGTAGACGAACAGTCGCTTGCCCACCCCTACCTGATTGGCGGCCAAACCCACGCCATTGGCTTCGTCCATCGTGTCGTACATGTCCGCGATCAGCGTCGCGATCTCCTCCAACGACCCGGTAACCGGTGTCGTCGGGTTATGCAGAACCGGGTCACCGACGATCACGATGGGGAGGATAGCCATGCGAGCAGCCTACTTTGTGTGAACCATCACCAATCCTCTGACCGGCCTGTTCGTGGCCCGCCCCGGTCTGGACCGAGTGGAGCGGGGCAGCGTTGCGGAGGAGCGGAGGGAGGGAAGACCGGGGTTCAACAGGGCCACGAACCGCCAAAGCGAAGCGGAGGCAATTAACACAGCCACGCCGGTCGCTCGTGTCGCGAACACGCCGAACGGTACGCGCTGTCAAGTCTGTACCGCGTGGTTGAATGATCGGCGACGGACCAGCACCAATTTCGTCTGGTGACAACTCGGCGAGGGAGCACTATGGACGGCGCAGCGGCACGGAATATCTCCGCAAGCGAGGACAGTCCTTCCGCGAGCGATGCGATCGCGGTGAACGCCGCGCTGCCCGACGAGGATGGGGCTCATGGCCTTTCCCGCCGGGAACTCGAGATCCTCGGGTTCGAGCGGCAGTGGTGGAAGTACGCCGGAGTCAAGGAAGAAGCGATTCGGGAGTTGTTCGCGCTGTCGCCCACCCGCTACTACCAGGTGCTGAATGCCGTGGTGGATAAGCCGGAAGCACTGGCCGCCGACCCGATGCTGGTCAAGCGGCTGCGGCGATTGCGAGCAAGTAGACAGAAGGCCCGCGCGGCCCGTCGCCTGGGTTTCCAGGTATGACACGGCCCGGGTTTCCAAGCCTGACACGGCCCCGGTCTTCCGGTCGTACCGGCTGCCCGGCGTGACAGGCATTTTCGACCTCGTTCTGGCGCATTACCCATGTGATCCGGCGTACCGACGGCACTTGGGATTAGGCTCGGGGCCGTGAGCAATCCGAATACGCCGTCCGGCGGCCCGCCGTTGCGGGCGCTGGCCATGGTGCTGATCGCCTTGGCCATCGTGTTCGCGGGCATCGGTGCGATGGCCCTGTCGAGTTCGGACACCGAGGATCCGGAAGCCGCGCCGAGTTCACCGACGACCACCGCCAGTGTTGTGGCGACACAGTCGAATTCGACGCCGCCGGAGACCCCCACCGCCACCACGCCGCCCGACCCCACCACCACGGTCCCGCCGACCACCACCGCCTCGGTCGACGCGGTGGACAAGACGGTCCCGGTGCGGGTGTTCAACAACAGCATGGTCGCGGGGCTCGCCGCGCAAACCGCTGGAGAGTTGACCGCGAGCGGCTGGAATGTCGCCGAGACCGGCAATTATGGCAGCACCAATGTCCCGAAAACCACCGTGTACTACGGCAGTTCGACAACTGAGCAGGCCGCGGCCGTTGCCATCGCCGAGGAACTCGGTGTCACGGCCGAACCACGTTTTCCCGGGATCGCCGACTCGCCATCCGGAGTCATCGTCATTGTGACCGGCAACTGAACGACCGCCCGGCCCCTGCACGGGACACCGTGATGTCTCTGGCATCATCTTGTCCGGTACGAAACCTGTCCACCCCGCTGTACCCGTAAACTCGGTACTCGTAAAGGAGTTCCCCGATGGCCCCGTCCACAACTCGTCGCCCGTCCTGGCGGACTGTGACCCCGGTGCTTGCGGTCGCGGCCTTGGGCCTCGCGGCCTGCTCCAGCAGCCAGGAATCGAGCGACGTCAAGGGGATCAACCCGCCGGTCTTCACGAGTTCGCCCGCCCCGGCGGGTGCGGAGACCGGACACGACGGCGGCCACGCCACTCCGACCTCCGACTCCGTCAGCACCCAGCTGAAGGACTCCAGCGGCGCCAGCATCGGGACCGCCACCTTCCGGAGCACCGGCGGCCACCTGGAGATCACCGTCGAGGCGCACGGTCTCAAGCCCGGCTTCCACGGCATGCACATCCACCAGTTCGGCAAATGCGAGCCGAACTCGGTCGCGCCGACCGGCGGCCCGGCCGGTGACTTCCTGTCCGCGGGTTCGCACCTGCAGGTCGGCGACCAGAACGCCCGCCCCATGAGCGGTGACCTCACCTCCCTCGAGGTGCGAGGCGATGGCAACGCCAAGCTCGTCACGACCACCGACAAGGTTTCACTCGACGACATCAAGGGCAAAGCCCTGATGATCCACGCGGGTGCGGACAACTTCGGAAACATCCCCAGCCGCTACAGCCACCCCGGCGGCTCCGGACCCGACGCCGACACCTTGGCGACCGGTGACGCCGGCAGCCGGGTCGCGTGCGGCGTTATCGGATAAACAGGAGAGCCATGGGCGGGGCAGGTATCTCGAAGGTTCCCTTCAACTCGTCCCCCCGGCCCACGCTCGGCGTGGAGTGGGAGGTCGCGCTCGTCGACAAGACGACGCGCGACCTGTCCAGCAAGGCCGCAGCGGTTTTCGACGCCTGCGGTGATATGCGTGCCTGGGACGGCACACCGCAGATCACCAAGGAACTGCTGCGCAATACCGTCGAACTGGTCAGCGGTAAGCACGACACCGTCAGCGAGGTCGTCGACGAGCTCAGCGAGACCATCACCACCGTGCGCCGCGCCGCCGACACGCTCGGCGTCGACCTGTTCTGCGCCGGAACCCACCCCTTCGCACAGTGGTCGGCCCAGCAGCTCACCCGCACTCCCCACTACGACGAACTCATCGAACGCACCCAGTGGTGGGGGCGGCAGATGCTCATCTGGGGTGTGCACGTGCACGTCGGAATCTCGCACCCCGAAAAAGTCTTTCCGATCCTCAATACCCTGCTGCTGTCCTACCCCCACCTGCTCGCGCTCTCCGCGTCCTCCCCCATGTGGGCCGGAGTGGACACCGGATACGCCAGCAACCGCTCGCTCATGTTCCAGCAGCTACCCACCGCCGGACTGCCCTTCCAATTCGAGAACTGGACCCAGTTCGAGGCCTACGCGCACGACCAGATGAAAACCGGCGTGTTCGAGCAGCTCGGCGGTATGCACTGGGATATCCGCCCGGCCCCCAAATGGGGCACCATCGAGGTCCGCGTCTGCGACGGCATGTCCACCCGGACCGAACTATCCGCCCTGGTATCGCTGATCCACTGCCTGATTGTGGACCTGGACCGCCGAGTCGAATCCGGCGAAACCCTGCCCACCATCCCGCCCTGGCACGTCCAGGAAAACAAATGGCGAGCCGCCCGCTACGGTCTGGACGCCATTGTCATCACCGACGCCGAGAGCAATGAACGCCTCGTCACCGATGACCTGATGGAACTGCTGAACCGGCTGGAGCCGACGGCCAAGAGCCTCGGTTGCGAGAACGAGTTGGCGATGGTCGCGGAGATTCCGAAGCGCGGCGCGTCGTATCAGCGGCAGCGTCGAGTGGCCGCGGCGGCGCAGGGCGACCTCGTCGCGGTTGTGGATGCGTTGGTCAAGGAGCTCGAGCAGTAGCGGGGTCCCGACCGGCCGGTCCCGGTATTTCGCGCGGCCGAAATCCCCGGAGCCAACCAGCCGTTCAGCTGGGGCGCGGGTCACGTTCATACGACGTTTACTATTGTCCGCGTGCTCGTAGACGACCCGCGCGATTCGGTTGACCAGGCGCGCCGCGGTCGTGGATCGGTATCCGGACGGCAGGTCGCGGTGGTCGCCGCCGTCGCCGCTGTGCCCGTACTGCTGGTCACGCTGCAGATTGTGGCCTCCCACAAGAACTTCGAAGGCCCGCTGGTCAGCCTGTGGCGTGACTACGTCGGGACACCGAAGTCGATATCGGTGCCCTGGGCTGGACTGGCCCTGGCGCTGGTCGGCCTGAATTGGAAGTGGCGCGGTATCGCGCTGGGCGCCGCGGTGGGGATCGACGTGGTGTTCGCGACCGCCCGATTGCTGGTCGACGGGAATTTCGCCCTGGGCAACGGCCCGACCATCGTGCTCACCGCCATCGGTATCGGCGCGTGCTGGGGATGGCGTTCCGCTGTCCGGCGCGGCGCGGATACGCGACCATTCACCACGGCGCTGCACGCCGCCGCTCTGGGGGCGCTGCTGGCACTCGCCACCAAGGTCGGTGACGTGTGGCTGCACATCACCATTCTGGCCGGGCCCACCGTGCTCGATCCGTACGTGCTGCTCGCCGACCACGCGCTGGGTGATCCGGCCTGGTTCATGGGCCAGCTCGTCGACGCGCTCGGACCCGTGGTGTACGCCGTGCTGCACTGGGTCTATATCGAACTGCCCGTCGCCGCCATGGTGGTCGCGGCCTGGCAGTTGCGCGGTGTCGTGACCCACCGGGTGTGGCCGGATCACTACCTGGTGCGGACCTTCCTGCTGCTCGGCCTGGTGGGACCCGTTGTGTACGTGCTCTTTCCCGTGGTCGGGCCGATGTTCGCCTACGGTCCCGATGGAAACGGTTTGCAGATCGGCAATTACTGGCCGCAGCTGGTGCCGCCCATGGAGCAGAATCCCGCGCCCATGCCATTCGACAATGCGACGCCGCGCAATTGCATGCCCTCCATGCACACCGCCTGGGCCATGGCCATTTTCGTCCATACGCGCCGCGATAACAATGGCGCGCCCGCGCCGCGCTGGCTGCGCTGGGGCGGAACCTTCTGGCTGGCGGCCACTCTCACCGCGACCCTCGGTTTCGGCTACCACTACGGCGTGGACCTGGTAGCGGGTGCGGTGCTGTGCCTCACCATCGAATCCGTGTTGCGCGCTCCCGATCGCGGTTGGGGCTGGTTCCGCGTTCGTCTTGTCGCGGGCGGTGCGGCGCTGCTGGCCGGACTGCTGCTGGCATACCGATTCCTGCCGGTGACCATGGCCGAATCCCCGGTTATCGCAGGCGCTCTGGTGCTCGGGTCCTTCGCCGCTTTCGTGACGCTGTTCTATCGCACCTGGTTCGCGGCGGCCGTACCTTCCGAATCCCGCCAGGTCGTTACTGTCCGCGGCTGATTTCTAGGTATCGGAATCGGCGTCCGAGTCAGGGGAGCTGCCCGGTGCCGCCCCGGTGGGCTCGGTGGCCGGGCGGCTGATGTGCAATAGCCGCCAGCCGATCAGGCATCCGATGGTGATGGCGAATGCCGCCCACGCCGGGGATGCGGAATCCTGCGGCGTTATCGTGCACACCAGGGGGTCATCGCGGTTCTCCCGCAGCACGTAGTTCCCGCGCGAGACGAAGTCCCGCAACCCGAGTACCGCCGACGGGACAAAGAGCATCACGGTGCCCAGGACCCGGTTCGGCACAAAGCGCGGTGTGGCCGACCCCAGGGCGTATCCGGCGATCCACGCCAGCGCGGTGGTGCCGATCATGATCAGTAGCGAGCTCTCGGTATTGGATGTGAACGCGGTGTACACCGCCAATCCCAAGAGGGCGATCAGACAGGCGGTCGGGGCGGGCTTGCGGCTGCCCCCGAGCAACCCCAGCGCCGTCACGATCAATAGCAGTGGAATCGTCCAGGCCGGCACCGAGGCGGCAATGGCGGCGCTGCCGACCGCGCTCACCGCCACCACGAGTAGCACCAGTCCGCCATCGCGACCCGGCAGCAGCATGGCGGCGATAATCGCGCCGCCGACGGTGGCCAGCACCGCCACCCCGATATCGGCGAGACTCTGCCCGTGCCGGGACAACCACTCGGCGCTGAATATGAAGACCAGCACCAGCAACACACCCGCCAGGATCGGCGTCATGGGGAGTTCGATCGAAGGTCGGTCCACGGGACGGCGTTTGCGATTGGCCAGCGCGCTGATGGTCAGTAGCGCCATCGTCACCAGAATCATCCACATCGGCGGCATATCGGTGGGGTGCCAGTTCGCCGCCGGGACCGTCTCGTTCAGAAATCCGCCCACATGGGGGAGTGGATTCACCGAACCGATCAACACGCTGGTGAGTACGCCCAGTGTCCAGCCGTAGGCCGGGAGCCGGTGATGCAGTACCGCCGCGCCGAGCGCGCCCAGTGCCGCGCCTCCGGCCAGGGAGTCGATGAAGTTCATCGTCGATAGCGACACGCTCGACGGATGGCTCTCCCCGAAGACGTGATTGATCAGCAGCACCGACATACCGCCCAGAGCGGTAATCCACGCGGCGACAACGCTGCCGAGCGTGGTGAGCAGTACCGCCGTGATCAATGCGGCCAGCGCT
The DNA here is from genome assembly GCF_001613345.1 of Nocardia uniformis NBRC 13702. Classification (GTDB taxonomy): domain Bacteria; phylum Actinomycetota; class Actinomycetes; order Mycobacteriales; family Mycobacteriaceae; genus Nocardia; species Nocardia uniformis. The sequence continues at coordinate 19,569 of NZ_BDCE01000108.1, read as the reverse complement.
CCGGCCGCAATGGCGCGCGGCAGGCTGTAAGCCAGCAGATCGAGTTGCAATGCCGAAGTTTGAGATGTCCAGGCAAAGTCGATAGGCATCGCCAGCGACAGTCCGGCAACCGTCGCCGCGACTAGCGCTGTGATCGTTTCGGCTGCTACCTTATACGCCCTCACCAGCCTGAAACTACCGTTGTAGACGCAACCGAACAGTCCGACTCGCCTGATGTGCGAGGTTTGCTGAACGAATTCATAAGCGACCGACTGGTCTGCTTTTGGCTGGATAGCAGCTATTGCGGCAACTACTGAGCGTCAACGCGCGATGTCACCCACCCTCTCGTCATTCCGGCGCGCTTCTGGCCGGAATCCACCCTCGATCGGAAGTGGATCCCGGCCAAAAGCACGCCGGGATGACGGGGCGAGAGAAATCACGCGGGGATGACGGGGGCGACGAGAAAGCACGCCGCGATGATGGGGTGGCGCGGAAGCGTGCCGGGCTGATGGGGTGGCGAGGAAGCGCGCCGGGATGGCGGGGTGGCGAGCTGCGATCGGTAGAGACGTGGTCAACAGTGCTTCCGGCAAGAACACGCCGGGGTTTCTGATGCGTCGCTCGGCAGTCGTGGATCCGCCCGCGCGCGGAGGGGCTCGGGTCCGACCCTCGGTGCGCGAGTCCGCTCAGCCCGCGCTGGCACGCTGGGCGGCATACAGCCGCAGCGTCTCCACCTGCACGGGGTCGAGGGACGGGCGTACCGCTGCCCGCGCCTTCGCTATGTCATCGGCGGTGACGTCGGCGGTGTGGACATCTCGGCGCATGGCGGCCAGCGCCGCCTCGCGGAGTAGGGCGGCGCAGTCGGCGGCCGAATAGCCGTCCAGATCCGCCGCCAGTACCCGGAGCCGGATATCGGGGGCGAGAGGTACGGATTTGGCTGCGGTGCGCAGGATTTCGGCGCGGGCGGCGGTGTCCGGCGGCGGGACGAAGATGAGTTTTTCCAGTCGGCCCGGGCGGGTCAGCGCCGGATCGATGAGGTCCGGGCGGTTGGTGGCGGCGACCACCACCACATCGCGCAGCGGCTCCACCCCATCCATTTCGGTGAGTAGGGCCGCGACCACGCGATCGGTGACGCCCGAATCGCTGCTCTGGCCGCGGCGGGGTGCGAGGGCGTCGATTTCGTCGAGGAAGATGAGCGAGGGGGCGGAATCGCGGGCGCGCTGGAACAGTTCACGCACCGCCCGTTCCGAGGAGCCGACCCACTTGTCCATGAGTTCGGCGCCCTTCACCGACTGCACACTCAACTGTCCGGTTCCGGCCAGGGCTCGGACCAGGAAGGTCTTACCGCAGCCCGGTGGGCCGTACAGCAGGACGCCGCGCGGCGGATCGATACCGAGGCGGGCGAAGGAGTCCGGATGGCGCAGCGGCCACAGCACCGCCTCGGTGAGTGCCTGTTTCGTCTCGACCATATCGCCGACATCGTCGAGGCTCAGGCTGCCGATGGCGAGTTCTTCCGTCCCGGAGCGCGACAGCGGCCGAATCACCTGCAGCGCCCCGACCAGATCGTCCTGCAGCAGTATCGGGTCGGTGTGGTCGCGGCTGGCCCGCGATGCTGCTCGCAGTGCGGCCTCACGCACCAGCGCGGCCAGATCGGCGATAGCGAATCCGGGTGTGCGGGCAGCGATTTCATCGAGCTTCAGGCTGTCTGTGGGCACCTTGCGCAGCAGCTGCTCCAATAGCGCCGTGCGCACGGCGGCGGTCGGCAGCGGCAGCGCCAGTTCGCGGTCGCACAGGTCGGGGGCACGGAGGCGGGCGTCCACCCGGGATGGGTGCGCCGTCGTGGTCAGCAGCGCCACCGCCGGGGAGGCCACCGCCGCGCGCAACTGGTCGAGAATAAGGGTCGCGACCGGTTCGGCCTCGGCGGGTAGTAGCGCGTCGATATCGGTAATGAGCAGCACACCCCCTGCGCCGGAACAGATTTCGGCGACCGCCATGCCCACTTCACGCAACCGGTTGCCGCTCTCGGCCGCACCGACCGAGGGTCCGTCCAATTCCACCAGCCGTCGCGGTGAGATCACCGCCCGCGCCAGCGTCGACTTACCGACGCCGGCGGGTCCGGAGATCAGAACGCCGAGATGCGGTGGGGCGCCGAGGGTTTTCAATAGTTCCGGTTCGTCGAGCGCGAGATTCAGCCATTCGGTGAGCTTGGCCGCCTGCGCCTGGACACCCGCCAGATCGGCCAGGGGTACCGCCGGCGTCGCTATGGTCGGTGGCACCCGCCCGGATGTCGTCGCCTCATCGGTAATGGCCAGCGGCCGATCGGTCTCCGCCACCCCGGGGCCCCACACCACCGCGCTATTGGGCTGCACGCTCACCGGGCCCGGCGCGGGATCGGTGGCGGTCACGGTCAGCAATTCCGACGTCCACGCGATCCCGAACGTGCGCGATAATGCCTGGCTGGCAGCCGAAGTGCTCGTTCCCGGCCCCAGATCGCGCGGCAGCAACGACACGGTATCGCCCACCGTGACCACCTTCCCCAGCAAGGCCTGTCGCAGCGTCGCCTCCGGAATGGTCCCCGCCGCCAACGCCGACCCCGTCACCGAAATCTGTTTGGCCCCATAGACGGTCACCGGTGAGACCACCACCGCCGAGCTCTCCTTCACCCCCGCATTCGACAGCGTCACATCATCCACCAGCACTACCCCGGTCGGTGTCCCCGCCGGTGCGACCGCCACCACCGCGGCGGTTCGCCGCGCCCCCATCAACGCCACTCCATCCCACTCCCGCAACCCCAGCGCCGCCAGCGCCTCCGGATGCAACCGCACCAGCCCCCGCCGCGCATCAGCGGCCGAGATATTGAGACGAGCGGTCAACGCGAGTTCTGGCACGCAAACCATTGTGCCTGCCCCGCCCCGCTTCGCGACCGCCCCGCGAATTCCCGCACTACTTCCATCCTTTCCCGCGCTACTTCCGCGCTTGCCGGGCCAGGCGGTTCGGTAGCGCAATTCGTCAGGGCCGCGGCTGTGCCGGACGGCCCGGCCCGATCACAGGAGGTTTCCCGGATCCCGCGGAGCCACGCACCAGGCCCGAAGAACGCCGAAAATGGCCGAAGCCGCGCGGTTGCGTGAACCGCGCGGCTTCTCCGAGTGGGGTGATCTCAGTGGTTGGCGTCTTCGCGATACGGCTGCCGGGCTCCTGGCCGCCGCAGCCGCAGCCGCGCCGACGACACCCGTCCGATGGGCCGCATCCGCCGCTGGGCCTTGCGCTGGGCCCGCCGTTCGGCGGGCTTGTGGTGCCAGGTCTCCGGCCGCGCCGCGACCCAGCGGGCCGAGCGAATGGCGAACGGAATGTGGCCGAGGTAGAGCGCCACCAATCCCATCATCAGGATCAGCGGGTAGGTGACCAGCAGTGCGGCGGCCAGCGCCACCAGGACCAGCAGAATGGGCGCGGTGCGCGGGGCCACCGAGACCGACTTGACGGCCAGGGTGGGCACCGTGCTCACACACAGCAGGCCGGTGAATACGATCCACACCGCCACCGCCGGGAAGCTCACCCACCAGCCGTCGCCGAACTGCTCCGACAGCGCGATCGGCAGCAGCACGACCAGCGCTCCGGCCGGGGCGGGCACGCCGACGAAATATTCACGCTGCCAGTCGGGGATGTTGTCGTCGTCGTCCATCAGGGTGTTGAAGCGGGCCAGCCGCAACACCATGCAGACCGCGAACATGAGCGCGAGGATCCAGCCGACACTGTCGGTATGCAGGAATGTCACGTACAGCACCAGGGCGGGTGCGACACCGAAGGCAATGGCGTCGGACAGCGAATCCAGCTCCGCGCCCATTTTGGTGGTGGCATCCAGCATGCGGGCCAGCCGACCGTCCAGCATGTCGAAAATGGCGGCCGCGCCGACCAGCGCCAGCGCGATACCGAGCTTGCCCTCGATACCGAACTTCACCGCCGACAGACCCGAGCACAGCCCCAGAATGGTGACCATGCTGGGCAGCAACCGCACGGTGCGGCGACCTCGGCGCTGATGATCGGTGGGAGAAGGCGCAAGCTGCTCCATCATGAATCCAGTTCGGCCAGCACCGTTTCCCCGCCGATAGTGCGCTGGCCCGGGTTGACGAGCAGGCGGGTGCCGATCGGGAAGTAGGTGTCCACGCGGGAGCCGAACCGGATGAGTCCGTAGGTGTCACCGATGGCCAGCTTGTCGCCGACCTTGGCCTCACAGATGATGCGACGCGCCAGCAGTCCCGCGATCTGCACCACCACCAGGCGTTGTCCGCCCTCGGTTTCCAGCACCATGCTGTTGCGCTCATTGGCTTCGCTGGCATCGGGCAGGTCGGCGGAGAGGAACTGCCCCTTCTTATAGGCGATCTCGGTGACCACACCGCTGACCGGAACCCGCTGCACATGCACATCGAGTACGGACAGGAAGACGCTCACGCGCGGCAACGGCTGATCACCCAGCCCGAGCTCGGCGGGCGGCACGGCGGTATCGACCAGTGCGACCTCACCGTCGGCGGCGGAGACGATCACTCCGGCCCGGTTCGGCGGCACCCGGTGCGGATGCCGGAAGAAGGTGGCGCAGGCGGCCGCGGCTGCTAGGCCCGCGCGACGCACCCACTTGCGCCGGTATCCGATCGCGGCCACGGCCAGCGGGGCCGCGACGAACGGCAGACCGGCGGGATGCAGCGGCGGGATCGCGGAGCGAACCAGATCGGCCACATGGCCGAGTCCGGTGGTTTCGGGAGTGCCGGGCGGGGTGGGACGGCGGGCCACAAGCTCCTCTTTCATGCGTGGATAGGGGCGGTCAGGGACCGCGCTCACACCTTACGGGAATGCGCCGCCTCCCTCGTGTTCTCGGCTGTAGGTGCGATACCGCAGATCATGCCGAAAGGATGCCGAGAAGTTGCCGTGACGTGACAGGGCACCGGCGCGGCGCATGGCCGACCGGTGCCCGTACGTCGAGTCACTGACGCGTGTGGGGCGGAATCAGACGCCTGCGCGGCGTCCTGTCACCAGCTTCACCAGGAACAGCAGGATCGTCGCGCCGCCCAGGCAGGTGAGGAAGCTGAAGATGAGGCCTGCGCCCTCAACGTCGACACCGAAGAGGGTGAGAATCCAGCCGCCGAGTAGGCCGCCCACCACGCCGACGACGATATTTAGCAAGATGCCCTGTTGGGCGTCAGTGCCCATGAATTTGCTGGCAATCCATCCGGCGAGTCCGCCAATGATGATCCAGCCGATGATCCCGAGGCCGAGCATGCTGTTCTCCCTTGATCCGAGAAACGGGTGAACCAGTCGGGGTGAACCGACGTGGCCCACATTGCAATACCCCTCAGTAGTGAGAATACGCACTCGCGGTCGAGCCTGTTCCGATTAATATGAGGGGGCCTCATGTCTACGGTGTCGCAGGCCGGCCGTGGGGGACCCGATGAAGGTGACAGCTCGACGCGCAGTACATAGGAGAAGATGATGCCGGCTCGACTTGCCTCGATCCGAGGGGCAGAGCACACCGCGATCCTTGGGCTCGGCGTCTATCGCCCAGCAAGGGTCGTAACCAATGACGAGGTCGCGGGACCGATCGATTCGAGTGACGAATGGATCCGTACCCGCTCGGGGATCAAGACCCGCCGGTTCGCCGACGCGGACGAAACCGTCAAGAGTATGAGCGTGGCGGCCGCCAGGGACGCCATCGAGGCCGCCGAGATAGCCGCCGATCACATCGATTGCGTCATAGTCGCTACCTCGACCTGGCTGCTCCTCACCCCGGCCGCCGCGCCGCAGGTCGCCACCGAATTGGGGATCAACGGCGCCGCCGCGTTCGATATCTCGGCCGGCTGCGCCGGTTTCTGCCATGCGCTCGCGGTGGCCTCGGATCTCGTCAAGGGCGGCACCGCCCGGAACGTGCTGGTGATCGGCGTCGAGAAGCTCACCGACACCATCAATCCCAAGGATCGCTCCACCGCCTTCCTCTTCGCCGACGGTGCGGGCGCGGTGGTGGTCGGCCCGTCGGAGGAGCCCAATATCGGCCCCACCGTCTGGGGTTCGGACGGCACCCAGCATCACGCGATCCGCCAGGACAAGGACTGGATGGAGTTCTTCCGCGAGATCGACGAGCAGGGCACCGACGCGGTGCGCCCGTATCTGGCGATGGAGGGTACGGCCGTATTCCGCTGGGCCGCGCATTCGCTGGAGAAGGTGTGCCGCGATGCCGTGGACAGCGCCGGAATCACCGTCGACGACCTGGACGCCATGATCCCGCACCAGGCCAATGGCCGGATTATCGAGATCATGGCCCGCGTCCTGAAACTGCCGGAGAATTGCGCGCTGGCCAATGACATCGAGGAGGCCGGAAATACCTCCGCCGCTTCGATTCCGCTGGCCATGGAGGCCCTGCTGCGTAACGGCGATGCCAAACCGGGCGGCACCGCGCTGCTCATCGCCTTCGGCGCGGGTCTGTCCTACGCCGCGCAGGTGGTCACGCTGCCGAACTGGAAGTAGCGCCGCACCGTCGTCCCGGCCGCGTGAATACCGCCGGGATGACGGTCGGTTACTTCAAATTCCAGGTGACCTGCACCGTGAAGCTCACCGTCTGCTGACCGGGTTCCAGGGCGAAATCGCTGGTGGGCGCGGATTCGCGATACATCGGAGTGTTTCCGCCATTGCTGCTCTCGGTAATGGTCTCGACCTCACCGAGCTTCAGTCCGGACAGGTCCGCATACTCCTGCGCACGGGATTTCGCGTCCTCGAAGGCGCGGGCGCGCGCATCGGTCAACAGGGTGGAGTTGTCCGCCAGATCGAAGGACACATTGCTGATGCGAGTGTCATTGCCCCCGGCCTTGACCGCGGCGTCCAACACCGCCGACGCCTTGCTCAGGTCACGCACCACGACGTGGACCGAATTGGTGGCGCGATAGCCGGTGATATTGCGGCCCTCCGGCGCGTACTCCGGCTGTACCGATAGTTGGCTCGTCTGAATATCCTCGCGCTGCACCCCGGCATTCACCATGGCATCGGCCATGGCCTTGGCCTTGGCGTTCACGCCGTCCACCGCGGCGGATACATCGCCAGCGTTCACCTGGGCGCCGAGATCGGCATTGAGGATGTCGGGCGCACCCCGTACCTCCCCGGTGCCGACCACGCTGACATTGCGATCGCGGTCGGAATCGGAACTACCGCAGCCGGTCAGCACCAGCGCGAAACCGGCGGCTGCGGCACAGATGGTTGTCATTCGTCGCATACCCAGCGAACCTACGCCCGCGCCGACGTCCAACCCGGTAGAAACGGCTGCGATGCCGTAACCACCTACTTCTCGACGACGGCCTTGATCTTGCTGAGGGTTTCGCGCATCCCCTGCTCGAGCTTCTCCTCGAACGGCTTCTCGCCGCCCATGGCGGCATCGATGGCCTTGCGCGAGATCCAGGTGGTGGTGCCGTTCGGGCAGTCGCGACGCTGTACGAGCCGGGTGCCATCGGTGGTGGGCTCGAGAATGAAGCTCCACACGGTGCGGTTCATCGGGACCCGGAAGGCAATGGCCTTATTCGGCTCGAAGCGGACCACGCGGGATGTGGTGGGCCAGTAGGCCTTGCCGTCGGTATTGAAGTTGAGGGTCCAGGTTCCGGTGCGAACGGCCCCGAGGGGCTGCATACGCAGGGTTTGCGGGCTGAATTCCGGCATCCGCTTGAGATCGGAGATGACCGCCCAGACCTTTTCCGGCGCCGCGGCGATATCGATGCTGGCTTCGATGTTCTTGGGCAACGCTCAGGCCTCCGGGAGCTGGAACTAGGGGTGGAACACATCCTAGTTGGGCCCGGTGTGGCCGCGGCAATCGAACAGAGGGCCGAACACTGAAAATCAACTAGATCACATTCCGGTGCGCTGGCGGCGCTGCACGTAATAACCGGCGCACAATGGCTGATAGACGTAGCAAGACACTGCCTCCAGCTTCGACTGAAACGTGAGGTGATCGGCCGTGAATCTGCGCTCGCTCCTTCAACGCAAGCAGGGCAACGAGACCGTGCCCCTGCTGCCGCCGCCAGAAACCGATGAGATTCGGTCCATGAACTCCGGCAAGCGGTCCCGACCGCCCAATGAGGAGCGCCTCGAACGGCTGCTCACCCCGTCCGAGCTCGATCTGGTTCAGCAGCATCAGATTTGAGCCCGCGGCGAACGCGTCGGCCCGGTTTGACGTCGACGTTCATACTCGTTAGGTGACTTCACCTGCTGCCGTGAAACCGGCCATTCTCAGCGTGGACGACGATCCCGGCGTCTCACGTGCGGTGGTCCGCGACCTGCGCCGCCGCTACGGGGCGGACTATCGAATTCTGCGGGCCGAGTCCGGTGCGGACGCGCTCGATGCCCTCCGGGAGATGAAGCTGCGTGGTCAGCCGGTCGCGGTCCTCATTGCCGACTACCGGATGCCCGGTATGGATGGCATCGAATTTCTCGAGCAGGCCATGGACCTGCATCCGCATGCCCGCCGCGTACTGCTGACCGCCTATGCCGACACCAATGCCGCCATCGAGGCGATCAATGTGGTCGATCTCGATCACTATCTGCTCAAGCCCTGGGATCCGCCGGAGGAGAAGCTGTACCCGGTGATCGACGCACTGCTGGAGGCGTGGCGCGGTGATGAGCGGCGGCCGGTGACCGAAACCAAGGTGGTCGGACACCGCTGGTCGGCACGCTGTTCGGAGGTGCGGGAATTCCTGGCGCGCAATCAGCTGCCGTATCGCTGGTACCTGGCCGATGAGCCGGAGGGCGCGCGACTGTTGACGGCGGCGGGAGCCACCGAGGACCAGTGCCCGGTGGTCATCAATCCGGCCGGGGAAGCGCTGATGGAGCCGAGCGACGCGCAACTGGCTGCCAGCGTGGGTCTGAATACCAACCCATCGGGTGAGTTCTACGACCTCATTGTGATCGGCGGCGGCCCCGCCGGTTTGGGCGCGGCGGTTTACGGCGCGTCGGAGGGCTTGCGCACCGTTCTGGTCGAGCGCACCGCGACCGGCGGCCAGGCCGGGCAGAGCTCCCGCATCGAGAACTACCTGGGCTTCCCGGATGGATTGTCCGGCGCGCAACTGGCCGATCGGGCGCGGCGACAAGCGGTCAAATTCGGCGCCGAGCTGGTGACCGCCCGTGAGGTGCAGACCATCGAACCCTGTGGTTCCGCGCGTGTGGTGAAGTTCGCCGACGGCGGCCATATCGCGGGGCACGCGGTACTCATCGCGACCGGCGTCAACTACCGGCACCACCCGGCCCCCGGCGTGGACGACTTCACCGGCCGCGGCGTCTACTACGGCTCCGCAATGACCGAGGCCTCCGATTGCTCCGAACGTGACGTCTACATTGTCGGCGGGGCGAATTCGGCGGGCCAGGCGGCAGTCTTCCTATCCCGGCACGCGCGCGATGTGCACATTCTGGTGCGGGCGGAGTCACTGGTGGATTCCATGTCGCACTACCTGATTCAGCAGATCGAGCGTATCCCGAATATCAAGGTGCACACCCGCACCGAGGTGGTCTCCGTCGACGGTGACGATCACCTGGAGCGAATCGTCCTACGCGATAACGACACCGGTGTCGAGGAGAAGGTCGAGGCGGAGCGGCTGTTCCTGTTCATCGGTGCCGCACCGGAAACCGAGTGGCTGGACGGTGTGGTGCAGCGCGACAGCGACGGATACGTGGTGGCCGGACCCGATCTCATGGTGGACGGTGAACGTCCGGCGGGCTGGGAGCTGCCCCGGCCGCCCGGCCATCTGGAAACCAGCGTGCCCGGCGTCTTCGTGGCCGGTGATGTGCGATCGGACTCGGCGAAACGGGTGGCGTCGGCGGTGGGCGAAGGTGCCATGGCCGTCATGCTCGTGCACCGCTACCTGGCGAAACAGTAGGAGGCCTGATGGGCGCCCAGGTGATTTGCGATCCCAACGAATTACGGGATCTGTTCCTGTTCGAGAAGCTGGACGACGAGCAGCTGGCCCTGCTGTGCCGCGAGGGTCGCGTCGAGTATTTCGAACCGGGTCCGGTATTCCGGGAGGGTGATCCCGCCACCTGCTTCTACGTGCTCATGGACGGCGAGGTGGTGTTGACCAAACTGTCCGGTGGCGAGGAGATCGAGCTGGTGCGTACCAGCCATCACGGTTCCTACGCCGGCGCGTGGACGGCGTATATGGGCGACAAGGTCGACCAGAACTACTCCGGCTCGTTCTATGTGACCCGTCCGTCGAAATTCTTCGTCCTGGATGCGGGCACCTTCGCCCGCGTCATGCAGGAGTGGTTCCCGATGGCGCTGCACCTGCTGGAGGGCGTGTTCTTCGGCAACCGCAATTCCAATGAGATCCTCGGGCAGCGCGAACGCCTGCTGGCCCTCGGTTCGCTGTCGGCGGGTTTGACGCACGAGTTGAACAACCCTGCGGCAGCGGCGGTTCGGGCCACCTCATCGCTGCGTGAGCGCGTCGCCGGAATGCGCCACAAGCTCAAGATGATGGCGCACGGCACATTCGACTCCAATACCCTCGAGGCGCTGGTGCAGTTTCAGGAGGAGGCGGCCGCACAGGTCGCCAAGGCTCCGACGCTCACGTCGCTGGAGGCCGCCGATCGTGAGGACGAACTCGGCGATTGGCTCCAGGCGCACGGTATTTCGAACGGCTGGGACCTCGCGCCCAACTTTGTACAGGCCGGATTCGATATCGACTGGTTGGAGAGGGTGCACGGCGCGCTCGCCGATTGTGAGGGTGTGTTCGAGGGCGCGATCCGCTGGCTCAACTACACGGTCGAGACCGAGCTGCTCATGAACGAGATCGCCGACTCCACCACCCGCATATCGTCTTTGGTGAACGCGGCCAAACAGTATTCGCAGATGGACCGCGCGCCCTTCCAGGTGGTGGATATCCACGAATTATTGGACAGCACCCTGGTCATGTTGGGCCGCAAGATCGGTGACGATATCGAGGTGGTCAAGGAGTACGACCGCGGGCTGGCGCCCGTGCCCTGCTTCGCGGCGGAACTGAATCAGGTGTGGACGAACCTGATCGACAATGCCATTGCCGCGATGAACAGCCACGGCACCCTCACGGTGCGCACCTATCGCGAGAACGACTGTGCGGTAGTGGAAATCGGCGACGATGGCCCCGGTGTGCCACCGGATATCCGTACCCGAATCTTCGAGCCGTTCTTCACCACCAAACCGGTCGGTGAGGGCACCGGGCTGGGTCTGGACATCTCGTTCCGCATTGTGGTGAACAAGCACGGTGGCGATATTCGCGTGGAATCCGAGCCCGGTAATACCCGCTTCATCGTCCGGCTGCCGCTGAATCCGCCGAAGGGCGCGGAAATCGAAGCGGCACAATCCGATACGGGAGGAAAGTGATGTCGAAGCAGATCGAGGGAATCGACGCCGCGGTGGCCCCCAGCGGTCCCGGCTGTGTGGAATGCGACGCGGCCCAGGGCTGGTGGGTGCATCTGCGCCGCTGCGCCCAGTGCGGCCACGTGGGTTGTTGCGACAGCTCCCCGTCCCAGCACGCCACCAAGCATTTCAAGCAGACCGGCCACCAGTTCGTGCAGAGTTACGAGCCGGGCGAGGAGTGGTTCTGGAACTACGCCACCAGCGAGACCTATGGGGAGGGTCCGGAATTGGCGGCACCGCGGCATCATCCGCTGGATCAGACGGTGCCGGGACCGCGTGACCGGGTGCCCGCGGATTGGCAGCGTCACCTGAATTGATCAGCGCGGCCACCTGAATCGCGGATGGCCCCGCTCGCCTATCGGTGGGCGGGATGACCTGCTGCCCATCTGGCGTCATCGACAGCGTGCGCGGCAGGTGATCCCCGGGAGCGCCCTTGGATCACGTCCCCGATGTGCGGGCGGGAGCCCTGTATCCCAAACAGCCAGCAAAGGAGAGCCGGTTTTGTCACCATAGGCGGACCGCGGCGGCGAGAATCGACTGTGAACGCACGAGTCCGGTCCGAGGGCGCACGGTTGTGGTCGCGCAGCGGTGACCGTCGTGGATGCTTCCGGAGGACGTCATGGCGACTGTGCTGGATACGTACGGGGTCCGTCCCGATGAGCGTGCAGACATGGTGGCCGATCATGTGGTCCGTGCCGCCGCGCCACAGTACGTCCTGCCCGAGACCGCCGGCGATCAACTGAACGCGCGTTTCGACCTGTGGGAACTCGGCGCGGCAACGATCTATCACGTCGAGTGCTCCGGATTCCGGCTCCTTCGTACGGGGAAGCAGGTATGCGGCGGACCGTCACCGGTAATTGCGCTGGGATTGGCCGAATCGGGGACCACCTGGCACCGCTTCGGTGCTCATGAGGCGGTCTGGTCGAATGAGTTGTTCGTCCTGGACTACAACCTGCCGTACGAAGTCGGTTGGCGTGAACTATCGAGATTCTCCGCCGTGCTGGTGCCGCTGGAGCAGTTGGGGCTGCCGGCCGAAACGATTCGAACGGCGGCGCTGCGGCTACTGGCCAGCCCGCTCCACGACCTGATGTCCAGTCACATCGAACTGCTCGTGCGCCGAGCCGACACACTCACCTCCGATCCGGCCGCCAGGGAACTCGGCAGCGCGAGTACAGAATTGGTGCGCGCGTTGCTGACCTCGGCCGCCGGCGCGAACAGCGTCGACGGAACCGCGGTGCCCGCCGACATCCTCCTGACCCAGGTTCGGGAATATGTGCGCCGCAACCTCACCGACTGCGACCTCGGCCCGGAATCGATCGCCCGCGCCCACAGCGTGTCGGTGCGCTATCTGTACAAGCTCTGTCACAGTGCGGATTTCCGTTTGGAGCAGTGGATTATCGGTCAGCGACTGGAACGGGTACGGGCCGAACTGGTCCGTCCCCGCAATGGTCATCGGTCGATCGCGGTGATCGCGGCGCTCGGGGGTTTTCGTGATCCCTCGCATTTCGCACGCCGATTCCGCCAGGCGTACGGGATGACCCCGCGGGAGTGGCGGTCCATCGCGCGTGAGCGATAGCCACCCCTGCCGAACGTGCGAAGGTGCTGAAGCGACCGTCCTGTTTCCTGCTCGCCTCCCCGGCATCGTGCCCACCCGGTACGCTGCTGCGAGCGCCGGGCAGGTCCGGCGCCCAGAACACACTCGGAAAGCACGGTATGAAGCGAATGTCGGTCATCGTCTGCGCGTTCGGCGCGCTGGCGTTGGGGCTGTCCGGCTGTGGGCAGGACGAGTCCCCTGAGGTGAACGGGCTGCGCAAGGTAACGCAGTCCAGTAGCTCCGAGGCGCACACCACCGCGCCCACCACAACCACGTTCACGGTCGTGGAGCCGCCCGCTGACGCGCCGACCACCCCGGCCCTGGCGAAGCAGACCACGGCCAATGGCGCGCAAACCACCTGCGGCGAATTCCGCGACCTCACCGACGACACCCAGAAACAGGTGATCGATCAGGTCCTGACCGCCAACCCGGGCTCAGAGCTGGAAGGTAGCCCCAACGTCGCCCTCGGCACCGCCAAACTCGCCTGCCTGGCCCAGACCTACACCGACACCCCCGTCGCCGTAGCCATCCGCGTCGCCGCGAAGTAATTCGGCGATCATCGGCTCGAACGGTGACCGCTCGTCATCCCGGCGTGCTTTTGGCCGGGATCCACACTCGGTATGCCTGAACCAATCGCAGTGGATTCCGGCCAAACCCACGCCGAAATGACGGTGTGGGTACCCCAGCGGTCGATGCCAGTCCGAATTGCCTGGGCGGTCGGGTGCAGTCGATCGCCAATAGGGATCGGTCGGCCGTTCATTGGTAGCGCGCGGACCGTGGCGGCGTGCGAGTGGTCACAGCGTTCGGCGGTCACGTAGGCGTATCGTCCCCGCTCGACCTAGTAGTGCGAGAACGGGTGGGCCAGTGGACATCGGTGGGCTGTCGGAATTCGAACGGCAGCGTCGGCGGTTGTTCGCGCTCGCGTACCGCATGTTGGGGTCGGCGAGTGAGGCCGAGGATGCGGTGCAGGAGGTCTACCTGCGCTGGGACGGTGCCGATCGCGCCGAAATCCGCTCCGCCGAAGCCTGGTTGACCACGGTGCTGGTCAATCAGTGCCGCAGCTGGCTGGATTCGGCGCGTGCCCGCCGCGAAACCTATGTGGGGGAGTGGCTTCCGGAGCCGGTGCGAACCGGCGACGGTGAACTCGGACCGCTGGAATCGGCGCAGCAGCGGGAGTCGGTGTCGCTGGCCTTCCTCGCACTGCTGGAACGATTGACGCCCACCGAGCGCGCGGTTTTCGTACTGCGCGAGGCTTTCGGCTACACACACCGCGAAATCGCCGACATGCTGCGGCTTTCCGAGGCCAATTCGCAACAGCTGTATCGGCGTGCGGGCCAGCGGGTGCGCGACGAGCGCCCGCGCTTCGACGCGACCCCCGAGCGCGTGCGAGAACTGCTGGACCGCTTCCTGTTCGCGGCCCGTTCCGGGGATGTGACCGCACTGGAGCGCATGTTCGCCACCGATATCGTGGCCAGGGCGGACGGTGGCGGCAAGGTAACCGCCGCCCGCAGGCCGATCGCGGGTGCGAATCGGGTGGCCCGCTACCTCACCGGCCTGCTCGATCGTGATATCTCGGAGCTGGAGTTCTCCGTCGAAGAGGTCAATGGTGCTCTCGCCCTGGTGGTTCGGGTCACCGGCGTCGTACTGGTGGTCGCCGCGTTCGATGTATCCGGTGACCTGGTGCATGCTGTCCGATTGATCTTGAACCCGGACAAGCTGGACTATTTCGCCCGCACCGACAAGACATCTCGCTGATCGCCGCGGGGGCGGTCGCCATCGTCGACGGGCCACAGTGACGCAGCACACGTCTCGGAGCTGTCAGGGATGGCATCGCTATCCGGTCTGAGGAGTATCGGCCCTTCGAAAGGAGTCACTCCAATGACCGAACAGCATCGGATTGTCGTACTCGGCGCGGGTTACGCGGGATTGTCGGCGGCCGGGCGCGCGGCGAAAGTGCGCGGCGCGCGGGTCACGGTGATCGACGCGCGAGCGGAATTCGTCGAGCGGGTACGCCTGCATCAGGCTCTGGTCGGCCAGCCGGTACCGCGCTGGAACCTGCGGGAGCGGCTGGAGCGCAAGGGCATCGAATTCGTCCAGGCCCGCGCCACCCACATCGACACCCGCGCTCGCCTGGTGGCCCTGGACGGTGACTGGGAGATCGCCTACGACTCGCTCGCCTACGCCCTCGGCAGTATCGCGGACGCCACCACCCCCGGCGTGGCCGAATACGCGCATTCGGTCGCGACACCGGAGGACACCGCCCGCGTACCCGCCCTCACCGGCCGAGTCGCGGTGGTCGGCGGCGGCTCGACCGGTATCGAGGTGGCGACCGAATTGGCTGAGACCCGACCGGATCTGTCGGTGCTGCTGATCACCTCCGCGGAACCGGCGGCCTGGCTGTCGGATCGGGCGGGTGCGCACGTGGCGGCGGTCCTGGATCGGCTCGGCGTGCGGGTCCGTTCCGGCACCAAGGTCATAGCGGTGACCCCGACCGGCCTCGACCTCGCCGACGGCGACCACGTCGACGCCGAAACAGTGCTGTGGACAACCGGTTTCGCCGTCCCGGAGCTGGCTGCCGACTCCGGTCTGGCGGTCGACCACCGCGGTCGCGTCCTGGTTGACACGGCCATGCGCTCGCAATCGCACCCGGAGATCTACGCCGCGGGCGACGCCGCCGTAATCCCCGGCCCCGGCGACCGTGACCTGCGCATGGCCTGCGCCACCGCGCTGCCCACCGGTACCCGGGCGGCCGCCGCCATCGCCGACGCTCTGCACGGAAAACCGGCTCATCCCTTGCGTTTCCGCTACTACATCCAGTGCCTGAGCCTCGGTCGCCGCGACGGCGTAATCCAATTCCTCCGAGCCGACGACACACCCACCGGCACCGTCCTGACCGGTCGCTCCGCAGCCTGGTTCAAGGAGGGAGTCGTCCGCGGCGCGGCCTGGACTGCTCGCCCCTAGGAATCCGGGCGTGTCGGCTTACCGCCACTCGGCTCCGGATTCGGGAATGATCGGATATGGGCCGATTGTCCGGGTCCGGTTTCGTCGAGTGGAGGAATGTGGCATGGCGGAAGTGCGCACCGAGGGACGGACGCTGGTTGTGGAGCCGCAGGGCTGGCACCGGTTGTGGACATTGAAGCGGCGCGTGGTGATTCCACTGAGCGAGGTGCGCGGGGTGGAGCTCGATCCGGAGCTGGCTCGCAAGCCCAGGGGTATTCGCTTCGGAGGTACCTACCTGCCGCGGGTGATCACGGCGGGGACCTACCTCCATAAGGGTAAGCGGACCTTCTGGGATGTGCGGAATCCGGAGAAGGCGGTGGTCATCGAGCTGTCCGATGGGAAGTACGCGCGGGTGGTGGTCGAGGTCGAGCGTCCGGACCGGGTGGTGTCGAAGCTGCGGACCGCGATCGGGCGCTAGTCCGTCGGCACTATCGTCAACTAATGGTTGACCAATGCTCAATGGTCAACCTATAGTTGACGCATGACGCACTCGCTCCGCCTCGACGACCTGATCGATGGCATCAAGAAGGCCCGCCCCGACAATGTGCTGGAACAGCTGTCCGACGCGGTGGTTCTCGGTGATCACCTCGATGGCCTGGCCGACCACCTGATCGGCCACTTCGTGGATCAGGCCCGCCGCTCCGGCGCCTCCTGGACCGAGATCGGTTCCAGCATGGGAGTCACCAAGCAGGCCGCCCAGAAGCGCTTCGTCCCCAAGGCCCCGGGAGCTCCGACCGAGGCCATGGACCCCAATGCCGGTTTCGCCAAGTTCACCCCGCGTGCCCGCAATGTGGTGGTGGCCGCGCAGGAGGAGGCCCGCACGGCCGGCAATGCGGAGATCCACACATCGCATCTGATCCTGGGCCTGCTCAGCGAGCCCGAAGGTCTTGCGGTGCAGGCCATCACCGCGAAGGGCATTGCCGCCGACGCGGTTCGCCGGGTGGCCGAGGCCAATATCCCCGCTGCCGGGGACGCGGCCCCGCCCGCTCTCATTCCATTCGACGCGCAGACCACCAAGGCGCTCGAACTCACGTTCCGGCAAGCCCTGCGCATGGGCCACAACTACATCGGCACCGAGCACATCCTGTTGGCCCTGCTGGAACTCGAGGACGGCACCGGCCTGCTCTCCGGCCTCGGATTGGACAAGGCATCGGTCGAATCGGATATCGCCGCCCTGCTGGCCTCCATCACCTCGGGCAAATAGTTCGCGTCGTGCGCACCTTCGCCGAGTCCGGGGGCAAGTCCCCCGGACTCCTCTTTGCGGTGGTTGGGGGCGCCCACCCCGACCTTGCACTCGCCATCGGTGAGTGCTAGAAATGGCTTTGGCACTCTCGACTTGTGAGTGCTAGGTCGGGACGGTGAGGCCGGTAACCCTGGTCGTCCGTCGCGGGCACCGCGCCTGGCCAGATCGTGTCAATCCCCTGATCTGGAGGATCTCAACGCAATGGCCAAGACAATTGCGTACGACGAAGAGGCTCGCCGCGGTCTCGAACGGGGTCTGAACGCCCTGGCCGACGCTGTCAAGGTGACGCTGGGCCCCAAGGGTCGCAACGTCGTGCTGGAGAAGAAGTGGGGCGCCCCCACCATCACCAACGATGGTGTCTCCATCGCAAAGGAAATCGAGCTCGAGGATCCGTACGAGAAGATCGGCGCGGAGCTCGTCAAGGAAGTTGCCAAGAAGACCGATGACGTCGCTGGCGACGGCACCACCACCGCGACCGTGCTCGCCCAGGCGCTGGTGCGCGAAGGCCTGCGCAATGTCGCGGCCGGCGCCAACCCGCTGGGTCTGAAGCGTGGCATCGAGAAGGCCGTCGAGGCCGTCACTGCCCGCCTCCTGGAGTCCGCCAAGGAGGTCGAGACCAAGGAGCAGATCGCCGCTACCGCTGGTATCTCGGCTGGCGACTCGTCCATCGGCGAGCTCATCGCCGAGGCCATGGACAAGGTCGGCAAGGAAGGTGTCATCACCGTCGAGGAGAGCAACACCTTCGGGCTCCAGCTGGAGCTCACCGAGGGCATGCGCTTCGACAAGGGCTACATCTCGGGCTACTTCGTCACCGACCCGGAGCGTCAGGAAGCCTCGCTCGAGGATCCGTACATCCTGCTGGTCGGCTCGAAGATCTCGACCGTCAAGGACCTGCTGCCGCTGCTGGAGAAGGTTATCCAGGCCGGTAAGCCGCTGCTGATCATCGCCGAGGACGTCGAGGGCGAAGCCCTTTCCACCCTGGTGGTCAACAAGATCCGTGGCACCTTCAAGTCCATCGCCGTCAAGGCGCCGGGCTTCGGTGACCGCCGCAAGGCCATGCTGGCCGATATCGCCATCCTCACCGGTGGCGAGGTCATCAGCGAAGAGGTCGGCCTGTCCCTGGACACCGCCGGCATCGAGCTGCTGGGCCAGGCCCGCAAGGTCGTCATCACCAAGGACGAGACCACCATCGTCGAGGGCGCCGGCGACGCGGAGGCCATCAAGGGCCGCGTTGCGCAGATCCGCACCGAGATCGAGAACTCGGATTCGGATTACGACCGCGAGAAGCTGCAGGAGCGCCTGGCCAAGCTGGCCGGCGGTGTTGCGGTCATCAAGGCCGGTGCCGCGACCGAGGTCGAGCTCAAGGAGCGCAAGCACCGCATCGAAGATGCCGTGCGTAACGCCAAGGCCGCCGTCGAAGAGGGCATTGTCGCCGGTGGCGGCGTGGCTCTCGTGCAGTCGGCTCCGGCTCTCGACGAGCTGAAGCTCGAGGGTGACGAGGCCACCGGTGCGAACATCGTTCGCGTCGCGCTGTCCGCGCCGCTGAAGCAGATCGCCTTCAACGCGGGCCTGGAGCCCGGCGTTGTCGCCGAGAAGGTCTCGAACCTCCCGGCGGGCCACGGCCTGAACGCCGATTCGGGCGAGTACGTCGACCTGCTGGCCGCCGGCGTTGCCGACCCGGTCAAGGTCACCCGCTCGGCCCTGCAGAACGCGGCCTCCATCGCGGCTCTGTTCCTCACCACCGAGGCCGTCGTCGCCGACAAGCCGGAGAAGGCTGCCCCCGCGGGCGGCGATCCGACCGGCGGCATGGGCGGCATGGACTTCTGATTCCGATCAGCAGTCCGCGCTGAACCATCCCGGTTCTCGCAGCACTCACCGAAGACCGGTCCACCTACGGGTGGGCCGGTCTTCGGCGTTATCGGTGGGATGCGAGGCCCGGGACGCCGTGTGGGAATTCATTCGGTGGGTCGGATTCCGTGGGTCCCAGCGCACGGATCGTGCGGAAGCAAGGCGGGTTAACCGATTCGGATGATTGGCTTTCGACGCATTCGAAGGGACCGGTCGCATTGTTTTAGGCGACTTCTTCGAAAGTTCGTGCGGGCAGGTCGCAATCGTGCGAACGTGCCAACTAAGTTTTGGGCCTCTGACCAGCCGATTTGACACTGCATTCGCCAACACGTAACTTATTCCAGGTCAGAGCGACACGGACACCGACCAGGGGCCGAGACGCTGATCAACTCGAGTATCTCGAGCGGATCTGCGAAGCCCCTTGGAAACGAGGTCGTACGAGGAGCGCCTGATGCTCACATGGTTCGGCCCGAACAGCGGATTTGGTTCTGCTGGGATGGTTGC
>NZ_BDCE01000107.1 GCF_001613345.1 Nocardia uniformis NBRC 13702 | reverse complement strand
CAATGCCCCCCGACTTCGGTCGGGGGGCATTTTGCGTTTCCGAGGCAATATTCGGTTTCGCCGGGCTATCGCACTGCGTAGTCTCACAGGAACCCGGTGCCGGAGCGGCACTGAACCGAGAAGGGAGCTGATTATGCGTGCGCAGTGCGCCGTCGCTACCCGTTCGCGGTTCGAGGTGATCCTGGTGTCTTCGCCGGTTCGGTGCCGGCTGCGCGGCCGGTACTGAGTACCCGGGCGTACTTCTCACGACCCTGATGGATTGGTTTCCGCTGTCTCATCGGCAGTTCCCGTCCGGGAATCGCGCTGTTCTGGTTCGGATCAGCACGAAGGACTGAATTACTGTGCGAAGCACTGTTTCTCGACGAAATCTCGCCGTTGTCCGCAATCTCGGCATCCTCGCGCATGTGGATGCGGGGAAGACCACCGTGACCGAGCGGATGCTGTACCTCACCGGTATGACGCATAAGCGGGGTGAGGTGCATGATGGCACGACCGTCACCGATTTCGATTCGCAGGAGCGCGATCGTGGGATCACGATCTTCGCGGCGGCGGTCAGCTGCGAGTGGAACGGTCACCGGTTGACCGTTATCGATACTCCCGGGCACGTGGACTTCTCCGATGAGGTGGAGCGATCGCTGCGGGTACTCGACGGTGCCGTAGCGGTTTTCGATGCGGTGGCCGGAGTCGAACCGCAGAGTGAATCGGTGTGGCAGCGGGCCGACCGATACGGGGTGCCGCGCATCGCGTTCGTCAACAAGATGGACCGGGCCGGGGCCGATCTCCATGCCGCCGTGGCCAGCATTCGGGAGCGGCTGCACCCCGTGCCATTGGTCGTTCAGCTGCCGATCGGTGCGGAAGGTGAGTTCTCCGGTGTGGTGGATCTGGTGGAGATGCGTGCGCTCATTTGGGGCGCGGGCGGTCCCGCGGATCTACCGGTGCCGGATGAACTGATGGCCGAGGCGATACGGCAGCGGCGACAGTTGGAAGAGGCGGTCGCCGAGCGGCATTCGGCAGCACTGACGGAGTTCTGCGAGCACGCCGAACTGTCCGCCGACACGCTGCGGACCGCACTGCGCGAGCTGACCCGCACGGGTGAGATCGTCGTGGTGCTGTGTGGTGCGGCGTACCGCAACCGGGGGTATCGAGCCGTTGCTCGACGCCGTGGTGGCGTACCTGCCGTCGCCGCTGGATCGACCTCCGGTGGGCGAGGCGGCGGCGGTGCGTGCGGCCGATCCGTCGGAACCGCTTGCCGCCCTGGTCTTCAAGGTGCATGCGACCGCGACCGGTCGACTCACCTTCGTGCGCCTGTATTCCGGTGCGCTGGGTAAGGGTGACACCGTACTCGATGCCGGAACTCGGCGTCGCGAGCGGGTCGCGCGGATTCTGCGGGTGCAGGCGGATCGACACGAGGAGGTGGACCGGGCGGTGGCCGGCGATATTGTCGCGCTGGTCGGTCCGAAGTCGGCTCGGGTGGGTGCGACGCTCTGTGCGCCGGAAGCGCCGGTACTGCTGGAACCGCCGGTTGTGGCGGATCCGGTGGTCTCGGTCGCCGTGGAACCACGGGCCAATGCCGACTCCGAGCGCTTGGGAGCGGCCCTGGCTCGACTGGTGGATGAGGATTCGTCCCTGGTCGTGCGTACCGATTCCGAGACGGGGCAGACGCTGCTATCCGGTTTGGGGGAGCTGCATTTGGAGGTCGCGGTGGAGAAGATCCGGCGGGAACGCGGAATCGAAGTGACCGTCGGTCGTCCACAGGTGGCGTACCGGGAGACCGTACTGCGTGGCGTCTCGGGCTTCACCTACCGGCATGCCAAGCAGGACGGCGGCAGTGGTCAGTGGGCGCACATTGTTTTCGATGTGGAACCGCTGGTCGCCGCTGATCCCGGCGCACCCGGTATGGAGTTCGGTTCCAAGGTGGTCGGCGGTCGCGTTCCGGCCGAGTTCGTTCGCGCGGTCGAGGCCGGCTGCCGGGACGCGCTCGCGACCGGTCCGCTCGGCGGCCACCCGGTGACGGGCGTGCGGATCACCCTGACGGACGGTATGACGCACTCCAATGATTCATCGGAGTTGGCCTTCCGTACGGCGGCCCGGCTCGGCCTGCGAGATGCGCTGCGCGCCAGCGTGATGCAGGTCCTGGAGCCGGTCACCGAGATCACTGTCACCGTGTCCGATGAGTTCGTCGGCGCGGTCCTCGGCGATCTGGCGGCTCGCCGCGGCCGCATTTCCGGTTCGGTAGCTCGCACCGGATTCGTGCTGGTCACGGCGGCCGTGCCGCTGGCCGAAGTGTTCGGCTACGCCACGCGTTTGCGCAGCCGAACCCAGGGTCGAGGAACCTTCACCACCAGGCCCCTCGGCTACGCCCCGGCCCCGTCGCGGTGAGTCGGTAAACGAAACGAGTAGGCGATGGCCGGTCCACCTCGAGTGGACCGGCCATTGGCCGTCGTGTCGAGAACCGCTTGAAACCAAGATGATTCGAATGCTTCATACGGCATCATGACGCTACCTAGAGTGGTTGTCGGGGCCGCGAGCTGCCGCACAGGGGGTGGGTAGTCGACCGCCGCGCTGTGAGGGGGCGGCGGTCGACTTACCCCATTGATCAGACCTTTTGTCATTTCACAAGTTCAGCCAGTGGGAAGTATTCGTCCCCATAGTCGAAACGCGATGTTTCCGTTACTCTTCCGACGAGAAAACGTGACGCACCACTCATGACTCCGGTGTGTTTGGAGAAGTTGAGGCCCCGGCGAGCGGGGCCGTTGTTAGGCGGGCCGAGTGCGTTCGGAAGTTGGCAGTTCATCGTTGGTTAGCCGACGAGATCCGAGTGAATCGGTTGGTGGGAAGTCTTTTTCGATCAGACATGGGTTACGCGGCTGGGTCAGTGTTCGCGTCCGCCTGATGGTGATCGTTCTCATTTCGAGTGTCACCCTGTTGGCGATCGGCTGCGGTGCCGCCGCGTATCTGGTGAAATCCGCCCGGGAGTCGAAGCAGTGGGCCGAACTGGCCAGCAGCACCACCGCCCCGGCGATCCTCATGGTGCAGGCGTTCGAAGAGGAGCGGCGGCTGTCGCTCCTGCGAATGGCGGGCGACGTCGACGCGATCGGGAGTCTCGTGACCGCGCGGCAGCGCTCCGATGAGGCCCTGGCCGCGGTTATGGCCAAGGGTGATGCCGCCCGCGAGCTCAATCCGGACGGTTCGGCCGCCGATATCGAGGGATTCAACAAGCTGTTCGATATGGTCCCGACCCTGCGGGCCGGGGTGGACTCGCAGCAGATGCCGGCGGATCAGGTATTCGGCTTCTTCACAGCGGTGATCGGCACCATTATCGGCGCGTCCATGATCGCGGCGCGGGTCGCACCGGATGCCGGGATCGCCATTGAACTGGGTTACGGCGTAGAGCCGCTGCGCGCCGCCGAGGCGCTCTCGCAGGCCGACACCCTGGGCGGTGTGGCATTGACCGTGGGTGAACTGCCTGCGGCCCAGTTGCTCGAATTCAATCGCCTGGTCGGCGAATTCCGCAGTGAGGTGGCCTATTCCGCCACCGTGATGAAGGGCACGCGGCTCGAACAGTTGCAGGCCATCACCAGCGGCCCGGCGTGGCATGAGGTCGCCGCCATGCACGACGCGCTGCTGCTGCGCGGTCCGGTCTCCGCCGATACCACCGACAGCTCGACGCGCTCGCAATCGACCTCGAAGACCGATCCGTTGCCGCTGGATCTGGCCACCTGGCAGCAGGCGACCGGGCAGGTCAATGGGGCACTGCTGAAGCTCTGGGAGGATCAGAGCGCCGATGCGCACGTCATCGCCCGCGAACAGGGTGCGGAGGCCACGCGCAACTCCCTGCTCGGTGGCGCGGCGGTCCTGCTGATCGCGACGGCGGCTTTCCTCGCGGCGTTGGTGCTGGCCAACCGGTTCATCGGCCGAATGCGTCAATTGCGCAGTGACACCCTGGAATTGGCTGATCAGCGACTGCCCGATCTGATGCGTCGCCTGGGTGAGGGCGAGAGCATCGACACCGAGGCGGAGGTGGCGCGACTGGATTTCGGCACCGACGAGCTGGGGCATGTGGCCGACGCCTTCAACCGTGCCCATGTCGCGGCGGTGTCGGCGGCGGTCGCCGAGGCGAAGACCCGCACCGGTATCAATGCGGTCTTCCTGAATATCGCCCATCGCAGTCAGGTGGTGGTGCACCGGCAGCTCGCGCTGCTCGACCAGGCCGAGCGCGAGGAGAAGAACGCCGAACAGCTCGACCTGTTCTTCCAGCTCGACCATCTGGCGACCCGGGCCCGCCGCAATGCCGAGAACCTGATTATTCTCGGCGGCGAGCAGCCCGGTCGACGCTGGCGCAATCCGGTGGCGCTGCTGGATCTGGTGCGCGGCGCGGTGGCGGAAAGCCTGGACTACACCAGGATTGACACCGGACGACTGCCGGAGGTGCGGATCGCGAGCCATGCCGTCGCCGACCTGATTCACCTGATGGCCGAGCTGACCGATAATGCGACGGCCTTCTCGCCGCCGGAGTCGCCGGTCACCGTTTCCGGAATGGTGGTCGGTCGCGGTGTCGTCGTCGAGATCTCCGATCAGGGGCTCGGTATGTCGGATACCGAATTCGCCGAACGCAATGACCTGCTGGCCGATCCGCCGGACTTCAAGGTCGCGACGCTGTCCAGCGATGCCCGGCTCGGACTGTTCGTTGTTGGGAAACTAGCCGTGCGGCACGGTATTTCGGTGCGGTTGGCGGAGTCCGTCTACGGCGGAGTGCGGGCGGTGGTGCTGATTCCATCGGCACTCATCGAGGTGCTCGAACCGCGGGCGGAGGACGACGGTCCGGAGCCGGTCGAATCTGCGTCCCCTGCCGAGCTTTTCGCCGGTAAGTCCGACCGGATGCTGCCATCGCGCGTGCCCGCTTCGCGCCCATCGGCCTGGGAACCGGCCGCGATATCGGCTGTGACTGTCGATCGGGTCGAGGTCGCGCACCCGCCGGTCGCGGAGGTGTCGGCCGGACGCGGTGATCGACCGAATCTGCCGCGCCGGGAGCGCCGGTCCGGCGCGGAGACCGGTTCGGAGCCACCGGCCGTCGTGGCGCGCCCTCGATCGGCCGAGGAGGCGCGAAATCTGATGAGCGCGATCGCGAATGGCACCCGGCAGGGGCGTCGGACGCGTACTGAATCCGAGGAGCGACAGTGACCACTTCCCAGCGTATCGATCTCGGCTGGCTGCTCGACGAATTGGTCAACGGGCTGCCCGACGCGGAATCGGCCGTACTGCTGTCCACCGATGGGCTGCTGCTCGGTTCCTCGGCGCGGCTGCCGCGCGACGATGCCGAGCGGTTCGGTGCGATGGCATCGGCGTTCCACAGCCTGGCCCGCAGCGCCGGTCACCATTTCAAGGCCGGTGGCGTCTGCCAGACGGTGGTGGAACTCGATCACGCGGTCCTGTTCATCACCGCGGCCGGTGCCAATGCCTGCCTCGCCCTGTTGGCATCGGAGACCGCCGATATGGGCATGGTGGCCTATGAGATGAATCAGACGGTACAACGCGTCGGCACCCATCTGTCGGTCGACCCGCGTACACCCGCGGACGGTGCGCGACAGCCATGAACGACCCGCGCGAGCACTGGTACGAAGAGGATGCGGGCCCGCTGGTGCGCCTCTACGCCGTGACCCGCGGGCGAGGCAGTGCGCAGCGGGCCGAACTCGATATGACCACGCTGGTGGTGGCCGACTCCGGTATCGCCTTGCGGCGCAACGCCCCCGAGTACCAGTCCATCGCACGGTTCTGCCGCACAGCGCAATCCGTGGCGGAGGTATCGGCGCACCTGCAGCTGCCGCTGGCACTGAGCAAGGTGCTGATCGGCGATCTGATCGACGACGGCTACCTGAGCTACCGATCGCCGCCGTCACTCTCGGGGGACAGCGGCGATATCGGGATTCTGCGCGCGGTGATGGATGGGATTCGGGCGCTCTGAGAACCAACTTTCGGTAGCTCTCTGTGGTCCGCACCCACCACGCCCGCTAAATCAGCTGCGCCGCCAGTCGTTTGGCGTTCATGTAGGCGATCGCCTCGATGGACACCATTGGGTTGACGCCGGGGGCGGTCGGGAAACAGGAGCCATCGGCGACGACGATGTTCGCGACATCCCAGGTGGCACCATCCGGGTTCACCGCCGAGATATCCGCGGCGCCGCCCATACGGGCCGAGCCCATAATGTGCAGTGCGCCCATCGAACACTGGCCCGGGCCGTAGCCCGCAGCGCGGGCGGCCGCGTCGAACTCGTCGTGCGATCCACGAACGCCTGGCTCGTAGGACACGCCCGCCTGATGGCCGGAGAAGATACGTCGGGCACCCGCGGCTTCGAGAATTGATGCCGCGCCAATGATTCCGGTGTGCAGGTGGGCCGCGTCGTAATCCGAGAGCCGGTACTTCACGATCGGCTCACCGCTCTTGTCGATCTCGACGGTGCCCGGATCGCGGTCGCGGGTAATGACGCCGATCGAATTCGAGCGCGCGAAGTCGAGCATGGTGGCGCGGTGGCCCGCCGCGCCGCGCCAGCTCATGAAGCCGGTCGCCAGGCCCGGATGGATGGGTCCGGTCTCATAGATGACGCCGTAGCCCCTACCGTCCAGATCGGCGTGGTGGCGGCTGATTCGAGTCTGCAGGCCGCCTTCCCAAGGGCGAATCTCTTCATCGAATACACCGAAGACGGCGGCTGCCGGGTGTAGGCGCAGGTGGCGGCCGATGTTCTTGTTGCGCAGGCCGGAACGGTGCAGCAGTGCGGGCGTCTGGATGGCACCGGCGGCCACCACCACCGCGCGTGCCCGCACCGTGATCTCGACACCGTCGGAGGTGAGTGCCGAAACAGCCTCGGCGCGACCGTTTTTCACGTCGATCCTGCGCACGTTGGCATCGATCACGAGCCGGGCGCTCTTGGCGGCCGCATCGGCGAGCCAGGTCTTGGTTACCGACTGCTTGGCACCCAGGCGGCAGCCGTAGCCGCATTTGCCGCATTCGGTATCGGCGTCGCAGGCATCGGAGACATTGCGCGGCAGGGTATCCACATCCCAGCCCAAAGCCTGCGCACCGCGTTCCAGCACGCTGTCGCGCGCCGAGAGCGGTGAGCGGTCGGTGGTGACCCCGATGCGCTGCTCGACCACCTTCAGGGCGTCGTCGAATTCGGCTTCGGCGAATTGCGGTACACCCAGTTCGGCCCATTCCTGGCGGATATTGTCGGGTGTCGGCAGCGAGGTGCTCCAGTTGACGACCGTTCCGCCGCCCAGGCAGGTACCGGCGACCAAGGTGATCTGCCCTTCGGCGGAGGCGGCGGGGCCGGGTGCGTACAGCTTGGTGAGCGCGTCCAGTTCGCCCGCGCCGAAATCCCGGTCGTCGTAATAGTTTCCGCGCTCGAGGACCACGACATCGAGGCCGGCTTCGGCCAGCACCGCCGCCGCGGCTCCGCCGCCGGCACCCGAGCCGACAATGACCACATCGCAGGTGAGCGTGGTGGATTCGGTGAAGCGCAGCGGTGTGAGGGCAGGCTGTGGTGCGGACCCCAGCGGGCCGGTCGGCGCGGGGTAGCCGATCTGCTTCCATAGCGGATTGACGCCGGACGGGCCCGGGGTGACGTTGTAGGCCAGCAGTGCGGCCTGTTTGAGGGCCTGGAAGATGGCGCGCACGGGCGCGAGTCCGGAGTCGCCGAGCCGCAGTAGTGCTTGTTCGCGTTGCTCCTGCGACAGTGTCGAGAACCGGCGCAAGCCGTTGCCGGTAAGTAGCCCGGTCAGTCGGGAATCCCAGAGACCCAGCAGGGTTGCCAGTTGTTTCCGCTCCGCCTCGCGCGGATTGCGGCCCAGTATCTGGAAGATCGTGTCGACAGCCCCGAGCTCTGTCGCCGCCGGCAGCGAGACCCCGTCGCCCGGCAGGAACGTATCGCAGATCATGCCCAGTGCCGTACGCTGTTCGGCCGTTGGTTCCATGACGAATCCACCCTTCGTAACTCTTGGTGAGTTCTACCACAGAGTGGTGAATTCTGACTCACAAGTGTGCCTGATGAGCTGCTGAAAATGGCTGAGTTGCTGATGAATTGACAGTCACATGATGGTTACCGATCGGGGGTGGACACCCCTCCTGTGGATAGCCGCGCGGGGAGTGGGTGTGCAACCGTGCTCGTAATCTGCGCGGCGCGAATGGAATTCACTTTCGTGGTGACCGGACGACGTCGAATGCGCTGGGTTGCTGGATCTTTGGGAAGGCGTGTCCGCATACCCGGAATCGGTCGCCGTGGCGGGTCGATGCGATGGCGGGTTCGGTCCTTCTCGCGATGGCGAAGTGGCAGGTAGTCGGAGTTCTAGCAGTGTCTGCAAAAAACCCTAGAAATATCCTGCAAAAGGCTTCCGTGCTGGCTGGCGGCTCGGTATCGTCGCCAGGGCAAACGGCCAGTGACAGATCTGGCACCTCGGTTCGATCGGAGCACCACCCATGACCGACATTATTTCGGACGTTCTCGTCCAGACCATTCTGAAGCTGCTGGCAACCGGCTCGGCGAGCGGTTCATCGAAGTAGTCAGGCAATCGCGACCTTTCGGCTACTGCGCGGGAGTCGAGGGGTGTTACGGAGGGTCCGGTCCTGGACGAGAGGATCGGACCCTCCGTGTTTTCGGGGGGATGGGAGCTGCGCTGGAGCGGTCCTGCCTGCTCCGCGCAGGTGCTCCGATTAAACCCGTTAATAAATTCTAGAAAGTTCCGCGAAAAGTATTCCGTTCGGCGGGAGCGCTCGGTATCGTGGGGAACGGCTAATGATCAGTGATCTTCGGGCCAATGCGACACGGTGCGCGAGCCACCCCCCGGGCTCGCGTGACGAACCCCGGCAGTTCCCCTGCCAATTCCCGGCTGCCAATGGGTCCGTCGCATTGTCCTGGTTCGCTGAGCCAACTTTCGGCTATCGCGCGGTTAGTCGAAGGGACAAGCGAAGGGGCCGATCCATGACGAGGGGATCGGCCCCTTCGGTATTGTCTGGCGCAATGTCTCAGGAAACGAACGCGGGAAGAATGTACGCCGGGCAGCCCGTAGAAGACCGGCAGCGGCAGCGACGTGCGCGTTTTCTGGAGTCCGGACTTACGGTGTTCGCGCGCGACGGATATGCCAATAGTTCCGTCGGCGCCATCTGTAAGGACGCCGGACTCTCCTCACGGCAGTTCTACGAGGAGTTCACCGGGCGCGAATCGCTGCTGCTCGAGCTCTATGAACAGATCGACCGGGAATCACGGGAAGCCGTGGCGGCCACCATCGCCGAGCGTTCCGACGCGACCGCGATCGAAATTATCGACGCCGCCGTACGTGCCTACATCGAGTCCATCGGCCGCGACCCCCGCAAGGCCCGGGTCGCACTGGTCGAGGTGGTAGGCGCGGGCCCCAAGGTCGAGAAGTTCCGTCTAGAACTCCGCCGAGCCTGGGGAGCCCTACTCGCCAGCGCCGCCGAGGACGCCGCCATGCACGGCGAAATCCCGCCCGGGGACTACGAAATGCGTGTCCTCGCCATTATCGGCGCGGTCAACTACGTGGTCGACGCCTGGAGCGGCTCCGACCCACGCCCACCCCTCGACGACGTCATCCACGTCCTACGCCGAATCATCATGGGTGCGGTCACCGCCTGATCCCTCAATCCCCACGCCCACCCCCGATTCGGGGGCCGCTGATGCTGCGGGCGTGGGGATTCCGACTGTCATGGACGGATATCCCCACGCGGCGAACGCATCTCGGCGCTACGGTTGCCCACATGTTCGGGGTAGTCCGCAGTACCCACCTGGTGTGCACCGGCTGTCGAGTATCGATGAAATGCGCCATCATCGGTCCCGGCGATTCCCGACGCCCCTGCCCGAAATGCAGCGAACCCATGCGCGATGCGGGCCCCAACCTCGCCGTCCCGCGCCGCCGCGATACCTCCGCCTGGCGCGCCCTCACCGCGGTCCTGGACGATGGGCTGGACTTTCGATCCCGGTGCGGCTGCTGCCAAGACGGTCCCGGCTACCGAGCCAGCAGTTGGTCCGAAGTTCGCCGTCTCCGTGCCGCGGGCGAGCCGCTCGGTGACTGAGGCCCCACCACGCCGGCGATTAGCGGGTGGGCCGGTAGCGTGCGGGAATATGGAGACTGTGCCGATCCAGATGCCGGATGGGACGACTGTGCCGGTGCGGCTGGTGGCCGCGGGCGGGGCGCACCGGCATCGAATTACGCCGGATGCGCCGCGGCCGGTGGTGGTGATCGCGCCGGGGCTGGGGGTACCGGGGGCCTATTACGAGTGGTTCGCGAGGGATCTGGCCGGGCGGGGGTTCGACGCGGCGATTCTGGAGCTGCGGGGGAATGGGGACAGTCGGCCCAAACCCGGTGCCGCCAGTACGTATGGGTACCAGGAGCTGGTGTCGGTGGATTTCCCGGCCATGTTCGAGGTGGTGCGGGAGCGGTTTCCGGATTCGACGCCATATCTGCTGGGGCACAGTATGGGCGGGCAGTTGGGGGTGATGTACGCCGCCCGGATTCGAGGTCGGCTCGGTGGGCTGATTCTGGTGGCGTCGGGGACGCCGTACCACCGTGCGTATTCCGGATTGGCCGCGCCCGGATTCCTGTTCGGCACCGCGGCGGCCGCACTGACCGCCAATCTCGCGGGATTCTGGCCGGGACACCGGATTACCGCCGGTGGTTTCGGCCGCCAGTCGAAAGCGCTCATCGCCGACTGGGCGCGCCTGGCCCGCACCGGCCGCTTCGAACCCGCCGGTGCGGAAATCGATTACGAGGAACGGATCGGACGGCTGAAGCTGCCGGTCCTGTCGATCACCATGACCGGTGACGACTACACCCCGCCGGGATCCGCCCAGCACCTGCTGGAAAAGCTTCCGAACGCCGACATCACCACCTGGCACCACCCGGAACCGCTGGGCCACAACGGCTGGATCCCGGATTCCCGCAGCACCGTCGACCGCATCGAAAAGTGGCTGCGCGACCGCCCCTGAGAGCCCCCGAGAGTCGGATTCCCCTACCCCTCGATGAGCTTCTGGGTGAAGAACTCGAAGATCAGCGCGGCCTGGAAGGCGGATTGCTTATTGTCCGCCGCACCACCGTGACCGCCCTCGATATTCTCGTGGTACCAGATGGGGTGACCCTGGGATTCCAAGAGGGCGGCCATCTTTCGGGCGTGACCGGGGTGGACGCGGTCGTCGCGGGTGGAGGTGGTGAGCAGGATCGGCGGATAGGCGGCGTCGGCGCGGGTGTTCTGGTACGGCGAGTACTCGCTGATGTACTCCCATTCCTGCGGCTTATCCGGATCGCCGTACTCGGCCACCCAGGACGCACCCGCCAGCAGCAGGTGGTACCGCTTCATGTCCAGGAGCGGCACCTGACACACGATGGCCCCGAACAACTCCGGATAGCGGGTGAGCATCACGCCCATGAGCAGGCCGCCATTGCTGCCACCCACCGCACCCAGCTGTGCATGGGTGGTGATCCCGCGCGCGACGAGATCCCGTGCGACTGCGGCGAAGTCCTCGTACACCTTGTGCCGGTTGGCCTTCTGTACGGATGTGTGCCATTGCGGCCCGTACTCACCGCCACCACGAATATTGGTCATGACCCAGGTGCCGCCACGCTCCAGCCATCCCATACCCGAGGCGCCGCTGTAGGCGGGCGTGCGCGAGACCTCGAATCCGCCGTAGCCGGACATGATGGTCGGCCCGGGCGCATCCCCGCGGTCACGGCGGCGGATAACGAAATACGGAACCATGGTGCCGTCATCGGAGCGGGCGAAGAATTGTTCGGTCTCCACCCCGGCCGCATCGAAGAATTCCGGCTCCTTCTTGAGCAGCTCGGTGGGCCCGCCGACCGATCCCGACAGCAGCGTGGTGGGGGTGGTGAAACCACTTGTGGAGAGCATGAATTCGTCACCGCCCTCGAGCGGATCGAGATTCATGACGCTGGTGGTGGCCATCGGCGGGGCATCGGCGAGTGGTTCGCGAGTCCAGCCGTCCGGACCCGGGGTGAGGACGTAGAGCTTGGTCTGCACATCCTCGAGGGTGATGAGCAGCAGATGGTTCTCGGTCCACCCGTACCCGTGCAGGGCGGTATGCGCGTCGGGTTCGAAAATGACCTCGAAATCGCGTGCACCACCGAGGAATTGCTCGAATTCGATGGCGAGCAGCGCGCCCGCGGAATAGGTTCGGCCACCCACCTCCCACGGCGACTTGAGCCGCACCAACAGCGTTTCCCTGTACCAGGATTCGGAGGCGTCGGAGGGCACCTCGAGTGGTCGCAGCGAATCATCCGCCCCCAGCAGATACACCTCCTCATTGAAGAAGTCGGTGGCGCGGCCGACGAAATGCCGTTCATAGCCGGGGGTGCGGTCGTATCCAGCCGAAACGGCGACATCGGAGGTTTCGCCCTGGAAGACCGTGTGCGCCTCGGCAAGCGGTGTTCCGCGCCGCCACCGCTTCGCGATTCGCGGGTAGCCGGAGTCGGTCAGCGAACCCGGCCCGAAATCCGTCCCCACGTAGACGGTGTCGATATCGATCCAGCGGATTTCCGACTTGGCCTCCGGCAGATAGAATCCGCCGTTCTCCGGTGCGATGAATTCCAGTGTCTCGATATCGAATTCGCGCACCACCTTGGCGTCCGCGCCACCGCGTGACAGGCTGATCAGCGCCCGCGACTGCTCCGGCCGCAGCACCGCCGCCCCGCCCCACACCCAGTTCTCCGCCTCGGTGTCGGCGAGTGCGTCGAGGTCGATCAGCACCTCCCACTCCGGCTCGTCCTTCGCGTATTCGGAGAAGGTGGTGCGTCGCCACAATCCCTTCGGATGTTCGCCGTCGCGCCAGAAGTTGTAGAGCCAGCGGCCGCGCCGACCCGGGTAGGCAATGCGGGTATCGGTATCGAGCATCTCGAGAATGCGCGACTCGAGATCGGTGAAGCGGTCGGAGGACGCGAACAGCTCCGCCACCACATCATTGTGTTCGCGCGCCCAATCCAGGGCACGGTCGCTGGTGACTTCCTCCAGCCACAGGTAGGGATCGGTCACGCTCTCCTCGACACCGCTCATGCCCCCATTGTGGCCGACCGCGAATTCGCTCGTATTACGGCCGCCTGTCCGGCGGTGGCGCGGCGAGCGCCGCGACGGTGAGGTCAGCCGCACCGGACCGTAGGATTGCGGGGTCGATGCTGGCCGGGCCGAGGAGGATTTCGCCGATGGCGCACCCGCTGTGGGAGCAGCACTGCTGTCTACCGTTGCTGCCGCGCGCCGACATCACCGAATTGGCCCGGTACCCGGTGGGCACGTACCTGTCGGTCAATATCGGGTATGCGCCGCAGACCACCGCGGACGCCCTGGCGCTGGTGCACCAGTTCCGCCGAGACGCGCTGGCGGACGGCAGGTTTCGACTGGTAGAGAAGATGTCCGATACCGAGCCCGATGGGCACCTCGCGCTGGCCTTCGATCTGGAGGATTCCGGTCCGCTCGGCGGTGATCTCGACAATGTCGAACTCTTCTACAACCTGGGCGTGCGCTCGCTGGTGCCCACCTACAACCATGCCAATGCCGCCGGCTGCGGCTGCCTCGACGCCGACGACACCGGCCTCACCGCCCATGGCCGTGATCTGGTGCGCAAGCTCAATGAGGTCGGCATGTTCGCCGACGGGTCGCACTGCTCGCCGCGTTCCGGTCTGGATATCGCGGACACCACCTCGGTCCCGATGATCTACAGCCACTCCAATTTCGCCGCGCGCTGGGCCCATCCACGCAATATCACCGACGACCAGGCCCGCGCCTGCGCGGAAACCGGTGGTGTGATCGGCATCAATGGTGTCGGAATCTTCCTGGGGCACAATGCACCCGAGGGCCGCGCCGCCCGTATCGAGGCCATGGCCGAGCACATCGCCCATGGTGCCGACCTGGTCGGCATCGACCACATCGGTATCGGCTCCGACTACTCCTTCGATGGCGATCAGTTCAATGCCGAAATCGCCGCTTCTCCGGACAGCTTCTCCGAGGACTACACCCGCTGGGGGCCGCTGCAATGGGCTCCGCCCGAGGATCTGTTCGGCGAGAACGAGATTCCCACGCTCGACGAGGTGTTGGCCCGGCGTGGCTTCTCCGAAGCCGACCGCGCCGCCGTACTCCGCGGCAATTTCGCCAGGGTGGCCCGGCAGGTGTGGCGCGACTGATCAGTCGTCTCCGACGACGGTTTCGAGCCCGTCGAGCAGGCGTCGCAATCCCCACCCGAAGTGGTCGAAGTTCGGATCGAAGGTGTCCTCGGACATTTCCGCCAATACCGGGTATTTCCCACTGGCCATGGCCTTTTCGAGTACCGGGGCCTGCGCTTCCCAGAATTCGATATCCGTCATACCGGTGCGGCGTTCGGCCTCCTGCGCGTACAGCTGAGTGCGGGCGGCTCCGGTGACGTAGCTGTCGATCAACAGCACCGCCGACATGAGTTGGCGGTCGGGCAATCCCATGGGCTTGATGCGGGAGAGGATGCGCTCTATGCCCTCCACCGCACCCGGGCCCATGACCGGGCGGCTCTGATTGACGTGCAACAGCCAGGGATGCCGCCGATACATCTCGAGTGTCGAATACGCCAGCGCCTCCAGGGTCGCGCGCCAGCCGGACTCCGGCAGTTCGTCGTTCTCCGGCTGGTTCACCCGATCGAGCATGAGATCGAGGAGTTCACCCTTACCCGGGAGGTAGCGGTAGAGCGTCATGGTGCCGGTGCCGAGCTCGGTGGATACCCGCCGCATCGTGACCGCTTCCAGACCCTCGGTATCGGCTATCCGAATGGCCGCTTCGACGATCAGGTCGAGCGTGAGCCCTGGTTTCGGCCCGCGGCTGGGACGCGGACCGGAGTCCCAGAGCAGTTCGAGGGTTCGCGTGAGATCACCGCTGCCACTGGTCTCCGTGCTGCTCATATAGCCAAGCGTAGACGCTCGGGAAAAAACTGGGTACGTTGTACCCGAATTGAGGTACGATGTACCCAGTTTGGTCCCGAATTGTGATGCGGAGGGTGATCGTGACCGACTACGCGGTACAGGCGGAGGGAATAGCGAAGAGATATGGGGACAAGTACGCACTGGACGCATTCGATCTGAACGTCCGACAGGGCACGGTGCACGGCCTGCTCGGACCGAACGGCGCGGGTAAGACCACCGCCGTGCGCATTCTGTCCACCCTGCTCCGATTGGATGGCGGCCACGCGCGGGTCGCCGGATTCGATGTGGCCCGCCAGCCGCACCAGGTGCGGGAGCGAATCGGGCTCACCGGTCAGTACGCGGCCGTGGACGAGGTGCTCACCGGGCGACAGAACCTGGAGATGTTCGGCAGGCTCTTCCATCTGGGCGGACGGCGAGCGCGGCTACGGGCACAGGAACTGTTGGAGCGCTTCGATCTCACCGATGCCGCCGACCGCGGTGCGGGCAAGTACAGCGGCGGTATGCGGCGGCGACTCGATCTGGCGGCCTCCATGATTCTCGCGCCGGAGGTGCTGTTCCTGGACGAGCCCACCACCGGACTCGACCCACGCAGCCGCAATGAGGTGTGGGAATCGGTGCGCGCCTTGGTCGCCGACGGCACCACGGTGCTGCTCACCACGCAGTACATGGAGGAAGCCGATCGGCTTGCCTCGCACATTACCGTCATCGATCAGGGGCGGGCCATTGCCGACGACACTCCGGACGGGTTGAAGACCACCGTGGGCGGTGACCTCATCGAGGTGGTGGCCATGGAGGTGAGTGATCTGCGGCTGGTAGCGAAAGTCGTTGCCCGCGTCAGTGATACCGAGCCGGAGATCATCGAGTCGGAGCGGCGAGTGCACGCACCGGTCGTCGACCGGGTCGCCGCGCTCACCGAGGTGGCTCGCATCCTCCAGGAGGAGAGCATCGCGGTCGAGGATATCGGCCTGCGTCGCCCCAGCCTCGACGATGTCTTCCTACAGCTGACCGGACATCGCACCATCGCCGAGGAGGCCGCGTGATGAGTACCGTCGATCTCACTCCCGAACGCCGTTCTCGGGCCTACTGGGTACTGGCAGACTGCTGGAATATCGTGCGACGCGGGCTGACCCACTATCAGCGGCAGCCGGTGAATATCGCCTGGCAGCTAGGGTTTCCGATTCTGTCGGTGCTGCTCTACGGCTATGTCTTCGGCAGCGCCATGTCCGTACCCGGCGGCGGTGACTATCGCAGCTTCCTGATGCCCGGCATGTTCGTGATGACCATGGCCTTCAGTTTCGTGAATACCGCCACCATCGTGGTGTACGACGCCACCAAGGGCGTGATCGACCGGTTCCGTTCGATGCCCATGTCGGCGTCGGCGGTGGTCTCCGGTCGTGGTGTCACCGATCTGCTGGTGGCGTGCGCGGAACTGAGCATTCTGATGGGCACCGCTGTGATTATCGGCTGGCGGCCGGAGGGCGGAATACTCGGTGTGGCAACGGCTGTCGCACTGCTGCTGTGGCTGCGGTTCGCGTTGATCTGGATCGGGGTCTGGTTGGGGCTGATGGTGCCGAATCCGGAAGCGGCGGGCGGACTCTTCGCGGTCGCCTTCCCGCTGACCATGATCTCCAGCATTTTCGTTGCCCCGCAGCTCATGCCGAGCTGGCTGGGTGCGATCGCCGCCTGGAACCCGATCTCGTCGACCGCGGCGGCCACCCGTGAATTGTTCGGAACACCGGTGGGCAGTGGCGATTCGTGGGTCGAACAGCATGCGGTACTGATGGCGGTGGTGTGGCCGCTGGCGCTCACCGTGATCTTCCTGCCATTGGCGGTGCGGCGCTTCCAGAGCTTGAGCCGCTGAGGACAGGCGTCTTCGTCATTCCGACATGCTTTTGGCCGGAATCCATACCTCTGCGGTAGTGGATCCCGGCCAAAAGCGTGCCGGGATGACGGGGCGGCCGGCGTGCAGGGGTGGCGGGGCCGCGCCGACATCGCGCGTTCGACCTCAGTGCAGGCGCACCAGCATCTTGCCCGTGTTCGCACCGGACAGGACGCCGAGGAATGCGGCGGGAGCCTGGTCGAGGCCGTCATAGACGGTTTCGCGGGTGCGCAGCGTGCCGTCGGCGAGCCAGGCGGCGGCCTTACCGATGTAGTCGCCGAAGCTGGGAAAATAGCTGTTCACCAGCATGCCGCGCAGGGTGACCTCCTTGGTGGCGGCGTGGTACAGATCCGGGCCCGGCTCGACGGTGGAGCCGTTGTAGCCGCTGATCGCACCGACCATGGCGATCCGACCCTGCTGGCGCATGGCCTGCACCGCGACCCGCAGGTGTTCGCCACCGACGCTGTCGAGGTAGATATCGATACCTTCCGGCGCGGCGGTCGCGAGCTGTCCGGCCAGATCTCCGGCCCGGTGGTCGATGGCGGCGTCGTAGCCGAATTCCTCCAGCAGCAGTTGGGTTTTCGCCGGACCGCCCGCCGAACCGATGACCCGGCCCGCGCCGAGTGCCCGGGCGATCTGACCCGCGACACTGCCGACCGCACCCGCCGCCGCCGAGATGAAGACGGTGTCGCCGGGGCGTACCGGCGCCACATCGGTCAGTGCCGCGTAGGCGGTGAGTCCGGTGGTGCCGAGTGCGCCGAGGTAGTGCTGCGGCGCGGCGAGTGCGGGATCGACCGGGGTGGCGGTCGCGGCATCGAGCACCGCGTGTTCCCGCCATCCGGCGAAATGGCTGACGGTGGTGCCGACGGGTATCTCGCTTGCGCGGGAGGCGATTACGTCGCCGATCGCGGCCCCTTCGAGGGCCGCGCCGAGCTGGAACGGCGGGATGTAGGACGGGCGATCATCCATCCGGCCGCGCATGTACGGGTCGACCGACATCCAGGTATTGCGTACCAGGATCTGCCCCCCGGCGAGCTTCGGCAGCTCCCGCTCGACCAGGGCGAAGTTATCGGCGGTCGGCACCCCGGTGGGCCGGGCGGCCAGCTGGATCTCACGGGTGGTGACTGGCTGAGTAGTCATGTCGCACTTACCTTTTCATTCGTCCGGCGGATCTCTCGATCCGATGCGTACGACGTTATTGCCCCGCCGAGCCCGCTCCCAGGTCCTGCGGCGACACCACCCGGCCCAATCGCGCCACACTCCGAACCCGCGTCATTCCGGCGGATCATGTGCCGTCGTCTGCCGGTGCCCTTCCTGGAGCGCCAGGCCGGAGCGCAGCTGTGAAGCCGAGGTCCCGGTCCAGCGGTGCATGGCTTTTCGCAGCGCGCGGTCATCTGCGAAGCCGAGGCGGGTGGCGATGGCGGCGGTGGTGAGGCGGTTCTCGGCCAGCAGATCGCGGGCCTGTTCGTAGCGGGCCTGGTCGAACTCCTGCCGCCAGGTGGTCTGGTGTTCGGCGAGGTGGCGTTGCAGGGTGCGTGGGCTCATGGCCAAGCGGCGGGCGACGGTCGCCAGGGCCGGGTCGCCCTGAGCAATGCTGGCGGACAGGGCGATTCGGAACGCTTCCAGCGGCCCGGGAATCGGGCGGGCCGAGGCAAGTACCAGATCGGCGTGGCTGCGCAGCAATTCGGCGAGCATCGGGTCCGCGCGGGGGAGTGGGGCGGCGGCATCGGTGGCCGCGAAGGTAATGCTGTCGGCGGGCGCGTCGAATTCGATTCGGGCCGTGCCGAAGGCGTCGACGAGAGCCGAGTGGTCGCGGGGTGCGGAATGACCGAAGGTGACGCGGGTCGGGGTGACCTGCCGCCCGGTGGCTTCCCGTGCGCGGCGCAGGTAGTAGGCGAGGACGTATTCGTTGATGGCGGCGGAGGCGGCCACGCCGTCGGCGGTGGTGCGGTAACCGATGGTGAGATCGCCGTCGTGGTGCAGGTCGAAGCCCTCGGCGGCAGCGGTCACCAGCCGGTGATAGGGCTGCGCGGCCTGCAGCGATTCGGCCAGGGTCGGGCCGGTGGTGACGAGATAGTCCCAGGTGGTGAGGGTTCCGAGGGTGGCGGCATCGGCCACGGCCACCCCGACCCCCGACCCGGCCTCGGCGAGCATCTCCCACAGCCGCACCAACGACGCCAGCGGAATCCGATTCAACTCACCGGACAGCGTGGCGTCATCGGTCCCGTGCACGGCGGCAACCCGCTCCGGAGCCACCCCGACCCGCAGGGCGGTATCGCGCACCAGATGGATCAGTTGGCTGGACGTGGTGCCGTCGATCCGAGTGTCGAGATCGCGTTCATGTCCCACCACACGCCCACGATAGCGACCGGCATATCGCAGCCCCTTGCACGATCAGAGGGAACCGAGCCGACTTGTCGCCGAACTGGAATCGCACGGTCTCGTCCAACGCGAATCCAATCCGGATGACGGCAGATCCGCTCTCGTCGCGCTGACCGATCTCGGGCGGAAACGGTTCCGCGAGGCGGCACCGATCTATCTCGACGGCATCGACCGGCGCCTCGGGGCGCACCTCGATGCCGAGGAACTCGAAGTTCTGGCCTCCGCGCTGCGCAAGGTGCTCGGTCCGACCGACCTCGGCGCGCCCTCGCCCCGGCGGGGATAGCGATGGCCCACGGCCCGTGTGTGCGAGATCTCACCGCACGGGGGGATCGGGTGTGTGAGTTCTGGACAACGGAGTTAGGCTCGGGGCCGTGACTTCCCACTACGATGTCGTCGTTCTCGGCGCGGGCCCCGGCGGATACGTCGCCGCGATTCGCGCCGCTCAACTCGGCCTGCGAACAGCGATTGTCGAGCAGAAATACTGGGGTGGCGTGTGCCTGAACGTGGGCTGCATCCCGTCCAAGGCACTGCTGCGTAACGCGGAGCTTGCTCATATCTTCACGAAGGAAGCCAAGACCTTCGGCATCAGCGGGGAGGCGAGCTTCGATTTCGGCGCCGCCTTCGATCGCAGCCGCAAGGTCGCGGACGGCCGCGTCAAGGGCGTCCACTTCCTGATGAAGAAGAACAAGATCGACGAGTTCGACGGCCTCGGTTCGTTCACCGGCCCCAACTCCCTCGACGTCGCCCTCACCAAGGGGGGCTCCGAGACCATCACCTTCGATAACGCGATCATCGCGACCGGCACCGAGACCAAGCTGCTGCCGGGCACCTCGCTGTCGGCGAATGTGGTCACCTACGAGGAGCAGATCCTCACCCGCGATCTGCCGGGCTCGATCCTCATTGTCGGCGCGGGCGCGATCGGTATGGAGTTCGCCTACGTCCTCAAGAACTACGGCGTGGATGTGCGCATTGTCGAATTCCTCGACCGTGCGCTGCCCAATGAGGACGCCGATGTCTCCAAGGAGATC
Organism: Nocardia uniformis NBRC 13702; assembly: GCF_001613345.1. GTDB lineage: Bacteria > Actinomycetota > Actinomycetes > Mycobacteriales > Mycobacteriaceae > Nocardia > Nocardia uniformis. The sequence continues at coordinate 56,313 of NZ_BDCE01000107.1, read as the reverse complement.
ACCAAGGCGTACAAGAAGCTCGGCGTCACCATCACCACCGGTGCGTCGGTGCAGTCCATTGAGGACGACGGTTCCAAGGTCACCGTTTCGATCAAGGACAACAAGTCCGAGAAGGTCGAGACCGTCACCGTGGACAAGGTGCTGCAGGCCGTTGGTTTCGCCCCGCGGGTCAAGGGCTACGGCCTGGAGACCACCGGCGTCGAGCTGACCGACCGCGGCGCCATCGCGATCGACGACCACATGCGCACCAATGTGCCGCATATCTACGCCATCGGTGACGTCACCGCCAAGCTGCAGCTCGCGCATGTCGCGGAGGCACAGGGTGTGGTGGCCGCCGAGACCATCGGCGGTGCCGAGACCCAGATCCTGGGCGACTACCGCATGATGCCGCGCGCCACGTTCTGTCAGCCGCAGGTCGCCAGCTTCGGCCTGACCGAGCAGCAGGCCAAGGACGAGGGCTATGACGTCAAGGTCGCCACCTTCCCGTTCCAGGCGAACGGCAAGGCACACGGCCTCGGCGACCCCACCGGTTTCGTCAAGCTCATCGCCGACGCCAAGTACGGCGAACTCCTCGGCGGCCACCTCATCGGCCACGACGTCTCCGAACTGCTGCCGGAACTGACCCTGGCCCAGAAGTGGGACCTCACGGTTAATGAGTTGGCACGTAATGTGCACACGCACCCGACCATGAGCGAGGCCTTGCAGGAGGCCATTCACGGCCTCGCGGGGCACATGATCAACTTCTGATCTGCGCTCGAATCGCGAGGCGCCCCACGGCTTTCGAGCCGTGGGGCGCTTTCGTTTTCTGATACCGTCACCGGTGTGAACGGCTCGAAGTCAGCGAAACCGCCTGGCTCCGGGCCGTTTTCGCGGTCTTTGGTGCGGTGGATCGGCCTGGTCGCTGTGTTGATCATCGGCACGGCGCTCGTCCTGGCGGATTCCCAGCTCGCTCGGACCGACAAGCTGCAACGGTTCGAGCAACCGGGCGAGGTCACCTACGCCGACCGGTCGACGCATTACGTGGGGCTGCTGGAGCGCCGGAGTTGGGTGTTGCGGCGGCACAACGAGTACGAGATCTATACCGGGCGCTATCCCGAGATGGGGTACGGCCACTTCGTATCGTTCGACTGGACCGGTTCGGAGCGGCCGGTGATTCGGGATGCTGACTGGCGCCCCGACGGGGTGCGGGTTCGATTCGAATCCGGTCACGAAATATTCGTTCCGGCAGACGCGTTCATGTTCGGGCGTTGACGCCACAGGGGGCGCGTCGGTCTGCTGTTCGCGCTCGGACTCGGGCCCAGCCTCCTTCGGGTTCGGAGGCGAGGCCCCGGGGAGTCCCGAGCGTCGGCACCCCTCAATCCCGGTGATAGGCGTCCTGGGCGGCGCGGATCCGGTCGATATTCGATTCGAGCACGTGGATCAGACCCACGATCTGGTCGGCGACCTGTGCGCCGAGGTCGGTGAGGGTGTATTCGACATGCGGCGGGATGGACTGCTGGACCTCGCGGTGGATCATGCCGTCGCGTTCGAGGTTTTGCAGGGTTTGCGAGAGCATGCGTTCGCTGATGCCGTCGACGCGGCGGCGTAGGGCGCTGAAGCGGTAGGGGCCTTCGCGCAGGGCGGCCAGGGCCAGGACACCCCAGCGGCTGGCTACGTTCTGCAGGACCGGGCGGGAGGCGCAGTTCCGGGCGAAGACGTCGGCTTCCAGGGTGGGGTCGGTGGTGTCCGCCGTATCCGGGTGCCGCGTGGTCATGATGTCGAGATTACTCATCCTGCCCCCAACTTCAGTGGTGCGGGAATAGCATGTACTAACTAATAGTTAGTACAACCCGATAGGGCAGTTCATTCCCGTATATCTGGAGGTAGCTATGACCGTCGCAGTCACCGGAGCCAGTGGTCAGCTGGGTCGTCTCGTGGTCGAGGCATTGTTGCGGAAGGGCGTCACGCCGGTCGCCATCGTGCGGGATCCGGCGAAGGTTGCCGATCTGGCCGAGCTCGGGGCGCAGGTGCGGCAGGCGTCGTACGACGATCCGGCCGCGCTCGACCGCGCGCTGGTGGGAGTGGATAGGGTGCTGCTGGTCTCGGGTAACGAGTTCGGTGCGCGAGTAGCGCAGCACACCAATGTGATTCGCGCGGCCGAGCGTGCGGGGGTGGAGCTGCTGGCCTATACGAGCATTCCGCACGCGGAGCGCAATGAGCTGATTCTGGCGCAGGAGCATCGCGGAACCGAGGCGGTGCTGGCGGCATCGACCGTGCCGAATGTCTTGCTGCGCAATGGTTGGTACTGGGAGAACTACACCGGGGGACTCGCCCAGGCCGTCGAATCCGGTGTGCTGCACGGTGCCGCAGGGGAGGGGCGGGTGGCGGCCGCAGCTCGCGCGGATTACGCCGAGGCGGCCGCACAGGTGCTCACCACCGACGGGCACGCCGGGCAGGTGTACGAGCTGGGCGGCGATGAACGGCTCACGTATTCAGAGCTCGCGCAGGTGATTTCGCAGGTATCCGGTAAGCCGGTGCGCTACGAGAACCTGGCGCAGGTCGATTACGCCGCCGCGCTCGAAGGCGCGGGGTTGCCGTCCGGGTACGCGCAGGCGCTGGCCGATGCGGATACCGGTATCAGCACCGGAATTCTCGATGTCGACAGCGGAGACCTACAGAAGCTCCTGGGCCGGGCCGCGACACCGGTGGCGGACGTGTTCCGCGCTGCACTGAGCTGATACTCGGTCGGGCCGATGCTCACGAAGGGCGGCAGGATTTCCACGAAATCCCGCCGCCCTTCGCCATTTACGGGCAGTTCGGATTCAGAAGTCGCCCCAGCCACCCTGCACCATGGTCTGGAACTTCCAGCTCCCATCGCACTTCACCAGCAGGTCGCCGTAACGGACCCGCTGACCGACCCCGCCGACGGTGATGGTGGCGTCGGTGATGACGAATGCCAGGTTCGCATTGATGAAATGCGGTGTACGGGTGGACTCCATGGCGAAATCGTCGCCCCCGCCGCGCTGTTCGGTCAGTTGTGCGACGTACTGTTCGCGACTGAAGGACTTCGCCAGGCCATCGGTGACCTCATTGAGTGGGTACATCGCCGTATCCGCCATGGCCTCGACATCACCGGCCACTGCGAGTGCGTCATAGTCGGCGAACCAGGCGAGCACCTCCGCCACATCGGCTGAGCTGGGTGTGAAGTCACTGCTCACGGGCATGGTTGTCATGATTGCTCCTAGTGTTCTCAAACCCACTGCACGAGTTGGATGACAATGCCGTTGGGATCGAGAGCCTGGAAGTAGCGCTCGCCCCACGGCTCCGTCTCGATCGGGGTGATGATCTGGACCCCTTCGCCCCGCACCCGTTCGTATTCGCTGTCGATGTCCTCGACGACGAAGGCCACCAGTAGCCCCTGCCCCGCATTACTCGCAATGCGTTCGGGTTTGAAGGTGGACAGTCCGGTGCGCAGGTAGATGATGTTGAACCCGGCATCGGGGCGGCCGAGCGATACGAAGCCGTCGGATGACATCTCCTCGGCGAAACCGAAGTGGTCGATGAGGAACTTCGCCGACGCCTGCGGATCGGGCACGTTCAGGGAGATAGCGGAAGCGGTGATTTTCATAGGTTCCTCCTCGGTGTGCCATTTAACTCTATACTAAGTACGCTGTACTTTGTACGTAAATTCCGAACGGGCCGCATCGTGATGAGCGTCACGCCGATACGATCAGGGGCTCAGGTGTGATCGGTATAAGCGAAGGGGCAGGTCACGGCATGGAGAAGAAGGCACGCGGGGGTGAGCGCAGCAGCGCGGGCGATCCCGCGCGGACGCTGGAACTGCTGTGGCGCTCCCCGGGACAGGGTGGTTCCGCGCGCGGACCGAAGCAGCGCACCACCGTGGACGCGGTCGTCGCGGCCGCCATCGAGATCGCCGATACGGAGGGGTTGGCGGCGCTGACCATGCGTTCGGTGGCGGCGAAGCTGGGCGTCACGCCGATGGCCACCTACACCTATGTCCCTGGCAAAGCCGAGTTGTTGGATCTGATGCTGGATACCGTCTACCAGCAGATGCCGCGCGCCGATCTCAGTGGAATGCCCTGGAAGGAACGGGTTTCCGCGATTGCCGCCGAGAACCGCGAGCTACTGGCCGGGCACCCCTGGGTCGCCTATGTGCCGACGACCCGCCCACCGCTGGGGCCCGGTCTGGCGGCAAAATACGACCACGAACTCGGTGCCTTCGACGGCCTCGGCCTCACCGACCTGGAAATGGACGCCGCCCTCACCCACGTCCTCGGCTTCGTGACCTCGGTGGCCCGCATAGCCATCGACACTCGCCGGGCCTCCGTCGACAGCGGTATGACCGACCACGAATGGTGGGAACGCACCGCTCCGGTGCTGGCCCGCGTCTTCGACCCCGCCCGATACCCGCTCGCCGCCCGGGTGGGCGAGGCCGCGGGCCGGGCCCACGACAGCGCCTACAGTGCCGACCACGCGTACGACTTCGGCCTGGTCCTCGTGCTCGACGGATTGGAGCGCCGTATCGCCTCTCGCTCGGTCTGAATCGAATTTCACTCGCACGGATGAGGATTCCGTCGGCGACCAAGATCATCGCAGGTCGGCGGCTGTCTCGATGGGCGGAACGTACGCGTGACACGATGCGGTGCAATACGATCGGGTGGGTAGCTCCGATCGGAGGTGTCATGCGGGCCGAACTCGAAAATTGGCTGGCTGCGGGAAGTTTCTTCCCGTTCGCCGGGTATCGCGCGTTCTATCGGAGGTCGGGCACCGGTCCGGCGCTACTGCTGGTACACGGGTACCCGTTCAATTCCTTCGACTGGCACCGGATTTGGTTCGAGGCCACCGAACACTACGAGGTCATCGCGCCCGACATGTTCGGAATGGGCTTCTCCGACAAGCCGGTTCGTCATCACTACAGCGTGATGGAGCAGGCCGATCTGCACGAGGCGCTACTCCGGTCGCTCGGGCTCGACGAGGTGCTGGTGATCGCCCACGACCTCGGTGTCAGCGTGGTCCAGGAAATGCTGGCCCGCCGTATGACCGACCAGACACTGCCGCGCATCCGGGCCGTGGCCTTCCTCAATGGTGGCCTGTTCCCGGAGGTCTACCGCCCGCGCTTCGTCCAGCGGATACTGTCCTCGCCCTTCGGTGAGGTGGTCGGCCCGCTCCTGCCCGCGCCGCTGTTGAAGGCCGCCGTCCGCGAGGTCTTCGGCCCCGACACCAAACCCAGCGATACCGATATGCGCGATTTCGTCGACATTATCGAATACAACCGGGGCCGCCTGGTGAACCACAAGGTCGGTCGATTCACGAAGGAACGCGAGGAGTTTCGCGACCGTTGGGTGGCACCGCTGTTGAAACCCCTTGTCCCGCTGCGCCTGATCAATGGCCCGCTGGACCCGAATTCCGGGGCCCATATGGCGGCGCGCTACCGCGAACTCGTGCCCGATCCCGATGTCGTGAGCCTGGACGGCATCGGCCACTGGCCCCAACTCGAAGCCCCCGCGGCCACGTTCCGGGCCGCTGACGACTTCCTCAGCGCCCACTAGGGCGAAGTCCGCCGGATCAGTGGTCGGGCTGGATGCGCAGCGCGGTGATAGTGCTGGCCAAACCCTCGTACTGGTTGATCAGCAGCACGATCTCGATGAGCTTCGGCTCGGCGTAGTGGGCCGCGAGCGCATTCCATGCGGCATTGTCGACGTCGCGGGTCGTGACCAGCTGATCGACGGCAATGAGGAGGGCACGCTCCTTGGCGGACCAGCCTTCGGCCGTCGGGCCCTGGCGAAGCCGGTCGAGGATTTCCGGCGTGATTCCGGCGCGTTTGCCGAGGCGAATGTGATGGTCGGTCTCGTATTCGCAATCGCGCAGGTGAGCGACCCGCAGAATAGCGAGTTCGGTTTCGTAGCGGGGGAGTTTGCCACCGGGCATGAGTCGGCCGGAGTAGTGCAGCCACCCGCGGAACAGGCCCTTGGCCTGGCCCAGGGTACTGAACAAATGCGCGTCATCGGTGCCCGCGGCACGCGAGAGAACCTGCCACACAAGCCAATTGACGGGTCCCAGCTCCCGGAAACGACCGGGGGCGATACGCGGCTCATTCGACACCATGCCTCACGCTAACAAACCGTCCCAGCCAGCGGATACCGATCGGTAGCGTTCGACGCCACAACGGTGCGCTCACTGAGATCGACGCCGTGACGTCCTCAGCGATCCGCGTCATTCCGGGTGAGCGACTCTCGTCATTCCGGCGTGCTTTTGGCCGGAATCCACTTCTGGCCGACAGCGGATCCCGGCCAAATGCATGCCGGGATGACGGGTTGGTGTGCGTGCCGGGATGACGGGGTTTGGGTGTGTCGGGGTGAAGAGGTTGGTGGGTATGCGTATGCCGCGAGCCATCGTCCCGCTCCTCGGCGCCGCCGCCGGACTGGCCTTCCTGCCAGCAGCCCAAACCGGCACTGCGCACCGCCATCAAATGCACCGTTGATGGGGCTGCGGGCGCAGGAGATCTTCTCCAGCAGCCGCTCCAGCTTCGCCCCTCGCCACCATCGCGCTGACCGACCTTCAATCACGCAGAGCGCGGGCAAGTTTGGTGAGTCGGAGGGCGTGTCCGGCCCGGCCCAGGACGTGATCACGGGAGGTGGTGATGTGGGTGACCAGGGTGTTCATCGCCTTGTCCAGGTCGCCTGCCAGCAGTTGTTCGGCTATGGCGATGTGGTCGGTGGTCATGGTGGCGATGCGGTCGGGCGTGGGCATATCGAGGGCGCGCACCGGGCGGACGCGGGCGTACACGGTTTCCAGGGCGTCGGTCAGGGCCGCATTGCCGGAGGCCGCCAACAGTCTGGAGTGGAATCGCTCATCGGCCGCGATGAGTTCGGCACCGGGGTGGGGTGGACAGGACCGCAGGTGCAGCCAGATCTCCAGCTCGCCGCCGACGGTCGCCGCATCGTGCACACGAGTGAGCGGGGCCGTAGCCGCGCCGTCGCCTGTGCGTTGCCGGTGAATTCCGTGTGATTCCAGCAGGATTCGCAGTTCGTAGAGGTCCGCGAGTTCGTCGAGCCGAGGGCGGTAGGGATAGAGGCCGTCGGGGTGGCGTTCGATGAGCCCGTCGGACTGTAGGCGCGCGAGGGCTTCGCGGACGGGGGTGCGGGAGACACCGTAGATTTCGGCCAGGCGTTCTTCGCCCAGCCGTTCGGTCGGTATCAGCACCCCTTCCGCGAGGTCACGTTGAAGTGACCGATATACCCGCTCCGACAACGGGATACGCCCCCTGCGCGCCATCTCGGATGGTCCGATCAGATCGCCATGGCCGTACGGACGTCGGCTTCCGCGCTCGCGCCACCGGTCCCGGCGGAGGTGACGCGGCCGGATTGCAGAACGTAGTACTGCTGGGCGGCCTGCAGGGCGAAACCGATGTGCTGTTCGACCAGTAGCACGCTCAACCCGCCGCGATTGGTGAGATCGATAATGGTGCGCTCGATCTCGGCGACCACCGACGGCTGAATGCCCTCGGTGGGTTCATCGAGGATGAGCAGTTTCGGCTCGGTAATGAGGGCGCGTGCAATGGCGAGCTGCTGACGTTGGCCGCCGGAGAGCAGACCGGCCTTGCGGGACAGCAGTTCCCGCAGGGCCGGGAAGAGGTCGAGGGCTTCGGCGACCAATTCCTTGCCACGTTTGCGCCCATCCGCCACCACCTGCAGGTTCTCCATGGTGGACAGCTGTGGGAAGGACTGCTGCCCCTGCGGAACGTAGGCGATGCCGTGCCGCACCCGCTTGGACGGTGCGGCCTTGGTGATGTCCTTGCCGTCGAAGGTGATTCGGCCCGACTTGGTGGGCAGTAGACCGACGGCGGCACGCAGCAGCGAGGTCTTCCCGGCGCCGTTGTGGCCCATAATGGCGACCACGCCGTCGTCCGGGACGGTCAGCGAGACGCCGTGGATGACCTCGGTGCGTCCGTAACCGGTATGGATATCGACGATTTCCAGCATCAGCGTGCCTCTTCCAAATCGGTCGTCGAGACGGCCTCGGTGGCCTCGGCGATAGCGTCGGCGTCGACGGGCGGCAGGTCACCGGCCGCCGCCGTGCCGAGGTACACCGCCTGCACCTTGGGATCGGCCTGGACCTCCTCCACGGTGCCCTCGCTGAGTACACGCCCACCGGCCAGTACCGTCACCGAGGTGGCGAAGGCGCGCATGAAGTCCATATCGTGCTCGACGACAATGACCACGCGATCGCCGCCGATGCGGCGCAGCAGGTTTCCGGTTTCCTCGCGCTCCTCGTGGCTCATCCCCGCGACGGGTTCGTCCAGCAGTAGCACCGAGGCGTTCTGCACCAGCAGCATGCCGATTTCCAGCCACTGCTTCTGGCCGTGGGCCAGCACGCCGGCGGGCTTATCGCGCAGCGCGGTCAAACCCGTTGTCTCCAGGGCCTCCTCGATGGCGGGAAGCGCCGATTTGCGCCTGCGCAGCAGTGTCAGCGCGGAACGCCCCGACCCCGCCGCGATATCGAGGTTCTGTAGCACCGTGAGCTGTTCGAATACGCTCGCCGTCTGGAAGGTACGCCCCACCCCGAGCCGAGCGATCTGATGCACCTTGCGGCCGATCAGCTCCGAACCGGACTTCTGTGCCGAACCGGTGGCCGGGACCAGTCCGGTAATGGCGTCGATGAGCGTGGTCTTACCCGCGCCATTGGGGCCGATGAGGAATCGCAGATCCCCCTGCAATACGGTCAGATCCACATCGGTCACGGCTTTGAACCCGTCGAAACTGACACAGAGACCGCGGATTTCGAGATACTCGCTATCCATTCCGGCATTGCCACCGGCTTTGGGTTCGTGGGCTGGCGTGGTCATCGTGCCTCCACCTTGTCGTCATCGGCCGACTTTTCCGCACCGTCGACCGGTGCTCCGGCGGACAGCACCGAGGCGACATTCGCCCCCGAGGCGTTCGCACCGCCCTTCGCCGGACGGAAGCGTGCCGTGAATTGTTTTGCCAGCGGCCCGAATCCGGCCAGACCGGCGGGCAGGAAGCCGACCACCACGATGAACAAGATGCCCTGGAGGTAGATCCATCCGGAGGGGAACTGTTCGGAGAAGGTGGTCTGTGCCCAGGCCACGCCGATCGCGCCCAGCACCGGGCCCAGGAGTGTGGTGCGACCGCCGATGGCGACACCGATGAGGAAGGCGATGGATGGCACCACACCGATATCCGCGGGCGAGATGATCCCCACGATCGGGGTGAACAGCGCACCCGCGATACCGGCGAAGAAGGCCGCCACCACATACGCCACGATCTTGATATTGGCGGGGTCATAGCCGAGGAAGCGCACCCGCTCCTCCTGATCGCGCACCGCGACCAGCAATTCCCCGTACCGGCTGTGCATGAGCTGGCGCGCGATGGCGACTACCACGAGCAGCGTGCCGGCCGCGATGAAGAACAGCATTCGCCGGTTCACCGGATCGTCCAGGCGGAATCCGAAGAAGGACCGGAAGTCGCTGAGTCCGGTGAATCCGCCAATGGTCTGCTGCCCGATGAGCAGAATGGCCATGGCGGCGGCGAGCGCCTGGCTCAGGATGGCGAAGTACGCGCCCTTGACCCGGCGCTTGAAAACGCCGAAGCCGAGTACGGCGGCCATCAGTGCGGGCAGGATCAGAATGCCGAGGACGGCCACCGGAGCCGAAGCGAAAGGCTGCCAGTACGAGGGCAGCTCGGGGATTCCGGCGATGACCATGAATTCCGGCACATCTTCGCCCTGTCTGGCGGCATCGGCGATCTGCATATGCATGGCCATGATGTACGCGCCGATACCGAAGAACACGCCCTGCCCGAGGGTGAGCATGCCGCCCCGGCCCCAGGCCAGGCCGATTCCGACGGCCACAATGGCGAAGCACAGAAACTTCGCCAGCAAGCTCAATCGAAAGTCACTGAGCGCCACCGGAGCAACGCCGAACAGCAGGACCGCGGCGATGGCGAAACCGCCGAGTGCCCGAGTGGAAGAATTCGCGCTGAGACGCTGGACAACATTCATGCTGTGCCTTTCGGGCCTGAGTGGGGACCCTGCGTGGTTACGCAAGCTGCCGCCTCCGGGCCTGACCCACTCACGCCAGGCTCCTGGTGCGGACGGTGAACAGCCCCTGCGGGCGCACCTGCAGGAAAATCACAATGACCACGAAGACGATCACCTTGGCGACCGAGGCGGTGGTCGAGTATTCGATGAACGAGTTGAGCAGGCCCATACCGAAGGCGGCGATCACCGTTCCCTTGATCTGCCCGAGTCCGCCGATGACCACCACCAGGAACGCGTCCACCAGGTAGCTCTGTCCGATGGTGGGGCTGGTCGAACCGATCAGGGTGAGCGCGACACCGGCGACGGCGGCCAGGCCGGAGCCGATGAAGAAGGTGCTGATATCGGTGAAACGGCTGGAGATACCGGAGGTTTCGGCGAGGCTGCGGTTCTGTACCACCGCCCGGATACGTCGGCCCATGGGCGTCGCCTTCAAAGCGATGGCCAGTGCGATCACCGCGCTCACGGCCAACACCAGGATGAAGATGCGGGTCTTGGGCACCACCGTCCCGGCAATGCTGATACCGCCGGTCAGCCACTCCGGGATATCCACGTTCTTGGCCTGTGCGCCGAAGATATTGCGGGTAGCCTGCTGCAACACCAGGCCGACGCCGAAGGTGACCAGCAGGGTGTCCAACGGCCGGTCGTACATCCACCGGATCAGGCCCATTTCCAGGGCCGCGCCCAGAAGCCCGCCGACCAGGAAGCCGACGAACAGCGAGACGATCAACGCCACGCCCGTCGACGAAACGACCTGTTGCACCACGAATGTGGTGTAGCAACCGGCCATGATGAACTCGCCGTGCGCCATATTGATCACGCCCATCTGACCGAAGGTCAATGACAGGCCCAGCGCCGCGAGCAGCAGGATGGAGCCCAGGCTCAATCCCGTGAATAGCTGTCCGACAGCCACTTCCATATGCTCTAACCTCGATTTCCTTCGCGCCGCGTACGGAAGCGGTGCTGCGGTAGCCTTTTCGGCCGGACGCGCACTACCGCGCGCCCGGCCGCCCCTCATCGAAAGGCCGGGTACTACTTCAGGCCCTTGGCCCACTCGTAGGACTTCAGGTATGGGTCCGGCACGATCGGCTCGCCGGAATCCCAGACGGTGTAGATCAGGCCGTCGGCCCGGATTTCACCGACGCGGGCGGTCTTGGTGATGTGGTGGTTGGAGCCGTCGATGGTGACGGTGCCCTCCGGGGCGTCGAAACTGACTCCGTCGGCCGCGGCCTGAATATCGGCCACCGCGAAGGATTTCGCCTTCTCGACGGTGTTCTTCCACAGGTAGACCGAGGTGTAGGCGGCCTCCATCGGGTCCGAGGTGGGCTTGTTCGCGCCGAACGCGGCCTTGTAGGCCTCGACAAAGGCCTTGTTGGCGGGCGAATCGACGGTCTGGTAGTAGTTCCACGCGGTCAGCTGACCGAGGATGTTCTGTACACCGATACCCGCGATCTCTTCCTCCGCGATCGACACCGAGACCACCGGCATGGTCTGCACGTTCAGGCCCGCGTTGGCGTACTCCCGGAAGAAGGCGACATTGGAGTCACCGTTGAGGGTGTTGAATACCGCGCCCGCCTTGGCAGTGCGGACCTTGTTGACGATTGTGGAGAAATCGGTGGAGCCCAGCGGCGCGTAATCCTCGCCCTTGACCTCCATACCGTTGGCCTCGGCCCACGCCTTGATCTCACGGTTGGCGGTCTGCGGGAATACGTAGTCGCTACCGACCAGGTAGACCGATGTGATGCCCTGCTGCTTCAGGTACTCCAGCCCCGGGATGATCTGCTGGTTGGTGGTGGCGCCGGTGTAGAAAATGTTCTTGCTGTCCTCCAGGCCCTCGTATTGAACGGGGTAGTAGAGCAGCGAATTCAGCGATTCGAACTTCGGCTTCATGGCCTTGCGGCTCGACGAGGTCCACCCGCCGAATACCGCGGCCACACAGTCGGAGCTGATCAGCTTCTCCGCCTTCTCGGCGAAGGTCTTGGGGTCGGACGCGCCGTCCTCGAGGACGAGCTCGACCTGTTTGCCCAGCACACCACCGGCGGCATTGATCTGATCCACCGCCAGCTTGGTGGAATTGGCGACCGTGACCTCACTGATGGCCATGGTGCCGGTCAGCGAGTGCAGGGACCCGATCTTGATGGTGTCGCGACTGGTATCGACGCAGGATTTGGCATTGGAACCCGATGCCGAGTCACTGTCCCGGGAGCCACATCCGGTCAGCAGCAGCGCGGACAGCGCCACCGCGGTCGGTACGGCGATCGCCTTCATCAGGCGCCGAGACGGTGCTCGGCTGAGGTCTCGAGAATCTTGCATGGGGCGGATCCTTCTCACATCACGGTGTTCGGCGGCGCGCTGTGCGCCGCGGCGAACACAGACCGCGTATACAGCGGCTGTATTCGTGAGGTGAAAGGTAAACGGGAAGTATTGCGCCCGAATGTCTCTCGGTGACGGTCCGATTGCCAGTGTTGCGTCGAGGTGAATTTGCGCTCACCGCAGCAGGTTTCACACTGCGAGAACTGCTGTTTGTGCTGGTGAGCGGCTTTTAATTGAGTGAGTCGATGTCAGCGGATGCTGGCAACGGCCCGATTCGCCGCGTGAGGATGGTTAACGGATTCACCGAATCACGTACGGGGAGATCGAGCTGCGATGCTCGCTGATATCGAGGGACTTGCCGAGCGGGGGAAACGCGCGCTGCGGGCAGTTGGAGCGTTCACACACTCGGCAGCCCGCACCGATGGGGGTTACCTGCGGGTCGTTGAGGTCGAGGCCGTCGGCGTATACGACGCGGTTGGCGTGTCGCAGTTCGCACCCCAGTCCGATGGCGAAGGTCTTGCTGGGTTCGCTGTAGCGGGTGGCGCGGCGTTCCACGGTTCTGGCCACCCACAGGTACTTGCGGCCGTCGGGCATCTGGGCGATCTGGGTCATGATCTTGCCGGGGTAGGCGAAGGTTTCGTAGACATTCCAGAGCGGACAGGTGCCGCCGCTGGAGGAGAAGTGAAAGCCGGTGGCGGACTGTCGTTTCGACATATTTCCCGCGCGGTCCACCCGGACGAAGGAGAACGGGACGCCACGAAGTTTCGGGCGTTGCAGGGTGGAGAGCCGGTGGCAGATGGTCTCGTAGCTCTGAGTGAAGAAGGCCGAGAGGCGCTCGATGTCGTAGCGGAAGTCCTCCGCTACCTCGAGGAAGTGGGTGTAGGGCAACACGGTGGCCGCGGCGAAATAGTTCGCGAAGCCGAGTTTCGCCAGGGTCCGAGTGTCCTCGTTGGCGAAATTTCCTTCCTCGACCAGCTTTTCGATGAGGTCGCCGCATTCCAGATAGGCCAGTTCGGCAGCGAGTTTGAAGACGCGCTGTCCACCGGACAGGTGCGGGGCGATTTCCAGACGGCGTGCCTCGGAATCGAATCTGTGTAGTACACCTTCGCCGAGGTCGATGCGTTCGACAATTTGCACACCGTGCGCGGTGGTGAGGCGGCGCGCGATCTCCCGCTTGAGATCACCGCCGTGGAAGCGCATTCGGGTGGCGAGTTCCTCTGCGGCGGTATCCAATTCGTGAATGTAGTTCTGCCGCTGGTAGAAGAAGTCGCGGACCTCCTCGTGCGGCCTCGAGATCGCTCCGGAACCGCTGCCGTCGGAGAAGCGGTCCTCGGTCGCGGCAGCCAGCTGCGCGGTCGTATTGCGGAAGCGGCGATGCATATTCACCATGGCGCGTGCCAAACCCGGGTGCGCGGAAACCATATCGGCGATCTCGGCGGCATCGGCCTCGATACCGAGCTCCTGGTCCATCACCACTTCTTGGAGTTCGGCGATGAGACGCGTGTCGTCTTGGGAGGAGAAGAAGCTCGCGTCGACACCGAATACCTCGCTGATCCGCAGCAGCACCGGTACGGTGAGCGGACGCACGTCGTGTTCGATCTGATTGAGGTAGCTCGCCGAGATCTCCAGCTTCTTGGCGAGAGAGACCTGGCTCAGCCCGCGTTCGGTGCGCAACTGACGTAGGCGCGCCCCGACGTAAGTCTTGGCCATATGTCCAGGTTAGGACGGATTCGCAGGGCTGCCAATGGGCAATTAGCAGAACTCGCGAGCGATATGTCACACCGGCGGGCTACCGTCGAGTTCGTGCTGTTGTCGCAAGTCGTCCAGGCGTCGGCGTCGGTCCGCGCGACCACTTCGCGCAAAACCAAGATCGCCACCCTCGCCGCGCTCCTGGCGCAGGTGGGGACCGATGAACTCGCGCAGGTGGTGGCGTGGGTTTCCGGCGAGCTGCTCCAGGGGCGGGTGGGGGCCGGGTGGCGGACCCTGACCGCTGTCGAGGTGGCACCGGCGTCGGAGGCGACGCTGACCGTCACCGACGTCGATCGGGTGCTCAGCGAGCTCGCTTCGACCTCCGGCACCGGATCGACCGCGCGGCGGCGTGAACTATTGGTCGGGCTGCTGGCCGCGGCCACCGTCGATGAACGCGAATTCCTCCTGCGATTGCTCATGGGGGAGCTGCGGCAGGGGGCGCTGACCGCGGTGGTGGCCGAGGCGGTGGCCGCGTCGGCGCGGGTGCCGCTGGAATCGGTGCGGCGGGCACACATGCTGTCCGGGCGGCTGCCGGTCACGGCGGTGGCGGCCAGGACCGGCGGAGCCGAGGCGCTGACGGCATTCCGGTTGCAGGTGGGGCGGCCGATTCAGCCCATGCTGGCCTCGCCGGGAGCCGCGCTGGACGAGGTCATGGCGGAGTTCGGCGGTGCGGTGAGCGTCGAACACAAGATGGATGGGGCGCGGATTCAGGTGCACCGGGACGGGGATCGGGTGTGGGTGTTCACCCGCACGCTGCGCGATATCACCGCCGGGGTACCCGAGTTGGTCGGTCTGGTGCGGGATTTGGACTGTACGAGTGTGGTGCTGGATGGAGAAACCCTTGCGCTGAACGACTCCGGTCGGCCCCGGCCGTTTCAGGAGACCATGAGCCGATTCGCCTCCGACCCAGCCGTGGCCGATCCGGCTGTGGTGCAGGCGAATTCGACTCGCGATTTGCTGCTGCATCCATATTTCTTCGACTGCTTGCACCTGGATGGTCAGGATCTACTCGACGCACCGCTTCGTGAGCGTCGTGCGGCGTTGACGAAAGTCGCTCCCGGACAGAGTATTCCGGCGCTTATCGCCCCCGGCCTGGAAGCGGCCGCGGAATACTTCGACGGTGGGCTCGCCGCCGGGCACGAGGGCATCATGATCAAATCCCTCGACTCGCCCTACGCCGCGGGCCGCCGGGGTCGCGCCTGGCAGAAGATCAAACCCACCCACACCCTGGACCTGGTCGTCCTCGGCGCGGAATGGGGGTACGGCCGCCGCACCGGGTATCTCTCCAACCTCCACCTCGGCGCGCGCGATCCGAACGGCGGCGATCCGATCATGGTCGGCAAAACCTTCAAGGGTCTGACCGACGCCCTCCTGCATTGGCAGACAGCCGAATTCCCCCGCCACGAACGCCTCCGCGACGGCAATACGGTGTTCTTGCGCCCGGTGCTGGTGGTCGAAATCGCCATCGACGGCGTGCAGACGAGTAGCCGCTATTCCGGCGGCGTAGCGCTGCGCTTCGCCCGGGTGGTGCGCTACCGCCCCGATAAGGAACCAGGCCAGGCCGACACCATCGACACGATTCGCGCGCTGCTTCCCGGCGGCTCGGCTGTCGCCGACGAGGTACTGGAGGCGTAGCCCCGGCACGCTGCTGGACCGTCCCTACCTGGCAGACCTGAATGCGGTGACCCCGGTCCGTGCCCGGATCACAGCGGATTCACAGCCCACCCTTCGGTTTGCCTGAGGTTCGCCGTACAGAGTCTCAGATATCGGCGGTCCGATACCGCCAGCCGCAAGACACGGAGGGTGCCTCCCACCCGCTGCTTTTCCAGCGGACCCGCCGTGGTCGGCCCGCCGATCGGATCGGTCGCCCATGCCTCGACCCATCCGGCGTGTGCTGTCGGCGACGCCCACCCCTCGGGGCGTCGCCGACGGTGCTCAGTACTCGTATTCGCGGTGGACCAGGAGATTGGGCAGGCGGCGGGCGCCGGTGGCTATATCGGTGGCCAGATCCTCATAGGCGGTGGCCAATTCGGTGAGGCGGGTGGCGGCGTCATGGACGGCCTCGTCGGGGCAGCTGGAGAGGGTCAGGTAGGCGAGCGTCGAGAATTGGGCGAGGCGGTCGACGACCGTGCCCACGGTTTCGGTGTGCAGGCGTGCGTCGCGGTCGGCTCTGGGGGATTCGGTGGCAACCCAGCGGTCGATATCGTGCACCAGGCGGGCACGGTGGTGGTCGATGGCGAAGGTGGCTCCGGGTTGGGCGGTGAGCCGTCGCTCGTGCAGGTCCGCGAGTAGTCCGGCGTAGTGCAGCACCGGATGATCGCCAGGGGGCAGGCCGCGGCAGGCCCGCAGTAACAGGTGTTTGGGTGGGAGCGGGTGCACGGCGGCCATCCTGCTACGCGAATATCTCCGATTGGCAACGAAATTCGCCACTCGCGCGGTGGGTCGGAGCCGCTGCGAGTCGATCTTGCCGTACCTCGCGCTTCATGATCATCCGTCTAGGCCGACCCCAATTGTTCGAGAATCCACTGGTTCACCACCGGATCACGCGGCATGTCCTTGTGCGTGACATAGCCCGGCCGTAGGTCCTGGACGAACTGGTTGACCACACCGGGCTCCTCGATGAAGGAAGCCGCACCGGCGGGCGTGTTCGTCATATCGTCGCGAGTGGCGAGGACGGCGTAGCGCACATTCGGTTGCGCGATGGGACCGGAGTTCAAGGCGCGGATGAAATTCGAGCCCACCTCCTGGTCGGCGCAGGCCGCGCAGAATGTGGGCAGCACAGCGGTGTCGATGACATCGCGCACCGCGGGCACACCATCCAGCAGGCCGACCAGGCCGAGCAGGTCGGTGCCGTGAGTGGTGGGAGCCAACAGGATCTCGGAGTGCACCTTCGCGGCCCCGCCCAGATTCTTGGCGTAGTACTCGGCGATCAGACCGCCCTGCGAGTGGCCGACGAGTTCGACCCGGTCCGCACCGGTCACCGCCAGGACCTGGTCGATGAAGGCCGCGATTTCAGTGGCGGAGCGGTCTACGGGGGCAACGCCCCCGAGCGGGAGAAAGCCCCCTCCCGCGCCGTAGGTCAGGGCATATGCGCAATATCCTGCCGCGATCAGCTTGGGATACAACACATCCCACGCCGTGGCGTCGTCCATCGTGCCGTGAATCAGCACGACCGGTCGGGGGCGGTCGGCCGCTGGTCGGCAGGGCAGCACTTCGCCACCGGGGTTCGCGACAGCTACGACGGCCGGGGCCTGCCGGTCGATGGCTGGTGCGGCGACGGTTGGTGCGGCGAGCGCCAGGATGGCGGCCGCCACTATCGCTGAGCACCCGCCGGTGCGACCGATCCGTCCCACTGGCGCTTGGCTTTTCCCTGTCATGGTGCGGGGCTCCCCACGGCTCGAACACGATCGGTGAATTCGTCGTAGCCGACGCCACCGGTGCCCGACCACAGCTGTTGCGCCATGATAGGCAGCCGGGCCTGGATCGGGCCGACCATCTGCTGTTCGGTCATGGCGGTCGGATCATCGCACCAGACGTAGAGTTTCGAGCCGAGCAGCTGCGACCGCTGATCCGGGCGCAGCCGGGTGCCGTTGACGAACAACCCCGGATCCCAGGCGTAGAGCAGCTCGGGTGGAGCGTTCAGGGGAGCCGCGTACCCGCCGGTGGCCCAGTAGGTGGGGGTGAAGGCCGCATTGCTGAGGGTGCGACCCTGGTCCGCCAGTTGTTCCGGACCGTTGTCGTTGCCGACCCAGGGGAGTAGACCGTTTCCGGCGGTCCAGTGATCGACAATGATCGAGGTGTCGATGGAAATACTCCCGCCGTGCGGGATTCCGTCGTTCCACATGCGCGGTGTCTTGCCGTAGGACCGCACGATCGCACCGGCCCAATTGAAGAAGTCCGCGATCAGATCCGGCGCACCGAACCGCGGGCCGAGGGTGGTGCGGGCCGCCGCGTCGAGCTGTGGATAGCGGCTGTAGTCGCTGGCGTATTCGTCACCACCGATATGGAAGTAGTGGCTGGGGAACTGCGGCACGAATTCGCGCAGCAGATCCTCGATCAGTGGACGGGCACGGGGATTCGAGAGATCGATTCGACCTTCCGCCGTGCCCGCGAGCAGGCTGTCGGTGACGGAGTCGACGGGGGAGGTGAACGCCGGATGCAGGATCAGCTCCGGATGCGGTTCGAGGATCGCGTTCATATGGCTCGGGAAGCCGATCTCCGGAACCACGTCGATACCGTATTCGGCCGCATACGAGATGATCTCGGAAATATTCGCCGGACTGTAGTGCTCCGGCGAGGTGATCTCGGGATGGCTCTTGCTCTCCAGCCGGAAGCCGTACCGGTCGGACAGGTGCATATGCAGCACGTTCATCCGGTAGTACGCCATCTCGCGAATGCGCTGTTTGATCCAGTCGACGCTGAGGAATTGACGGCCGAGATCGAGCGAGAGCCCACGCTCGACATAATCCGGCCGATCGGAGACGGTACCGCCCGGCAGGGCTCGGCGCTGCGAAAACCATTGCAGCAGTGTTTGTGCACCGTGCATTACGCCCGCGCGGGTACGGGCCGACACCGTCACGGTAGCCGCGATATCGATGCGATACGCCTCCGCCTGCGCGGGCCCCGAATCATCCACGCGCAGCACCACATCACCCGGTCGGGCAACGCCGGATGTCACCGTGGTGGCGTGTCCGGCGCGGTGCAGATCCTCGGCGAACCGCCCGGCAACCGCTCCCGCTCCCGCTCCGGCCACAACGCGGACGGTGTCGGGGAGCTCGAAGCGGCCGGTGCCGGGCTGCCATTCGCGCACACTCGGTACCGATATCGGCAGTACCGGTGTGGATTCCGCCCGCGCCGTAGGTGCGGACCGGAACGGCAGAGCGAATAGGGCGGCCAGAAACAGCCCGACCGCCAGGACGACTCCGACAGCACGCGGCGCATACGTCACGGCGCGTGCACCGGGATATCCACCGTCGATGGCGCGGCGAAGGTGACAATGCTGCCCATCGGCGTCGCGCTGGTGAACGGTACCGGATCCTGTGAGGTGACGGTGAGGGTCAGTCGATGTCCGGGTGCGAGGTTCCAATACGTCGGCGCGAGTTGCCATTCCATGCTGGTCGACGCGCCCGGAATCAGGCCGTGCCGGGTGAGCGGCCAATAGGTGATCGGGGTTCCGGCGCCGTCCGGCGCTTCGTCCCACAGTATGCCGATCAATGTCAGGTCCGAACTCGGCGGCAGCACAGTGAGGTTCAGTTTCGGTGCGCCCGATACCAGGCCTCCGGTCGCGAACGGCGCGGTGCGCCAGACACCCGCCAGATTGCGGTCGACGGCACCGAGCGGAGTCGGCGGCGTCACTCCCAGTTGCGCCAGCACGCCACTGACATAGGGCACCGCCGATACGGCGATGGTGGGTCCGGAAACCAGGGGCTGCACCCAGGATTCGGCCGGATTCGCTCCCAGCACGCCTGCCGCGGGTGTGGAGAGCGCGAACGATGTGGGTTCGGCCAGCGCGGCAGCCACCGATGGGTAGTGCACGTGCGGTCCGGTGAGCCCGCCATTCGCGGCCACGATATTCACCACCGGCTCCCGGTCGATGCCATTGTCGGCACCGTTGACGAAGTGGTCGAGCCAGCGAATCCCGGCGTCCCAGATGGGATTCGGCAATCCGGCTACCTGGCCGCCGCCTCCGCCGGTGGAGTGGTCGCCCGGCCGCATGTACAGCATTCTGGGCCCGGTCAACTGGTCGAACATGGTGTAGACCGGTCCCGACGGCAGCAGGCTGTCCTGCCAGTCGTGGGCAAGGAATACCGCGGTGCCATTGGCATTCAGTTTCGGAATGGCATCGGCGAGCAGCTTGCCGTGCGGGAGCGCGAACGCGGTGGCGTCATTGCCCATAATCGCGCGCAGACCGCGTTCGACCAGCTCCGCGCTGAACCGATTGGTTGCCGCGCCGGCCGCGGCGAGCGCGATGGGCCCACCGGTCTTCGGCGTTCCGTTCGGCGCGAGGGCCTCGGCCACATCGCCGGGTGGGGAATCGGAGACCACTGCCCGCACGCGCGGATCGTGTGCCGCGGCAATGAGGGCCATACCCGCGCCGTACGAACCACCCGCCACCGCAATGCGTTCCGGATCGACATTCAGATTCGCGATGGCCCAGTCGATGAGCGCGGACGCGTCCTCGGCATCCTTGCGGCCGAGCATGTCGACCTCACCCTCGGATAGGTACATACCGCGCGCGGTGTATTCGATCGAGACGAAGTCCGCCCCGCTGGAGAGCTTGTACGCCGACCCGATACTGCCCATGGCGGGCATACCCCATCCGGAGGGCTGGAGCACCAGCGGAACCTTGTGTGTGCCGATATCCGGCGGCGCCGTGATGATGGCATTGAGCCGGACCCCGTCCGCGCCCGGTATGAAGAGGGTGGTGATCTGTCCGCCGGGGATGGGCGCGGCCGTCGCGGGTGCGGCGCTTAGCGCCGACGCGGCGGTAATGAGGACCGCCGCGGCCACGGCTCCGAACAGTCGAGTCGGCATGGGGGTCTCGCGTCAGCGCAGGGTCGTGATGAGCTG
Organism: Nocardia uniformis NBRC 13702; assembly: GCF_001613345.1. Lineage (GTDB taxonomy): Bacteria > Actinomycetota > Actinomycetes > Mycobacteriales > Mycobacteriaceae > Nocardia > Nocardia uniformis. The sequence continues at coordinate 35,625 of NZ_BDCE01000107.1, read as the reverse complement.
ACCGAGGTTGTGCAGCAATGACATCGGGGACATGAGCAGGTAGCCGACGATTGTGCCGACCAGATCGGGTGCGGGGAGTTCGTGCATCGGCAGTCCTAGTTCGACAGGCGTTGCCAGTAGCGTAAATGCGTATTTATGCTCTGTCTAGATTGAAAACAATCATTAACAATCATTGCAATCAATGGGCCGCCGGAGTTCGGGCACGGCGAAGGGCCGTTCGGCCACAGTGGCCGAACGGCTCCGCTCCTGCGATTCCTCAGGTCAGACCAGGTCCACGCGGACCCCGGCCGCGCGAATATCGGCCACCACCCCGGCGTCGGCATCGGTATCGGTGACCAGCACGTGTACCTGCTCGATGGCGCAGATCCGGGCCAACGCGGTGCGCAGCAGCTTGTCCGACGGGGTCACCACGATGACCTCCGCGGACTGGCGCACCATCGCGGCGCTGACCCCGGCCTCATCCAGATGACGGCACTGCGCCCCACCGTTTGCCGAAATGCCGTTCACGCCCAACACCGCCGCATCCAAACGCAATTCGGCCAGCGCCCGCTCGGTCAGCGGCCCGTGCAGCTCATACGATTCCCGCCGGGCGATCCCACCCAGGCAGATGGTGCGCAGATGTGGCCGCAACACCATCTCGGTCGCGATATTGAGGGCATTGGTGACAATGGTCAGCTGATCGTCCTCGGTGGCGGACAGATCCGAACGTCCGGCCAACGCCCGCGCCACCGCGCTGGTGGTGGTGCCGCCATTGAGCCCCACCACCGCGGTCGGCGGCAGCAGTCCCGCGGCGTGTTCGGCAATACGGGCCTTGGCTTCGTCACCGTGCCGGTAGCGGGCGGGCAGGTCGTAGGCCACCGAGGTGGCCACGATCCCGCCGTGTGTCCGGGTCGCCAGCTGCTGTTCGGCCAGCGCGGTGAAATCGCGACGCACCGTGGCCGCGGAGACACCGAGCCGCTCGGACGCCTCCTCCACCGACAACCGTCCGGTATCGGAGAGCAACTCCAGCAGCCGGTTCCAGCGCTGCGGGCGATCGTTCGGAGCGGTCACTTCACACTGCCAGCCGTGAGACCGGCGACCAGGCGCTTCTCGATGAGCGCGAAGAGAATGACAACAGGCACGATGCCGACCGTAGATATAGCGAACACATATTGCCAAGCCGTGTCGTACTGACCGATGAATTTCGTCAGCGCCACCGATAGTGGCTGATTCTCGGCGGTGGTCAGAATGACCAGGCTGGCGGCGAATTCGTTCCAGCACGACACCACCACGAAGATGGTCGCGGTGACAATGCCCGGCCAGACCAGCGGCAGGCTCACCCGGAACAGGGTCTGCGCGCGGCTGAGACCGTCCAATTGGGCGGCCTCCTCGATCTCCGCCGGTATCGAGGCGAAGAAGCTGTGCAGAATCCACACCGCGAACGACAGGTTGAAGGCGGCGTTCACCAGGATCATGGCCAGCCAGGTGTCATTGATGCCGAGGGCAAAGAATTCGCGAATCAACCCGGTGACCAGGACCGTCGGCTGCAGCATCTGGGTAATGAGCACCAGGCCGAGGAAGATGGCGCGGCCCGGGAAGCGCCGTCGCGCACTGTAGTAGGCGGCCGGGATGGCGACAATCAACACCAGCGCTGTCGCGAACGTCGAGATGATGACGGTGCTCGCCAGATTGAACGGCAGGGGGGTCTCCGGGGTGTCCCACATGGTGGCGTAATTGCCCGGATGCCACTGCTCCGGCAGATAGGTGGGTGGGATGCGCAGGATCTCGGCCCGGGATTTGAGCGAACCCAGCACCATGACGAGGTAGGGCACCAGGAAGATCGCGGCGATCAGCACACCGATGGCGGTCAGCCCCCAGCGGCGTCGCGTCCTCGGTGGCGCAATGATCTCCAAGCTTTCGACCCCGGGCGTGGGGGTGGGGGTGGCTGTCATTCGTCCACCCCGCGCGTCGGGCGGACCACCTTCACGTAGATCGCGATAATCACCACGATGAGCCCGAAATTCAGCACGCTCATTGCCGCCGCGGTATCGATCTGCTGGTTCTGCCGGATCAGTTTGAAGGTCAGGGTGGTCGTGGTGTCGGCGGAGAATCCGGCGATACTGCCGGTCAGCACCTGCAGAATCGGCAGCGAATTGAAGACATTGATGATGTTGATAATGGTGGCCACGGCGATCGCGGGCCGCAGCTGCGGCAGGGTGAGATAGCGGTAGCGCTGCCACGCGCTCGCGCCGTCGACCCGCCCCGCCTCCCCGAGTTCGGCCGGAATCGAATGCAGCCCAGCGAGAATCGTGTACGTGGTGAACGGTATGGAGACGAAGACCGCCACCCCGATGGCGACCATGAACGCCTCGGTGGGCTGTTTGGTGAAGCCGAACCCGCGCTCCAGCAGCCCGATATCGACCAGGAACCGATTGGCGATGCCGACGTCCGGATCCAGCATGTAGTAGAAGATCGTCGTCGTCATGACCACCGATGCCGCCCAGGGCACCAGCACCGCCAACCGCACCGCGGTACGGCCCGGGAAGTCCTTGTTCAGGAATTGCGCCAGCGCCGCCGACAGCAGCAGGGTGATGAGTACGACCGCCACCACCCAGATCACCGTGTGCAGCAGCACCGAGGCGAGCTCCGGAATCCGAAACAGGGTGCGGTAATTGGCCAGTCCGGCCGAACCGCGATCCTGGCCGTAGCTGTTCAGGTCGCGGGTGCTGGTCCACACCATGTACCCGGCCGGAAAGGCGACGATGGCCGCGATCAGGACCAGGACCGGGCCGATCCACGGTAGGGCGGCCAGCCCCGCCGTGAATCGTGTCTTGCCGCGGCTCAACTCGCCGCCTGTTGGATCTTCCGCAGTACCTCGGCCGGATCGGCGCCCTGGGCGATGGTGCCCATCTGCTGCTGCATCGTGCCTTGGGCCGCAGCCCATTTCGGATTGTTGCTGGGGTAGAACTCGGCGGTGGGCAGGGTGGCGGAGAACGCCTCGGCCACCGGATCGTCGGCGAGCGCCTCCGCACCGCTGACGGTGATCGGAATGAAGTTCTCGTTGCTGACGAATTTGGCGTAGGAGGCGGGCGCGTAGAAGAAGCTCAGGAACTTCTCGATGGCGGCCTGCTTGCCGCCGTCCTTCTTGAACGCCATCAGGTGGTCGGCCACGCCGAGGGTCACCGGTGCACCGGTCTTGGTCGGCGTCGGCGCGGTGGCGTACTTCAGGCTGGGGTTCTTCTCCGCGATCTGGCCGATGGTGGGCGGTAGGCCCTCGATCATGCCGATCTTGCCCTGGATGAAGGCATTGATCACGTCGGCGCGGTCGGTCGCGCCCGGGTTGGGTTGTGTCACACCGGCATCGATGATCGCGCGCATGGCGCGCACACCCTCCAGGTTGGCGGGCGTATCGATGGTGAGGGTATCGCCGTCGGACCAGGATCCGCCCGCGCCGAAGGTCCAGATGGAGGTTTCGGCTTGAGCTTCCTCGCTACCCAGCGGCAGGCCGTAGCCGGAGATGCCGTCGCCGAGGGCCTGAATCTTCCGGGCCGCGTCGGTGAGTTCGGTCCAGGTCTTCGGCGGGGCGGCCACACCGGCGCGCTCGAAGAGTTCGGTGTTGTAGAAGAGGGTGCGGGTGGAGGCGAACAGCGGTAGCGCCCACTGGGTTCCGTCGATGCTGGCGTTCTCGGCGAAGCTGGGCTGGATATCGGCGAGGACCTCGGCCGAGACAATGTCCTCGGCCGGGTACAGCTGGCCGTCACCGGCGAATTCGGCGTAGGCGTCGATATTCAGGATGTCGGGTGTGGTGGACTCCGATTGCAGCTTGGTGCGCACCACATCGTTGATGGTGTCCCAGGATTCGACCTGCAACTTCACCGTGATGTCGGAGTTGGCCTGCTGGAAGTCGGCAATGATGCCGTCCCACAGTGCTTTCGTGCCGTTCGCGCCATCGCTGTAGCTGGGGACGAGCAGGTTGATCACATTCGGGTCGTTGCTGGAATCGTCGTCGCCGCCGAAGCCGCAGGACGCGGTTGTCAGCGCTGCGGCGGTGAGCATGGCGACCCCCGTCAGTACGCGATGGAGTGAAATTTTCACGAGTCGAACCTTTCGCTGCACACACCCGGCTCGAGCGCGGGATGATGAAACCGATCGGGAGGTGCTGAGTAATTTAGTCCAGCCGTGATCGTTTGTGACAAGTTTGGCCGTAAATTTGACATGAACGATCACGCGGAGCACGCTGATCTGGTGACGAAATCCGTCGAACCAATCCCCGCGCCCCATCTCGCCGCCGAGATCGCTACCCAGCCCGACGACTGGGCCGCCGCCGCGGCGATCGCCGCCGCGCACCGTGACGTACTGCCGCAACCCGGTGAACGCGTCGCCGCGATCGGTTGTGGCACTTCGTTGTTCATGGCACGCGCTTTCGCATCCCGGCGCGAGGCCGCCGGACAGGGATTGACCGACGCCTGGCCCGCCGGGCAGCCACCCACCGGGCGCGAGTACGACCGCTATCTGGTGATCTGCCGCTCCGGCACCACGACCGAGGTCATCGAGGCCATGCGCGGTCTGCCCGCACGGGTGCCGCGTACCGTCATCTGCTCGAGCCCGGGAACACCGGTACTCGAACTCGGTGACGCCATCCTGGTCGATCAGGTGGATGAGCGGTCGGTGGTGCAGACACGGTTCGCCACCACCACTTCCGCGATACTGCGCTGGCATCTCGGCGAAGATTTGACGCCGGTGATCGCGCAGGCGCGGGCGGTACTGGCCGAGGATGCCGCGACCGCCCTGGGGGCGGTGCGCTACGCCGACCAGATCAGTTTCGTCGGAATGGGTTTCGCCGCCGCGCTGGCCGAGGAGGCGGGATTGAAACTTCGCGAGGCATGCCAGTCCTGGACCGAGGCGTATCTGGCCACCGAATACCGGCACGGGCCGATCAGTATTGCCGCGCCGGGACGCGCGGTATGGGCATTCGGGCCGCTACTGCCGGGCTTTGCCGAGGAGGTGGCCGCGACCGGTGCGCATTTGGAGCACCGCGCGATCGACCCGATGGCGGATCTGGTTCGGGTGCACCGGCTTTGCCTGCTCCGGGCGGCGGATCTGGGTTTGGATCCCGACCATCCGCGCAGCCTGAGTCGCTCCGTGGTTCTGGATTCGTAAGGGAGACACCGTGAGCTCGCAGGTCGTGCCCGGAGTGCGGGCGGTGGTGAGTGCGCCCGCGGGTGTGACGCACCCGCACGCCGAACTGGGGGAGCAGGCGCTGGTCCTCGCCATGGATGTCGGCGGCACCACGATCAAGGCCGAGATCGCCGACGCCGCAGGTGAAGTGCTGGTGGCGGACGCGGTGGCGACTCCGCAGGGCGAGGCGGCGTTCGATGCGATGGGCGAGCTGGGCGATGTGCTGCTGAGCGGGTTGTCGGCCGCGGACCGCGGCCGGGTGGCGCGGGCCGCGGTGTTATTGCCCGGCATTGTCGACCCGGTTCGCTCGATCGCGGTGTTCAGCGCCAATGTCGGCTGGCGAGATGTCGAGGTGGGGACGCGATTCAGCCGACGATGGTCGATGCCGGTGCTGATCGAACACGATGTGGCCGTGGCCGGATGGGCCGAATGGCGGTTCGGGGCGGGGCAGGGTCGAGACACCGTATGCGTGGTGATCATCGGGACCGGGATCAGCGGGACGCTGTCCGTTGGTGGACGACTCGTGCGCGGCGGTATCGGGCAGGCGGGCGAGTACGGGCATATCGCGGTGCGGCGCGACGATGGACTCCCGTGCCCCTGCGGCAATACCGGATGTGTGGAGACGGTAGCGTCCGCGAACGGCATCGCCCGCGCCTACCGGCGGCGGACCGGGCACGAGAATATCGGCGCGGCGGAAATTTTCGGCCGGATGGACAGCGACGTCGATGCGAAAGCCGTGGTGTCGGATGCGGTCGCGGCTCTGGCGGACGGGCTGCTGGGCGTGATCCACGCGGTGAGCCCTGAGCTGATCGTCGTGGGCGGCGGTTTGGCGGGAGCCGGTCCAACACTGTCTGAGCGACTGCACCGGGCGCTCCGGGAGCGGCTGCGGGTGGTGCCCGCACCCGAGGTGACCATCGGTCGATTCGGCGCGCGCGCCGGACTGGCAGGGGCGGCCCTGTTCGCTCGTTACGGGGCGCTCGTATGAGTCACGTCTCCGCCATTCCGGTTGTCGGTCACCCCGTCTTTCGCGTGACAGGTCACCCCGCCACGCGGGTGGTCGGCAACCTGCTCATTCGGGTGGGTGGTTCCCTGTCCGTTCGGGTGGCTGGCACCCCGCTCCTTCGGTTGCTCTCCCGCCGTGTCACACCGGCGTGCTCATGGCCGCAATCCACCGAAATTGCCCGGGGTGCAACCGATGTGAATCGCGATCAACTGCCTGCCGGGATGACGAGTGTGGTCAACGGCAGGGTGGTCGGTGGGTGACGCGGCGGCACAATGAGTCCTGAGCTACACATTCGCGGGCGGATCGTCTCGCCCGCACACAGTTTCGACGATGGCGTGGTGTCGGTCGGCGGAGAGCGGATTATCGCCGTGCGCGGATTCGCGCAATGGCGGTCGGCGCATCCGGATGCGCCGACGCCGTTATCCGGTGGCACGGTGTTGCCCGGGTTGGTAGACATCCATAATCACGGCGGGGCCGGGTTTCGGTGCGATACCACCGAGGCGGCCGACACTGTCGCGGCCGTGGAGTACCACCGATCCCGAGGTAGTACGACGGTGCTCGCGAGTATCGTCACGGCCGCCCCGGAGACGATGGTGGCGCAGGTGGGGGCACTGCGGGAGCTGGCCGAGACCGGGGTGATCGGCGGGATTCATATCGAGGGTCCCTTTCTCTCGGGTGTGCGGTGCGGGGCGCAGGACCCGCGCTACCTCCTACATCCCGATCCGGAGCTGACTCGGCGGTTCATCGATACAGCTGGCGGACAGCTGCGAATCATGACGCTCGCGCCGGAACTACCCGGGTTCGACAAGGTGGCAAGGCTTTTGACCGAGCACGGGGTGACGGTGTCGCTCGGGCACAGCGATGCTGATTACCCGACGTTCCTGGATGCTCTGCGCCCCAAGGGGTTCGCCACGTCGGTAACCCATCTGGCGAATGGCATGCCGCCACTGCATCATCGCGATCCCGGTCCGGTGGGTGCCGCCTTGACCGCCGCCGCGCGCGGGCAGGTGACCGTGGAGTTGATCGGTGACGGCATACATGTCGATCCCGGCTTCGGTGCACTGGTTTTCGCGATCGCAGCCGAGCGGGTGGCACTGATTACCGATGCCATGCAGGCGGCGGGGATGCCGGATGGCGTCTATCGGTTGGGGCCACAGGAGGTGCTGGTCAGTGCGGGCGTGGCCCGGGTGGCGAGTGGTTCCATTGCTGGCGGCACCTCGCATTTGCTCCAGTGCGTTGCCTGGGCGGTGCGCGAATGCGGGGTTCGGCTCGAGGACGCGGTGCGCGCCGCGACCCTGACGCCCGCGCGCACAGCAGGTCTCGAAGAGATCGGGGATCTGGCTGTCGGGTGCTACGCGGATCTGATTGTGGTGGATGACGACCTACGGTTGCGGCGGGTGCTGCGCCGAGGTGGGTGGCTGGCGTGATCCTCACCGTGACACTGAATCCCGCCTACGACATCACCTATGGCATCGACCGGTTGAAGCCCGGAACCGTCCATCGGGTCGCATCCGTGCGGCAGCGCGTGGGCGGTAAGGGGGTCAATGTCGCTCGGGTGTTGCACAGCCTCGGAGTGTCGGTATTGGCAACAGGTTTGGCCTCAACGGAATTCGCCGTCGAAGCCGAACACGAGTTGCCCGCCGATTTCGTACTCGGATTGCCGTGGGTGCGACGGACCATAGTCATCCAGGAAACCGGGGACGGCCACGCCACCACCGGCTTGTGGGAGCCGGGGGCGACCCCGGATGCGAGTGCCGTCGACCGGCTCAGCACTCGGGTGCGCGGTCTACTCGGGCGGACCCGGGGCCTGGTTATCTCGGGTTCGCTACCACCGCACGTGGATTCGGAGCTTCCCGCCCTACTGGCCCGAATGGCGGTCGGCGCCGGAATCCCGACCATTTGCGATGTCAGCGGAGCCGCGCTCCGGCATGCCGCACGGGTGCCGGGCGTGGTTCTCATGCCCAATGCCGACGAACTGTCCGAGCTGACCGGAACCGCACCGCATAGCCCTGCCGAGGTAGTGGCCGCGGCGCAACCGCTGCTCGATGCCGGAGTGGGCGCGGTGATCGCCACCCGCGGCGCGGACGGCATGGTCGCCGCTACCGGTACTGGCTCCTGGTCGGCCGTTGTGTCACAGCCGATTACCGGCAATACCACCGGCGCGGGCGATGCGGCGGCCGCCGCGGTGATCACCGGACTCGCCGCCGACCGGATGCCCGAGGTGCCCGCTCTGCTCGCCGCTGCCGTGGCGACCTCGGCAGCGTCGGTGGCCGCGCCACTGGCGGGCGAGATAGACCACCGGCTGCGTGAACGACTGCTCCCGACCGTTCCGGTGCGGCGCGTACCCGGACCGGAACGCGAGGAGAAGCCATGACCCTGACCCCGGTGCCCGAACTCATGACGGCCGCGCGTCCCGGCGGACTCGGGGCCTTCAATGTCATCACGCTGGAGCATGCCGAGGCCATCGCTGCCGCCGCCGAAGCCACGAAAAGGCCAGCGATACTCCAGATTTCGCAGAACACGGTGCGTTATCACGGTGGATTGAAGCCGCTCGCACGCGCCTGCCTGGCCATTGCCGAGGACAGTGCGGCATCGCTCGCGGTGCATTTGGACCATGCGACGGAGCTCGAATTGATCCGGGATGCGGTGGAATTCGGTATCGAATCGGTCATGTACGACGGTTCCGCCCTCGCCTATGCCGAAAATGTCGCCTCCACCGCCGATATCACCCGCTGGTGTCATGCGCGAGCGGTGTTCGTGGAGGCCGAACTCGGTGCGGTCGGCGGAAAGGACGGTGCGCACGCACCGGGGGTCCGCACTGACCCGCGCGAGGCTGCCGAATTCGTTTCGGCCACCGGTGTGGACGCACTGGCGGTGGCGGTCGGCTCCTCCCACACCATGGCCACCCGCGCCGCTGTCCTCGACGACGTACTCATTGCCCGACTGGCAGCGGAACTGTCCGTTCCCCTGGTGCTGCACGGCTCCTCCGGCGTTCCCGACGAGGGCCTGCGATCGGCCGTCGCACACGGCATGGTCAAGATCAATATCGGTACCCGGCTCAATATCGCCCTCACCGACGCCGTGCGTACGGCGCTGGCCGCGACCCCCACCGCATCGGACCCGCGAAAATACCTGGAACCGGGCCGGATCGGCGTCCAACGCGATGTCGAACACCACCTGCGCGTCCTGGCCTGCTGATTCAGGGCTTGCTTCTGCGGACAAGACAGGCAGAGTGGTCATGGTGATCCTCACCGTGACAATGAACCCCGCGTACGACATGACCTACCGGGTGGAGCATTTCGAGCGGGGGCGACCACATCGGGTGCGGTCGGTCGACCAGCGCATCGGCGGACGCGGCATCAATGTCACCCGGGTACTCAATCAACTGGGCCGCTACGCCCGCGCCACCGGCTTCTCCGACCACTCCTTCGCGGCGGCAGCGGAACTCGAAATGCCGGTCGACTTCGTCCACGCCTTGCCCTGGGTCCGCCGCACGGTCGTGATCAGCGAGTCCGACGACGGCACCGCCACCGCACTCTGGGAACCCGGTGCCCGCATCTCCGATCCGCACGCCGTCGACCAGCTGCGGGTGCGGGTGAGCGGCCTGCTCTCCGATACCGGCGGCCTGGTTATCGCCGGCTCCCTCCCCGGCGGGGTAGACGTGAGCCTGCCCGCCGAGCTGGCCCGCCTCGCCGTAGCTGCCGGAGTCCCGACCATCTGCGATGTCGACGGCGCCGCCCTGGAACTGGCGGCCGGAGTCCCCGGCGTAATCCTCATGCCCAACACCCATGAGCTGGAACGTCTCACCGGCCGCCCCACCCGCACCATCCCCGACATACTCGCCGCGGTCGACCCCCTCATCGCCAACGGAGTAGGCGCGGTAATCGTCACCCGAGGCGGCCTGGGTATGGTCGCGATAACCCCCGACCGAGCCTGGTCCGCCGCCCTCCCGGAACCCCTCGCAGGCAACCCCACCGGAGCCGGCGACGCCGCCGCAGCCGCCGTTATCGCGTCCCTCGCCGTTACCCGCGAACCGGACTGGCCGACCCTGCTGGCGGACGCCATCGCCATTTCGGCAGCAGCCGTGGTGATCCCGGTGGCCGGTGAGATCGACCGTGGCCTGCGCGACCGACTGGCCCCGACCGTGCGAGTCACTGAGCTGGAAGTCGTACGGGCCCGCTCCTGAACCGCCCCCTGCCCACTCGTGTCAGCGGCCGTGTCAGGGCGGTGGCTGTCCGGTGTCAGGACGGCAGGCGATTGTTGTTTCCGTAATCGAGTTGCTCGGCGAGCAGGACCGACGCCGACACGGACACAACAAATTTGAAGGAGCACGCCATGTCGATCACCATCACCCTCTCCGACCAGGACAAGGCCACCGTGCGGACCGCCGCCTACGGCGCCGTCTCGCTGCTGGCCGCCGCCAGCGCCAAGCCCCACAAGGTCGCCACGGCGGGCACCACCGCTCTGTACTCCGCGACCGGCCTGGTCGGGCATGTGCTCGCCGCGAAGTCCAAGGACATCAAATTGCAGGGCAAGACGGTCGCCGACCTTGCCGACCAGGTACTCCCGGCGCTGACCGCGGCGGTGAGCCTGTTCGAGCAGCAGGCCCCGGCCGAGGCCGACAACTTTCGCACCATCGTCTTCGTCGCATTGGAAACCGCTCAGACACAGGGCGCGCCCAGCCCGATCCTGGCCGAGATGATTCGCAAAGTCACCGAAGCCCTCCATGCCGCCTGATGGGGTGCCGGGCCGAGGTCGGGGCGACTCGCCCCGGCCTCGGTTACCCAGAACCGGCCGGTCGGCGCGCTAGTCTGGCTCGGAACCGCCGTGCCAGCGGCCGGTTCGGCTCGCGGTCCATCGGCACGGTACGCACCTGTGGGACGGGAGAGCTGATGTCCGACTGGTTTCCCCCGGAACAGGCGGAGACGGACGAATACTGCTACCTCATGCCTCGCTCGGTACGCGCGGCGCAGGTGATCGTGTTCGGGTTCGCGGGGGTCGGGATCGTGTGCACCGCCTCGTCGGGGTGGTTGCTCGGCACGCATGCGGCGCTCATGACCGCGGTGCCGTTCGTGCCGGGACTTCTGCTGGGGCTGGTGGGGCTGATCTTCAATTCCGAGGGGCAGGCGGTGCGGATTTCGGCGATTCTGGTGGCAGCGCTGAATATGCTGTGGACCGTGCCGTCCATTAGCGACGGCCGCCCACCCGGTCCGTTGGGCATTATCGCGTCGCTCGCGGTGATCATGCTGCTGTTTCGCCGCGACGCCCGGGACTGGTTCGAACCGTCCTGGTGAGATCTCGTCGTAAACGCTTCAGCGGGCTACGGGCACCGAGGCGGGGTGAATGGGCCCCGTGCGGGAGGAGAGGGGTTCCGCGGACGTGCTGGTGCGGGCGGCCAGGAGTTCGGCGGTAATGGCGAGGGCCGTTTCGGCGGGAGTGCGGCCGCCGAGATCGAGGCCGGCGGGGGCATGCAGGCGGGAGAGGGTGGCATCGTCGAAACCGCCCGCCTGGAGGGCTTCGAGGCGGCGGGAGTGGGTGACCCGCGAACCCAGCGCCGCCAGATATCCGAGTTCGGGTAGTCGGAGCGCGACCGTGAGGAGCGGGATTTCGAACTGGGCGTCGTGGGACAGCACGACTATCGCTGTGCTGCGGTCGATCTCACCTGCCGACGATTGCACATTGAGGTAGCGGTGCGGCCAGTCGGCGACCACTTCGCAGCCCGGGTACGCCTCGGGACTGGCGAAGCTCGGGCGGGCGTCACAGACGGTGACGCGGTAGTCGATGAGGCGGGCTTGGATCGCGAGAGCGGAGGCGAAAGCGTTGGCCCCCACAATGATCAGGCGCGGTGGTCGGACGAACGACGAGACGAAGATATCGGAATCCGGCAGCGAAACCAGTTCGGTGCCGTGCTTGCGATCGGTGACCAGATGCTGGCCGATCACATCCGGGTCCGAATTCCACACCACGGTGAATACGGTGACCTGCCGCTGCTGCTTGATATCCGCCGCGACCGCCGGGAATTCGGGAAAAGTGCTGCGCGAGAACGGTTCCGTGAAGACATCGATGGTGCCGACACCCTGCCCGGTATCCGGTCCGAAGCGGTGCATGGCGCGCCGACCGGTCTGCGCCGACGCGGCTGCCGCGTCGTACACGGCCGCCTCGGCACCACCCGCCGACACCGACCCGAACGCTCGTCCCTCGGCATCCACCATCATGGCCGAACCGATCGGCAATGGGGTCGATCCCATGGTGCGCACCAGGGTGGCCAGTCCGGCGATGCGGCCGCTGTGCCACACCCGCAATAGATCGTCGACGATATCCCGCATCACTTGCTCCCACTCGGCGTGTGCGAGTGCCGGGGATAGTCGTGGTCCTGCCCCGTCGCCACATCGTCACACGTGACGCACACCATATCCGCTCGTCCGCGCAAATAAGAGACCGCTCCCTCCATTCCGGATAAATGCGCGTAGACCCCGGCCCAATGCTGCCGTCCGAACATCACCGGATGTCCGGGCTTATCGTCGAAAAATGCCCGTGCCAAACCGCTTTCGGTCTCGCGGGCCGCCGCCAAGACGCGCGCCACGACCCGCGCATCCACATCCGGCGTATCCACCGGCATGATCGCCACGAACTCCGGCAGCCCGCCCTTCCCGCCTGTCATAGCTGATTCGCATGAAGGGGGCCGGTTTTTCGGTAAACCCTGGCTCGCGTCGATGCCGTCTGCCGCAACCCGCCCACGACGAATGGCCGGTCCGCCGATGACAGCGGCGAGCCCCGCACGCAGTGAGGCGCCCATTCCGGTTTTCCAGTCCGATGCCCAGACCGGTTGCACACCAGCGGGAATAAGAATGCTGTGAGTTTGCGACACCTGCCATTCGGGGCCGGTGCCGGATGCCGATTCGGAGTCGGAATCCGGAGTGCGGCGATAGGCGGGCCCGGTTGCGCCGAGCACCACGTACACGCGCTCGCACCCCCCGTCGCGCAGCGCGCCAACCGCCGAGCGCAGCCAGTCTCCGCCTTCGGCCAGCACTTTCGGATGGCCGTAGCGGGTACCCGCACCGGCTGCCAGCAGGATGCCGTCGCATCCGCGCAGAGTCATGCCGCAGACGGTAACGCGGTACGGCGATGCGCGCTGCCCGAGTGGCGGCCCGGATGATCATCGTCGATGCTGGAGGCAATGACCGATAACGCGATCACCCTCGACGAATTCGCCGCCCTCGACGATGAGGCGGCGGTGGAACTGTTGCTGACATGCTGCTCGTCCCCCGCATGGGCCCGAGGGGTAGCGGCGCGGCGGCCCTACCCGAGTATCGACGCACTGTTCGTCGCGGCCGTCGACGTCCTGGCGGAACTGCCGGAGGAGGAGATCGACCGCGCGCTCACCGGGCACCCGCGCATCGGCGACCGCCCCGACAATGCCGCCTCGGCTCGCGAACAGGCGGGTATGACCAGCGCCGATGACGAGGTTCGCACCGCCATCGCCGATGGCAATCGCGCCTACGAGGAGAAATTCGGGCACGTCTATCTGGTGCGCGCCAGCGGCCGCACCCCCGCCGAACTGCTGGAGATCCTCACCGAGCGTCTCGGCAATGACCCCGCCACCGAACGCCGCATCGTGCGGGAGCAACTCGCCGAGATCAATCACCTTCGACTGGGGCACCTGGTGAAGACTGATGCGGTGAGCACCCTGAGTACCCATGTCCTGGATGCGGTGCGCGGCACGCCCGCCGTCGATGTGTCCGTCACACTGTTCGACGCCGAGGGAGGTGAATTGGCCTCGGCGGTAACCGATGCGGACGGGCGGATCAGCGACCTCGGCGGGGAATTGACGGCCGGGCTGTACCGGCTGCGGTTCGAGACGGGGGAGTACTTCGAGAAGCAGGGCGTGGAGAGCTTCTACCCGGAGGTGACGGTGGCCTTCACCATTACCGAGACACGGCACTACCACGTACCGATCCTGCTCTCGCCCTTCGCGTACTCCACCTATCGGGGCAGCTGACGCCGCTCATTCCCAACTGTCGCAGTCGAGCCGCTCCATCTCGATTCGCACCTGCTCGGCCAGGCCCTTTACGCCCATACTCTCGTAGAGCACCAATGACTTTCGCAGAAACTCACAGGCGCGAGGGCGGTGGCGCCTACCCGAGGTGGCGGCGATACCGGCCAGGGCCCGCCAGGCGTCGGCCTCCCCGTGCGGGTCCCCATTGCGGCGGGCGACATCCAGCGAATCGGAGTAATCGCCTTGTGCCGCATCGAGATCGCCCAAATCACGCGCTATATGGCCGAGACCGCGGAGCGCATCCACCTGCAGCAGTGGGTCCCCGAGTTCGGTTCCCATGGCCCGGGATTCCTCGAATTGCGCACGGGCGGCGGTGAAGTCGCCCGACATGCGGGTGATATTGGCGAGCCCCCACAGCGACCAGCCCAGACTGTAGCGGTCGCCGATCTGTTCGGCGATATCGAGAGCCGCCTCGTAGTAGTGCCGCGCGGTCGCCGGATCGCCCCCCATACGCTCGATATGACCCAGCCCGCGAAGCGAATCGCCCTCGAACTTCAGATTCTGCAACTTGCGGGCAATGCCGAGCACATCGACATAGGCGTCCCGGGCCGAGCCGTAATCGCCGATGTGCCGGGTCACTTCGGCATACCCCCACAGGGCCGACGCCATTCGCAATTGATCGTCGGTGCGGGTGGCGATGCCGTGCGCCTCTTCGAAGCATTTGGAGGCGGTCTCGTAGTCGCATGCCAGCCGGTGCACCGTACCCAGGCCGTACAGCACATCGCATTCCGCTGTCGCATCACCGATTCCGCGGGCGATATCGAGGCCGCGGACGAATAACCACCGGGCGTCCGACCAGTGACCCAGCTCCGAGAGGTGGGAGGCCAGGAGCCGGGCGAGTTCACCGGTATCCGGTCCGGAACCCGCCACCCGGATACAGCCGAGCAGCACCTCCCGTTCCTGCGTCAACCATTCCCGTGCCCGCTCGGTCGTTCCGGACGGGTCCGGGACCGGCATATTCGGAAAACTCCCCGCCAGGTCGAACGGCCGTGGCGCGCCCACCCGCCGCGCGATCGTCAGGCAGAAGCGCACCAGCCGGGCTATGGCCGCTGCCCGCTCGCTCGGCAGATCCTCCTGATCGGCCTGCTTGCGCGCGAACAGTCGGGTCACATCGTGAATGCGATACCGCTGTCCGAACGGCCCGTTCACCGCCGGATCCAGCAATCCGACCTCGAAAATGCGGCGAATCAGGGCATTGGCGGCCAGTGGTGTCACAGCGGCCATGGGGGCCAAGGTCTCGGCGGTGATCTCCGAGCCGGGGAAGAGGCCGAGAAGCCTTACTGCCCGGCGTAATTCGGGCTCCGACAGCCGCTGATAGGACAACTCGAACGCGGCGCCCAGCGATTCCCCCTCCGCCGAGAAGAAGTCGAGAATGGGCGCGGCCAGCGACTCCTCCGATGGCGTCCCGATCGGCGCGTGCTGCACCCGATCGATCAGCTGCTGGAAATCCCGATCGGCGGCGGCGAGCATATCCGGCCCGTAATGCGCGATCTGCCCGGCGACCAGGCGAATCGCCAACGGCAACCGACCGGCCGTCTCGAGAATTCGGCGTACCGCGCCCACGTCGTAGCCGGGTGGCAGGTGGCTGAGCTTGACCAGTAGTTCCTCCGCCTCGGCGGTCGTCATGGCATCGAGTTGCATCGGCGCCGCGCCCGCCAGCCCGGTGAGTTTGTGGCGGCTGGTGATCAGGACGAAGCAGCCGGGTGCGTGCGGCAGCAACTCCCGAACCTGCTTGCTGTCCAACGCATTGTCGAAAACTATGAGCATGCGCCGGTCGCGCATTTCCGTGCGCCAGCGGTCGGCGCGGCGGCCGGCATCGTTCTCGATGGTTTCCGGTGGCACCCCGATCCGCAGCAGCAACTGCTCCAGCACGCCCGCGGGGGTGCGCGGCGTACGCCCGTCGGAATGGCCGCGCAGGTCCTCCCAGATGAAGCCGTCATAGCGGCTGGTCCCGTACTCGCCGACCAGATACCGGGCCAATGCCGTCTTTCCGACCCCGGCGAGGCCGCTGACGACGTGCACCGCTGGCCGGTGGCCGCTCAGATGCTCCGACACCCGTCGATGCAATTCCACCCGCTGGTCGTGACGGCCGATGAAAGGTGCTATTTCCCAGGGTAATCCGCGTCCCTCGACCACGGGGGACGCGGTGCAGCGGCGCGCCACCGCGGCCCGGTACGCGGCCAGGTCGCGGGCGGGCATCTTCGTCAGATCCGCGCTGTCCAGCAACTGATCCCAGCTGGCGCGGTAGATGGTGGCGAGGACTTTGAGCGTATCCACGGTCGGCCGCGGACGGTCGCGACCATTGCCGCGGGTGCGCGGCCAGGATTCGAATTCCGAGATCCGCGCCGATGTCATGGCGGCTCGCTCGTCGCCATTGGCCCGGTTGTATTCGCCCGCAGCCACATCCAGGGTGAACCCATTGGCCAGCCGCCACGCTTTGCGCGGGCGACAGCCGTGGCGCTGCAACTCCACCGCCAGCGGTTCCACCAGTTCGTGTTCGGCCAGTCCGGTCCCCAGTAGAATGCGGCGCAGACGTTTTCGCGTTTCCGCGCCGTAGTCGTCGGTTTCACCGTTCTGTGACACGGCGTGCCTCCCCAGGTGGCCGCTGACGCGGAAACCGCTCCGGCCGTTGTGAATATTTCCTTGGTACCGCTGAAATTTCCCCTGGTCAAGGGCATGCGGTCTGCCAAGAAATTTGCCGAATGGCTGAGATTCAACGCGCGCGGTCGTTTCGCGACCATTGGTTCATCTGAAGATCTCAGGCCGGATCGGGGACAGGTCCGAGTACGAGCAAAGGATGAATCAATGGCGATTATCGCTTCGGATTGGCTGATCACCAGCGATGTGGCTCACGAGGCCGCATTCCGTATCGACGTGCCCGAACCGCACCGCGGCAAGTGGGTGCTGTCCTATCTGCCGACCGCCCTCCGGCTGACCCGGGAGCAGGCGATCGCCGGGGTGGTGCTGGCCGAGATGATCCTGATCGGATTGCTGCGGCCGGACGGCGAATTCGACAATGAGATCGCGTCGCTACACGCCGGTGTCCTGGGCCTCACCATTACCGACGCCATGTGCCTCCTGGCTCTGCGCACCAGCGGGCAGGAATCGGATTCCCTGCGGCCGAACCGATCCCGGCCGGATTCCGGCGAATCCGGAGGTGCCGCGCGGTTCTGCCACCACACCACCTCGCGAAACGAGGTCAGCCGATGATGCTGATGGGATTCGGGCCGATAATCCTGCCGCTGCCACGGACGAATGCGGCCTGGTTCGCCGGATTGCTCATCGCCGTCCTGGGATTCGCCATCGTGATCATGCTGCTCGTCGTCACCAAGTGCGGCGACACCAGCTCGACCGAACCGTTCCCGGCGACCTCGCAGGCCGTGCAGGTCACGGCGAAGTGCGAGCCGTTCTGCGGAATGACCACGGGTACCGGGCTACCGGGCTGAACGCCGGCCGCTCGGCTCAGTCGAAGAGGTCGCGCACGAATGGGACCGAGTCGACCAGCGACGCATTGACCGCCCCGCTGTGATCGGTCGGGTAGGTCCGCAGCGTCACCGGTTGGCCGGTGGCCTGCATTTTCGCGGCGAAGGTCAGCGTCAGTGGGGTGAGTACATCGGTGTCCTGGAGTCCGTGGCCGAGGAAAACCGGCTTGTCGTAGCCGGATTCGGGCATGCCCATGTAGCCGGCGAGCAGGGTGGGGAGGTTCGGGATCTGTGCCAGCGGTCGCGCGAACAGGTCGCCGAGCACCACACCGCTCGCCGTCAACTCGTCGCCGAACGGTTCCAGCGTGGAGGTATTGGCGCGGGCCAGCCAATCACGGCCCGAATCATTCAGATATGACTCGATATTCAGCTCGGGGAAGGTGGTTCGCAAGCCATTGAGGATGTACAGGACGTATGCCGTGGTGTGCGCGCCGAGTTTGATCGGCGGCATATGCGGGCCGAGCGGCAACAGAATGTGTTCGATATACGCGGGTACGCCGGTGCCGACCGCACCGCGATAATCGAGTTCCGGTCCACCGAATTCGGTGGCGTAGCGCGCGGTGGTGACCGCCGCCCCGCCGCCCTGGGACTGGCCGACCACCGCCCACTTCTTGGCCAGCGAGGAATACTGCCTGGTCGCGGCCTTTACGGCGTCCACCACATTGTGCGCCTCGACCTTTCCATTCAGATACGGGTGATCGCCCGGAGTGCCGAGGCCGGCGTAATCGGCGGCCACAATGGCATAGCCCTGCTTCAGCCAGGTCCCGAGGTAGGCCCAGTCCCGTTCACGGGCACCGGGTCCGGCGATGCTGTACGCGCTCTGGTCGCCGAGTCCGATGGTGCCGTGCGCCCACGCGATCACCGGCCAGCCGCCCGCGGGTGCGTCGCCGGGCGGGAAGTACACGGCCGCACTGGTAATCGTCGGCTCGTCGCGGGCGGTGGTGCTGCGGTACAGGATCCGCTGGGAATTTTCCGAGCCCGGCAGGACGGCTTCCGGCGCGAGCGGTTCGACGGCGGTGACGGTGCCGACGGCGATATCGCCAGGATCGGGTGCGGCTATCGCGATTGGTGCCCCCACCAGGCACGCGACCGAAGTCACGGTCGATACCATGGTGACAATCCACTGTCTCCGCACAGGAACCTCCATCACGCAGTCGGACGTGTGACCACCCTAGGGCTGGGCCTCGCCGCTCGAAAAGGTGGCCGCCCCCACAGCCCTGACGATCGTTTTCACCTGTGAAGGTCCTCACACTGTCGGCCGGTCTGGTGTGTCGGCTCGCGGTGGCTGCGATCACCCAAACAGTACGAGCGTTATGCAAAACGCGAGGTCAGCGCTACTGGCAAGTAGGTTCCCCTCGGGCAATTCGCACGCAAATTTTGCAGAGTTAGCAAACTGTGATCGGAAGCTAGCTGAGATTCGCATTAGCAACAGGTAGACGGCGATTTTTTCCTGTGCCATCGTGTGGAAGTAACCACAGCAGACCTTGCAAGCCTGCAAATTGCCGCTCCAGCAGAGTTCGAACATCGCGAGCGTTCGAACCACCGGGGCACCCGAGACCGAATCAGGAAGTGGAGTCACAGATGTCGACTGTCGGCACCCCGAAGACCGCCGCGGAGATCCAGAACGACTGGGACACCAACCCGCGCTGGAAGGGCATCACCCGCAGCTACACCGCCGAGCAGGTTGTGAAGCTGCAGGGCAACGTCGTCGAGGAGCACACCCTCGCGCGTCGTGGTGCCGAGATCCTGTGGGATCTCGTCAACAACGAGGACTACATCAACTCCCTGGGCGCCCTCACCGGCAACCAGGCCGTGCAGCAGGTCCGCGCGGGTCTGAAGGCCATCTACCTGTCCGGTTGGCAGGTCGCCGGTGATGCGAACCTCTCCGGCCACACCTACCCGGACCAGTCGCTGTACCCGGCCAACTCGGTTCCGTCCGTGGTTCGCCGCATCAACAACGCGCTGCTGCGCGCCGACGAGATCGCCAAGGTCGAGGGTGACACCTCCGTCGCCAACTGGCTGGCCCCGATCGTCGCCGACGCCGAAGCCGGTTTCGGTGGCGCCCTGAACGCCTACGAGCTGCAGAAGGCCATGATCGCGGCCGGCGCCGCGGGCGTGCACTGGGAAGACCAGCTCGCCTCGGAGAAGAAGTGCGGCCACCTCGGTGGCAAGGTGCTGATCCCGACCCAGCAGCACATCCGCACCCTGACCTCGGCTCGCCTCGCGGCCGACGTCGCCGGTGTCCCGTCGGTCATCATCGCGCGCACCGACGCCGAGGCCGCCACCCTGATCACCTCCGATGTGGACGAGCGCGACCGCGAGTTCCTGGACGGCACCCGTACCGCCGAGGGCTTCTTCGGCGTGAAGAACGGCATCGAGCCCTGCATCGCGCGTGCCAAGGCCTACGCCCCGTACTCCGACCTCATCTGGATGGAGACCGGCGTGCCGGACCTCGAGGTCGCGCGCAAGTTCGCCGAGGCCGTCCGCAGCGAGTTCCCGGACCAGCTGCTGGCCTACAACTGCTCGCCTTCGTTCAACTGGAAGGCGCACCTGGACGACGCGACCATCGCGAAGTTCCAGCGTGAGCTCGGCGCGATGGGCTTCAAGTTCCAGTTCATCACCCTGGCCGGCTTCCACTCGCTCAACTACGGCATGTTCGACCTGGCGCACGGCTACGCCCGCGAGGGCATGACCGCCTTCGTCGACCTGCAGGAGCGCGAGTTCAAGGCCGCCGCCGAGCGTGGCTTCACCGCCGTCAAGCACCAGCGTGAGGTCGGCGCCGGCTACTTCGACACCATCGCCACCACCGTTGACCCCAACACCAGCACCGCTGCGCTGAAGGGCTCGACCGAAGAGGGCCAGTTCCACTGAGCTAGTCCGCCTCTCCGCGACTTCAGCGCGCAGCTGAGATCCGTTCTCAGTCATGCACGCGTGGTGCGGTCAGGTGCAGAACCAACTTTGGGCGTACCCCCGGAGTTACCCCGTCCTCACGAAATCAGTTGTCGCGTTCGGTGACAACAGATTCTGAGGGCTCCCCGGGGCGGCAGTCGCATCACAGCATCGGCCGCCCCGGGACCTCGGAACTCTGTCGAGATTTGCAGGACTCTCGACGGACGTTCTCCAGCCCTTCCCGTCGACAGCCCCGGCGGGGAGGGCCGTTTCATATAGTTTTAAATCGGAAAGTGGCAACTGATTTCGGAAGGTTCGGGGTAACTCCCCGGGTACGCCCAAAATTGGTTCGGTACCCAACCGCCGCCACGCGTGCACGACGGTGAACGGCTCTAAGCCGGGCGCTGAGTACTCGGAGAGGCGGCACAGCGCCTTCACCCATAGCCACGACGGCCAACAACAGCAGGAGTGCGACCGTGAGCAGCGAAAAGATTCAGCGCGTTGGAATTATCGGCGCCGGACAGATGGGCGCGGGCATCGCAGAGGTTTGCGCCCGGGCGCATGTCGATGTGCTCGTGTTCGAACAGACCCGGGAATTGGCCGCCGCCGGCCGTGCCCGCATCCTGCGGTCCCTCGATCGCGCCGTGTCCAGCGGCAAGATCACCGAGCGCGAGCGTGAACAGACCGCCTGGCGACTGCGCTTCACCTCCGACCTCGCCGACTTCGCCGACCGTCAACTGGTCGTCGAGGCCGTGCTGGAGAACGAAGATGTGAAGACCGCCATCTTCTCCGAGCTCGACAAGGTCGTCACCGACCCGAATGCGGTGCTGGCCTCCAACACCTCCTCCATTCCGATCATGAAGATCGCGGTGGCCACCAATAACCCCGAGCGGGTCGTGGGCATGCACTTCTTCAACCCGGTGCCGGTGCTGCCGCTCGTCGAGCTGGTCACCACCCTGAAGACCAGCGAATCGGTCTCCAAGCGCGCCGAGGCCTTCGCCTCCGATGTGCTGGGCAAGCAGGTCGTGCGCTCCGCCGACCGCTCCGGCTTCGTGGTCAACGCGCTGCTGGTGCCGTACCTGCTCTCGGCCATTCGCATGGTCGAATCCGGTTTCGCCACCAAGGAAGATGTCGACAAGGCCATGGTGCTGGGCTGTGCCCACCCGATGGGCCCGCTCGCCCTGACCGACCTGGTCGGCCTCGACACGGTGAAGTCCATCGCCGACTCCATGTACGCCGAGTTCAAGGAGCCGCTGTACAGCGCGCCGCCGCTGCTCATGCGCATGGTCGAGGCGGGTCTGCTGGGCAAGAAGGCCGGAACGGGCTTCTACCAGTACTCTTCCGCCGCTCCGCGTAATTAGCGCACGGCTGGAGCCGTCGTGCACGTGTGCCGGCGGACAGGGTCGGGCACCGATTTCTGCCAGTAAACCGCTGAGGTCCTTGAAACATCCCGGGCAACTCGGCGCAGTCGCGCAGTCTGGATCTTGGTCGCGAAAAGGCGACAACTGATCTCGTAAGGGCTGGGTAACTCGCCGGGTACGCCCAAAATAGGGTTCGAACTCGACCGCCGGCACGCGTGCATAACTGACGACGGCTCTAAGCTGGGCGCTGAATACGCGGAGAGGCGGGGGAGTCCGCAGCTCGGAAGGAGTGTCCCGCTCATGGTCAACGTTGCCGACGGCTTCGGATCGAGCATCCTTGGTTATCCCCGCATCGGTCCGCACCGGGAGCTCAAGCGCGCCTTGGAGTCCTACTGGCACGGCACGCTGTCTCGCGATGAACTGATCGCAGTCGGCCGGGAGATCCAGGAATCCCAATACCTCGAGTTGGCCGCTACCGGGCTCACCCAGGTGCCCGGAAACACCTTCTCCTTCTACGACCACATTCTCGACAACGCGCTGCTGTTCGGCGCGGTGCCGAAGCGGTTCGAGGCGGAGCGCGAGGGTCTGCATCCGCTCGACTTCTACTTCCTCATGGCGCGTGGGCGGCCCGATCTGCCGCCGCTGGAACTGGTGCGGCTGTTCAATACCCCGTATCACTACCGGCAGCCCGAACTGGACGCCGACACCGAATTCTCACTGCACCCCGAGGCGCTGCTCGACGAATTCGATCGCGCCAAGGCCGAAGGCATCGAACTGCGGCCCGTCGTCCTCGGCCCGCTGTCGCTGCTGCTGCTGTCGAAGACCGGACATGTGCCCGGTGAGACCGAATTCGACAAGCTGGTGCTGCTCGACAAGCTGCTGCCGGTCTACGAGGAACTGTTCGAGGCGCTGGCCAAGCGCGGGGCGACCTGCGTGCAGTTGGATGAGCCGTGCTTCACCAGTGAGCGCTCGCCGTCGACGCTGGAACTGTTCGAGAAGACCTACCAGCGGTTGTCCACCTCCGCGATGCGTCCGCGACTGCTCGTCACCGGACAGTACGGCGACTTCGGTGAGGCGCTGGAGATTCTGGCCCGCACCAAGGTGGAGGCCATCGGTCTCGACCTGGCCAATCACCGGATCCATCCGGATGAGCTGGCGCAGATTCCGGGCATCGGCCGCAAGCGGCTCTACGCCGGGGTCATCAGCGGCACCAATGTGTGGCGCGCGGACCGCCATTTCACCCTCGACTACCTGAACGCGCTGTCGAAGGTCTGCCCCGATCTGGTCGTCTCCACCGGCACCACGCTGCTGCACGTGCCCCAGGACCTCCTGGTCGAATACGACCTCGAAGAGCATGTCGCCGACCGCCTCGCCTTCGCGAAACAGAAGGTCCTGGAGGTGGTTTCGCTGGCCAAGGCGCTCACCGAGGGTCCCTCGGAGAAGTGGCGCAAGCGGCCGACGTCGGTGCACTTCAAGCAGAAGCACGCCGTGCGGCACCGGGTGTACAACATCACCGACCAGATGCGCGAACGCGAACCGTACGAGGTGCGCAAGGTCGCGCAGCAGGAGCGACTGAATCTGCCGCTGGTGCCCGCCACCACGCTCGGTTCCTTCCCGCAGACCACCGCGATTCGCCAGGCGCGTTACGACCTCAGCCAGGGACGACTGTCCTACGAGGAGTACCGCAAGCGCATCGAAGCCGAGATCGAGTCCACCATCCGCCTGCAGGAGGACATCGGCCTCGATGTGCTGGTGCACGGTGAGCACGAGCGCAACGACATGATCCAGTACTTCGCGGAGCTCCTCGATGGCTTCGCGACCACCCACTTCGGTTGGGTGCAGGTGTACGGATCCCGTTGCGTGCGACCGCCGATCCTGTACGGCGATGTGGAGCGGCCGAAGGCGATGTCGGTGGAGTGGGCCACCTACGCGCAGTCACTGACCGATAAGCCGGTCAAGGGCATTGTCACCGGCCCCGTCACCATGCTGGCGCGTTCGTTCGTGCGCCAGGACCAGCCGCTGTTCGATACGGCCGACCAAGTGGCGCTCGCCATTCGGGACGAAGTGGTGGATCTGGAGAAGGCGGGCATCGCCATCATCCAGGTGGACGAGCCGTCCATCCGCGAACTGCTGCCCCTGCGCCCGAAGGGCCGCCCCGAATACCTGCGCTGGGCGGTCGGCGCCTTCAAGCTGGCCACCTCCGGAGTCAAGGCCGACACTCAAATCCACACGCACATCGGCTATTCCAGCCGCGAGGACGTGGTGAAGGCCATCGAGGAACTCGACGCCGACGTCACCGCCATCGTCGCCACCCGTTCCATCGAATGGGTGCTCAACTCCCTCAAGGACGACTGCGCCGAAGGCGTCGGCCTCTCACACGGTGTCGGCCCCGGCGTGTACGAAAGTCGTTCCGCCCGCATCCCGGATATCGACGAACTGGATAAACTGCTGACCGCAGCGGCGGAAGCCGTTACGCCACAGCGCCTTTGGGCCAACCCGGACGGTGGTTTGAAGACCCGCCACCACTGGCAGCTCGACCCGTCGCTGCGCAATATGGTCGCCGCGGCCCGCCGCGTGCGTCGTCGCGCGGAAGCCGCGGAGAAGAGTACGTAGCCCGTCGCGCGTAAAGCTGGTCGGCGCACGGACTTTCGAGTCCGTGCGCCGCTTGCTTTGTTCGGTCCTACTGAGCTCGAGCCCGTGCTGTCGCCCACTCTCTCGTCATGGCGGGGGCGGCAGGCGACATCGCGTGGAGAAACTCGTTAGCCGGTGCTGACCGGGGTGTTTTGGCCGAGGCGGATTCGCCATTCGGTATTGCGTTTCTCGGCGGTCAGGATGAGGACTCCGTGCATCGGATCGATGCCGTCTCGGGTGCGCTGCCGCGCCACTATCTGTACCACCGTGGGGGCGAGTGGGACGGTCGCCTCATGGCCGTATCGGACGCTGATGTTGTGCAGGGGCCCGCCTGCGGCGAAGACGAAGCGCTGCTTGGCAAGTAGTTCGGAGCGGTCGGTGACCAGTGCGCCGCTGAAGTTGACGAAGGTGCAGTCGTCCCAGAAGAGAGCGTTCATGGCGTCGGCGTCATTGGTGTTGAACGCGTTTTCGTACTGTGCCAACAGGTGCAGGGGTTCGGCGGTCATATCGCGAATCTAGAACCTCGATGTAACTCGAGGTCAAGTCGATCTTGTCACAGGTCGACGGGCCGTGGGTGGTCCGCAGTGTGCTGGGGCTGCCGGGTTAGCCTGACCGCGCAAGTGATTCGAGTTCAGGAGGTCGGCTGTGGGTTTGTTCGACAATGTGAAGAATGCGGCGGGGAAGGCTGCTGATCTGGCGGCGCAGCATGCCGACAAGTTGGAGCCGGCGGTGGACAAGGTCGGGGATATGGTCGACCAGAAGACGGCGGGTAAGTACGCCGAACATGTCGACAAGGTGCAGGATGCGGCCAAGAAAGCCTTGCGCGAGTCGGGTAGGCAGTAGCGTCGAGGCACAATCATTGGGCGACCGACGGCTACGCTGCCGTCGGCTTCGCTACTGCCACACCGCTGTTCGTGGTGCCGTCGGCGGTGACGGCACCGGTTCGGCCCCTGGTCGACACGGTTGACGCGGCCGTCGTCAGGTTCGTCGGCGGGGACGTCTCTATGGTTCTCGGCTGAGCCGGCTTCGGATTCATAGGCTCGGCCGTCCGTGGGGTCACGGCCGTGGTCTGCTGGGCGGGCTACCAGCCGCGGTTGCCGTGGTTACCGCTGCCGTGGTTGCCGCCGTGTTTTCCGCCGCCGTGCTTGCTGCCGCCGTGGCTATTGCTGCCGTGTTTGCCGCTGCGGTTGTTGTCATGGTTCCGGTTGTTGTTCTTGTGATCCCGGTTCCAGCGGTCGCTGTAGTGCTTCCAGCAGTAGTTCCAGTCGTAGCCGTGGCTGTTCTTGTCGCAGTAGTACTCGTAGCCGCGGCCATTGTCGGCGGCGGCGACACCGGCGGTGGCGACACCCATCCCGGAGGTGAGGGCGGCCGCGGCGAGAGCAATGGTGATTCGTTTGGCGAGGAGGGACATTGGTGCTCCGATCTCTTCGGTGACGGTTCCGGTGGTGGCTCCGTCGGTGCACACAATGTTCCGGTCTCGGGGCGCTCCGGTCTGTCGGCGCGTGCACAGCCGTTGTGTATCCGCGCCGACACTTCTGGACCGGGTATTGCTACTTTTGCCGCTTCTTCATGAAGAGCTCGCGCAACGGCTTGCGCTGTGGACGAGCGGGGTTCGTGGATATGGTTGGCTCGTGCACCTCGTAGCGGCGGATGTAGGCCCCGATGAATGCCTGCCCTGTCGCCGTCACCGGTATTGCCAAGAGCGCACCGGTCGCGCCGAATAGCGCCGCGCCCGCCAGTACCGCACCGAAGGCCACGGCGGGATGCATATCCAGCGTCGAGGCGGTGATACGTGGTTGCAGCACATAGTTTTCGAACTGCTGGTAGAGCACGATGAACAGCAGTATCCACAGCGCGGTGCGCGGGCTCTGGCCGAGCGCCACGATCACCGGCAGCGCGCCCGCGATATAGGTGCCGACCGTCGGAATGAACTGCGACACCACACCCACGAACAGTGCCAACGCGAACGCCGACGGCAGATCGAGCACCCGCATGGCCGCGTAGTGCGCGATTGTCGCGCAGAGGGCAAGCAGTGCACGGGAATACAGGTATCCGCCGGTCTTCTCGACGGCGATATCCCAGGCCCGCAATACATGCTTCTGACGGTGCGGCGGCAGCAGTGAGCAGACCGCATGACGGAAACGCGGACCGTCGGCGGCGAAGTAGTAGGTGAACAGCAGCACACCCAGCGCCTGGAAGAGCACCCCGAGCGCGGTGGTGCCGATACCCCACACATCACCCGCGAGCCCAACGACGTACCCCTCCAACGAGGAGCTCATCTCGGCGGCCTTGTTCTGGATATCGGTGCCCGAATAGTCGGTGTCGAACGTCGAATTGATCCAGCTCACAACATCATCGGCATACCGCGGCGCATTGTCCACCAGCGCCGAAACCTGATCCACCACCAGCTCACCGAGCGTCCAGATGAAGCTGACCGCCACTACGACAATGCCCAGAAACACCACCCCGGTAGCGGGCCCGCGCCGCCACCCCCGCGCCGCCAGCCAGTTCACCGCCGGTTCGATGGCGAACGCCAGAAACAGCGAGACCACCAGTATTGTTAGCAGCCCCTTCAGCTCCGTCAGCGTCCAGAAGGCGAGGAACAACCCGCCAACCGTCACCGCCGCCAGTAAATAGGCACGCGGCAACCAGCTCGGCACCATGGCCGAGCCGGAACCTCGATCGGACCGGTCTTCCCGCTCGGATTCACGATCCTCTTGCTCGGCCACACCTTCTCGCTCGGACACAACGGCCAACGTAGCCGCGAATCACTGATTACCGCACCCGCACCATCCGCGTGTCACTCGGTCGCGGTGTCGGTCGGCCAGCAGAGTTCGCGGTGAGGTCGTGGCGGTCGACACCGTCCGGCCTGGATCGCGCAAGAACTCGCGGATTCGCGGAGCCCCACCGGACATTTGCCCGCGATCAATCCCGGCGACGTTGGCGCTCATCCTCGCGATAATGACCGACGTGGAGGAAGTCGAGGTTGTCGTCGCCCATCACGAGCGCGCGACCTTGCGCGTCGGTGACGTATTTCTAAAGATCGACGCTGATCAGGCGCGCACCGACATCGAGGTCGAGGCGATGGCCAGGGCGCCGATCCCGACTCCGGAGGTGCTGTGGCGCAAGCCGCCCGTGGTCGCGCTCGCCGCGCTACCCGGGACGGCACTCGGCCGCCTCGGCGAACCGTCGACCGCATCGGCGGGGGCGTGGGTCGCGGCGGGTGCCGCCCTACGGGTGCTGCACGACGCGCCACTGCCGCCGTGGTCTGGCCGCAGCCTTGACGAGACGACATCCCAGCTCGACAGCGAATGCGCGTGGCTCGTCACGAACGGCGTGCTTCCTCCCGAGGTGGTCATGCACAACCGCCGGGTTGCCGAGGCCGCGCTCCGGCCGTGGCAACCGGTGTTCACGCACGGTGACCTGCAACTCTCCCATGTGTTCGTCGACGGTGACGAGATCACCGGCGTGATCGACTGGTCCGAGGCGGCCCCGGGCGATGCCCTGTTCGACCTCGCCACCTTGACGCTCGGACATCAGGAGCGTCTCGGCGACGTTATCGCGGGCTACGGCACCGACGTCGACCTCGACGTGATCCGCGCCTGGTGGTCACTGCGCAGCCTGCTGGGGGTCCGCTGGTTGGTCGAGCACGGCTTCGACCCGACCTCGCCGGGCTGTGAGGTCGACGTGCTGAGGGCCCGAGCCATGCGAGACCTACGGGAACTGAACAGCCGGGCATGAGTGTCGTGTACGGCGAGATCAGCTTTCGGGATCGCCGACCTGACGGCGCGCGAGAATGATTCCCCCCAGCTGGCTTTCGGCTGAGGTGAGAGTTCTGGATGCCTCGATGGCGAAGCCGGATGCCTCGAGCCACGCACACATATGGCTGAGCTGGCGACGATGGACGTAGAGGTTCATTGCATGCCCGCCGTAGCCCCGCGTCATCAAGTGCGACTCGTCTCCGACGTGGAAGCCGACCAACAGTGGCCCGCCGGGGCGAAGCACTCGCTGGAAATGCGCGAGCACCGAACCGATCTCATCATCCGGGATGTGGATCAGCGAGTACCACGCGACCAGTCCCGACATCGAGGCGTCCGCTAGCGCGAGGTTCGTCATGGATCCGAGGTCGAATCGGAGATCGGGGAAATCACGCCGAGCTACCTCGATCATGCTGGGCGACAGGTCGATTCCGAACACGTCCACGCCCAGTCGACTCAGGTGAGCCGTGATCCTGCCCGTCCCACATCCCACGTCCGCGACCGGCCCGCCGCCCTGGACACGCACCAGATCGGCGAATAGCGATAGGGCAGCACGCTCTTCGGGCGATTCATCCAGGAGGTGACGCGTCAGTTCTGCGTAACTGGCCGCGACGGTGTTGTACGACGCCCGCGTGTCTTCCAGCCAGCCGTCGGTATTCGGAACCATTCCCACGACCGCAGCATAGCGCGCCGGTCAAAGCGGCGATCCCCCGGCTAGAAAAGTCTGGATCGATTGTGCCACAGCTGATTTCGATGCTCCTAGTGTCACTGTATCCGATTCGGCACTGCCGGGCTTGCTACCGCACGCGGTATCTGCTCAGGGCTGGGCGCGCTGTCCGACCGTCTTGCGACGCCGCTGATCAGTGGCATGTGTCACAGTGCCGTGCTGTCACAGGGGGGGCGCTCGAGGCGTCTAGCGATCGTTCAACTTCCATCCAATGCCCTGCTACCGCTGCTGGTGCGGTCACCGTCGCCGCGCATCGTCAATGTCGCCAGCCACGCCGCGTCGGTGACCCTCGTCAGCGATCCGAACGGCCCCTTCGCCGGGCTGCTGCCCTCGGCTGCATACACCCCGTCCAAAGCCGCGCTCACCGCGCTGACCGTGCAGTACGCCAACGAATTACGCAAGGAGAGCATCCTTGTCAATGCCGTAGCCCCCGGCTACGTCGACACCGACAGCAACAATCACACCGGATTCCTGACGATCGCGCAGGGCGCCGCGGTCCTGGTGCGGCTGGCGACTGTCGGCGCGGACGGACCGACCGGTGGATTCTTCAGCGAGGACGGCCCACTGCCCTGGTGACGATTCGGACCAGCCCATCATGCAGCTCAGGCTGAAATCGCCGATCCCACAACGCGAGGCGTTGAAGCTGCCGGTGGCCATAGCCGGTTCGCAATTCAGAGTAGGTAGCGTACTCCCTCGGTCAGAATGAAAACTCCGAGCACCGTAAGTGCTGGTGCGAGAGCGAGTTTCGCGCCGTGCACGCCGGTGCGTTCGGCGTATCCCCACGGATTCTCCGGGTCGTAAACGATCCCGAGCGTCCGGCCTACCCGCGGCCCGCGTCCCGCGTAGAACGAACTGCTCGCCCGCACCCGCTCACCACGGTCGGTGACGAACTCGAAAACACCCGACCGGGCCGTCACTCCGGGATCCGCCGCTCCCCACTGCTGTGTCCCGACTACCACCGCCGTGGTGCGACGCAGCCGTCGCCGCATCCGCAACCAGGCGGTCACCTCGCGCACCACCCCTGTGAGTATCACCAGTCCGACGGCGATCGCAAGGATGGCCTGAAAGCCTGCGTGCATTATTCACCCCCGAAAATGCTTGGCTGCGTACATTTTACAGACACGAACAGGCAAACCATGACGCCCGAGCGGGTACGCCGAATCGAGGTAGGGCTCCATGCTCCCCAGCCGTGCTCGCGGGTGGTTCCGGTGTCGGTGCACCCTTCTAAGGTCGCCATCATGACGACCACACCGCCAGTTGACGATCCGCGCCCAGTCTTCGCCCGGGCGGTGGATCAAGCCGAGAAGCAGGTCGAAGCGGTGCGTCCCGACGAACTCGGCAACAGCACACCCTGCGCCGACTACGACGTACGCGCGCTGCTCGGACACATGATCTCGGTGCTGTACAAGATTGCCAGGGTCGGGGCCGGAGGGGACGCACGGGAGATCGCCGACGTGATCGACGGCATCGCCGACACCGACTGGGCCGACGCATTCACCAAGGCGCGCAGCGACGTCGAGCGAGTCTGGGCCGCCGACGAGATGCTCGACCGCATGGTCACCCTGCCGTGGGCAACCCTGCCCGGCCGCGTCGCCCTGGACGCGTACACCCATGAGTTCACGGCGCATGCCTGGGACCTCGCCCATGCCACCGGACGGCTCAGCGAACTGGACCCGGACCTTGCCGTACGGGCGTTGGATGCGTTCCCGAAGTTCGCCCCGCCGGAAACACGCAGCGGACAGGGGCCATTCGGTCCGGCCATCGCGGTGTCCGCCGACGCCGACGCCTACATCCGGCTGGCCGCCTACCTGGGCCGTCGGCCCGGCAGATAGCCGATAGCCCCGTCGGTGCTGTGCGGTCGGATGTGCGTGTCAGCGCGCGCCGGGCTCGTCATCATCGTCGCTCAACAGGTACCGCAGGAACTTGTCGGGGGCGGCGAGGAAGTCGCGAGTGAGCCGGACCGGCAGTGCCTGGTCGTAGTTCACCGCGCCGATGCTGCCGTCGTCGGCGATCTCGAGGATGGCCGCACCCGGCAGCGCGAGCAGGATCGGGGAATGGGTGGCCACAATGATCTGGCATCCCTGGTCGGTGAGTTCGGCCAAGCGCGCGAGCACGGCCATGCATCCACGAACCGACAGCGCTGCCTCCGGCTCGTCCAGCAGATACAGGCCCCGCGGCCCGAAGCGATGGGTCAGCAGGTCGACGAATGATTCACCGTGGGAGCGTTCGTGCGGCGAGACGCCGCCGTAGGCGGGTAATAGCGGCGGACCGCCCGCCCGGTCGAGTCGTTCGATCTCCGACGCCACGTTGTAGTACGACTCGGCGCGCAGGAAGAATCCGGAGCGCGGCTTGCTGGTACTCCGGTGCAGGACCAGATGATCACCCAGTGACGACTCGCTGGCGCGGGTGGCGAATCGGAAATTGCGGCTGCCGCCCTCCGGATTGAATCCCGCCGCGACCGCGATCGCCTCGAGCAGGGTCGACTTACCGGAGCCGTTCTCTCCCACCAGGAATGTGACTCCGGGCGGAAGCACCATGCCACCAGAGTCGGCCAGGTACCGCACAGCGGGCAGGGTGAACGGGTAGTGGTCGGACAGGCCGTCTGGTGGCAACAGCACTCGCCGGATGAACCCACCCCGCGACGTGAAACGGTCACCGCTCACCGGACTCGTCCTCCGTCACAACATCACACCGTACGTGACAAGGCCATAAGCTCGGCCGGACGAAGATCGCCCTCCGCACCTACGACTGCATCTGTAGCTCTACCGAAGAAGGCCGGGGGCGACGCGCGGTGCGTATCAGAATCAGCACGCTGCCGCCGTCGATGACGATTATCTCGCCGGTAACCCAGGACGACGCAGGCTCGGCGAGGCGGGTGATCCAGGGAACGAAGATGGACTGATGCCGGCGTTAGCATGGTCGCGGCGTCGATAACTCAACTACCCGAACTTGATCTAGCCCGATCGCGAGGTCCGAGAGGAAGTTTATTCATTGCCGAGTGGTCCAAATATTCCATCCAGCTCTGTCCGAGCGGCGTTCCAGCTGCGG
Organism: Nocardia uniformis NBRC 13702; assembly: GCF_001613345.1. Lineage (GTDB taxonomy): Bacteria > Actinomycetota > Actinomycetes > Mycobacteriales > Mycobacteriaceae > Nocardia > Nocardia uniformis. The sequence goes on along the minus strand of NZ_BDCE01000107.1, from coordinate 3,513 downwards.
AACCAGGGCTGTGTAGTAGTGCTTCGCGTCGCAGGCGTCGGGACACTCCTCGTGCAGGTATCTGCCCCGCCTCGCTTGCTCTAGGTTTTTCACCGGGTAGCAGGGCGCATCGTGACTGATGTAGCTGTTCAAGGTTTCAGCTCCCAACGCGCGGTGCTGCGGGGAAGTGACTGCTCCGGCGAAACAGTGATGATGGTGGCGACGGCTTGCAGCTCTGTCGGGATCTGGCCGCCGGCGAAGTGGTCCACGCTGGGCACGACCACCGCGTCGGCATGTGTGCGCTCTACGGCGATCCGCAGTCGATGTAGCGGTTGGTCGGTGTTCGATCCGAACACGAAAATCTTGCACAGGTCATATCCGAACTTGGCTGCAAGGCTGCGCACTTGATTCTCATCCCAGTCCTTACGAACACCGGAGATGTCGCGGCGCAGATATCCGACCGCGCGCGGTCTCGTCATGTTGATGTTTCCTCTCGCTGCTACACAGCCAGTCCCCGGAATCTCATCGGGCGTTGTGTCCAGCGTGTCCGGGAGGGACATTCGCGGGAAGGGGAATGATGCGGACAAAGAATTTGTCTGCATCAGGCCGATCAACGCTGTATGGGATGCTGAGATCAGGGACGGAGAGGGGCCTATGGACACCGACCTCCAGTCGACGGTGGCGGCTTATGTAGCCCGTGAACAGGGCGTCGGGCGATTGCCCAGTCTGACTGTCGCGGTCGGTGTGGGTGGCGTACTGCTCGCGGAGGCGTCGGCGGGCTTCGCTGATATCGAGAACCGTGTGCACGCCAGCGGCGAGAACAGCTACCGGATCGGCTCGATTACCAAGACCTTTACCGCAGCGCTGACTTTGTTGTTGTGCGCACGTGGCGATCTGGATCTCGAAGCCCCGATCGGCCGATACCTGACCGGCACATCATTCGGACACCTCCCGCTCCGAATGTTGCTCTCGCACACCAGCGGTCTGCAACGGGAAGCCCCCGTCGACATGTGGGAGAGCATGCAGGGACCGTCGGTCACCGAGCTTCTGGACGCTTTCGATCGTGTGGAAACAGTCGCCGCACCGGGGCAGAGATGGCACTACTCCAACCTGGGTTATGCCGTCATCGGACAGATCATCGAACATGTCACCGGACAACCCTGCGAAACCGCGATCGACCAGATGCTGCTCGCGCCTTTGGAATTGACCCGCACGAGCTGGGGTACACCCCGAAATGCCGTCGTCGGGTATCGCCTCGATCCGTACGCTGACGCTGTCCATCGCGAGCCCGTCATGGATCAAGGCGCAGTCGGTATGGGTGGCCAATTATGGTCCACGCCAGGAGATTTACTGCGCTGGGGGCACACTCTGTGCGGTGGCGAACCGGACATTGTGCCGCCCGAGGTGATCAACGCAATGCATACCTTGCAGGTCATGGTCGATACCCGCACATGGAAACGAGGCTGGGGCTTGGGGCTGATCCTCGAACAGCGCGCCGACCGTGTCCTAGCTGGTCACACCGGCGCTATGCCGGGCTTCCAATCCGCCCTGAGCATCGACAGAGACAGCGGTACCGCTGTGGTCGCCCTCACCAACGCGACACGTGGCATCGCGCTCAATGAGCTCACCACTCGGATAGCCGTGGAAGCGATCGCTGCTCGATCCGTGCCCACCGAGCCAGCCTGGGAGCCCGCGCTGCCGTGCCCGGATGACGTGCGAGCGATCCTTGGCAGCTGGTGGTCCGAATCCGACGAAACAGTGCTCCAGTGGCGCCGTGATGGTCTGCACGCCTGCCTCGCCTCCAATCCCGCGACCAGCGATACACGGTTCAGCGTGGAAGCACCTGGACGCTTCCGGGCGGTCGCTGGCCGTCTGCAGGGAGAGTCGCTGATTCTCACCAGCTCCACGGACGGCATCGAATTGCGGTGGGCAACTTACCCACTCACGCGCGCCCCGCGATGAACTCGTGGAGCCGCTCTCGAGTGGCCGTGACAGCGACGTCGCGAGCCTCCGCCCGCATCTTCATATCGATTGAACGGAACATCCGAATCACCCGAGGAGTGATCGGCCCCGGTTCCGCATAATCGAGCGTTTGCTCGAGGCTGACGACCGCAGCTTCGATGTCGCCCAGTCGGAATTTCGCTTCTGCGTACTCGAGCTGCCAGATAATCTTGTTGCGTACGAACATGATTGGGCTTGTGGACTCCTGTTCCCGCAATAACTCCGCAGCCTGGCGGGGGTTTCCCAGATCGAGCCAACACGAACCCCGATGCCCGGCCAAGGCCGCCTCGTCGAATACCGCCAGCCAATTCGGGTCCGGCTCCTCGGCCCGATGGCGTTCGAGCTCGGTCTCCGCGTCGGCTAGCATCTGCACACACAGCTCTGCCTCGCCCATCCGCGCATGTGCGCGGGCAGCGATAGTCGCGACAAAAGCCGTCAGGCGTCGGTTGCTACTGCGCTTCGCCCAGGCCAGCGAGCCATACGCCCGCTCCGCGCCCAATGTGGGATCACCGCCCCAGGTGCTCATGAACCCCGCGTTCGGGCCTCCGATATAGGCAACAAGATCCAGAGCGCCCGCGCGTTCGGCGGCGGACTTTGCCCTACTGAACGTGCGCTCTGCACCGGCCACGTGACCCTGGTCGAACAGCATCCAACCCGCGAGCTGATACGCCTCCGCCACAATCCGCAATAGCGGTTTCCGTTGAGCCGGAGCTACTTTCGATACGACCGCCTCGGCGGCTTCGGCATGACCGACAACTTCACGTAGGCGATCCGCTGTCATGCCGTGGTCAGCAGCGCGGACCTCCATGATCAGATTCCGTATCTGCTCCACAGCTGCGTCTGGCGAGAGGGGTACCGCCACCAGACTTTTGGTGACTCGGAAGTCGACGAACAACGCCGCGAGGCGTTTCAATTCGCCCCGAGTCTCGAGAACGGCGTCGAGACGTTCCACCAGGTCCGAGTGAGGTCGACGTTGCCCCTTCTCGATCTTTCCGAGCAGATCGCCGCTGACAAGGACAAGCTGTCCGAGTTCTCGCAATGATCGATTCGACTGAACGCGCCGATCGCGCAATTCGGCACCGAAGGCCGCTGCGGCGGACGTTCGTGGATCGAGTTCACGAGGGGCCTGTCCCACAGGGCGATTATTCTCCTGCGGAGCCGAACTCGCGGGCGAAGGCGCCATCCAGGGTCTCGGTGACCGCATCACCTGTCGTTCAGGTGTTGAACGAATGCAGGCCAGCCAGGCACAGGGTCTGCTGGGCGTCGAACCATTCGAAGTTGCTGACCGGCTGGAATCCTAGGCGGATCGCGAGTCCCAGTGAGCGTTCGTTGGCCGTCTGGGGCGTGATGAGGCCTGGCTGGTCGGGGAGTTCGTCTGCGGCGGCGCACACGTGAGTCGCGACCACTCGTCATGGCGGCGTATCCGAGGCCGAGCCCGGCGGCTCGTTCGGTGTCAGGTATTCACCTGGGTGGTGGAACTGGTTGGTGCGGGGGCGGCGGTGCCGGTCGTAGTAGTCGGGTGGAATCCATTGT
>NZ_BDCE01000106.1 GCF_001613345.1 Nocardia uniformis NBRC 13702 | reverse complement strand
TTGCGACTCACCCGCAGTCGGCATCGACAGAAGACCGCTTATCAGTAGCTGCACCGACAATGTGCGCGAACCAGGCACACGCCAATATCGCGACCAGCGGTACCAGCATGGCAGCGGTAAGAGGTATCAGCTTGGTGAGCCAGCCGATCGTGACCGGTCCGGCGAGGAGTCCGACGTAGCCGATACCGAAGACCCTCGACATGTCGGTGGCCGCAGTGCGCGAGCCGAGATTGCCTGCGGCGGTGAATACCTGGGGTACCCCACCCGCCAGCCCGATTCCGCACAGGGCCCACCCGGCCAGTGTGATCGGTACCCACGGTGACGCTACGACCAGCGCGAATCCCATGGCCGCGAGCAGGCTGCCCCAGCGCACCACCGCCACCGGCCCGAAGCGTCCGCTGACTCGGTCGGCGAGCAGCCGACCCACGGTCATGGTTATCGAGAACGCGCCGAAAGCCAGCGCCGCCGTGGCCGCATCGGCTCCGAGATGCTCGCGCATCTGCAACGCGCTCCAATCGCCGACCACCCCTTCTGCCATCAGCAGGGCGAATGCGATAGCGGCCAGTGCCAATACCTTTCGAGTATTGCGGCCGGTCGTTGTCTGCTCGTCCGCCCGTATCCCGGCCGAATCCGCATGCGCGAAGGACAATTCCGCCCGTGCGGGAGCGTCGCTCGGTGACAGGTCCGACGGTGCGGCGGTCGAGCCCGCCGATTCCCGGGGTGGGTGGGTCACAGTCGAACTCGTCGCCTCGCTGGACTGTGCGGTCGACGCGACTGTTCCCGGTGCGGCGGACAACTGCCGTTCGGGCGAATCCACGCGCGAGGTGGCCGAAGCGGGCGGGACGAGGCGGGACGCGCTGAGTGCAATGACGGCCAGTCCGACCGCGGCTGCCACGAGCATGGTCACTCGGATATCCCAGCCGGCGCGCTGAGCCGCCGCTCCGGCGAGCGCCCCCACCAGGGATCCCGCCGAGAACAGGGCGTGGAAGGCCGACATGATGGGGCGGGGGTAGCGCGATTCGACCTCCACCGCCTGGGCATTCATAGCGACATCGAGTGCGCCGAAGCCGACGCCATAGGCGGCGAGCGCAAGCGCCAGTGTCACCGTGTTGGTCGCGAAGGCGGGTCCGATGATGGCGAGGGTGGTGATGACAGCGGCAGCCGTGGTCACCGCGCGGCT
>NZ_BDCE01000105.1 GCF_001613345.1 Nocardia uniformis NBRC 13702 | reverse complement strand
AGCATCGTTGACGCGACTGACGAAGTTCCGAAATCTGTGCCGTACAACCTGTTTGAACCCAATTCTATTCCGGGGCACCGACAAGTTCGGGCGTCGCGGGAGCCGCCCAGACACCCGTCGCGGCAGTATCTCGCGCATAGTCGGCGAAATCCTTCGGCCCCCGTCCGAGCGCGTGCCGGACCCCGTCCACCGTGCCGGAATTGCGGCCGTCCAAGAGCGTCCCGAACAGGTAGTCGAGCAGGCTCACCACATCACCTGGGAGCCCGTAGGAGAGCAGCGCCGTCGTGAACTCCGTGCGCGATACGGGCAGGAAAGCGATCTCGCGTCCGGTCGCGGCCGCGATTTCGGCCGCCGCCTCGGCGAATGTCAGTGCGCGCGGTCCGGTTACCTCGTAGACCCGCCCGAATCCCGGCTGAGTCAGGGCCGTCACCGCCACCTCGGCGATATCGTCGACATCCACGAACGGCTCGGGCACATCACCATTGGGCAGCGCCATTTCCCCGGCGTGGATGTAATCCAGGAACGCGCCCTCGCTGAAGTTCTGCGCGAAGAAGGCGCTGCGCACAATCGTCACCTCGAGACCCGAACCCCGCACAATGTCCTCGCATTCCAGCGCCTCTCGCTCACCACGCCCGGACAGCAGCACCAGTCGTCGCACCCCGGCCAGCTGCGCCGCCGCCGAGAATGCCTTGATAGCGGCGGGCGCGCCCGGCACCGCCAGATCCGGCTGATAGCTCAGGTAGACGGCGTCCACCCCGGCCAGCGCCGCCGCCCAGCCGGACCGGTCGGTCCAGTCGAAGGGGATAGCCGCCGAGCGGGAACCGCGCCGCACCGGCACACCGAGTTCATCCAGCCGCGCCGCGACGCGACTACCGGATTTACCGGTTGCGCCGAGTACGAGAACCAGGTTGCGGCTGTCGTTGATTGTCATGAATCGAGTACATCGGCATTCGGTGAGATCGAACATGGTTGAGAAGCGCGCCCACATTTGCCATCGTCTTACTGTGGATGCCCTGGCAAGCCTGCTCGAAGGACCCCGCGCGCGCGGCGCGTTCGTTATGCGGTCCTCATTCGATCCGCCCTGGTCGCTGCGCATCCGGGATGAGGCCCCGCTGACCGTGGTGGCTGTGGTGCGCGGCGGCGGCTGGATCGTCCCGGACCCCAAGGGCGGTAAACCGGTCGCCGCACGGCAATTGCGCACCGGCGATGTCGCCATTTTCCGCGGTCCGGACCACTACACCGTCGCCGATGACCCGGATACCGCGCCGCAGGTGATCATCCACCCCGGCCAGATCACCACCACCCCCGATGGCGAAGTGCTGTGCGAGACGCTGAGTTTGGGTATTCGCAGCTGGGGTACCAGTGCCGATGCCGAAACCGTGCTGGTCACCGGCACCTACGAACAGGAATCCGCGACCGGCCGCCGCCTGCTGCGCGCCCTGCCGCCGATTATTGTCCTGGGCCGCGGTGAATTCGACAGCCGGGTGCTGGATCTGCTGGTCGACGAGGCCGCCAAGGACCTTCCCGCCCAGGGCGCCATGCTCGATCGCCTCCTCGACCTGCTCACCATTGCCGCCCTGCGCGCCTGGTTCTCCCGCGCGGATGCCCCCGCCTGGTATCACGCCTACGCGGATCCGCTGGTGGGCAAGGCATTGCGCCTTATGCAGCACAATCCCGCCCACACCTGGACGGTGGCATCGCTGGCCACCGAGGTGGGCGTCTCCCGCGCCGCGCTCGCCCGCCGCTTCACCGAGCTGGTCGGCGAACCCCCGATGTCCTTCCTCACCGATTGGCGTCTGGCCCTGGCCGCCGACCTCCTGCACGAATCCGACGCGACGCTGGAATCCATTGCCCGCCGGGTGGGTTACGGCAGCGCCTTCGCGTTGAGTACGGCTTTCAAACGCCACTATGGCGTGAGTCCGCGCGACCACCGAGGCATGGCTGGGCAGGGACGCACTGCCTGACCGCGTGCGGCTCGGTGGCGTGTGGCTTGTCGTGAGTACGGATTGCGGCCGAGAGCACGTCGGAATGACGGGAAACCGGGTGCTCGATGATCGGGGAGCCGAGTGCTACTCGGCGGTTATCCGATGCGGCTCTGGGCCCATCGATCCGCCCCCACTATCGTCAGCCAGGTGACTCAGGAGCAGGACTACCCGGTGCTGTGGCCGGTCCCGACCCGCTGGGCGGACAACGACCACTACGGGCACGTCAATAACGTGACCTACTACTCGTACTTCGACACCGCTGTGAACGCGTGGCTCATGCACGCGACCGGTACCGATATCCGAGATCTACCCGCCATCGGCGTGGTGGCCCAGACCTCGTGCAAATACGTTGGCTCCCTGAGCTTTCCGGATGAGCTACAGGTCGGTATCCGTATTTCGCGGCTCGGGAACTCGAGTATCAGCTACGACCTCGCCATCTTCCGCGAGGCGGGCGAGGAGTTGAAGCTCGCCGCGACAGGCTCTTTCGTCCATGTCTATGTGGATGAGGTGACCCGTCTGCCGGTCGATATCCCCGAGGTTATTCGCGCCGCCGCGGAACCCCTGGTGGTTGTCCACAACCCGCCGCCGAATAACGCACAGCCCAATAGCGTCCACCCCAATAACGCTCACCCCAATAACGCACAGCCCGGCACCGAGCGGTCGGAGGCCGCTCCGGCCTGAGTACGGCCGAGTCCGCCCCCGTGATCCCGGCATGTTTAGGCCGGGATCCACAACCTCGGAACAAGTGTGGATTCCGGCCAAAACATGCCGGAATGACGGGGGCTCTGTTCAGACTCGGCCGAGTAGCGTGAGCGGATCCTCCACCAGCGTCGCCACGCTCGCCAGGAAGCGCGCCGCCTGCTCTCCGTCGATGAGGCGGTGGTCGAAGCTCAATCCGAGCGTGGTGACCCAGCGGACCGCGAGTTCATCGCGATGCACCCACGGCTTCTTCCGGATCGACCCCAGGCACAGAATGGCCGCTTCGCCCGGATTCACCAGCGCCACACCGGTATCCACGCCGAACACACCCACATTGCTGATGGTGAAGGTGCCGCCGGTCAGCTCGGGCAGCGCCGCTGTCCCGCCGCGCGCCGTCTCGGCCAGTCGGCTGATCTCCCGACACAGATCGCGCAGGCTCAGTGTCTGTGCCTCTTTGAGATTCGGTACCAGTAGGCCGCGTTGGGTGGCCACGGCGATTCCGAGATTCACATAGTGCTTGGTGACAATCTCCTGATTGGCCTCGTCCCACACCGCATTGAGCTCCGGAAATTCATTGAGCGCCACCAGCGTCGCCTTGGCGATCAGGGCCAGCGGTGTCAGCGACAGTCCCGCGAAGGCGGAGGTGGAGCGCAAATGATCCAGCAGCTCCATGGATCCGGTGAAATCGGTGGTCACGAAGGCGCTGGCCTGTGGGATGTCGCGGGCGCTGATTGTCATGGTGGCGGCGGTGCGTTTGCGAATTCCACTGACGGGCGTACGCGTTTCCCGTTCGGCGGGTGTCGACCGCGCCATCCCGTTTTCCGGCCGCATGGTCGGCACCGGCGGCGAGATATGAATCGGCAGATTCTCGGCTTCGACGCGGGCACCGCTCGCCCGCCGCACATCCTCGACCGTGACCGCACCCTCCGGCCCGGTCCCGCTCACCGCGGCGAGGTCGATTTCGAGTTCCCGCGCCAACTTTCGGGCCGCGGGAACCGCGGTGGGCCGTCCGGGTGCGTTCTCCGTGCGGGCGAGACCCTCACCGCCGATGCCCGAGTCGCTCAGGGCGGCAGAGTTCTTCGCACCTGCTCCCCGTGCCCGCCGCGACTTGGGCTCACTATCGGGCCCGTATCCGACCAGTACTGACTGCCTTTCGGTAGCGGCGTCCTCGGCGGCACCCGCGACCCGAATCAGCGGCGCACCCACCGGCACCGTGTCACCGGGACGGGCGAGTAGCTCCAGTACCTTCCCCGCGAATGGACAGGGCAGTGCCACCTGCGCTTTCGCGGTTTCGACTTCGGCAATGGTCTGGTTCAGCTCCACCTGATCACCGACCTCCACCGCCCACGACACCAATTCGGCATCCGCTAGGCCCTCACCGAGGTCGGGCAGTCGGAATTCCAGGACGTGCTGCTGATCTTCCACCGGGGCAACCTCCGTGGCAGTGACGGTCAGGCGGCTAGCGTTCGATCGACCGCGGCGAGAATGCGGTCGGGGTCGGGCAGGTGGTGCCGCTCGAGCTTAGCGGGGGGATAGGGGATGTCGAAGCCGCCGACCCGCAGGACCGGGGCCTGTAGGTGGAAGAAGCACCGTTCGGTGACGCGCGCGGCGATTTCCGCGCCGAGACCTCCGAATACCGGCGCCTCGTGCACCACGATGAGCCGTCCGGTCTTGCGCACCGAGGTCTCGATGGTGTCGAAGTCGATCGGCGACAGGCTGCGCAGGTCGATGACCTCCAGCGAATGTCCTTCCGTCGCCGCGATCTCAGCCGCCCCGAGTGCGGTTGCCACGGTGCCGCCGTAGGCGACGATGGTGGCGTCTGCCCCGGTGGTGCACACCCGGGCCTGATCGAGGGCCAGATCGCCCTCGCGGTCGAGTCGGTCGAAATCCAGGTCGGCTTTATCCCAGTACCGTCGTTTGGGCTCGAAGAAGATCACCGGATCGTCGAGCGAAATCGACTGTCGGATCATCAGATACGCGTCGGCCGGGTTGCTCGGCGACACCACCCGCAGTCCCGCGGTATGCGCGAAATACGCCTCCGGTGATTCGGAGTGATGCTCCACCGATCCGATGCCGCCGCCGAAGGGAATGCGGATGGTGATGGGAGCCACCACCTTTCCCTTCGTCCGGTAGTGGATCTTGGCGACTTGGCACACGATCTGGTCGAATGCCGGGTACACGAATCCGTCGAACTGGATCTCACACACCGGCCGCAGCCCGCGCAGCGCCATACCGAAAGCCGTTCCGATAATGCCGGATTCGGCCAGCGGGGTATCGATGACCCGGTTGTTCCCGAAATCCTTCTGCAGTGATTCGGTTACCCGGAACACTCCGCCGAGCCGCCCGATATCCTCACCCATCAGCACGACCTTCGGGTCATCCTCGAGGGCGCGGCGCAGGCCCATATTGATGGCTCCCGCGAATGTGGTCTTCATGGCCGGACTCCCTCCAGGTAGGCGGCGTACTCGCTGCGTTCCTCCTCGATGAGCGCATGCGGGGTGGCGTAGACGTGGTCGAACAGCTCCATGGGTTCCGGATCGGGCATGGCGACGGTGGCCGCGCGCATGCGCCGGGCGATATCGTCGGCGCGCTCGGTGACCTGCCGCTCGAAATCGCTGTCCCACATCCCTTCTCGATCGAGTAGCCGCTTCATCCGGTCGATCGGGTCGCGGCCCTGCCACAGTTCCAGTTCGGCCGAGGTGCGATAGCGGGTGGGATCGTCGGCGGTGGTGTGCGGACCCATGCGATAGGTGATGGCCTCGATGAAGGCCGGTCCGCCGCCGGACCGGGCGTGCGCGAGGGCCTGCCGGGTCACCGCGAGTACGGCGAGCGCGTCATTGCCGTCCACCTGTACACCGGGAATGCCGTATCCGAAGGCGCGCCGCGCGATCGGTGTGGCGCTCTGCACCCGGACCGGCGCGCTGATGGCCCAGTGGTTATTCTGGCAGAAGAAGACCACCGGCGCGCCCCAGGTCGCGGCGAAGCCGAGCGCCTCGGCGATATCGCCCTGACTGGTCGCGCCGTCCCCGAAGTAGGCGATGGTGGCGATTTCGGCACCCTCGAGATGCGCGGCGTAGGCGTAACCGGTGGCATGCAGCCCCTGCGCGCCCACCACGATCGCCGGATTGGTCATTTTGACGGCGTCGGCGTCCCAGCAGGAGTGGGCGACACCGCGCCAGAGCCGGGTCATATCCTCCGGTGCCACTCCGCGCACATGGGCGACGCCTGCCTCGCGATAGCTGCAGAACACGTAATCGTCGGGGTGCAGGGCATGCGCGGAACCGATCTGCGCGGCTTCCTGACCGAGCATCGGCGGCCACAGGCCGAGTTGGCCCTGCCGCTGCAATGCGGTCGCCTCGACATCGATTCGGCGGGCGATGACCATATCCGTGTAGAGCGCGCGCAATTCCGTAGCGCCGATATCCGAGACCAACGCCGCGTGCACCCTGTCGTGTACTCGACGGCCGTCGGGCTGAACCAGCTGTACCGGATAGGTGTTCTTGTCGGGCATGGGTCTCGCCTCCTCGAAGCACCGTGTACTCCGTCATCGGAGCGGGATTGTGTCCCGTTCCGCGGAGTACGTGTCCTGTATCACTCAGCTTCCTCCGTGGGGCGATCTGCGCAAGCCGACACGCGTCAACTGTGCAGAATGCTCGGTTGTATAGGGATCGCGGGTGGCAAACTGTTTTCTATGTCCAGTAGGGAGCCGGTAACCCCCATAGTCGACGCCACCGATGCCCGCCTATTGCTGGAACTGGTTGCCCACCCCCGCGCGACGGGGGTGGAACTGGCGGCTCGGCTGGGTCTGTCGCGCAATACCGTGCAGGCCAGGCTGGCGCGGTGGGAGGCAAGCGGGGTATTGGCCAGCTTCGAGCGGCGGGTGGAACCGCGGGCGCTCGGCTATCCGCTGGCGGCTTTCGTGGCGGTGGTCGTGGATCAACATCAACTCGATGAGGTGGTCGCCGAGCTCGCCGAGATTCCGGAGGTCACCGAGGTGTGCGGGACGACCGGGCCGACCGATCTGACGGTCCGGGTGGTGGCGGCCGATGCCGACAATCTCTATCGCGTCACCGGGCAGATTCTCAAGATTCCCGGTGTGGTGCGGACCAATATGTCACTCGTCATGCAGGAGTTCGTCGGCCCGCGAATCACGCCGCTGCTGGACCGGTTGGCGGGATCGAACGGTGCGGTGGTGCGATCCGTCGAGTGAACCGTTGCGCGGGTCGCTCGGCCGGTTGGCCGGCCCGCGTTCGCGGCACTTTCGGGATCGGGGGCTTCGGTTACGGTGCCCTCATGGATGTTGCGGGCAAGGTAGCGATTGTCACCGGGGCTGGGTCCGGGATCGGGGCGGCGGTGGCCGGCGGGCTGGTGGTGGCCGGGGCGCGGGTCGTCCTAGCGGATCTGGACGCGGCGGCGGTCCACGGGGTCGCCGAATCGCTCGGCGCGAGTGCGGTTTCGGTCGCCGGGGATGTTTCGGATGCGGCCGTGATTCAGACGCTGATCGATCGGTCCGAGGCCGAATTCGGGCCGGTGGACCTGTATTTCGCCAATGCGGGGATATTCGGTGCGCGCGGGCTGGACGGCTCCGATGCGGAGTGGGCGGCCGCCCTGGATGTGAATGTCATGGCGCACGTGCGGGCGGCGCAGCTGCTGGTGCCGGGGTGGCTGGAGCGGGGCGCCGGATATTTCGTATCCACGGCCTCCGCGGCGGGACTGCTGACCCAGATCGGCTCCGCGCCCTACGCGATGACCAAGCACGCCGCGGTCGGCTTCGCCGAATGGCTCTCGGTCACCTACGGCGACAAGGGAATTCGCGTGAGCTGTGTATGTCCCATGGGTGTGGACACCGCCCTGCTGCGCGCGGGCACCGAAAGCTCCGTCGCCGCCGCGGCCGCCGAACCCGCCATCCGCGCCGTGGTGACGGCGGGCAAGGTGCTCTCCGCCGATGAGGTGGCCGACGAGATCCTGGCCGGGGTCGCCGCCGAACGGTTCCTCATCCTCCCGCATCCGGAAGTCCTCGATATGTACCGCTTCAAAGGTTCCGACTACGACCGCTGGTTGAGCGGTATGCGCCGCTTCCAAGCCTCACTGGAGAGCTGATCGGGGCGGGGCCACGGTCAGCGCAATTCAGGCCAGTTTCGGGGGATTGGCTGGCGACCGGTGGACTGGTCCACGGTCAAACTGGGCCGATGAGCACCGCCGATGTCGAGACCGCCCCCACCGCTGGACTGGAACCCGAGGTCGGTATCGCCCAGGCGGTGGGGGCCGGAGTCGTCACGGCGCTGGTCGGATTCACCAGTACGTTCGCGGTGGTACTGGCCGGATTGACCGCGATGGGGGCCACCTCCGCGCAGGCCGCGTCCGGACTGTTCGCGGTCTGCGTCACGCAGGGTGTCGGAATTCTCCTGCTCAGTCGCCGGTATCGAATGCCGATCACATTGGCCTGGTCGACGCCCGGCGCGGCCCTCTTGGCGGGGACCGGCGCGGTGGTGGGTGGCTGGCCCGCGGCGGTGGGCGCGTTCGTGGTCACCGGTGTGTTGATCGTGGCGACCGGATTCTGGCAGCGGCTCGGTGCGTTGATCGCCGCCATTCCGGTGGAGATCGCGCAGGCCATGCTGGCGGGGGTACTGCTGCCGCTGTGCCTCGCGCCTATGCGGGCGCTGACCGTGAGTCCGGCCATTGTGGTTCCGGCCATTGTGGTCTGGTTGGTACTGCAGCGGTTCGCCGCGCGGTGGGCGGTTTTGGCGGCCTTCGCGGTGGCGGCGGTCGGCGCGGGTATCGACATCGTGGTGACGCACCGCAGCCTCGAATTGGCCGCCATGGTGCCGCGTATCGAACCGACCATGCCGCACTGGAGTTGGCAGGCCCTGATCGGCGTCGCCATCCCGCTCTACATCGTGACCATGGCGGCGCAGAACATTCCCGGCACCGCGATTATGAGTTCCTTCGGCTACCGGGTCCCCTGGCGTTCCGCCATGACCGTCACCGGGCTCGGCACCATCCTCGGCGCGCCCGCGGGCGGGCACGCCATCAATCTCGCGGCGGTCAGTGCCGCGCTCTCCGCCGCCCCCGCCGCGCACCCGGACCCCAAACGCCGCTGGATCGCCGCCACCACCGCGGGCGGTTGTTATCTGGTGCTGGCCCTGGCCTCCGGCGCACTCGTCACCTTCGCCGCCGCCGCTCCCGACGGCGTCCTGGAAACCGTTGCGGGCCTTGCTCTCATCGCTACCCTGGCCGCCGCCCTCACCGCCGCCCTGACCCCCACTGATAACCGCTCCGCCGCCGCCATGACCTTCCTCGTCGCCGCCTCCGGCGTCACCGTCCTCGGCATCGGCGCCGCCTTCTGGGCCCTGGTGGCGGGCCTCGCCGTTCGCTGGTTCCTGCGCCCTCGCCCCGAGCCGTCCCCGCCCGAACCCAGCGCTGTCGCCACCCGCCCCGCGTCGCCGGAATCGTGAGACTCCGACGCCCACTCCACATCGCCGGAATCGTTCGGCGAGACGACCACTCTGTGTCACGAAACCATGAGGGTAGATGCTCGTTCCGCATTGCGGGGGCGTGAGAGGGGGAGGCCACTCCACATCGCCGGAATGGTGGGAGGGAGGGATGCTCGTTCCGCGTCTCCGCCAGTCCTGCGAGGATGCACCCACTGCGCGTCACTGAACGGCGAGGGGAGCGGCGGTACACACTCGCATCACGCCGCCACCAGTTCCCTGACTGCCGGTCCGGCCCCGTGCGGCGCAGGTCATGGCGGACTACGCGTTTCGGGCGGGACGAGGGAGGGTTGCTGCGCGGTGGGTGACGGTCTGCGTAGGGTGAACGTTGTTGGTGCGTGAGTGGGATTCTGCGACGAGGAGTTGGCTTGAGCGCGGTATTGATCTCGGCTGAGGAGCTTCGGGACCAGTTGTCGGACACGGATTCTCGGGTTCGGCTGTTGGATGTCCGCTGGGCGCTGGGTGATCCGGATGGGCCGCAGCACTATCTGGACGGTCATATTCCGGGTGCGGTGTTCGTGGATCTGGAGACCGAACTCGCCGCCCCGGCCTCTCCCGCGCGCGGCCGCCATCCGCTCCCGGAGATCGCGCACCTGCAAAAGTGTGCCCGCAGTTGGGGTTTGCGCACCGGCGATACCGTCGTCGTGTACGACGCCACCGGCGGTATGGCGGCCGCTCGTGCCTGGTGGCTGTTGCGTTGGGCCGGAGTCTCGGACGTCCGCATCCTCGACGGCGGCCTGCCCGCCTGGCAGGACGCGGGCGGCGAAGTGGTCGCGGGCACCGAATCGGATCTGGAACCCGGCGATATCGTCCTCACCCCCGGTCACCTGCCCACCATTGACGCCGATACCGCAGCCACCTGGCCCGGCCTCCTCCTCGATGCCCGCGCGGCCGACCGCTATCGCGGCGAGGCGGAGCCGATCGACCCCCGTGCCGGTCATATCCCCGGCGCGCACAGTGCCCCGACCGCCGAAAACCTCACCCCGGAAGGCCGTTTCAGGTCTCCCGACGAATTACGCTCCCGCTTCGCCGCTTTCGGCGACGGCAAGGTGGCCGTCTACTGCGGCTCCGGTGTCACCGCCGCCCACCAGATAGCCGCCCTGGCCGCCGCGAATATCGAGGCCGCCCTCTACCCCGGCTCCTGGTCCCAGTGGTCCCACGACCCCAAACGCCCCGTCGCCACGGCGTAACCCTCCTGCCCCGCAGCGGGTCGATCGAATGCGGATGGCCAGGGCGCGGCCGCTCACAGCGGTTCCGCGAGGTCTCCCATGCGCCATCAGGGGCAGCCGGTGGCGACCCGCTGGAGCGCCGCCTTGTCGGCGGCGGTGATGGGGAGACTGTATTGGGCCGCGACCGTTAAATACTTGCCCGCGTAGAAGCAGTGGGTGGCGGCCGAGGGTGGGAGCCAATCGGCGGGAGTGTTGTCGCTCTTGTCCTGATTGATTTTTCCGTTCACCGCCAGCAGGTTGTAGTCGAGGTCATTGGCGAAGCGGAGTCGACGATCGCGGGACCAGCCGGAGGCACCCATATCCCAGGCGGCGGCCAGCGGATAGACGTGGTCGATCTGAATATCTTTGGCGTCGGCCTTGTCGAAGATGATGCGGCGGCTGGTATAGGGGTCGTCGAGGATCCCGGACAGGACCACACAGTTATTGGTCCCGGCCCGGAAGGTCACCTCGGTGAGCTGCCGAGCCAGCGCGTTATTACGGGTGTCGCAGCCGTCGTGCGCACCGGGGGCATCGGTGTCGTCGCTCCACGCGGGCCCGAACACACAGCCCTGGCCGGTCTTGCAGCCGCGTTCGTAACCCCCGGGATACGGCCGCGCGGGCAGAACCTGCACCTCGGCGAGCAACTGCTCGATCTGCGCCCGACCGGGACTGCCGGGTGCGGGCGCTACCCGGTGTCCGAGCACCGAGCATCCACACAGGCCGATCAGCACTATTACGCACGCCGCGAGCCTCCGGTATCGCGGCGCGTGCGTCGGATATCGCGAGGCGAGGGAAGCCGACCGGGCGGCAGTTCGCGCGGCAGCCAACTCCGGAACTTCCGATTGTCGAATTCTCCGCGTGGACGGCACATCTCACATCTACCCGCATGGATCGACTCCATGTGGATTTCGCGAAACTTGGCACCGGTTGCGAGTTCTCGCACCGGTTGTGGGACTACAACCAGGCGCGAGCCAGAATATCGTCCGCCGAATTCTCCGACATCTGCGGTGGGAACCGAGTCGCCGCGAGCGTTTCGACATGAGCACCGTCGTGCCCGATCACCCACGATCCGCCGCGATCTTCGCATTCGGCGATCTTGGCGAATGTGGTCAGCAGGAAGCTGATGGCGTCACGTGGATCGACCGTGCGGGCCAAGCGCTGAGATTCGCCCGGCCGGGACAGATCCAGCCACACCCCCGCCTGTCCGTCCAGCCGCATACCCACAATCTTCGTGACATCCACGAAGGTGAATTTCCGCCGCTCCCACGGCGTTGTGGGCGTGAAGCTCTGCTCTAGCACTTGGAGCAGGATCGTCATCTTCACGGCCTCCCTCGGTATCAAGTTATCGCGGCCCTGGCTGAGCTGCGAATGGATTGTCGCCGGTGCGCCTCACCCGATTGCCGCTAAAGCGCAGCATTCACCGCACTTGTGCAATGACCAGCGGATATTCCAGTATGTTCCGCCGCCGATCAGAAATAAAGACCCGGTGGGCGGCCGATCCGCCGGCAATCCGGGCGGCCGACCGCGTCCGGGCCCCGACAAGTCCATGAGCAGGGCAAATCGGACCATCCCGCGCACCCGCCGCGGGGGTGTCGGACTCGGCTGATTTGATGGGCGGATGCTGCACGGACTGTGGTCGCCGGGATCCGGCTTGGTGCTGTGGCAGCATCCGGACGGTGAGCCGGTAGCGGTGGATACGCTGCCCGAGCCGCTGGGGAGCATGGTGCGCGCGGCCAGATTCCGGCACCGGGCCGAGGTGCTGGTACCCGGTCAGTACGGGCCGGGGCCGATGGAGGTGCGCGGTCACGCGCTGGCCCCGGAGTCGGCCGCCCGGGTACTGCTCCAGAAACTTCCACTCGCTGCGGTCTCGGGCGATCTGCGATTCCTCGCGCATATCGCGTGCGGTATCGAGCGCTGGGTGCGGGCGGGGCGGATCGTGCCCGAGGTGCGCCGCGACGATGGCGAGTGGTGGGTGCGCTGGCGGCTGCTCGGTGGCCAGAAGCAACGCGCCTGGCAGGCGGAGCTCGCGGTCGCCATGCCCGCCGCGCTGCGCGTCGCGGGTCGTCCCTCCGCCGTGCTGGAGGACTTCATCGCCGAACTCGCGGACCCCATTGCCCGCCTGCACCTCGCGGATTCCGAAGCGGCCATTGCCCATCCGCTGATCGCCGCACTGGTCGGGGATGGGCCACTGGAGACCGGTTCGCACCGGGTGGCGGCGGTATTGGAGGACTGGCGCACGAGTCTGACCGCCGATGAGCCCGAGCTGGTCTTGCGGTTGGTGGAACCCCTTGGGGAGGAAGCTGATTCAGCCGACGCGCTGTGGCGGCTGGAGGTGTGTCTGCGGGAGGAGGGGGAGGCTCCGCAGCCGGTACTGCTATCGGGCGATCCGCAATTGGTGTGGGTGGCGGGGGAGAAGCTGGCGGCGGCCAAGCTGGCCTATCCGCGGCTGCGTGATCTACCCGGTGATTCGCACAGTATGGATGTGCTGCTGCCGAGTGAGGTGGTGACGGATCTGGTGGCGCACGGCGCGCACGCCCTGCAATCGGCGGGGGTGCGACTGCTGCTGCCGCGTGCCTGGAAGATCACCGCCCCCAGTCTGCGGCTGCGGGTGCAGAGCCCCGCCGCCACCGAAAGCGAGGTCGGTCTACAGGGTTTGGTGTCCTACCACTGGGAGCTGGCGCTCGGCGATACCGTGCTCACCCCCGCCGAAATGGCCCGGCTGATCCAGGCGAAATCCGATCTGGTCCAGCTGCGCGGCGAGTGGGTGCAGGCCGACCACCGGGTCCTGGCGGCCGCCGCCGAATACGTCTCGGGCCGCGCCGATGACACCCCCACGACCATTGCCGGTCTCTTCGCCGAACTGGCCGCCAACCCGGTCACCCGCATCCCCCTGGAGCCGATTACCGCAACCGGTTGGGTGGCAGAACTTTTCGACACCGACCACCCCACCGACCCCGTCCCGACTCCCATCGGCCTGAAGGCGGAGCTGCGCCCCTACCAGCAGCGTGGCCTGACCTGGCTGGCCACCATGAGCCGCCTCGGGTGTGGCGCGGTCCTCGCCGACGATATGGGCCTCGGCAAGACAATCCAGGTCCTGGCACTGCTCCTGCACGAGCGCGAAACCGCCCCGACGGCAGCGACATTCGCCAGTAAAGCTGCCGGTGTCGGTCGGGGGTCCTCCGCGAAGCCACCGGGCGGCGAAGTCACTGGAACGGACGTGGTACCCGACGGGGACGCTGCTGCCGAAGTGCGTACGCGCACACCCCGGCCCGAATCCGATGAGAGTGCCGCACAGGGTGAAACCACCAGGCCAGCGAAGGTAGCGGGCGCACTCGGGCCGACACTGCTGGTGTGCCCCATGTCGGTGGTCGGCAACTGGCAGCGCGAGGCGGAGCGCTTCACGCCGGGCCTGCGGGTGCTGGTACATCATGGGGCGGGGCGGCGTAGTGGCGCGGAATTCGATGCGGCGGTGGCTGATTCGGATTTGGTGGTGACCACCTACGCACTGCTGGCCCGGGATGTCGAGGAGTTGAAGCGGCAGGGGTGGCAGCGGGTGGTGCTGGACGAGGCGCAGCACATCAAGAACGCGGCGACCCGGCAGGCGCGGGCGGCGCGCGCGATACCCGCGCGACATCGGTTGGCGCTCACCGGTACTCCGGTGGAAAACCGGCTCGAGGAATTGCGGTCGATTCTCGACTTCGCCAATCCGAAACTGCTCGGCAAGGCATCGGAGTTCCACGCCCGCTTCGCGATACCGATCGAACGCGAGCGCGATGAGAATGCCGTCGCCCGCCTGCGCGCCATTACCGCCCCGTTCGTCCTGCGTCGCGTGAAGACCGATCCGGCGGTGATCTCCGATCTGCCGGAGAAGATCGAGATGACGGTGCGCGCCAATCTCACCGTCGAACAGGCCGCGCTGTATCAGGCGGTGCTCGACGATATGACGCAGAAGCTGAAGGCCATGAAGACCAAGGACGGTCTGGGTCGTAAGGGTGCGGTGCTGGCGGCGCTGACCCGGCTCAAGCAGGTGTGCAATCACCCGGCGCACTACCTCGGTGACGGCTCCGCGCTACTGCGCCGCGGCACCCACCGCTCCGGCAAACTGGCCCTGGTGGAGGACATTCTCGAATCCGTACTGGCCGATGGCGAACGGGCCCTGCTGTTCACTCAGTTCCGCGAATTCGGCGAATTGATCTCGCCGTTCTTCACCGAACGCTTCGGCGTGGAGGTGCCCTTTCTGCACGGTGGCGTGAGTAAGCAGCGCCGCGACGATATGGTCACCCGCTTCCAGGAATCCGACGGCCCACCATTGATGCTGCTGTCACTCAAGGCGGGCGGCACCGGGCTCAACCTCACCGCCGCCAATCATGTTGTCCACCTGGACCGCTGGTGGAATCCGGCCGTCGAGAACCAGGCCACCGACCGCGCCTTCCGCATCGGCCAGCGCCGCGACGTCCAGGTCCGCAAACTGGTGTGCGTCGACACGATTGAAGAGCGCATCGACGACATGCTCACCGGTAAGAGCCAACTCGCCGACCTGACCGTCGGCGTCGGCGAGAACTGGATTACCGAGATGAGCGATGACGAACTGCGCAACCTGTTCGCTCTGGGCACGGAGGCGGTGGGTGAATGAGCGATGACATCGACTACAGCCAGTTCGGCAAGCGCCGCCCGGTGCGCGGCGGTGTCCAACCCCGCAGCCGCCGAGGCGCTTTCGGAACCACCCGCTGGGGCCGCTCCTTCCTGGAAGCCATCGAGAAGGTGGCCGATGCCGGTCGTCTCACCCGTGGCCGTTCCTACGCCCGCTCCGGGCAGGTAATCAACTACCACATCGAACCCGGTGCGGTGACCGCCGAAGTCCAGGGCAGCCAACCCCGCCCGTTCACCGCGGTCCTCACCATCCGCCAGATCCGAGACGACCGGCTGGAAGAACTGATCACCCTGGTCCGCCGAACCCCCGGCATGCTGGTCGAAATCGCCGCCGGCACCCTGCCCCGGGCCCTGGCGCCGCTGCTGCTCCCCACCACGGTCTCCGAACTCGACTTCGCCTGTAGCTGCCCCGATCTCGGCTGGCCCTGCAAACATGTGGCCGCCGTCTGCTACGTGGTGGCCGAACGCCTCGACGAGCAGCCCAGGGAGCTGCTCGTCCTGCGCGGGGTGGATCTGGACACCTTGATCGGTGCCGTCCAACGCGATTCGGCCCCGCCCGATCCGGTGGATCTCTACGGCGACGAAACCACCCTCCCCGAACTCCCCACCCCCGACTTCCACCCGGCCCCGGAAGACCTCGACCCCGCCGTCCTGCGCCAGGTCCTCCGCATGACCGCCGAAGACGAACCCACCGCGGAGCAGGGGCTCCACGCTCTCCGCAGCCTGTACCGAGCCCTCCCTCAGCGTGGTTGAAAGCGCGGTGTCGGCACATCGCGGCCCGCAGCCCACGTGTCGGTACTGCGTATCGCCCGCGCGCCGTGTCGCCACAGTGCATCGCCCGAGCCCCCGTGTCGGCGCAGAGGGTCCGCGTGTCGGTATGCAGCCCCCGGAATGACGAGGCGGACCTCCTTCGAGGCGAACGCAAACGGGGTGGACTTCACGCGGGGTGGACTTCACGCGGGGGTGGAACTCACGCGAGGCGACCGCAAATCCCGGTAATGCTCAGCCGCGATCGCGCAGTAGCAGCACCGCACCTACGCCGAGCACGATCGCACCGGAAATCAGTACGGTCAGAGCGCCTCCCGCGGCGTGATCGCTCCAATCCCAGACCGATTGTGAGACCGCCAATGCGAGGGCCGCGCCGCCGCCGATAATGAGCACCCCGTGGCGGTCGCCGGCGTACAGCGCGAAGCACACGACGGCCACCAGGACGGTGAGTGTGTAGGTCCACGCCGTCTGGTTGTACCCCGCGATCTGCGCCCCGATCAGCGCGGTCGCAATGGCGATCGAGTATCCCGCCCAGGGTGGCGCGGCGTGGCCGGACCGACTGAGCGCGAACCAGATTCCGCCCAGTGCCACCAGGCCGATGCCGACCCAGGGGTCGCCCGCATCCACGACTTCGCGCAGCGATCCGCCGACGGTGAGGCCCGCGAACAGGGCGGTGCCGAGCAATCCGACCAGCGATGGCAGGGCCGCGTACCCGACGGCCGTGGCCACCAGCCCGGCGGTCACCGCCCACAACCAGGCATGCTCAGCGCCGTTCTCATCGGCCACGGTTCCGACAATGGCGGTGACGCACAGCGCGGCGAGCAGGAACAGGACCGCGGCCAACCGCATCGGCACGGTCCGCGCGCCCGCGTCCCGCACGAACAGCCCCGACCGTCCACCCGCCAGGAGCATCCCGCCGACGGTGAGCCCGACCGCGAGGACCGTCAGGGTGATGAGCTGTCCGAGCCGGTCCAGTTCATCCCACGTCGAATCCAGCAGCAGAATAATCCCGCCGAGCACCAAACCCGCTCCGGCATAGGCCGCGATCTCCGCGAACAGCCGCGTCAGCGACCCGCCCCCGGGGCGCTCCTCCGCGACCGCCGCCGCCACCGCATCGCGTTGCGCGGGCGTCACTACGCCCTCGTCGACCAACCGCCCCAGCGCCGCCCCCAGCCTGCGTTCATCGGTCATACGCCCAGTATGGCCTGCTGCCAGGGTTCCTCCGGCTAAGCGTGGTGCCGGAAGCACCGCACGTTTCAAGGCGAACTGTCCTGGCCTTCAGGCGTGGCGAACTGTCCCGTCATTCCGGCGGGGCGAACTGCCCGGTCAGTCCCGCGCAGCGGATCCCCCGTCATTCCGGCGCGCTTCTTGGCCGGAATCCACACTGTGTGGCAAGCCCTTTCGGGTGTGGATTCCGGCCACAAGCACGCCGGAATGACGAGAGGGTTTTACGCGTGGAACTTCTGACCGGGCGCTGGGTCGCGGTCGCGATACGGCCCGGCCGCCTACGTCATTCCGGCAGGCTTTTGGCCGGAATCCACACCCGCAGTAGTGGATCC
>NZ_BDCE01000104.1 GCF_001613345.1 Nocardia uniformis NBRC 13702 | reverse complement strand
GGCCAAAAGCGTGCCGGGATGACGGGTGGGCATGCCGGGATGACGGGTGAGCATGCCGGGATGACGGGCCTGCGCGCCTTCGCCACGGTTATTCGACGTCGATGACCGCCGGATCCAAATACTGGGTGCCGAGCAGGGTGGCGACGGTGCTGGCGTGTTCGACGATCTGGGCGGCGTCGGTGTCGATGGCTCCGCTGCTCCAGGCGGAGAGGAGTTCGTTGAATCCGCCGATGCCCATGAGCGTGCTCATGCGGAAGGCGGTTTCGTCGACGCCGGGGCGCAGGTAGGGGCGGGCGGTGGCGATGAGCAGATCGGTGGAATCGGTGAGGGTGGCTCGGCGGCGTTCCTCGAGCACTCGGCTGCCCGCGTGATTGTCGAAGAGGATGCGGGCGTGGCCGTGCGATTGCAGTTCGACGGCGCGGGTGACCGCCAGGCGCAGGATATCGAGGGGGGTGCGCTCGTGGTTCTCGGCCACCACGGCGGTGAGCTCGCCGAAGATCTCGAAGCACACCTCATCCCATACCGCGCCGAGTAGTTCGTCGCGGTCGGCGAAATGTTCGTAGAAGTAACGATCATTGAGTGTGGCCCGGGTGCACACGCCGCGCATGGTGACCGCGGCCCAACCGCTGTCGAGCCAGATCTCGAGGGCGGCGTCGATGAGGCGGCGGCGGCGTTCGGCGCGGCGCTGCTCCGGCGTTCGGCCGCCCCAGGTTCGGGCTGGTGCGCGCACGTTCATGGTTGACAAATTACCGCACCGGGAGCCTAATTGGTGGCAGGCGCGGCCAATGGTGGCAAGCGACACCAATTCACCGGTCGCGTCGCACTGTTACGGGAGTTGCCATGCGCCTCAACCCATTCGGCGGATCTCATCGCACCAGGAACGCGGATGCGGTGGTGACCGGAGCGGGCAGCGGAATCGGTCGCGGCCTCGCCGTCGAACTCGGCAAACGCGGTGGGCGGGTGGTCTGCGCGGATATCGACACCGACGGGGCGCGCGAAACCGTCGAATTGGTCGCTGCCGCGGGCGGCAAAGCCTTCGAGGTGTACTGCGATGTGACCAGCGCCGATCAGGTGACCGCACTCGCAGACACCGCCGAGGAGTGGTTCGGCAACCCCGCGGATCTGGTGTGCAATAACGCCGGAATCGGTGCGGGCGGTAAGCCGACCGGCGATTTCCCACTGACCGAATGGCATCGAGTGCTCGACGTCAACCTGTGGGGTGTCATTCACGGCTGCCACGTCTTCGCACCGCGTATGCGGGCCGCCGGACGCGGCGCGATCCTCAATACCGCCTCGGCCGCCGCCTTCGGCTCCGCCCCTCGGATGGCCGCCTACAACGTGAGCAAGGCCGGGGTATTCGCGCTCTCGGAAACCCTTGCGGCGGAACTGGTCGGCAGCGGCGTCAATGTCACCGTGCTCTGCCCGACCGCCGTCCGCACCCACATTCTCGATAACGCCACCATCGACGATCCATCCACCGCGCGGCTGGGAGATCTCCTGCTGCGCTGGACCGGTCGCTCGCCGGCGGCCATCGCGCGCGAAACCCTCGACGCTGTCGATCGCGGCCAGCTCTATGTCCTGCCGCAGGTCGAATCCAAGCTCATCTGGCAGTCCAAACGACTGTTGCCCGTCCCGTACACCCGCGCCGCCGGACTCATCGAAAGGTTGGCGCGTCGATAAGGAGTCGAACAATGGCGTTCGCATATCCCGACATGCTGGCGACTATCCAGGATCGCCAGTGGGCTCTCGCCGACATCGATTGGGAGGCACCGGGAGCCGAGCTCATCACCGCTGAGCAACGCCCGAAACTGGCCGCCTTCATGGCCGATCTGGTGTGGATCGAACACGTCGGCGCGCGGGGCTTCGCGGCCTTGGCCCGCAAGGCTCCCGAGGGGCCGCTCAAGGAGATCTACCGCTACTTCCACGCCGAGGAGCAGAAGCACGCCAATGCGGAACTGGCGCTGATGCGGCGCTGGGGAATGCTCGGCAAGGCCGCTACGCCACTGCCCAATAACAATATTCGGCTCGTCATCGAATGGGTGGACCGATACGCCGACGACCTGTCGTTGCCGGTGCTGGCCACGGTCATTCCCTCACTGGAATGCGCGCTCGACGGCGCACTGGTGAAGTTCCTGCTCGACGAGGTCCAGGACCCGCTGTGCCATCAGGTGTTCCGGCATATCAATAGCGATGAATCCCGGCATCTCGCGGTTGGATTCCAGGTGCTCGAACAACTCGGCGCCGGTCCGATGCGAAAGATCGCCATCGAGACGGCGGGATACACGCTGCGCCCCACCGTATTGCTCGGTGCGCTCGTCTACACGCCGCTGCTCTCGCGTATGTCCGCGAATATCATGGCGATGGGCTTGGACGAACAGAAGCTGTGGAGTGCTGTGCAGCGTTATGAGAAGGCCGGGGAACGTAGCCCGAATATCCGTCGGGTTCCTCTCTTTCACGTGGTGCGGCTGCACGGTAGGGCCACCATCAACCGGATACAGCCGCTACAGGCCCTCAACGACGGCCTGGGTAGGGTCATCGACCATTTCCCGGTGCGGATGCTCGGCCGGACCCCGTCATGGTCGGCGGAACTGACCTGTGAACCGGTGGCCGAATGAATGCCGCCGCCCGCATCGACGCCTTCTCGGACTGGGGTGACACCGCCCGCAATGGCCTGCCGCTGCGCGGTGCCGAGTCCTACCTCGGACCGCAAATCCATTGCGCGACCTGGCAGCGGCAAGTGGGGATCAATGGCAAACGGGTCGCCGTCATCGGTACGGGCGCGGCCGTTGCGCGGGTACTGCCCGCCGTGGCGGCGAAGGCCCGCAAAGTCACTGTTTTCCAACATGATCCAGCGTGGGTGCTGCCCTACCCGCCACTCCCGGATCTCGATCGTGTGCCCGGCCCCCTCGGCGGACTGTTGCGCCTGACTCGCGATGTCGCCGGGCTGCTGCGCCTGCCCGATCCGGGACCGGCGCTGACCGAACCTCCGGCCGCGGACGCCGGAGCCCTGCGGCGGCTTCCGTTCGCGCTCACCAGCCGTGCCGCCGCGCTGAACCTGCGTCTGCAAGTCCGGGATTCGTGGACCAGGCGGCTGCTCACCCCCGAATCGCCGACCGCCATCACCTGCCACAACCGCTATTACCGAGCCCTGCACCGCCCGAACTGCCGACTCGTCACCTGGCCGATCGCCCGGCTCGCACCGCACGGGATTCGCACCGTGGACGGCGTCGAGCACCGGGTCGACTGCATTATCTACGCGGAGGAGAACCTGTGAACGCGAATGGATCCGAGAAGGCCACAACCAGCGTCGTCGACCACGAAATAGTCATTGTCGGCGCCGGATTCTCCGGCATCGGATTTGCGATCATGCTGCGCAAGAACGGATTCGACGACTTCCTGATTGTCGATGACGCGGACGGGGTGGGTGGCACCTGGCATTGGAATACCTATCCGGGTATCGCCGTGGATATTCCATCCTTCAGCTACCAGTACTCGTTCGAACAGCAGCACAGCTGGTCGCGGGTGTACGCGCCGGGCCGGGAGCTGAAGGCGTACGCCGAGTACTGCGTCGGCAAGTACGGTCTGCGCCCCCGAATCCGGTTCGGCACCACCATCGCTCGCGCCGACTACGACGACACCCTGCACCTGTGGCGGCTGCGCACCGCTGACGGTGACGAGATCACCGCGCGCTACATGATCGGCGCGACCGGCGTCCTGACCCGACCGAAGCTGCCCGAAATCCCTGGCGTGGAGCAGTTCTCCGGCGTCGTCATGCACACCGCGCGCTGGGATCATGATCAGGATCTGACCGGTAAGCGGGTGGGCATTATCGGTACGGGCGCCTCCGCGATACAGGTGATTCCGGAGATCGCCCCGAATGCCGCACACCTGACGGTTTTCCAGCGCACCCCCATCTGGTGTCTACCGCGTCCCGATCGGGAACTGCCGGCGCCGGTGCAACTGCTCATGCGCCTGCCCGGTGGCAAACTGCTCACCCGGGTAGCCAGTCAGGCCTTCGTGGAACTCACCTTCCCGCTGAGCGCTCACTATTACGGGGTACTGCCCATTTCGAAGCTGGGCGAACGCACCGGCCACGCGCACCTGCGCAAACAGGTCCACGATCCGGTCGTCCGCGACAAGCTCACCCCTCGCTACGCACTCGGCTGTAAACGCCCCGGCTTCTCCAACGACTACCTGGCCACCTTCAACCGCGACAATGTCTACCTCGAAACCGATGCCATCGCCGAAGTCACCGAAACCGGCCTCCGCACCCACACCGGTGCGCATCACGAGGTCGATGTCCTGATTATGGCGACCGGCTTCAAGGTGATGGAATCCGGCAATATGCCCACCTTCGACCTGCACGGCAAAGACGGTGAGCGACTGGAGGATTGGTGGGACAAGCACCGCCTACAGGCCTATGAGGGGGTCAGTGTGCCCGGCTTCCCCAACTTCTTCAGCATTATCGGCCCATACGGCTACAACGGTTCCTCGTACTTCACCCTGATCGAAATGCAGACGCGCCATATCTTGCGCGTGCTGCGGCACGCGCGACGGCAGCGGGCGACACAGGCCGAAGTCACCCCGGAAGCCAATGAGCGCTTCTTCCAGGAGATGCTGAATCGCCGTGGTACCCAGGTGTTCTGGCAGGAGAGCTGCACCCTGGCCAATAGCTACTACTTCGACAAGAACGGCGACGTCCCGCTCAAGCCGATGAGCACCGTCGAAGCGGCCTGGCGGGCGGGCCACTTCGACCTGGACAACTACCGGTTCGACAAACTCGCCGAGCAACCCCGCCGCTCACGTCCCCCGCGCCGCGAAGCCGTGCGCTGATCTTGGTTAGAAATCGGCGAGGTTGTAGAGCCGCTGGGCATTCGTGCGGAAGACCTGATCGAGTGCGGTGGCATCCGCGCCGTGGTCGGTCAGGGCGGTAGCGATCGCTTCGGCGGCATTGCCGATGGTCGTAATCGGTTTGTCCACCGGGAAATTGGAGCCCCAGATCAGGCGGTCCGCGCCGAACACGTCGAGAGCGTGGTGCAGCATCGGCGAGATGCGCTCCAGCAGTACGGGTACCGGTGTCGGTTCCCCGCGGGGCGGCACGGGGTGGCCGAGGATGGGCATCATCAGACCGCTGATCTTGGCCACCACATTGGGGTGCGTCGCCAGGGCGGTGAGGTCGTCGCGCCACGTCAGGAAGAGTTCGCGACGCTGACCGGGGTTCTTTCCCGTCTCCCTACCCACCGGGCCGAAAATACCCGCGGGCGTGCCCAGATGGTTCAGGATGATGGTGACGTCGGGGTAGCGGCGGGCCAGCGCCGTCACCTCGGGGATCTGGTGCGAGTAGACCCATGCTTCGAAGGAGAGTTTTCGTTCGGCGAGTACCCCGAAGCCTTCGAGGAAGGCAGGGGTCGCCAGCACGCCGGGTGGGCGGTTGTGGCCGCGAATGTGCTTATCGGGGTGGTATTCGACGCGGGTGCGGATGCCTCGGAAGAGTGGGGAGGCGGATTGGTGGGCGTCGAGGAGTTCGGCGAAGCCGGGCGCGGTGGGGTCGCCGGCACCGACGATCGCGCCCAGCGCCGGGGTATCGACCCCGAAGGGGAGGCTGGCCACCCAGCGGGTTTCATTGGCGGGCGCCAATTGGCCTTTACCCGACCATTCGACCTCGATGTGGACAATCGCCTCGACGGGGACATCGCCCACATCGGTGCGGTAGTCAGCGGGCAGGTAGGGGTGAATGAAGGGTTCGGGATCTCCGACGAATTCGCGGTCGAGTTTGGGGGCCAGCTTCTTGGCAACGTCCAGTGGAATCGGCAGGTAGCGGAAGAGTTTCGCTAAACCGCTGAACTCGCGGGGCGTGCTCAGCGGATCCCACTGATGGATGTGCGCATCGACGACAGTCATTCCCGTCAGGTCCATGATGTCCCTTCCGTCCCGGTCGGCTCGAAGCGGATTGTCGCACTTCCCAGGTGGTCCGCGAGCCCGAATCAGACGTTGCGCCGGTACTGACCCCCCACGGTGAAGAACGCATCGGTGATCTGTTGCAGCGTGCACACGCGGGCCGCGTCCATGAGCACCTCGAAGACATTGTCGTCACCGCGGGCCGCCGCCTCGAGCCGGGCCAGGGCCGCATGTGCCTCGTCGCGGTGCTGTTCGGTGAATTCGCGGACGCGTCGCAGCTGCGATTGCTTCTCGTCCTCGGTGCCGCGGGCGAGCTCGAGCACCCGATACTCCTCGCCGTTTTCGTTGCGGAAGGTATTGACGCCGATGATCGGCAGGCTGCCATCGTGTTTGCGGTGCTCGTAGCGCATGGATTCGTCCTGGATACGGCCGCGCTGATAGCCGGTCTCCATGGCTCCGAGCACACCGCCGCGCTCGCTGATCCGCTCGAATTCGATGAGTACCGCCTCTTCGACGAGGTCGGTGAGCTCGTCGACAATGAAGCTGCCCTGCAGGGGATTCTCGTTCATGGCCAGCCCCCACTCCCGGTTGATGATCAACTGGATGGCCAGGGCGCGCCGCACCGATTCCGCGGTGGGCGTGGTGACGGCCTCGTCGTAGGCATTGGTGTGCAGGCTGTTGCAGTTGTCGTAGATGGCGATGAGTGCCTGCAGGGTGGTGCGAATATCGTTGAAACTCATCTCCTGTGCGTGCAGTGACCGCCCGGAGGTCTGGACGTGGTACTTGAGCTTCTGCGAGCGCTCATTGGCCCCGTACTTATCGCGCATGGCGATTGCCCAGATGCGCCGCGCGACTCGGCCGATCACCGAGTACTCGGCATCCATCCCATTGGAGAAGAAGAACGACAGATTCGGCGCGAAGTCGTCGATATGCATACCGCGCGCCAAATACGCCTCCACATAGGTGAATCCATTCGAGAGCGTGAAGGCGAGCTGGCTGATCGGGTTCGCACCCGCCTCGGCAATGTGATAGCCGGAGATGGATACCGAGTAGAAGTTGCGAACACTATTGCGCACGAACCATTCCTGGATATCGGCCATCATGCGCAGGCTGAACTCGGTGGAGAAGATGCAGGTGTTCTGGCCCTGGTCCTCCTTGAGAATATCGGCCTGTACCGTGCCGCGCACGGTGGCGAGGGTTTTCGCCCGGAGCTCGGCGGCCTCCTCGGCGGTGGGTTCGCGGCCCTCGGCGACCGAGAACTGTTCCAGCGCTTGGTCGATCGCCGTATTGAGGAAGTAGGCGAGGATGGTCGGCGCGGGACCATTGATGGTCATGGATACCGAGGTGGTGGGGGAGTCCAGGTCGAAGCCGTCGTAGAGCGCCCTCATATCGTCGAGGGTCGCGATGGAGACACCGGAGGTGCCGACCTTGCCGTACACATCGGGTCGCTCGGCGGGATCGTGACCGTACAGCGTCACCGAATCGAAGGCTGTGGAAAGCCGTTTGGCATCAGCGTGTTCGGACAGCACCTTGAACCGACGATTGGTGCGGAAGGCATCACCCTCACCGGCGAACATACGCGCCGGATCCTCATTGTCGCGCTTGAACAGGAATACGCCGCCGGTGAACGGGAACCGACCGGGCAGATTCTCCGCCCGCAGGAATCGCAGCAGCTCACCGTGATCGGTGTAGCGGGGGAGCGCTACCCGCGATACCGAATTGCCCGACAGCGTCTCGCGGCGCAGCACGGTGCGGATCTCGCGATCGCGCACCCGCACCACCTGTTCCTCGCCCCGGTACGACTCCGCGACGGCGGGCCATTCGGCAAGCAGTGCGGCGTTTTCCGGCGACAGTTCGCCCCGGGCTCGCTCGAGCAACTCGCTCACGGCCGCCGCCGCCCCCGTCGCAGCGCCCACCGCCCCGGCTGTAGCCCCCGCCGCCCCGGTTGCCGCATCCGCCCCCGTCATTCCGGCGTGCTTTTGGCCGGAATCCACCCCCAGCTCGTCGAGCACCATCTCGAAGCGCTGCACCCGCTGCGCCGCCACCGCCTGCCGCCCGGTCTCGGCGTGGTAGCCGCGCACCGCCTCGGCGATCTCCGCCAGGTACCGCACCCGCGCGGGCGGAATGACCTGCGCGAATCGCGTTGACGCGCGGGTGTTCACACGTGGCAGCGCACCCGGTTCCAGCGCAAGTCCGTGCTCGGTGAGCAGTGTGCTCAGATGCTGGTAGAGCGCCGTCACACCGTCATCGTTGAAAGTGGCCGCGCTGGTGCCGAATACCGGCATATCCTCCGGCGAGGCGTGGAATGCCTCCCGATTGCGCACCAGCTGTCGGGAGACATCCCGCAGTGCGTCCGCCGCGCCGCGCCGCTCGAACTTATTGATGGCCACCACATCCGCGAAATCGAGCATATCGATCTTCTCGAGCTGTGAGGCCGCGCCGAATTCCGGTGTCATGACATACAGCGAGACGTCCACATGGTCGGCAATGGCGGTGTCGCCCTGCCCGATACCCGGCGTCTCCAGGATGACGAGGTCGAATCCGGCTGCCTTGCAGGCGGTGATCATGCCGTCGATATTGTTCGGCACCTCCCGCTCACCACGCGTGGCGAGGGAACGGAAGAAGATGTGGTCTCCGTCGAGGGCATTCATTCGAATGCGATCGCCCAGCAGCGCCCCACCGCCGCGCCGCCGGGTCGGATCGACCGCCAGCACCGCGACCCGCAGTTTGTCCTGCTGATCGCTGCGCAGCCGCCGCACCAATTCATCGGTGAGAGAGGACTTTCCGGAGCCGCCGGTTCCGGTAATGCCGAGGACCGGCACTCGGCGCTGGGCAGCCGCGGTGTTCAAAGCTTCCGAATCCGCCGCGGTCAGGGCACCCTGCTGTAAGCACGTCAGCGTCCGCGCCAGTGCCGCCCGCTCGCCGGCGAGCACCCGCTCCACCGGTACCGGCGAGGTCGCCAGATCCACATCGCAGGTCCGAATCAGCTGATTGATCATCCCCGGCAAGCCGAGCCGCTGCCCATCCTCCGGGGAGAAGATGGTGACTCCCGCTTCGGCCAGCCGGGCGATCTCCTCGGCAATGATGACGCCGCCGCCCCCACCGAAGATCCGCACATGTCCGGCTCCGGCTTCCCGCAGCGCCTGCGCCAGGTACTCGAAGTACTCGATATGGCCGCCCTGATAGGAGCTGACCGCCACTCCCTGCACATCCTCGGTGAGCGCGGCATCGACCACCTCGCTCACCGCCCGGTTGTGTCCCAGATGAATGACCTCGGCCCCCTGCGATTGCAATATCCGCCGCATGATGTTGATGGCCGCGTCGTGGCCGTCGAACAGGGCCGCCGCGGTGACGAACCGCACCGGGTTGGCCGGGGTGTGCAGGTCGACCATCGCATCCTCCGCGGAGAGATTCTGTAGGTGTCCAAATAGTAGGACGTCAAAACAACTCTAGAGTGATTCCGAACACACCGCCAGGGCCGCGCTCGTGTATCTGTGAGCTATCCCACAGTCAATAGTTGGATGTCCAACTATAGGATCGCCATGTATCGCGCGGTCAGCGCGAGAGGCAGTGTCTACGGCAAGAAAAAGGACTGGCATGGTTCGCGAACTCACCCACTTCATCGGCGGGCAGCACGTTTCCGGGAAGTCCGGCAACTTCGGCGACGTCTACAATCCGAGCAGCGGGCAGGTGCAGGCCCGGGTGCCCCTCGCGAGCGCCGCCGAGGTCGAGGCCGTCATCGCCAATGCCGCCGAGGCGCAGTTGGAGTGGGCCGCGTGGAATCCGCAGAAGCGCGCCCGCGTGCTGATGAAGTTCCTGACCCTGGTGCAGGACGATATGGATTCCTTGGCCGCACTGCTGTCGGCCGAACACGGCAAGACCATTCCCGATGCCAAGGGCGATATTCAGCGCGGCCTCGAGGTCATCGAATTCGCCACCGGCATACCGCATCTGCTCAAGGGCGAGTACACCGAGAGCGCGGGCACCGGTATCGACGTGTACTCCATGCGCCAGCCGCTCGGTGTCGTCGCGGGTATTACCCCGTTCAACTTCCCGGCCATGATCCCGCTGTGGAAGGCCGGTCCAGCACTGGCGTGCGGTAACGCCTTCATTCTCAAGCCCTCCGAGCGCGACCCCTCCGTACCGCTGCGCCTGGCCGAACTGTTCCTCGAGGCCGGTTTGCCCGCAGGTGTATTCAACGTGGTCAACGGCGATAAGGTGGCCGTGGACGTACTGCTGCGCGACGAGCGCATCAAGGCCGTCGGCTTCGTCGGTTCCACACCCATCGCGCAGTACATCTACGAGACCGCCAGCGCGCACGGCAAGCGCGCGCAGTGCTTCGGCGGCGCGAAGAACCACGCGATCGTCATGCCCGACGCCGACCTCGACGATGTGGCCGATCAGCTCATCGGTGCGGGGTACGGTTCCGCCGGTGAGCGCTGCATGGCCCTTTCGGTCGCCGTGCCGGTTGGTGAGGAGACCGCGGATCGCCTGCGCGCCAAGCTGATCGAGCGCATCGACAAGCTCAATGTCGGCCGCTCCGACGATCCGGGCGCGGACTTCGGCCCACTGGTCGGCCTGGACGGCGTGGACCGGGTGAACAACTACATCCAGGTCGGTGTCGACGAGGGCGCGGAGCTGGTGGTCGACGGTCGCGGCGTCGAGGTCGCGGGCGCTGAGGGCGGATTCTTCGTTGGCGCGACGCTGTTCGACCATGTGACCCCGCAGATGCGGATCTACAAGGAGGAGATCTTCGGACCGGTGCTGGAGCTGGTGCGCGCCAAGGATTACGAAGAGGCGCTGAAGCTGCCGAACGAGCACGAATACGGCAATGGTGTAGCGATCTTCACCCGCGACGGCGATACCGCTCGCGACTTCGCGGCCCGGGTGCAGGTTGGCATGGTCGGCATCAATGTTCCGATTCCGGTACCGATCGCGTACCACACCTTCGGTGGCTGGAAGCGTTCCGGCTTCGGCGATCTCAACCAGCACGGACCCGACTCCATCCGCTTCTACACCAAGACCAAGACGGTGACGCAGCGTTGGCCGGGAGGAGTAAAGAACGGAACTGTGCTGTCGGGCGGCTCCGCCGCCAATGCCTTCGTCATCCCGACGATGGACTGATGATGTTCGCACTCGACGACGACGAAAAGGCGATCGTGGAGACCGCCCGCTCCTTTGCCGACGAGCTGCTCGCCCCCAACGCACTGGAATGGGATGAGCAGAAGCACTTTCCGATCGATGTGGTGCGCAAGGCCGGATCACTCGGTATGGGCGGCATCTACATTCGCGAGGATGTGGGTGGCTCGGGGCTGCGGCGGTTGGATGCGGTGCGCATCTTCGAGCAGCTGTCCACCGGCTGCCCGGCCATCGCCGCCTATATCTCCATCCACAATATGGTCGCGTGGATGATCGACAGCTATGGCGATGAGGCACAACGCAATCGGTGGTTGCCGGGCCTGACGTCCATGGATCTGCTGGGCAGCTACGCGCTCACCGAACCGGGTGTCGGCTCCGATGCCGCGGGCCTGTCCACCAAGGCCGTCCGCGACGGTGAAGACTACCTGCTCACCGGCGTCAAGCAGTTCATCTCCGGTGCGGGCAGTACCGATGTCTACGTGGTCATGGCCCGCACCGGTGATGCCGGAGCGCGGGGCATCTCCGCCTTCATCGTCCCGGCCGACACTCCGGGCATCTCCTTCGGAGCCAATGAGAAGAAGATGGGCTGGAACGCACAGCCCACCCGCCAGGTCATTCTCGACAATGCCCGGGTACCCGCCGCCAACCTGCTCGGCGCCGAGGGCAATGGGTTCCGCATCGCCATGAACGGGCTCAATGGCGGACGGCTCAATATCGCCGCCTGCTCGCTGGGCGGTGGACAGTCCGCGCTCGACAAGTCCGTCGCATATCTGGCGCAGCGCAAGGCCTTCGGAGCGCGGCTGCTGGACAATCCAGCCCTGCAATTCGAACTCGCCGATATGCGCACCTCCCTGGAAGCCGCCCGCACGCTGCTGTGGCGGGCCGCCGCCGCCCTCGACGCCGATGCCGACGACAAGGTGGAGCTGTGCGCCATGGCCAAGCGCTTCACCACCGACGCCGGATTCGAGGTGGCGAACAAGGCCCTGCAATTGCACGGCGGCTACGGCTATCTGGCTGAATACGGAGTCGAGAAGATCGTCCGCGATCTGCGGGTGCACCAGATTCTCGAAGGTACGAACGAAATCATGCGGGTTGTCGTCGCCCGCTCGGTGGTAGGAGCGGCGTGAACGGTCAGGGCTCGGAGGCGGCAGCCTGCGTAACCACGGAGAGCTCCCGTTCACGCCAGAAAGGACACGGCGTGAACGGTCAGGGCTCGGAGGCGGCAGCCTGCGTAACCACGGAGAGCTCCCGGTCACGCCAGAAAGGACACAGCATGACTGAACCCGAGGTGATCATCGAGAAGCGTGATGGGCTCGGCCTGATCACGCTGAACCGGCCGAAGGCCATCAATGCGCTGAATCATCCGATGGCGCTGGCAATTCTGGACGCACTGCGTGCCTGGGCCACCGACGACGAGGTGCGCACCGTGGTGCTCACCGGCGCGGGGGAGCGCGGACTGTGCGCGGGCGGCGATATCGTCGCCATCCACACTGATGCGAAGAACGCGGTCGCCGAGGGGAATTCGGCACAGGCCGATTCGCCCAGCGGCAAGTTCTGGCGCGACGAGTACATTCTCAATGCGCTCATCGGCAGCTATCCGAAGCCGTACGTCGCGGTGATGGACGGCATCGTGATGGGCGGCGGCGTCGGCCTTTCCGGCCACGCCAGCCATCGCATCGTGACCGAACGGTCCAAGGTCGGGATGCCGGAGACCGGTATCGGCTTCATTCCCGATGTGGGCGGCACCTACCTGCTCTCGCGCGCACCCGGCGAGATCGGCACCCATATCGCGCTGACCACCGCGCGGATGAGCGCCGGTGATGCCATCGCGGCCGGATTCGCCGACTACTACGTACCTTCCGAGCAGCTCCCAGCCCTGTTGGAGGCATTGCGCACCGCTGACGCCGAGGTCGCCATCGCCAAATTCGCCCAGGCAGCCCCGGCATCCGACCTCGAGGCACAGCAGGAATGGATCGACGCCTGTTACAGCGCCGATACGGTCGAGGAGATCGTGGCGCGATTGCAGGACCTCGATGCGCCCGAGGCCGCCAAGGCCGCCCAGGATGTGCTGTCGAAATCGCCGGTGGCACTGAAGGTCACACTGCGCTCGCTGCGCAATGCGCGCCGGGCCGCGAGCCTCGAAGAAGTGCTCAACGAGGAGTACCGCGTGTCGGTGGCCTCGCTGTGCACCCACGACCTGGTGGAGGGCATTCGCGCCCAGGTCATCGACAAGGATCGCAATCCGCAGTGGTCCCCGGCGACGCTCGCCGATGTCACCACGGCCGATGTGGATGCCTACTTCGCCGAACTCGGCGACAAGGAACTGGGGCTGAACGCTCCGAAGGAGCAGTAGTGAGTACTGAAAACGCTTCGGCCGCCAAGAAGGTCGGCTTCCTCGGTCTCGGCCATATGGGCGGACCCATGGCCGCCAATCTGGTGAAAGCCGGATATGAGGTCCTCGCCTTCGATCCGGTGCCCGCCGCACAGGAGCAGGCCCGCCGCGACGGTGCGACCGTCGTCGATACCGCGAGTTGGGCTGCGGCCGAGGCGGATATCGTCATCACCATGCTGCCCATCGGCCGCATTGTGCTCGATGTCTACGCCGACGCCCTCGCGGCCGCGAAGCCCGGCACCCTGTTCATCGACTGTTCCACCATCGATGTCGCCGACGCCAAGGAGGCGGCGGAACGGGCTGCGGCAGCTGGACATCGGGCCGTGGACGCCCCCGTCTCCGGTGGTGTGGCGGGTGCGACCGCCGGCACCCTCACCTTCATGGTGGGTGGCGCGGCGGCGGACTTCGCCGATGCCCTGCCGCTGCTGGACGTGATGGGCGGCAAGGTGGTGCACTGCGGTGGTGCGGGTGTGGGCCAGGCCGCCAAGATCTGCAACAACATGATCCTGGGTATCTCCATGATCGGTCTGTCGGAGGCCTTCGTGCTCGGGGAGAAATTGGGGCTGAGCCACGAGAAGTTCTTCGATGTGGTGTCGACGGCCTCCGGCCAGTCCTGGGCGCTTACCTCGTACTGTCCGGTTCCCGGTCCGGTACCGACCAGCCCGGCGAACAATGACTACCAGCCGGGATTCGCGACCGGGCTGATGCACAAGGACCTGGGTCTGGCGGCGAATGCCTTGCAGGCCAATGGGGTGGATGGACAGATCGGTCTGCTCGCCGCGGAGATCTACAACCGCTTCAACCAGGACGAAGCGGGCAAGGATTTCTCCGCTATCGTGACCGATATTCGCAAGCGATCCGGAGGAGAAAACGCGTGAGTGACTTCGAGACCATTCTGCTGGAGCGTAAGGGGCGCGTCGCCCTCATCACGCTCAACCGGCCGAAGGCCCTCAATGCGCTGAACTCGCAGGTGCTCACCGATATCTCCGCCGCGCTCGACGAACTCGAGCACGACAATGAGATCGGCGCGGTCGTGCTCACCGGATCCGAGCGCGCCTTCGCGGCGGGCGCGGATATCAAGGAGATGCAGAGCAAGTCCTATATGGACATGTTCCTCACCGACCACTTCGCCGGATGGGACCGCCTCACCGCCTTCCGCAAGCCCCTCATTGCCGCGGTCGCGGGCTACGCCCTCGGCGGCGGCTGCGAACTGGCCATGATGTGCGACATCCTGCTGGCGGCCGATACCGCCAAATTCGGTCAGCCGGAAATCAAACTCGGTGTCATCCCGGGCATGGGCGGCTCGCAGCGCCTCACCCGCGCCGTCGGCAAGGCCAAGGCCATGGACCTCATCCTCACCGGCCGCAATATGGACGCCGAAGAGGCCGAGCGCGCGGGCCTGGTCTCGCGCATCGTCCCCGCCGCCGACCTGGTCTCGACCGCCCTCGAGGTGGCCGACACCATCGCCGCCATGTCGCTGCCGTCGGCCATGATCGCCAAGGAAGCCGTCAATCGCTCCTTCGAAACCACCCTCGGTGAGGGCCTGCGTTTCGAGCGCCGCGTCTTCCACTCGCTGTTCGCGACCGAGGATCAGAAGGAAGGCATGAACGCCTTCGTCGAGAAGCGCCCGGCGGACTTCACGAACAAGTAGGGATTTCACACTCTGTGATCTCGTGCCCCCGTTGCTGACGCAACGGGGGCACGACGGGGAGTGGGTACGGTGATCGCGTGCCCGTCATTGAAGGTGCTGGGGCACGATGGGGAGTGGCCGTGCGGCCGGGGATGCTGAAACCGGTCAGCCGCCGACCTTGGGGGGTTCCACCACTTCGACCGGGCTGGCGGGGGTTCCGGTGCCGCCTTCTTCGGGGGTGCGGTCCACCGCGAGGACGCCCGCGATGGTGCCGCCGAGGGTGGCGGTGACGGCCAGGGCCGCTACCAGTTTGCGGCGGGATACCGGTTCGTCGGATGTGCGGAGCGATTTGATCGGGGCGAAACGGACACTGCGCACGCGGCGGGCGGAGGGGCGTTCGGCGGACAGCAGGACCGCGCCGCGTGCGGAGACGAATTCTGGTTCCGGGTCGTAGATGAGTGGTATGTCCAGTTGTTGGGCCAGTTCGTCGCGAATGCTGGGGGTGCGGGTGCAACCACCGAGAAGGGCCATGGCGGTCGGGTGTATGCCCGTCTCATCGACCATCTGACGGACGAACGAGGCCGAATGGTGGATTCCGGCTTCGACCAGATCGGCGAAATCGCTGCGGGTAATCACGGCCCGGCGGCCCGAGATCGGGTCGCAGACGGTAATCACCCGATCGGTGCCCAGCGCCTCCTTGTATCGGCGGCTGGTCGGCAGATCCACACCCACCCCGCCACGGGCCAGCAGCCAGCGCAGCAGTGCGTCATGGCCGTCGCCGCCGAGCACCGTACTGCGTTTGGTGGCCAGAATGGCGTCGGTACGGCAGTCGATCTGCGTCAGGGTCAGTCCGGACGCGCCCAGGTCGTAGAGCAGCATCGAGCCGTCGGCGGGGAGGCGTCCGGTGAATCGTAGGTACCGCAGCTGCGCCACCGGCTCATCGATAACGGTGAGTCGATTGCGTCCGGCCGTCGTGCGCACCGACTCCGCATGCGAGGAGCACCGGCAGGTGGCGGCGATACCGGTAATGAACTCATCGCGCCGGGCGGCGGATTTGCGCATCAGGCGAATGGCCTCGAAGACCGACTCATCCACACCGCCGCCGGTGCGGCGCGGCACCTGGCAGCGGTCGATCGGGGGGAGGTGGGGCTGGTCGGAATGGGTCAGCATCGCGCGTGCGCCAGCGGCACCCGCCGATACGCCGAGGACCAGCACCATGGGTCAATGGTGAACCTTTTCCCGCTCGATGCCAAGACAATGACGCAGGAAAGTGGCTATCCGGATGCTGGACGGTTACTGCCCGGACCATCGCGTCGGTGTGTCGCCGGTGTCGAAGTCACCCGCGGCGCGTCGGAATTCCGTCAGCAACTCCAGCAACTGCTGTAAACGTTCCGGCGACAAACCTGGCTGCGCGAACACCTGCCGGTTCAGCGCGGTCGTCGCCTCGGCAACGAGTTGCCTTCCGGCATCGGTGATTTCAATCAGGGTCGCCCGTCGGTCGCTGGGGTGCGGCACCCGCTTCACCAGATCGGCCGCTTCCAGCCGATCGACGGTATTGGTCACCGACGTCGGGTGTACCTGTAAGCGCGCACTCGCCATGGCCATCGGCAGTGCACCCGTTTTGCTGAAACCGAGCAGCATCAGTAGCTCGTACCGCGAAAACGTCAACCCCGATGGCTTCAACGCCTCATCCACCCGAGCCATGACGATCTGTTGCGCCCGGACCAACGATGTCACCGCCGCCATGCCGTCGGCGACCTCGCCCCACCCGTGCTCGACCCACTGACGATGCGCCTCCTCGATCGGATCGAGTGGCAGGGGGCGTGGTCGAGACATGCCCCGATCATTCCATGTCCCTCGCCGATCCACCCGCACCCGGGAACCAACCGTTCGCTTCCGAGCCGACACCCTTCCGATCACCGTGATCGCAACCCTGGACCGGAGCTCGTGCACCCGGCACCATCGATTGCGAGGCGGGCGTGACCGAGTGGCCAGGTAGCGGTCTGCAAAACCGTATACGCGGGTTCGATTCCCGCCGCTCGCTCCGAGAGCCGGATATACATACCGGTATTCGAGCCCCCGTGGAGAAATCCGCGGGGGCTCGAACTTTTCGTCAGGTAGCCGCTACCGCAACTCGTCGGCCGAGCACACCTTCCAAGCCCCATCCTCTTCGCGGAGGTGCTGCTGGGCATTACTGGCCTGCGCGGCTTGCGGACTCGCGGTGGGAGCCATACTGCCGCGCACGGTGGCGGTGGCGCGGTCGCCGGTAATGGCGATGTCCTCGACAGCGTCGATGCTCACCGTGAATCGGTTGCGGTCCATGGCAGTTCGCTGGTCGGCGGGGATCGCCTCGAAATCGATGCGGTCCTGGGCACAGGCCGTGGTCACCGCCTGCGCGGGTCCACCGGCATTCAGTGCGTCGTAGAAATCGCGAATGGCGGTATCGATCCGCTGTGTGTCCGAAGGCGCCGGGTCGCCGCTGCGCAGGGCGATCCCGCCGACCACACCGGCGATCACGACCACGATGACAACCGATCCGGCGATCAATCCGGCACGTCGGGACCGGGGGAAATCGGGAGCCTGTTTGCTATCTGTTCGCTGATCGGATTCCGGTGGGCTGTACGTTTGTCCGCCGGGCGGAAGGCTCATCACGGTCCTGTCGATCGATCACCACGGAACATTCGCAGACTACGGCAAATCGGTGTCGATTCGACGGGGTGCGGGCCCCGGCCGCCGTATGAGACGGTACGTTGGTTAGCCAAACCTCAGGTCAGAGGTGCAGCGTGGCGAAAGGACAGTCATGACGGCAGCCCGATGGAAACTCGTATCCGGCGCGATCGCGGCGATCACCCTGCTGGCAGCTACGGCCTGCTCGAGTTCGTCCACCGACGATAACGAGATTCTGGTGTACAACGCCCAGCACGAATCGCTCACCAAGGAGTGGGCCGAGGCGTTCACCAGGGAAACCGGCATCAAGGTGAACCTGCGCCAGGGCGGTGACACCGACCTGGGTAACCAGCTCGTCGCCGAGGGCGGTGCGTCGCCCGCCGATGTCTTCCTCACCGAGAACTCCCCGGCCATGGCGCTGGTCGAAAACGCCGGGCTCTTCGCCGATCTCGACCCGCAGGCCCTCGACCAGGTTCCCGAGCAGTTCCGCCCCTCCACCGGCAAGTGGACCGGTGTCGCGGCGCGCTCAACCGTTTTCGTCTACAACACCGCCGACCTGCCCGCCGAAGAGGTCCCCGCCTCGCTGCTCGACCTGCAGAATCCGCAGTGGAAGGGCCGTTGGAGCGCAGGAGTTTCCGGCGCGGACTTCCAGGCCATTGTCGCCGGACTGCTGGAACTGAAGGGTGAGGACGTCACCCGTGCCTGGCTGAAAGGTATGAAGGACAACGCGATCGCGTCCCAGAACAATGTCACGACCAT
Source organism: Nocardia uniformis NBRC 13702 (assembly GCF_001613345.1). Classification (GTDB taxonomy): domain Bacteria; phylum Actinomycetota; class Actinomycetes; order Mycobacteriales; family Mycobacteriaceae; genus Nocardia; species Nocardia uniformis. The sequence goes on along the minus strand of NZ_BDCE01000104.1, from coordinate 18,610 downwards.
GAAGGGCGTGAATGCGGGACAGTTCGACGGCGGTGTCATCTACCACTACTACTGGTACCGCGATCAGGCCAAGACCAAGGAGAACAGCGGCAATACCGCGCTGCACTACTTCAAGAAGCAGGATCCGGGTGCCTTCGTCTCCATTTCCGGTGGCGGAGTGCTGGCTTCGAGTAAGAAGCAGGAGCAGGCGCAGCGCTTCATCGCGTTCATCGTCTCCCAGGCCGGTCAGGAAGTACTGCGGGACGGCAATTCCATGGAGTACCCGGTCGCCAGCGGCGTTTCCGCGAATCCCGCACTGCCGCCCCTGGATTCGCTCGAGGCTCCGAAGGTCGATCCGAGCAAGCTGAATGCCGAGAAGGTCAACGAGCTCATGACCGAGGCGGGCCTGCTCTAGCCATGGCGCTGCGGACCGCTGTAGCCACTCGGGCCGGCCGCCCCGGCCCGTTCGTCACGGGGGCCGCCCTGCTGCTGGTGGCGGCGACCTTCGTGCCGCTCGGCTATATCGTGTCCAACCTGTTCGCCACCGGTCTGCACGACACCGCGGATCTGATCTTCCGGCCCCGTGTCGGCGAATTGTTGCGCAATACCGTGAGTTTAGTGGTGCTCACGGTGCCGATTTGCGTGGTCGCCGGTATCGGGCTGGCCTGGATTGTGGAACGTACCGATGTGCCCGGGGCGGCTTGGTGGGGGCCGGTCTTCGTCGCCCCGCTGGCGGTGCCCGCCTTCGTGAACAGTTACGGGTGGGTGAGCGCTTTCCCGGCACTGCACGGGCTGGGGGCGGCCGTACTCATCGCCACCATGTCGTACTTCCCGCTGGTGTATCTGCCCGCCGCCGCCACCCTGCGCCGTCTCGATCCGGCGGTGGAGGAATCCGCGCGGGCGCTGGGCTCCGGGCAGGTGGCGGTGTTCTTCCGAATCGTGCTGCCGCAGTTGCGATTGGCGATTCTGGGCGGTGGCCTGCTCATCGCGCTGCACCTGCTCGCCGAGTACGGCGCGTTCGCGATGATCAGGTTCTCCACCTTCACCACCGCCATCTTCGAGCAGTACCAATCGAGTTTCGCCGGACCCGCCGCGAGCGGTCTGGCGAGCGTGCTGGTGGTGTGCTGCCTGGTGTTGCTGGCGGGCGAGGCGGCGGCGCGCGGGAATGCCCGCTACGCGCGCATCGGCAGCGGTGCGCCCCGCGCGGTCACCCGGATCCGCCTGGGGGCGAATACGGTTCCGGTCTGCACACTTCTGGCCGCGGCCGTGGTCGCGGCCCTGGGGGTACCGCTGTGGACCATTCTGCGGTGGCTGCTCCGGGGCGGTTCGACGATCTGGGATTGGGCCGATATCGGCGAATCCCTGGGGCAGACCCTAGGTTTGGCGATTACCGCCGCGCTGATCACGACCCTGTGTGCCTTTCCGGTCGCCTGGGTCGCGGTGCGCTCGGACACCACCTTCGCGCGAATGGTCGAGGGCGCCAACTACATCACCAGTTCATTACCCGGCATTGTCATCGCCCTGGCCATGGTGACGGTGACGATTCGCTGGTTTCCGGGCGTCTATCAGACGGCATTCACGGTACTGGCCGCCTACACCCTCATGTTCCTGCCGCGCGCGCTGGTGAGTGTGCGTGCCGGGCTCGCGCAGGTCCCCATCGGACTCGAGGAGGTGTCGCGCGCACTAGGTAAATCCGGCCCCGCCACCTTCTTCCGCGTCACCCTGCGGCTCACCGCCCCGGCCGCCGCGACCTCGGGCGCACTGGTGTTCGTGGCGGTGGCCACCGAACTCACGGCCACTCTCCTCTTGGCCCCCAACGGCACCCGTACGCTGGCCATGCGGTTCTGGTCGCTATCGAGCGAACTCGACTACGCGGCCGCCGCCCCGTACGCGCTCATCATGATCATTACTTCGGTGCCGGTCACCTATCTGCTGTTCACTCAATCCAGGAAGGCGGCCGGAGTATGAGTCGTCTTGTCGTCTCCCAGATTTCGAAGACCTTCGGTCGGACACAGGTGCTCGACGGCATCTCCCTGGAGGTCCCGGACGGTAGTTCCACCGCCGTGGTCGGCTCCTCCGGCTGCGGTAAGACCACCCTGCTGCGCGTTATCGCCGGATTCGAGACCCCCGATGCCGGATCAGTGGCCGTCGGCGCCGAAACCGTTGTCCGCGAGGGGTTCTCCATGCCTCCGAATCGCCGCAATATCGGCTACGTCGCCCAGGACGGCGCGCTTTTCCCTCATCTGACGGTCGGCCAGAACATCGCCTACGGCCTCAATGGCGGTCTGGCCGGACGCCGTCGTCACCAGGACCGGATCGCTGAACTTCTGGAGATGGTGTCGCTGGGCGCCGGCTACGCCGTCCGCCGCCCGCATGAGCTCTCCGGTGGCCAGCAGCAGCGCGTAGCACTCGCCCGGGCAATGGCCCGCAAACCCGAGATAATGCTGCTCGATGAACCGTTCAGCGCCCTTGACACCGGCCTGCGCGCCGCCACCCGCCAGGCGGTGGCCGATACCCTGCGCGCCGCGGGAATGACCAGCATTCTGGTCACCCACGACCAGGAGGAGGCGCTGTCCTTCGCTGATCAGGTCGCGGTGATGTGCACCGGCCGTTTCACCCAGGTCGGCTCGCCGGAACAGGTGTATGCCGCCCCCGCCGACCTGTTCACGGCTCAATTCCTCGGAGACTGTGTACTTCTCGACGGCGTGGTGGAATCCGGCGTGGCGGCGTGCGCGCTCGGTCGTGTCCCGGTGCAGGCCGGTGCGCCCGCCGCCGCGGTGCGGATCATGGTCCGTCCGGAACAGTTGGTGGCTCATATCGCGGCCCAGGGCGAACCCGGCACCGGTACCGTGCGCGGCGTCGAATTCCGGGGCGCGGATGTCATGCTCACCATCGTGCTCGACGGTATGTCCGATCCCATTCAGGTCCGCCGCGTCAGTGTCGGCGCGCCCGTGGCGGGGGACCGGGTGGATCTCGAAGTCCTCGGCGCGGCAGTCGCTTTCGACTCCGAACAAAGCGCTGCCGCCGGACGGCCTGTGGCAAGCTCTGCGGAGGCGCCGCTACTGACGCGGTGAAGAACTACGAGGAGTTCCCTTGCGCAACACGCTGATTGTCACCGCCCTGGCCACTATGCCGTTGCTGGGTGCGGCTTTGATCCCCGCCTCCGCCGCCGCGGAGGGACCCGGTGACAACTGGCTACGGGTCAGCGCCGCCCATGGCGCCGAGCTGTTCCCGATCGCCGATGTCACCGCCGATGTGGCCGATTGCGCGGGTACGTTCTTGGCCACGGTGACCACCGGCGCGGATGGCGTGGGCATCTACAACGCCTCGCCCGGCTGCTACCGGGTGACGCTCACGGCCCCGCCCGCGGGCTGCACCCTGGCGGGTGAACCGACCCAGCAGGTCGCGGTCATTCCGGGCATGATCCAGACCGCGAATTACACCTTCCGCTGCGCGTAGGCGCGGAGTTCGTTCGATACGGGGGTGTGCCCGCCTGCCCACGGGCACTTTCCCGTATTGCGGATTACGTTGTGCTGCGGAATTTCCGCACCGCAGCCTTCCCTGCAAGTGAACTATCCACTCGCGGACTTTCCGTGCCGGTTACTGGATGACCGCGCAGCTGCCACCCGAGGAGATGCCGCACATCAGGGTGGAGATGAGCCGGAGCAGGGCCTCGATCGGATTGTTCGGCACGGAGATCGGCGAAACCATGGGTCGCCCCTTTCTGTCGGGGTCACGGGTGTGACCGAGGGCTAGACCGTTCTCGACGGCCATCTTGTTACCCATAATCCATCGATAGGCGACAGAACTGACCGTCCGATGCTGACTAGACTCGGGGAGAGCAATTCCCCGGCAACAGTAATTTCGGCGGGTTCGGACACGGTTGGCTCGTTGTACCGCGATAGGCGTCGGATCACCGATGGGTAGGTAATGAGGTGGGCGCGAGGTTCGCGTTGGCACATCCGGTGAGAACGATCTCGATGCCGGACCTGCGTCGATACCAGCGTGCGATCGAAGTGGTGGCCGCGTTCTCCGGTGCCGCGCTCGCCGGCTTGTTACTGATGGCCCCGATCGATGTCGTCCGGACCGGCCAGGGGCCGGCGCTCCAGATGGACCTGCTGGTAATGAACGTGCCGCGCGCCGCCGCGGCCGGTGCGGTACTCGCGGTGGTGACCGCGGCGCTGGCGGTCGTCCTGGGCGTCCGCGCCGCCTGGATCACCGCATTGGGCAGTGCGGCGCTGCTGCTGACCGATCACCTCTGGGATCGGGATGCGGTGGCGACGGGCACGCTGACCACCGTCAACTACATCGACGCCATCTTCAGCGGCACCCTGCTGGGCGCGCTGGCCGTGGCGGCGCTGCGCAAGCCGGCATCCGCTCTGGCGTATCTCGCCGGGGCGCTCGCCAGCATTGTCTTCGGTGATCTCACCTCCCTACCCGCTGCCGAGGACATAGGCAGCTCCCTCATCGAATGGGCCTCCGGCGATACGCCGCCGCTGTGGTTGGTCCTGCTCGCGGTGGTATCCATCGCTCTCGCGACCGCCGCACACCGGCGTGAGTCGGTGCCGTTGCGGTCCGAGACAGCGGACCTTCCGCTCGGCCCGATCGCGGCGGGGCTGCTGGTGATCACCTCCACCTCATTCGCCGCCGAGTGGATCGCCCGACACGCCGTCACCGTCCCCAATATCGCCGGGGTGGTTGTCATTACGACGATTGTGGTCAGCGTGGCGGCGCTGCTGCTGCCCGGCCGCGACGGGACACTGGTGCTGCTGGCGGTCGCCGTGGCGAATGCGGGCAGTGCCATCGTGGCCGTGCCGCGCCCGGACTGGAGTATGCCGATCCCGATCGTCGTGGTCGCCGCGGGGCTGTGGCTCGGTCGGCGCTGGCCGACGCCGTGGGCCGGGTTGGCGGCTTCCGCCGGGCTCGCGCTCTTCGCCGCGGCCACCACGACCAGTGGGCATGTCGACGCGGTGGTCGCGGTCGTCGGCGTTGTCGCGGTCTCGGCCGTTATCGGCTACTGTTTCGGCGCGGTGACTCCGCGTGCGGTGCCGAGTTCGGTACTCGCGATCACGGTGCTGGTGGTGCCGTGCGTTGTAGTGGGGTTGCGGGGCAACAGTTTCGGGCGGGTGGCGTACTCGCCGCAGTGGTTCCGAGATCCCAGCAGCTATCTCTCGTCGGCCCCCGCCTGGGCGGCACTCGCGATAACCGCGGGATGCGCGATCGGATTGTGGGCCCTGCGGGCGCTGCGGCCCGAACGCGTCCAAGAGCCGACAAGCACGACCACCTAGGAACGAGGTCGCGAGATCGCCGCCCCGAGGTCGTCACGAGGTCGCCGCCGCGCCGCCTCCTCCCTGTCGCCGCCTCGTCGCCTTCGTCATTCCGGCGTGCTTTTGGCCGGAATCCACACCCCCGCAGCGGTGGATCCCGGCCAAAAGCATGCCGGGGTGGTGGGAGAGTGCGCGCCGGGATGGCGGAATGGTTCATGCGGGGCGGCGGGAGAATTGTTGTGCGGCAACCTCTATCGGCCGAATCGCGCGTCCACCCAGCCCAGTGCGTCGGCGTAGGAGGCTTCCAATACACCGCGATGGTCCGCGTCGGCATAGCCGCGGTATTCGACCGGAAGTCCAGCGGCCCGCTGCTGTGCCACCATGAGCTCGGTGGCGAGCGCGGGCACAGTGGTATCGGTCCTGCCCTGCAATACCAGCAGTGGTTGTTTGAAAGTCAGTGCGCTGGGGTCGTTTTCGGCGAGCACCCGGGCCAGAGCCGAAACATCCCCGGTACGGCTGAACACCTCGTCGGCGGGTAGTCCACCCCACTCGTCCTTATCGCGCAGTTGGCCGATGCATCCCGTATCCGCGAGCGGCAGCATGGAATTGGCGCGTTCGGTGAGGAAGCTGCCCGGGTCGATATCGGCGACGGTCTGCGCGCCGCGGATCATCAGGGGCAGGAAGGATGTCGCACCGCCGGTGAGTGGTCCCAGTGTCTGTGCCGCCCCGACCGTGCTGGCCAGCTGTGACGCCTGCACGCCGACGGCCTGATGTGAGGCGGGTGCCAGCGCGACCGCCCCGAGCAATCGCAGTTCCGGGGCCCAGGCCGACGCCTGCGCATTGGCGAATACCGCGGCCTGTCCACCCTGTGAATGGCCCACGGCCACCCATCGGGGACCGATCTCGGCGTCGATCTGCCGTGCCGCCAGGGCCATATCGGTAACCGCGCGCTGTTCGGCCGTACCGATCAGATAGCCGTGCGGTCCGGGTGTACCCAGCCCCTGGTAGTCGGTCTGCGCCACCGCGTATCCGGCCCGTACCCACCGCGCGTGCACCTGACGGACCAGTGCGGTGTAGTCGTGCGCCGGATAGTCGGCGGAGGTGTCGCGGGTCGGCGCGCAGTGATCGGCCACGCCGGTGGTGCCGTGCGCCCAGGAGATGAGTGGCCAGCCGCCGGGTGGCGGTGTGCTGTCGGGTACCGACACCAGGCCCGACACGGCTACCGTGCTGCCCCGCATATCCACGGATCGATACAGCACCAGATAGTTCCGTGCACCCGGGATGCCGGGTTCGCCGTCCACCGGCCGCATATGGATCACCGATCCGTGCGGTCCGGCCAGTTGATCGTCGGGCGCGCTGTAGAAGGCGGCGGGGTCGAAGCCGTTCACGGCGTGCGCGGCAGCCGTGGACGTATTCAGGATGCCGGTGGATATATTCAGCACGCTCGCGGCCGCTACGACGACCGCCATGGCCAGCGTCCGCCACCCGCGTCGACGAGCTATCGGCGCTCGCGCCGCGAAGTCGATCTCGGTGCCGGACATGACGTGAACATACCGCCCAGGACGCCCGTTTTTGCGCTGACAAGCCGGGCGTGCCCCGGATCGACGCTGCCGCGAAGCGTCCGTCAGGGGCCCGCGCCATGGCTGAATCATGCTGTGCCGCTGGTCTACTCGATAATTGGCCGGGCCCCTCCTGAACAGCAGGATGGAGCCGTCGGGTTCGGCTGCACCCCGCAAGGCCGATTCGAGCGTGGAGAATTGCCGTTATCGTCGAGCCCGACGGTCGCGAGCTGCGACGCCACAGTGGATGGAGTGTGCCAACGCACAGGGTCTGGCTGTGCGCCGCGCAGACCGTCGTCAAGGCTCACCGCTGGCGCACCACTCGGATGACGGTGACCCGACTCGAGCAGGCGCTCGTTACGCGGGCAGAGATCGGTCAGGCGTAGGGCGCGCTCATGGCCCGTGCACGGGTGCGCCGACGAAGCCTTCGCGAAACCGCCCCCTCGCAACGCGAGAACGTCGAGGGCCATACGCCCGCTCGGCGACTACTCGATTCGCTTGGATCGGCCGAGTGACGCTCGTCGATCAGACAGTCGTAGATAAGACCAAGGCCCGGACCGTGATTCACGGTCCGGGCCTTGATCGTGGTGCCCTCGGCAGGATTCGAACCTGCGACCTCTTGCTCCGGAGGCAAGCGCTCTATCCCCTGAGCTACGAAGGCGGGGATATGAGTCCGGGCGGGTGATCCGCTCGGGCGGGGAAAGCGTATCGCATTGCTCGCCGCAGGCCAAAAACTGGCGTGGACCGGGTGTTTGGGCACCCGGTCCACGCTGGTCGTACCAGTGAAACGCCTGGTCAGTTCATCGGCAGGGCGGAAGCGCCTCGGTCGGTGAGCATTTGCGCGATCAACTCGGCCTCGCCCTGCTGGGTTTTCACCATGCTCGCGGCGAGGGCGCGCACCCCATTGGTTTCGGCGCGGTCGGCGGCGAACTCGATCATGGCCATACCGCCCTGGTGGTGGCGCAGCATGAGTTGCAGGAACATCACATCGAGCGCGGGGCCGGTGGCCTCACGCAGCTTGTTCAGCTCGGCCTGCGTGGCCATACCGGGCATGGCCGGAACCGGGCCGGTGTGCTGCTCGTTCTGACCGCCACCGTGATGGCTCGAACCCTCGGTACCGGTAATCCAGCCCATGTAGCCACCGCTCGGCAGGAGCGGTTCATCCCACAGCTGGAGCCATGCCTGCATCCGCCCGGCCTGATTCTGCTGGGTGGTGAGAATGTCGTAGGCGAGGCCCTTCACCGCGGGATCGGTGGAATTGCTGAGCGCCACCGCTGACATCTCCACGGCCTGGGTGTGGTGCACCGACATATCCTGGCTGAACCCGATATCCACCGCGCTCGGCGCTGGATCGGACCGGCCGTCCAAGGGAATTCGCACGAAGACGCCGAGGGCGAAACCGATCAGCAGAACGCCGATCACACCCAGTATCAGCAGCGCGGTCCGCTGGCTCGGGCGTGCGGGGGCTGCCGCGGCCGGATTCTCCGCAGCCGGATGCTCCGAACCCGAATCATCGGCGTCGTCGCCGGGCACGAGCGGCGGCATCACTGGCCCGGTGCGGGCTGGTCGGCCGGCTGCTCCGGCGCGGGGGCATCGGTCGGCGCCGGGATGTTCTGGACGCCGTCCGGCAGGCCGGACAGACCCTCCAGACCCTCCAGACCCTCGAGGCCGGGGATGCCCTCCAGACCCGGAATGCCGGACAGTCCGCCACCGAGTTCGGTGGGATCGGTGGTCGAACCCTGGCTCGCGCCCTTACCGTCCATGCCCACCGCGTCCGGGCCGGGCGCGCTCGGGTCGAACGGCGGGGGATTGACCGGATCGAAGGTCGGGTTGGAGCAGCTGGCGCCCACCTCCGGGTAGGTGTTCTCGTTCAGGCGCAGATCCTTGATGAACCGGTCCACCCGGGCGTCATCGGCCTTGTCCACCTTCAGCTGATGGCCCCAGGCCTGCAGCGAGATGGGCGAATCCAGGCCCGGATACGGCGACATGAGCGTGTACGGCTGGTTCTCGACCTTCTTCTTCAAGGTCTCGATGGCGGCCGCGTCCGCGCTGTCGGGGTTGTAGGTCACCCATACGGCGCCATGCTCGAGCGAATGCACGGCACTCTCGGTGCGAATGGCCTTCTCGTACACCACACCGGTGCAGGCCGCCCACGAACTGTCGTGCGGACCACCGAACGCCGGGGTCTGGTCGTAGGCCACCCGCTGCGTCGCGGGCACGTGCTGACCGGCCGGATACTCCTTCTTGACCACACCGTCGATATACGCGGACGGGTTCTTCAGCTCTTCCTTCGCGTGGTACTTCGGTACCAGATACGCGGCGAGTGCGCCGATGAGCGCGACCACCACCACGACGGCACCGATGGTCGCCCACGGAATGTGGCGCTTGGGCAGCTTGCTGCCCTTACCGCCGCCCTTGCGCAGCGACGGGGAGGACTTGCTCGCCGCCTTGATGGCTTTGGCCGACTTGGCACTGGTTCCGCTCGGCATCGCTTGTTGTGCTCTTTTCGACGTATCGGACAATCACACGAGGCGGCATCCGCGATGCCGCGTCGTTTGCTGGGCGCCTGCCCGTGAGGTGCCCGCGCGCGGCGTACACCTGCTCAGACCATAGGATAGTGACTCGTGACTCCAGCTGACCTTGCAGATCTCCTTCGCGCGACCGCTGCGAAGGTACTTGTCGAACACGGATCCGACCCTTCGGTCCTGCCCGACGAGGTCAAGGTGGAGCGCCCCCGCAACCCTGAGCATGGTGACTATGCCACGAATGTGGCCATGCAGGTAGGGAAGAAGGCGGGATTCAATCCGCGCGATTTCGCGAATTGGCTGGCCGAAGCGCTGTCGGCCACCGAAGGTATTGATGTCGCCGAGGTCGCGGGCCCGGGCTTCCTGAATATTCGCCTGGCCAAGTCCGCCCAGGGCGTGATCATTACCAAGATCCTGGACGCGGGGGAGAACTTCGGTACCGCCGCCACCCTCACCGGAACCAAGATCAACCTGGAATTCGTCTCGGCCAACCCCACTGGACCGATCCACCTCGGCGGTACCCGCTGGGCCGCCGTCGGTGACGCACTGGGCCGGATTCTCGTCTCCCAGGGCGCGGACGTGACCCGCGAGTACTACTTCAACGACAATGGCGCGCAGATCGACCGCTATGCGAAATCTCTCGTCGCGGCCGCGCTCGGACAGCCGACGCCGGAGGACGGCTACGCGGGCGCCTACATCGGCGAGATCGCCGCCAATGTCGTGAAGGCGAATCCGGGCGTGCTGGAACTGGCCGAGGCGCAGCGGCACGAGATCTTCCGCCGTGACGGCGTCGAGCTCATGTTCGCGCATATCAAGCAGACGCTGCACGACTTCGGCACCGACTTCGACGTGTACTTCAACGAGAGCTCGCTCTTCGCCTCCGGCGCGGTGGACAAGGCCCTCGAAACCCTGAAGTCGTCCGGGAACCTGTACGAGAAGGACGGCGCGTGGTGGATCGCCTCCACCGAGTACGGCGATGACAAGGACCGCGTGGTCATCAAGAGCGATGGCACCTCGGCCTACATCGGCGGCGATATCGCGTACTTCCAGAACAAGCGCTCGCGTGGCTTCGATCTGTGCATCTACATGCTCGGTGCCGACCACCACGGGTACATCGGGCGTCTGAAGGCCGCCGCCGCGGCGTTCGGCGACGACCCGAACTCCGTCGAGGTGCTCATCGGCCAGATGGTGAACCTCGTCAAAGACGGTGCCGCCGTGAAGATGTCGAAGCGCGCGGGCACCGTGATCACCCTCGACGACCTGGTCGAGGCCATCGGCGTGGACGCGTCCCGCTACTCGCTCGTGCGGTCCTCGGTGAACTCCAGCATCGATATCGATATCGACCTGTGGACCAAGCAGGACAGCGTCAACCCGGTCTACTACGTGCAGTACGCGCATGCCCGCACCTGCGCCATCATGAAGAACGCGGCAGATCTCGGATTCGATTCGGCGACACCGGATCTGGGTCTGATGGTCTCCGATCGCGAGGGCGAACTCATTCGCACGCTGGGGGAATACCCGCGCGTGGTCGCGGCCGCCGCCGAACTGCGCGAACCGCATCGCATCGTCCGCTACCTCGAAGATCTGGCCGGTGTCTATCACCCCTTCCAGTCCGATAAGGAGATGCGGGTCCTCCCACTGGGCGATGAGCCCGTCTCCCCGCTGAACGCCGCTCGCCTCGAGCTGGTCAAGGCAACCCGTCAAGTTCTCGCCAATGGCCTCGGCCTGCTAGGCGTCTCTGCCCCGGAGCGTATGTAATGAGTGCACATCCCGCCGGACCTCGCCACGCGGATATCCCGCACGCCCCGAATCTGCCGGAGCGCCCGAGTGATCCGCAGCAGCTGATCGACCTGCCCGCGAATGTATGGCCGCGCAACGCCACCCGCGATGCCGAGGGCGTGGTGCGCCTCGCGGGCGTGCCGGTACACGAGCTGGCCGCCGAATTCGGCACCCCGCTGTTCGTCATCGACGAGGACGACTTCCGTTCCCGCTGCCGGGATATGGTCAGCGCCTTCGGCCCAGGTGCGAAGGTGCACTACGCCTCCAAGGCCTTCCTGTGCGGTGAGATCGCCCGCTGGATCCGTGACGAGGGACTGTCTCTGGACGTCTGCTCCGGCGGTGAGCTCGCCGTGGCGCTCAACGCTGGTTTCCCGGCCGAGCGAATCGCCTTGCACGGCAACAATAAATCGCTGGCCGAGCTGGAGGCCGCCGTGGCCAGCGGTGTCGGCCATGTCGTACTCGACTCGCTCATCGAGATCGAACGCCTGGAGGCTGTGGCCAATAGCGCGGGCAAGGTGCAGGACGTCCTCGTTCGAGTCACCGTCGGCGTGGAAGCCCATACGCATGAATACATTTCGACCGCGCACGAGGATCAGAAGTTCGGCTTCTCCATTGCCAGCGGCGATGCCATCCAAGCGATTGCTCGCGTCTTCGAGTCGCCGAATCTGCGAATGGTGGGTCTGCACAGCCATATCGGCTCGCAGATCTTCGATATCGACGGCTTCGAGATCTCGACCCGGCGCATGCTCGGCGTGCTGCGCGAGGCAGTCGACAAGTTCGGCGCCGAGCGTGCCGCGCAGATCAAGATCCTGGATCTCGGTGGCGGCCTGGGTATTTCGTACCTGCCGCACGACGATCCGCCGCCGCTGGACGAGTTCGCCACCAAGCTGGACCACATTGTCACCGAGGAGGCGGCGCACGCCGGTCTGCCGAAGCCGATTATCGCGGTGGAGCCGGGGCGCGCCATCGCGGGTCCGGGCACCGTCACCCTCTACGAAGTCGGCACCACCAAGGATGTCACCCTCGACGGTGGAAACCGCCGCCGCTACGTCTCCGTCGACGGCGGTATGAGCGACAACATCCGACCCGCGCTGTATCAGGCGGAGTACGACTGCCGATTGGTATCACGTACCAGCGACGCCGGTGCCGTGGTTGCGCGTGTGGTCGGAAAGCACTGCGAGAGCGGGGATATCGTCATCCGTGATACCTGGCTCCCGGCCGATGTCGGCCCCGGCGACCTGGTCGCGGTGGCAGCTACCGGCGCGTACTGCTATTCGATGTCGAGCCGCTACAACATGCTCACCAGGCCTGCTGTGGTCGCGGTGCGAGACGGTAAGGCGCGTTTGATCCTCCGCCGCGAAACTGTGGAGGACCTACTGAGCTTGGAGGTGAAGGCATGAATGAGGTCGCGAACAACGCTGCTAAGAGTGGCGTGTGGGGAGTGGATCGTCCGATCGGGGTCGCCGTGCTCGGCATGGGCACCGTCGGTGCGGAGGTCGTGCGCATTCTGCGCGACCACGCCGAGGACCTGCGCAACCGCGTCGGCGCTCCCGTCGTGCTGCGCGGTGTGTCCGTGCGCAACCTCGACAAGGACCGTGGTCTGCCGGCCGAGCTGCTGACCACCGATTCCGAATCCCTGGTCGCCCGTGCCGATGTCGACATCGTGATCGAGCTGATGGGCGGTATCGAACCGGCCCGCGGGCTGATCAAGGCCGCGCTCGACGCGGGCAAATCGGTTGTCACCGCCAATAAGGCGCTGCTCGCCGTCTACACCGGCGAATTGGCGGCCTCGGCCGAAAACAACCGTGCGGACCTGTATTTCGAGGCCGCTGTCGCCGGTGCCATTCCGGTTGTCCGCCCGCTCATCCAGTCGCTGTCCGGCGACCGGGTGAACAAGGTGGTGGGAATCGTCAACGGCACCACCAACTTCATCCTCTCCGCCATGGCCGAGACCGGCGCGGACTACCACGACGTACTCGCCGAGGCGACCCGCCTGGGCTACGCCGAGGCCGATCCGACCGCCGATGTCGAGGGCTACGATGCCGCCGCCAAGGCCGCGATTCTCGCGTCTGTGGCATTCCACACCCGCGTCACCTCCGCCGATGTCTACCGCGAGGGTATCTCCAAGATCACGTCGGAGGATCTGGAAACCGCCGCCGCCGTCGGCTGCACCGTGAAGCTGCTCGCCATCTGCGAGCGCGTCACCGAGGGGCCGGAGGAGGGCGGTAAGGAGAGCATCTCGGTGCGCGTCTATCCGGCGCTCATCCCGCGCAAGCATCCCCTCGCCGCGGTCAACGAGGCGTACAACGCCGTGGTCGTGGAGGCCGAGAACGCCGGCCGCCTGATGTTCTACGGCCAGGGTGCGGGCGGCGCGCCGACCGCCTCGGCGGTCATGGGCGATCTGGTCATGGCGGCGCGCAACAAGTTCTACGGTGGCCGCGCGCCGGGCGAATCGGTTTATGCTGAGCTGCCGATCGCGTCGATCGGGGAGACACCGACCCGCTACCACGTGAATCTGCAGGTTGCCGACCGCGCGGGCGTGTTGGAAGCGGTGGCGGGCGAATTCGCCAAACACGGCGTCAGCATTTCGACGGTCCGCCAGGAAGGTCACGACGACGTGGGCGCACGCCTGGTCGTGGTGACCCACCACGCACAGGAATCGGCCCTGGCCGATACCGTGGCCGCGTTGGCCGAACTGGACTCCGTCACATCCGTGACCAGCGTTCTGAGATTGGAAGGCACCGAGGAATGAGTACGACTGCGCGGAGCGCCGCCGCGGCGGGCCGCGAATTCAGCCCGGCTACCCCGTGGCCCGGTTTGATCACCGCGTACCGGGATCGTCTTCCCGTGCCCGCTGATTGGGAGCCGGTCACCCTGTTCGAGGGCGGCACCCCGCTGGTGGCCGCGCATCACCTGTCGGAGCTGACCGGCTGTGAGGTCTACCTCAAGGTCGAGGGTGCCAACCCCACCGGTTCCTTCAAGGACCGCGGCATGACCATGGCCATGACCGACGCCAAGTACTCCGGCAAGACGGCCGTGCTGTGCGCGTCCACCGGCAACACCTCGGCTTCGGCCGCCGCCTACGCCACCCGGGCCGGCCTGCACTGCGCGGTGCTCATCCCGCAGGGCAAGATCGCCATGGGCAAGCTGGCGCAGGCGGTCATGTTGGGCGCCAAGATTATTCAGGTCGAGGGCAATTTCGACGACTGCCTCGAACTGGCTCGCAAGGTCACCGCCGAATTCCCCGAGGTCGGCCTGGTGAACTCGGTCAACCCGGCGCGGATCGAGGGGCAGAAGACGGCGGCCTTCGAAATCGTGGATGCTCTGGGCAAGGCCCCCGACGTGCATGTGCTGCCGGTCGGCAATGCCGGAAATATCACCGCGTACTGGAAGGGCTACGGCGAGTACTATGCCGACGGCACCTCCACCTCGCGCCCGCGCATGCTGGGTGTGCAGGCCGCGGGTGCCGCGCCGCTGGTCAATGGCGCTCCGGTCAAGAACCCGGAGACCGTCGCGACCGCCATTCGCATCGGTGCGCCCGCTTCGTGGAATGCCGCGATGGCCGCCAAGGAGGAGTCCGGCGGCGCGTTCCGTGCGGCCACCGACGAGGAGATCCTCGCCGCGTACCGCCTGGTCGCGGCCACCGAGGGTGTTTTCGTGGAGCCCGCCTCCGCCGCCTCGGTCGCCGGTCTGCTCGCCGCCCGCAAGGAAGGCTGGCTCGATTCCGGGCTCACCGTCGTCTGCACGGTGACCGGTAATGGACTCAAGGATCCCGACAATGCCCTCGCGGGTATGCCGGAGGTCAAGCCGATCGCGGTCGACCCGATCGCGGTGGCCCACGCACTCGAGTTGGCCTGACTTGAGCTCGCGCGAAGGTCAAGTAATGACCAGGACCCTCCCCGCTGATCTCACCGTCACGGTGCGGGTCCCGGCGTCCAGCGCCAATCTGGGTCCGGGATTCGACTCCCTCGGCATCGCTCTCGGGCTCTACGACGAGATCACAGTGCGTACCACCGGTTCCGGTCTGAGCATCCGGGTGGAGGGTGAGGGGGCCGACGATGTGCCCTGGGGCCCAACGCATCTGGTGGTGCGCGCCATCGAACGTGGACTGGAGTTCGCGGGCCTCTGGGCGGACGGTCTGGATGTGGTGTGCCGCAATGTGATTCCACATTCACGCGGATTGGGATCCTCGGCCTCGGCGGTGGTGGGCGGTTTGGCCGCGGGGCGTGGTCTGGCCGCCAAATTCGATGCGGAGCTCGGCTTCGGCGATGACGTTCTGGTGCAACTGGCTTCGGAATTCGAGGGACATCCCGACAATGCCGCGGCCAGTGTGCTGGGTGGAATCGTGGTGTCGTGGACCGAAACCGACCGGCCGGCCGATCTCGCGGTGGGTGCGGTCGGAAACGGGGTGGGTGTCCACCACACCCGTGACTACCGTGCCGTTCGATTGACCGCGCACGAGTCGTTGCGTCCGGTGGTTCTGATTCCCACCGAGCGCTCGTCCACCGCGCACACCCGCGGATTGCTGCCCGACACGGTGCCGCACGCGGACGCCGCCTTCAATGCCAGCCGTGCCGCGCTGGCGGTAGTGGCCTTGACGCAGCGTCCCGACCTGCTGCTGCCCGCCACCGCCGACCGGCTACATCAGGGCTATCGGGCGTCGGCGCTGCCGCTGACCACCAAATGGATCGAACTGCTGCGTGCGGCCGGAATCGCGGCCACCGTATCGGGCGCGGGGCCCACGGTATTGGCGCTGGGTACCGGCGAATTCCCCGCGGAACTGCGGGAACTCGCGGCCGCGGACGGTATGCGGGTGGTCGAGCCCGGTATCGCCGACGGCGTCCTGGTGGACTGAACGAATATCCGTATTGCCGGATTGACAGCGTGCCTGCCTTGCCCATGTGATTGGCGGGAGCTATCCTGAGCACGTCCGTACATCGTGCGCGTCAGACGCCGGTGCTTCATCAGGGCAATCGCTCCAGAGGCTCCTTGCTCAGGCTCGAGGCTTTTCGAGCTTCGAACTTGGGGGTAGCCAGTCAACTGGAATGATCTCTCCCACCTTTTGCAGTCGGTGGCGAAGCCCAGTAGTCGGTGGCGAAAACCACGCAGGTCAGAACCTATCGATCCGGCGGGGCAGTCGGTACGGCATCCGAGTCCGGCATACGACCGGATTGCAGGAGAAACCCTCGAACAGGCACACGGCAGTCGAGGGAAGGAAAGGATTTCCGTGACAGATACGGACCTGCTCGCGACACCCGGGGTGGAAAGCAATTCGGTTTCCTCGGGCGAGCGCGAAAGTGACTCCGGACAGATTTCGAAGATGAGTGAACATACCGACGTCGCACGATCGGGGCTGACTGGAATGTTGTTGCCGCAGTTGCGCGCGCTTGCAGGAGAACTCGGAATCCGAGGTACCTCCGGAATGCGCAAGGGTGATCTCATCGCCGCCATCAAGGAGAACCAGTCCGGCGGGGCCAAGGCCGCCGCTGCGGGGAAGCCTGCCAAGGGCCGGGGTGAGAAGGCCAAGGCCGCGGAAGCGGAGTCGACCGGAGCCGCTACGGCGGAGCCGGGGACCACCGACGCCGTGGCCAGCAAGGGTGCGGATGCCGCGCCGACCGGTGGGGAGTCCGGATCGGCCAAGGCCGACGCCCCCGCCAAGGCCGCGAAGGCCGAGAATGAGGCCGCGCCGAAGAACGATGCCGCGCCGGTGAACGCCGACGCTGCGCGGGAGTCGAAGCGCGACGAGAACAGTGGCGAAGACGGTGGCCGTGAGGGCCAGCGTGGTCGTGGGCGCCAGCGTCGTGGTCGTGAGCAGCGTGCTGCCGCCACGAACAGCGCAGTGGCCGAAGGGACTTCGAACGAAGCGCCCGCGAGCGAGGCGAAGGCCGAGCCGGAGGGCGAGCGTCGCCGTGACCGCAACCAGGGCGGTGAGCGCAACCAGCAGGCTGGTGAGCGCAACCAGGGCTCCGAGCGTGGTGACCGTAGTGAGCGTAGTGAGCGTGGTGACCGCAATCAGGGCGGTGACCGCCAGGGCCGCGATCGCAACCAGCAGAACGGTGGCCAGCAGAACGGCACCGCTCGTCGCGATGATCGTCGCGATGACGACGACGAGGGTGAGGGCCGTGGCCGTCGTGGCCGTCGGTTCCGGGAGCGTCGTCGTGGCCGCGACCGCGATGGTGGCACCGCCAGCGGCACGGGCGAGGCACGCGAGATGGAGATCCGCGAGGACGATGTCCTGCAGCCCGTCGCCGGTATTCTCGATGTGCTCGACAACTACGCGTTCGTGCGCACCTCCGGCTATCTGGCCGGACCGAACGACGTGTACGTGTCGATGAACCTGGTCCGCAAGAACGGCCTGCGCCGCGGTGACGCCATCACCGGCGCCGTCCGTGCGCCCCGGGATGGCGATCAGAGCAATCAGCGGCAGAAGTTCGATCCGCTGGTGCGACTGGATTCCATCAATGGTTCCGATATCGAATCCGCCAAGCGTCGGCCGGAATTCAATAAGCTGACCCCGCTGTACCCGAATCAGCGACTGCGGCTGGAAACCCAGCCGAACAAGCTGACGACCCGCGTGATCGATCTGATCATGCCGATCGGTAAGGGTCAGCGCGCGCTGATCGTGTCGCCGCCCAAGGCCGGTAAGACCACGATCATGCAGGACATCGCGAATGCGATCGCCGTCAACAACCCCGAGTGCTACCTCATGGTCGTCCTGGTGGACGAGCGTCCCGAGGAAGTGACCGATATGCAGCGCTCCGTGCGCGGCGAGGTCATCGCCTCGACGTTCGACCGTCCGCCGAGCGATCACACCTCGGTCGCCGAGCTCGCCATCGAGCGTGCCAAGCGTCTGGTGGAAATGGGTCAGGACGTCGTCGTGCTGCTCGACTCGATCACTCGACTGGGTCGTGCGTACAACAACTCGTCCCCGGCGTCGGGTCGAATCCTCTCCGGTGGTGTGGATTCCACCGCGCTGTACCCGCCCAAGCGGTTCCTCGGCGCGGCCCGCAATATCGAGAACGGCGGCTCGCTGACCATTATCGCCACGGCGATGGTGGAGACCGGTTCCACCGGTGACACGGTGATCTTCGAAGAGTTCAAGGGCACCGGCAATGCCGAGCTCAAGCTCGACCGCAAGATCGCCGAGCGCCGCGTCTTCCCGGCGGTCGACGTCAACCCGTCCGGCACCCGCCGCGACGACCTGCTCATGCAGCCCGATGAGGCGGCGGTACTGCACAAGCTGCGGCGCGTGCTGTCCGGCCTGGACTCACATCAGGCGATCGATCTGCTGATCGACCGGTTGAAGAAGTCGAAGAGCAACGCCGAGTTCCTGATGTCGGTTTCCAAGACCGCACCAGGTGCGATGGACGAGTAGCTCTGGTAGTTCGGCACGAATGCCGAAAGCAGCGAGGCGGCTCCGCTACGGCGGAGCCGCCTCGCTGCGTTGTGCAGTGAATAGAAGCGTGCCAACTGATCTCGCAAGTGTCGGGGTAACTCACCG
>NZ_BDCE01000103.1 GCF_001613345.1 Nocardia uniformis NBRC 13702 | reverse complement strand
ACAGGCACGGGTCGAGAATCTCGTAGCGCGCAGCCGTCCGCTGCAGTCTCGGGGCGGTGGGACTGAAGAAGAACAGGCCGATCAGGGCCGCGCCGAAAATCATGAAACCGAGAATGAGGGCGGTCACGGTGCCTGCTGTCCCCGACGACCCCGTGACCGCCGTGTAGGTGAGCTGGTCGGGTTCCGGATGCGGCGTACCGGACTCCGCCGCGAGGCTGGACTCACCGGGTACCGACCACCAGCCGACGACGACCATCAGACTCAGCGCGCCCAGAACCGCCCCCGCGACGATCTCCGCGCGCCGCCGGTGTGCCGTCCCGGCCTCGGCGCGCGAGGATCCGGGGGATAGTCGCCCCGTTGTCGCGTCCTTCCTGGTCACAGCTGTCCTTCCGATAGTCGCGAGACTTCTCACCTGGACACGAACTCTATGAACATGGGTGTTCGCATTCTTGAGTAGCGAGCTACTCGACTTTCAGCCTCGCTCGAGTCCGCCGAAGATGCGTGCCCGCAATTCCTTGGGCTGGTAATGAGGAACAAACCCGACCAATCACATGTTCCGCGTAGCGATCTCGCCACACATCGCCCGTGAGTACCACTCGATCTCAGGGTGTGGGGGCGCTCCGCCTCAGGGTGGAAGCTCGGGGCTGCCGCGGGGCATGCCGCATTACCTTGGGGGTGCGCATCGCAGATTTGTACCCCAGAATGCGAAGGGTAAACGTTTCACTTGTGGCCCGGGGTCTCATGCGTAACTGCGATTCTGCCTCCTCCTCGCACACACCGGTCGGAGGAATGATCTGCGCGACCAGTGATCAGGGCCTGTAGCGGTCCCGGACCGCCGTGTCGGCCTCGGGTCGGTGGCCTGGAATAACCCTGGTCTTCGCGGCGTCTATACTGGTCCGTCGGCAACCATGCCTAAGTCGGTACCGGTTCACGTCCATCAACTCAGGGCGACCCGGGACCATGTGAAAGGACACCCATGAAGGCAGGAATTCACCCCACGTACGTGGACACCACGGTCGTGTGTGGCTGCGGCAACACCTTCCAGACCAAGAGCACCAAGGAGTCGGGCCAGATCACGGTCGAGGTCTGCTCCCAGTGCCACCCGTTCTACACGGGTAAGCAGAAGATTCTGGACACCGGTGGCCGCGTGGCTCGCTTCGAGGCTCGCTACGGCAAGCGGCCCGCGAAGGCTGACAAGTAGCTTCCCCGCCGACGCCCGTCCTGCTCCAAGCAGGCCGGGCGTCTGTGTTTTCTGCCTCCGCTTCGCTGCGGCGGTGCTGTGTCTTCGGCCTCCGCTCTGCTCCGGCGGTTCGCGGCCCTCGTAACCCCGTTCTTCCCTCCCTCCGCTCCTCCGCTTCGCTCCCCCGCTCCACTCAGTCCAGAACGAGGCGGGCCGCGAACGCACTGGTCGCTGCGGAGAACTCACGATGTGTTCGTAGCCCGATAAGCGTGTTCCCAGCCCTACAAAAAGGAGTGTCCGCGATGGCCGACCAGTCCGCGGCCCCGTCCGCGATCGACGACATCCTGGCCGAATACGCCGGGCTGGAAATGCAGCTGTCCGATCCGGCGCTGCACAACGATCCGGGTGCGGCCCGTCGCGTCGGTAAGCGGTTCGCCGAGCTCGGGCCGGTCATGTCCACGTACGCCAAGCTGACCAGCGCCAAGGACGATCTGGCCGCCGCCGAGGAGTTGGCCGCCGATGACGCCTCCTTCGCCGCCGAGGTGCCCGTCCTGCGCGAACAGGTCGAGGAGCTGTCCAAGGCGCTCACCGATCTGCTCGCCCCGCGTGATCCGCACGACTCCGACGATGTGGTCCTCGAGGTGAAATCCGGTGAGGGCGGCGAGGAATCGGCGCTGTTCGCCGCCGATCTGGCCCGCATGTACATCCGTTACGCGGAACGGCACGGCTGGAAGGTGGAGGTGCTCGGCGTCACCTACTCCGACCTGGACGGGTACAAGGAGGCCACCTTCTCCATCAAGAGCAAGGAACCCACCCGTGACGGTGTCTGGTCGCGCCTCAAGTGGGAGGGCGGCGTCCACCGCGTACAGCGCGTGCCCGTCACCGAATCGCAGGGCCGCATCCACACCTCCGCCGCCGGTGTCCTGGTCTACCCGGAGCCCGACGAGGTGGAGCAGGTGCAGATCGACGACAAGGATCTGCGCATCGACGTGTACCGGTCCTCCGGTAAGGGCGGCCAGGGCGTCAACACCACCGACTCCGCCGTGCGGCTCACCCACCTCCCCACCGGCATCGTGGTGACCTGCCAGAACGAGCGTTCGCAGCTGCAGAACAAGATGCGCGCCATGCAGGTGCTCGCCGCGCGACTGCAGATCCTCGCCGAGGAACAGGCCGATGCCGACGCCGCCGCGGGTCGCGCCTCGCAGATCCGCACCGTCGACCGCTCCGAGCGCATTCGCACCTACAACTACCCGGAGAACCGCATCGCCGATCACCGCATCGGCTTCAAGGCGCACAACCTCGACGCGGTCCTCGACGGCAACCTCGACGACCTGCTCAACGCCCTCGTCGAGGCAGACCGCACGGCACGGCTCGCCGCGGAGTAAGCCGCACGGCACGGCTGGCCGCGGAGTAAGAGCGGCACCGCGCCATCCGGACGTACCACCTGCTCGTCGTGCGGGTGTCGCCCACCTCGTCATGCCGGACTGACGGGTGCTTGCCTGGTTGTGGGACCGGACTGACGGGGTGGCCCGCCTGGATGTGGGGCCGGATCATCCGGGCGGCTTGCCCGGATGCTGAGGCGGTCTCCTCTCGGGTTCGGGGCGGGACAACTGATTTCGTGAGAATATGGGTAACTCATCGGGGACGGGCGAACTCGAGCGGCGCTCGATCGCCGGCCCGCAATGGAAGAATCGAGGCACCTAACTGATCGGCAAGAGTCGCGGGGAGGCGGGGGAGCGTCGCGTTGCTTTGCGGCCTGTCATACGCGAGGCCGAGGAAAAACTTCGGGCAGCCGGGGTGCACAGCCCGCATGCCGATGCGGAATTGCTTGCGGCACATGTGCTCGGGGTGGAGCGTATGCGGCTGATGATGGTGCCCATGTTGACTCCCGAACAGCTGGGGGAGTACCAGAAGCTGGTGGCGCGCCGCGCGGAACGCGTTCCGCTGCAACACCTTACGGGTACGGCCGCGATGGGGGAGATCGACCTCGCGGTCGGCCCCGGTGTTTTCGTTCCGCGCCCGGAGACCGAGTTGCTGTTCGCCTGGGCGCTGGCACAACTCGAGGCCGTCGGCCACGAACATCGGCCCGTCGTTGTGGATCTGTGCACCGGCTCCGGGGCCCTGGCCCTGGCCATCGCCCACGCCCGCCCGGACGCTCAGGTACACGCGGTGGAACTCGATCCGGTGGCGCTGGATTGGGCCAGGCGCAACGCGCTGCAATTGTCCGATGAGGGCGATACCCCCATCGATCTGCATTCCGGCGATGTGACCGAACCGGAGCTGCTGTCGCGGTTGAACGGGAAGGTCGACATCGTCGTGTCGAACCCGCCCTATATCCCGGAATCCGCACAGCTGGATCCCGAAGTCGCCGACCACGATCCACACCGCGCGCTCTTCGGCGGCCCGGATGGTCTCGATGTCATCCGTCCGATGATCGGCACCATCGCGCGTCTACTGCGCGAGAACGGTATGGCCGCCGTCGAACATGACGACACCAATGGGAGTGGGGTGGCGGCGCTGTTCAACACGCACGGTGGTTTCACCGAAGTTGTCGAACATCCCGACCTCGCGGGTAAACCCCGATTCGTCGTCGCGCGGCGTACGGCTGACTGACGTCTCGATGAGAGAGCGTCGACCGCCGTTTCGCCTGTCGGGAGTGCCGCCTTCGTCATTAGAGCATGCCGGAATGACGGAGGTGGGAAGCCGTAACGACGGGTGTCGCGGTGCCCGAATGACGGCCTCGGCGGCGAGTCGGCGGCTGCTGAACCCGGCGCGGCGATGGCGTGACGGACAGCTCATGCCAAGATGTTGCGCGTGAGTACCGTCTACGACTGCGCCGATCCCGATTCGCGCGCCGCGGGACTGACTGCCGCGCGCAGTGCACTGAAATCCGGGCGGTTGGCCGTTATTCCGACCGACACGCTGTACGGACTGGCGGCCGACGCGTTCGACAGTTCGGCCGTGAGCGCGCTGCTGGCCGCCAAACGGCGCGGGCGCGATATGCCGGTGCCGGTGCTGGTCGGATCCTGGAACACCATCGATGGACTGGTGTTCTCGGTGCGCCCGCAGGCCCGCGACCTGATCCGCGCCTTCTGGCCGGGCGCCCTGAGTCTCGTTGTGCAGCAGGCGCCCTCACTGGCCTGGGACCTCGGCGACGCCCGCGGCACCGTCATGCTGCGCATGCCACTGCACCCCGTCGCGCTGGAACTGCTGCGCGAGGTGGGCCCGCTGGCGGTGTCGAGCGCCAATGTCTCCGGGCAGCCGCCCGCCGCCACCGCCGCCGAAGCCCAAGCCCAACTGGGCGATCTGGTCGGCGTCTACCTCGACGGTGGCAAGTCCGACCACGCACAGGCCTCCACCATCGTGGACCTGACTTCCGACCAGCCACGCGTCCTGCGCGAGGGCGCGGTGCCGACGGCGGCGGTCGCCGAGGTCCTCGGCTTATCGTCGGAGGAGCTCATCTCGCAGGCCGCGCGGTGACGGCCCGATAGATGCTGCTGAGCCAAAGTGTATTCAGCACGGGCGCGATCGTCCCGCTGCGCGAGCTGCTACTGGTGATCCTGGTCGCCACCGTGGTGACCTTCCTGTTCACCGGCGGCATACGCTCGCTGGCCATCGCGTTCGGCGCGGTGGCGGTACCGCGCGAACGCGATGTGCACGTGAAGCCGATTCCGCGCATGGGTGGCGTCGGTATCTACCTGGGCGTATTGGCCGCCGTGCTGTTCGCGCACCAGCTCCCGGCGCTGCGTCGCGGCTTCGACTACCCGCGCGATATTCCTGCCGTCGTGGTGGCGGGCACGCTCATCGTGCTGGTCGGCATTATCGACGACCGCTGGGGACTGGACTGGCTGACGAAACTCGTCGGCCAGGTGACCGCCGCCGGGGTGATGGCCGTTATGGGCCTGTCCTGGGTGGCCATCTACAACCCGTTCACCAATGAAACCGTTGTACTCGATCAACTCCAGGGCGGCCTGATCACGGTCGGCATTACCGTCACCATGATCAACGCCATGAATTTCGTGGACGGTTTGGACGGCCTGGCCGCCGGTCTGGGTTTGATAGCCGCGGCGGCGGTGTTCGTGTTCACCGTCGGTCTGCTCTACGCACAGGGCGGTTCCACCGACACCTATCCGCCCGCACTGCTCGCCGCCGCACTCGCGGGCGGTTGTCTGGGATTTCTGCCGCATAACTTCCAGCCCGCCCGAATTTTCATGGGTGATTCCGGTTCGATGTTCATCGGATTGATGCTCGCCGCGGTCTCCACCGGCGCCTCCGGCCGAATTCCGCTCCAGGGTTACGGCACTCGCGACATCGTGGGTCTGTTGTCGCCGCTGTTGCTGGTCGGAGCCGTGATGTTCATTCCGGTACTCGACCTGGTTCTTGCCATCGTGCGCCGCGTACGCGCGGGCGTGAGTTTCTCCACACCCGACAAAATGCACCTGCACCACCGTTTGTTGCAGATCGGGCATTCGCATCGCCGCGTCGTCCTGTTGATCTACTTGTGGGTGAGCGTGCTCGCTTTCGGCGCCGTCGGCTCCTCACTGATGGATCGCCGACTGGTGGTATTGCTGTTCGCCGGTGGTCTGGTCTTCGCCCTGGTGATCACCGCCGTCCCGTCGATCGGTGAACTGACCCTGCGCGGCGGCCGCAAACCGCCGCGCGGGCCGGATGCGGTCCACGGGTAGAGTTTGTTGACGTGACTACGGCACCCAATCCCGCTCAAGACGCCCCGCTACGGGCGGCGCTGCGCTACGGCATCATCGGATTGATTGTGCTCGTGGTGATTTCATCGATTCTCGGCGTGATCTTCGCCGGCCTGCCCGGTCTGTGGGGCGCCCTGCTCGGCGCGGCCATCGGCGGCGGTTTCATCCTCACGACGGCCGCCTCGGTACTGCTGAGCGCACGCTTCGAATCCGGTCTGCAGGGTGTGGTCCTGCTGGGCAGCTGGGTCGGAAAACTGCTGGTGGCCGTCATCGTGGTCGCGGTACTGCAGAACTTCGACTTCTACAGCCGCCCGACCCTGTTCCTGACCGTGGTCGGCGCGCTGCTGGTGGTCCTCGGGGCGGAGACGTATGGCCTTCTGCGCCAACGTGTTCCGATCATCGACCTGGATGAGCAGTAGCGGATTCCGGACAAGTTCACCTGCTGTTTCCGCCACCCCCTACACGCTGTCGTAGATAACTTGGTAAAGTCTTTACCAGTAGGCAGCCGAACCAACTGGGGGGTCGCACGTGACTTCCTGTGGGGCAGGTTATGCTTACCGCCGTACCGGGCCCGATAGGGTTCCGGTTCTGCACCGTCGACGATGTCGCCGACGCGCGTACAGACGCCCGGGCACTATGCCCGAACAGCTGCTGACGAACTTCGAGCCGACCTGAGTCGACCACCAGGATCGTCAATGTCCGATCGAACCGCGAGCCACAACCATAACTCGCGGCCCGAACACGGGAGAGAACGCTGAGCGTCACCATTTTGGCGGGCGAGTTCCACGCGCCGTCGCTTAACGACTTCTTCCCTCCAGCTCTGCTGTTCGAGGGGACGCCGTTCGAGCTCGACCGTCTGATGCTCATCCGCATCCTGATGTCGGCCGTTCTGCTGGCAGTCATGTTCCTCGCATTCCGGAGCCCGAAACTGGTTCCGCGCGGTCTGCAGAACGTCGCCGAAACGGCCCTGGTCTTTGTCAAAGAGCAGATCTGTGACGAGGTCCTCGGCAAGGAATCCGGTCGGAAGTTCTTCCCGCTTATCGCGACGATCTTCTTCTCCGTGCTCTTCCTGAATATCTCCGGAATCATTCCGGGTCTGAATATCTCCTCGAACGCGCGAATCGGCTTCCCGCTGGTTCTGGCGCTGCTCGCCTACGTCACGTTCAACTACGTGGGTATCAAGAAGTACGGCTTCCTCAAGTACATGCGCTCGTCCATCGTGGTGCCGAATGTGCCGCCCGCGCTGCACCTGCTGCTGATTCCGATCGAGTTCATCTCGACCTTCCTGCTGCGTCCGTTCACGCTGACCGTCCGACTCATGGCGAATATGCTGGCCGGCCACATCATGTTGGTGCTGTTCTTCAGTGCCACCCAGTTCTTCCTGTTCGACGCCGATAACTGGATGAAGGTGTTCTCACCGTTCTCGCTGCTCGCGGGCTTCGGCTTCACCCTCTTCGAAATCCTGGTGGTGTTCCTGCAGGCGTACGTGTTCGCGCTGCTGACCGCTGTTTACATCGGTCTGGCGCAGCACGCCGACGACCACTGACCGACCGGTACCAACACCAAATCTGCTTCACACGCCGTCGGCGCGTGGGCGACAGAAAGGGAAATAACACACCATGAGCACCCTCTCCTACCTGGCTCAGGAAGCTGCCGCCGAGCAGACGTTCAAGGGCCTCGGCGCCGTCGGTTACGGCCTCGCCGCGATCGGCCCCGGCATCGGTGTGGGCATTGTGGTCGGTAAGGCCATCGAGGGCATCGCCCGCCAGCCCGAGCTGCAGGGCCAGATCCGCACCACCATGTTCCTCGGTATCGCGTTCACCGAGGCGCTGGCGCTGATCGGCCTCGTCGCCGGCTTCATTTTCTGATTCCGGAAGAGACCACACCATGAATGGCATCAACTTGCTCGCGGCCGAGGGGGCGGAACAAAACCCCCTCGTCCCCGAGATGTATGACATCGTCTGGTCGGCGGTCTGCCTCCTGGTCATTGGATTCGCGTTCTACAAGTACGTGATCCCCCGCCTGACCAAGGTGCTCGACGAGCGCTCGGAGAAGATCGAAGGCGGTCTGAAGAAGGCCGAGGTCGCACAGGCCGAGGCCCAGGCCACGCTGTCGCAGTACCAGGAGCAGTTGGCCGAGGCTCGACTCGAGGCCGCTCGCATTCGCGAAGAGGCCCGCACCCAGGGTCAGCAGATCCTGGCGCAGCTGCGCACCGAGGCTCAGGCCGAGGCGGATCGCATCGTCGCCGCCGGTCACACTCAGCTGGAGGCACAGCGCCAGCAGATCGTGACCGAGCTGCGTTCGGAGCTCGGCGCCACGGCAGTCGACCTGGCCGAGAAGATCATCGGGCAGTCGGTGTCCGATCAGGCCAAGCAGGCCGCTTCGATCGATCAGTTCCTCGCGGAACTGGACGCATCGAGCGGCATCGGGGTCGGAAGGTAACGAACCGAAAGTGGGAAGCATGTACGCAGCGAGCCGCGAGGCGAGCTCCCGTGCGCGGGAAGCTCTTCGGGCCGCTCTGACCGGGAGCGACGAAGTCGCAGCCACGGCAGGCACCGAACTGTTCGCCGTTGTCGCCGTACTCGACGACCAGCGTTCGCTGCGTGTGGCGCTCGCGGATAAGTCGGTATCGAGCTCGGCCCGCGCCGAACTCGCCGAACGGGTCTTCGGCGGCAAGGTCAGCGTGGCCACGACGGCGGTGCTCACCACCGCCGTGGCCCAGGACTGGTCGCGGACCCGCGATCTCGTCGACACCCTGGTGCTGCTCGGACAGGAGGCGCTGCTGCGCGCCGCGGCTGACCGCGGACGCATCGACGCCGTCGAGGACGAGTTGTTCCGGCTGGGCCGCATCGTCGAGGACAATCCGGCGCTGGAGCAGGCGCTGTCCGATCACGGCAAGCCCTCCGCGGCGCGTCGTGAGCTGTTGGCACGTCTGCTCACCGGCAAGGTCGAGGACATCACCGTCGAGCTGGCCGAACAGGCCGTCACCCGCCCGCGCGCGGGCGATATCGGCGCATCCTTCGACCACCTGTCCGATCTGGCGGCGTCCCTGCGGGATCAGATCGTGGCACATGTGCGCGCGGCGGTCGCTCTGACCTCGCAGCAGCGAGACCACCTCTCGGCCTCACTGCAGCGCATCTACGAGAAGCCCGTCACGGTGCACGTGCAGGTCGACCCCAGCCTCCTGGCCGGTGTTGTCGTGCGCGTGGGCGACGACCTGATCGACGGCAGCGCCGTCGGCCGACTGCAGCGCTTGCGCCAGTCACTGGCCTGACGCGCACGCCGGCGAGCCGGTATCGAGCACGGCGAGCCGGTATCGAGCCCGGCACCAATACCACCGACATTCGAGACACAGCGAGAGCAGGAAGAACATGGCGGAGCTGACGATCTCCCCCGATGAGATCCGTAGCGCGATCGAGAGCTACACCCAGAGCTACACCCCCGAGACCTCTATCGAGGAAGTCGGTGTTGTCACCGACACCGGCGACGGTATCGCCCACATCAGTGGTCTGCCGTCCGCGATGGCCAACGAGCTGCTCGAATTCCCGGGCGGCGTCCTGGGTGTCGCGCTGAACCTCGAAGACACCAATATCGGTGCGGTCGTCCTGGGTGAGTTCGACACCATCGAGGAGGGCCAGCAGGTCCGCCGTACCGGCGACGTGCTCTCGGTCCCGGTTGGCGACAAGTTCCTCGGTCGCGTCATCAACCCGCTGGGCGCGCCCATCGACGGCCTCGGCGAGATCGAGTCCACCGACCGTCGCGTGTTGGAGCTGCAGGCCGCGACCGTGCTGGAGCGCCAGCCGGTCGGCGAGCCGATGGCCACCGGTATCACCGCTATCGACGCCCTGACCGCCATCGGCCGCGGCCAGCGTCAGCTCGTCATCGGTGACCGCAAGACCGGTAAGACCGCGGTCTGTGTCGACGCGATCATCAACCAGAAGGCGAACTGGGAGACCGGCGATCCGACCAAGCAGGTGCGCTGCATCTACGTCGCGATCGGCCAGAAGGGCTCCACCATCGCCGGTGTGAAGGCCGCCCTCGAGGCGCGCGGCGCGATGGAGTACACCACCATCGTCGCGGCCCCGGCATCGGACTCCGCCGGCTTCAAATGGCTTGCGCCGTACACCGGTTCGGCCCTGGGCCAGCACTGGATGTACCAGGGCAAGCACGTCCTCATCGTGTTCGACGATCTGTCGAAGCAGGCCGAGGCCTACCGCGCCATCTCGCTGCTGCTGCGCCGCCCGCCGGGCCGCGAGGCGTACCCGGGTGACGTCTTCTACCTGCACTCGCGTCTGCTGGAGCGTTGCGCCAAGCTGTCCGATGAACTCGGCGCCGGCTCGATGACCGCTCTGCCGATTATCGAGACCAAGGCCAACGACGTCTCGGCGTTCATTCCGACCAACGTCATCTCCATTACCGACGGTCAGGTCTTCCTCGAGTCCGACCTGTTCAACAAGGGTGTGCGTCCGGCTATCAACGTCGGTATCTCCGTCTCCCGTGTCGGTGGCGCGGCCCAGACCAAGGCCATGAAGCAGGTCTCCGGTTCGCTGCGTCTGGAGCTGGCCTCCTACCGCGAGCTCGAGGCGTTCTCCGCCTTCGCCTCCGATCTGGATGCGGCCTCGCTGGCGCAGCTGGAGCGCGGCGCGCGCTGGGTCGAGCTGCTCAAGCAGGACCAGTACTCGCCGATTGCTGTTGAGGACCAGGTTGTTTCGCTGTTCCTGGTGGACGCGGGCTACTACGACTCGGTGCCGGTCGACGATATCCGTCGCTTCAACTCCGAGCTGCTCGAGCACCTGCACGCCAACGCCGCGGACGCGTTCGCCGCGCTGCAGGGTGGCGCGAAGAAGCTCGAGGGCGACGCCGCCGAGCAGTTCAAGGCCGAGACCGACAAGTTCAAGCAGGGCTTCCTGGCTTCCGACGGCACCCGTGTCGTGAACGAGGCCGAGGCCGGCGCGCTGGAGCGCGAAGAGGTCGAGTCGCTGTCCGTCACCCGCAAGCGCGTCGAGAAGTAATCGAGACGAGCCATGCGACTGTCGGAACCAACGAATGAAGGGAGTGTGAGTAGCTGATGGCAAGCGTGCGCGAACTGCGCTCCCGCATTCGTTCAGTGAGCTCGATCAAGAAGATCACCAAGGCTCAGGAGCTGATCGCGACATCGCGAATCAGCAAGGCGCAAGCCCGAGTTGCCGCTGCCAAGCCGTATGCGGAAGAGATCACCAAGGCGCTGGCCGAACTCGCGTCGGCCTCGCAGAATCTGTCGCATCCACTGTTGACCGAGCGCCCGAACCCCACGCGGGCCGCGGTGCTGGTCATCAGTTCTGATCGCGGCATGTGCGGTGGTTACAACTCCAACGTGTTCAAGCGTGCCGAGGAGCTGCTGGTCAAGCTGCGCTCCGAGGGCAAGGAACCGGTCCTCTACGTGATGGGCTCCAAGGGTCTGACCTACTACACCTTCCGTAACCGCGAGGTCAACGGATCGTGGACCGGGTTCTCCCAGCAGCCGCACTACGCCGATTCGTCGGAGGCGTGCAATCACCTGGTGGCGGCCTTCATGGCCGGTGCCGACGGTGAGGTGGATGCGCCGCAGGGGGACGGGAAGATCGCGGGTGTCGACGAATTGCACATCGTCTACACACGTTTCGTGTCCATGCTGACGCAGACTCCGGAGGTTCGGCGCCTGGCGCCGATCCAGGTGGACATCGTCGACGAGAACTACGACCTGGGGCCGGACTCTTTCACCGACTCCAAGGACGCCACGGTCTCGGCACAGTACGAGTTCGAGCCGGACGCGGACACCCTGCTGGGTGCACTTCTGCCGAAGTACATCAACACCCGCATCTACTCGTCGCTGCTCGACGCGGCGGCATCGGAGTCGGCTGCGCGCCGCACCGCGATGAAGGCTGCCACCGATAACGCGACGGATCTGGTGAATTCACTGACCCGTACCGCGAACTCGTTGCGCCAGGCCGGAATCACGCAGGAAATCACAGAAATCGTCGGTGGCGCCAACGCGCTGGCGGCGAGCTCGGACCGCGACTAGACACGGAAGAGAAGCAATGACCGCAGCTGTCACTAAAGAAACCAGGGTGGGCGCTGGCACCGGCCGCGTCTCCCGTGTCATCGGCCCCGTCGTGGACGTCGAGTTCCCGCGCGGGTCGATCCCTGAGCTCTACAACGCGCTGAACGTGGACATCACGCTCGCGTCCGTTGCGAAGACCCTGACCCTCGAGGTCGCACAGCACCTGGGCGACAACATCGTTCGCACCATCTCCATGCAGCCGACCGATGGTCTGGTGCGTGGCGTCGAGGTGCGCAACACCGGCAAGCCGATCTCGGTTCCCGTCGGCGATGTCGTCAAGGGCCACGTCTTCAACGCCCTCGGTGACTGCCTGGACACCCCCGGCCTGGGCCGCGACGGCGAGCAGTGGGGCATCCACCGCCAGCCGCCCGCCTTCGACCAGCTCGAGGGTAAGACCGAGATCCTGGAAACGGGCGTCAAGGTCATCGACCTGCTCACCCCGTACGTCAAGGGTGGAAAGATCGGTCTGTTCGGTGGTGCCGGTGTCGGCAAGACCGTTCTGATCCAGGAGATGATCACCCGTATCGCGCGTGAGTTCTCCGGTACGTCGGTGTTCGCCGGCGTCGGTGAGCGCACCCGTGAGGGCACCGACCTGCACCTGGAAATGGAAGAGATGGGCGTCCTTCAGGACACCGCCCTCGTCTTCGGCCAGATGGACGAGCCGCCGGGCACGCGTATGCGCGTCGCCCTGTCGGCCCTCACCATGGCCGAGTACTTCCGTGACGTGCAGGGCCAGGACGTTCTGCTCTTCATCGACAACATCTTCCGGTTCACCCAGGCCGGTTCCGAGGTTTCGACCCTGCTGGGTCGTATGCCCTCGGCCGTCGGTTACCAGCCGACCCTGGCGGACGAGATGGGTCAGCTCCAGGAGCGGATCACCTCGACCCGTGGCCGTTCGATCACCTCGATGCAGGCGATCTACGTCCCCGCCGACGACTACACCGACCCGGCGCCGGCGACCACCTTCGCCCACCTGGATGCGACGACCGAGCTTTCCCGCCCGATCTCGCAGAAGGGCATCTACCCGGCCGTCGACCCGCTGACCTCGACCTCTCGTATCCTCGAGGCTTCGATCGTCGGCGAGCGGCACTTCGCGGTGGCCAACGAGGTGAAGCGCATCCTGCAGAAGTACAAGGAACTGCAGGACATCATCGCCATCCTCGGTATGGACGAGCTCTCCGAAGGTGACAAGGTCCTCGTCGGCCGTGCCCGCCGTCTGGAGAAGTTCCTCGGCCAGAACTTCATCGTGGCCGAGAAGTTCACCGGTCAGGAAGGTTCGGTCGTTCCGCTGGAGCAGACCATCGACGACTTCGATCGCGTCTGCAAGGGCGAGTTCGACCACCTCCCGGAGCAGGCGTTCAACTCCTGCGGTGGTCTCGACGATGTCGAGAAGGCCGCCAAGAAGATCGCCGGAAAGTAGTCGACCATGACAGATATGTCAGTCGATCTGGTTGCCGTCGAGCGACTGATGTGGTCGGGTACCGCGTCTTTCGTGAGTGCCCAGACCACAGAGGGCGAGATCGGCATCCTGCCGAACCATGAGCCGCTGCTCGGTCAGCTCATCGAAGGCGGCACGGTGACCATCGTGACCTCCGACAATGAGCGAATCGTCGCGGCCGTGCACGGCGGATTCTTCTCCGTCACCGCCACTTCGGTGCGCGTGCTGGCGGAATCCGCTGAGTTCGCACAGGATATCGACGAGAAGGCGGCTCGTGCCGCTATCGCCGATACCGGTGCCAGCGATGCCGATCAGGTAGTGGCCCGCGGTCGGGTTCGCGCCCTGGAGAAGGCCGCCCAGGCCTGATCCGAGTAATACTGCGAGAGCGGCGGTTCCGGGATTTCCCGGGGCCGCCGCTCTCGTTTTCGTATGTGTGTGGTTAGAATCACCTCGCCGAGACTATCGGCCATTCCAGATCTTTCAGCTTTTCTTTCTCCAGCATTACCTCAATGAGTTGGCGCAGCGTGGTCGCCCTCTGCATGGGTGCGGCCTCGTGAACGATGAGCGAGGGGTGAATGAGCGGATTTCGCGGGATAGTGATGGCGGCGGTAGGAATTGCCGCATTGGGTTTTCTCTCACCGGGTGCGGCTTCGGCCGATACGGTGGTCAACCTGCCGGACGGATATATCGAGGGTCCGGGTGTAAAGATCTCCAGTCGTGGTGAGCGGGCGATTGTTTCGCCGTCACTGGCGGCCAATGGCGCGGGTCGTGCGGCCTGGCTGTCGGCCAATGTCCATGTCGATGTGGAGACACCGGATGGTGAGGTCGGCCCCAATAACGGGCCGCTGAACGAACCCGGAACCAATAACTCCGGTACCCACGGCTCGTCGAATCTGACCGTCGGCTACATCGTCGGATGCCAGGTTTCGGTGGGTGCGCTCACCGCCAACCAGGGGGTGGTGCTCAGCCCCACCAGCCCGAGTATCACTGCGGGGGCGAGCTTTCCGCTGTCCGCCGGTCAGGTGAAGTGGGTAACCATCAACAACATCGAGCTCATCAAGAGTGGTGGGTACGACATTCAGTACCAGGACGTTCCCATGGAAATTCAGGGCTGCGGCGGATATGCGCAAGCTCGACAATTCGCCGTGGCCGAGATCATCGGCGTCGATTACGCCAAGGTCACCCTCTACGGCCAGCCGTTCAGCATCGGCTGATCGCACCACTGACGACGCGAAAGGATCGCATGTTCGGCAATGGGAAATTCGTAGGGGCGGCCCGGACTTTCGGTGCGGCATTGGTCGCGATCGCGGCCTTCGGCTTCGGTCCCACGGGAACCGCGCACGCCGACACCTTTATTCCGCTGCCCGGCGGCACTATCACCCGGGAATTGGCTGACGGCACCACATTGACCGTCCGGCTCGACGGTGAATCGGCCAAGATCAGCGGCTCGATGGGGTCGACTCCAATGCATCGCAATGTGTGGGTGAACGGTCGGGCTTCCGTGGATCTCGCGGGCCCGAGCGCCCAGGGCTCCACCATCAAGATCTCGCCGGGATATGTGGTGGGCTGCCAGGTGGATATCGGAGCGCTCAGCTCGAGCGGCGGCGGCACCGGGGAGGGAGATACCGGCGCGGGCACGGTTACCCCGTCGGGGTCGCTCGGCGCGGGCATCACCCTGGGCCCGGGTCAAGCTGTCTCCCGCCTGATGCTGGATCTGGAGAAGCCCGACGACTACGGCATGGAATCGCATAAGCGGTACAACAAGGTTCCGGGGCCGCGCGCCAGCGTGACGTGGGTGGATGAGACCTTCTCCGTGGATGGCTGCGGTGGATATGCCCAGGCCCGGACGTTCGTGATGGCCGAGGTCGACACCTCGAACTTCATCGGCAATGTCGTGCTGTGGGGTACGCCTTTCAGCATGGGCTGAACAGCGCATACGTCACATTCGGTGGATGGCCGGGCTCTCCGTTCTCGCGGTCGCTAGTATCGACCACACGAGCAGAGCCCGGCCTCCGGCTGGCGCATGATCGGCTGGAAGTGTTTCGTGGCGGCCAGCGGCGCGAAGGTGAAGGGACGGAGCGACATTGCAGACTGGGATGGTTCTTCTGATCATTCTGGTGCTGTTGCTTGTCGCTTTGGCGCTGGCGTCGACCTACCGATTGGTCATGTTGCGCCGTGGCGGCACCGCCGCGATCGTGCGCTCGCTGCCCGCCAAGGGGCACGGCGGCGGTTGGCGGCACGGCCTGATTCGCTACGACGAGGATTCGCTCGTCTTCTACAAACTCTCCAGCCTGCGGCTCGGCCCTGATTTCAGCATGCGCCGCCTCGGCGTCGAGGTGGGTAGCCGCCGCAATCCTGATGGCGACGAATTCGACATCATGGCCGAGGACATCGCGATAGTCGAGGTCTCCGACGGCCACGGCAGTTATGAGCTGGCCCTCGATCGCGGGGCCCGGGCGGCCTTCCTGTCCTGGGTGGAGTCCCGCCCGTCGGAACGCATCCGGCGTAGACCCTCGTTCTGACGTCACTCCCGTACTCCTATGGGTGCGGCGCCTCCCCGTCATCCCGGCGTGCTTTTGGCCGAGATCCACCACTGCGGGCGGTCTGGATTCCGGCCAAAAGCATGCCGGAATGACGAAGGGTTACGGTGGATCTGTGAGCGTGCATCTGACGCGGATTTATACGCGTACCGGCGATGACGGAACCACTGGTCTCAGCGATTTCTCGCGGGTGGCCAAGACCGATGAGCGGTTGATCGCCTACGCGGACTGCGACGAGGCCAATTCCGCCATCGGTGTGGCGATCGCCGTGGGGCAGCCGGACGACCGGATCCGGAAGGTCCTGCTGCAGATCCAGAACGACCTGTTCGACGCGGGCGCGGATCTGTCGACGCCGGTGGTCGAGGATCCGAAGTACCCCCCGCTGCGGATCACCCAGCCCTATATCGATCGGCTGGAGAAGTGGTGCGATGAATTCAATGAGGATCTCGCACCGCTGAATTCATTCATTCTCCCCGGCGGCACCCCCCTGGCCGCCCTGCTGCACACCGCGCGCACGGTGGCGCGGCGGGCGGAGCGCTCGGCCTGGGCGGCGGTGTCGTCGTATCCCGACGACACCAGCGCCCTGCCCGCGAAGTACCTCAACCGGCTATCGGATCTGCTGTTCATCCTGAGCCGCGTCACCAATCCCGACGGTGACGTGCTCTGGCAACCGGGTGGCGGTAGCGCTTGATCAGTTGGTGCCGGTGCTGACGATCTGCTCCGACAGCGGTGCGATCGCGCCGATGATCTGCTCCACCAGGTCCTTCGGCACACCGGCAGCGGTCAGCGCGGCAATGAGGTGTCCGGCGACCAGGTCGAAGTGCTGCTGTGCGATACCGCGGCCCTGGTGCACCTCGGACATGGGCGCACCGCTGTAGGTCTGCGGTCCGCCGAGGGCGGCGCAGAAGAATTCGGTCTGCATGCCCTTGAGCCGGGACAGATTGACGCCGGTGAAGAAGGGCGCGAGGTTCGCGTCGGCGAGGACGCGGACATAGAAGTCGTCGACGACCGCGGCGACGGCCTCGGCGCCGCCGATCTGCTCGTAAATGGAAGTCACCATGAGGGGGCTGTCCTTTTCAGGTGGGTTCGGTGCTGGAACGGTTCGCGTACTGACCGGTCTGCGAATCGAAACAGACTGTAATGCAAGCAATTTCGATTCGCAGACCGAGAATTCAGTGGTCGGGGTCACCTGCGGCCGCAGGGGCGGGCACGGCTGTGCCCGGCTCGAGCTTCGGCGGATTCCAGAACGACATCTGCGGCGTCGCACCGGGCCGGTCGGCCGGAGGCGGGTCGGTCGCCGATTCGTGCTCCCGGTGCGGCTGCGGGGGTCCGCCCAACTTGTCGATCTCGGCGAACAGCGCCTCGACAATCGTGTGCATCTGCTTCTCCGCGATCTGCGCGTAGGTGCGGATGTACTCGATCTCGGCGGGCAGCGGTTCCGGCGCTCCGACTGGCGCAGTTTTCAATGCGGCGAGGCCGTCGGCTGCCCGGGCCGCGGACTTCTGAGCCTGTCGCAGAATATCGGCGTACTGGTCCCGGGCCTGGGCGACGAGTTCGCGAGCGTAATACTCGGCCTCGGCCACCGTGGTTTCCGCCGTGATCTGCGCTTGGCTGAGCATATTCACCGCGCGCACACTCACCCCGAGCACATCGTGCTGGGTCTCCGCGCGCAGCTGCTCGTTCTCCTGCCGCAGTTTCGCGATCTCATTGCGCAGCGTTTCGACGGTCACGGCATCGCCGAGCGCCGACTTGTACATGGCGATCCGGTGTTCCAGCTCGGAGACCCGGTGCGCCAGATAGTCGTTATCGCTGAGCAGCGACTTCTCGTCGCTGAACTCCATCTGCTGGGTGAGCCGCTTATTGGTGGAGTTCAGGCGCGAGACTTCGCGGGCGACCCGCTCGAGGAATTCCTCGACCTCGTGCTCGTCGTAGCCACGGCGGCCCAGAGCCGACTTCTTGAATCTCGCCTTCTCGATATCCCTGGCCTTCAGCGCCATGTCGCCACCTCGTATCCGCTCTCCGCCTCGGGCGCGGCGGCAGTATCCATGTTGTCGTCCGGGTCGCCGCCGTCGAAGTTCTCGAAACACAGCGCCGTCGCGGGCAGACCCACGCGCAGCAACTCACTCCGGGTGTGTTCGACCATGGAGGTCGAACCGCAGATCAGGGCGGTATAGCCCGTCCAGTGCTGGGTATCGGCGGCAACTGTCCCGACCGGTCCGCGTGCACCCGGGAAGGTCGGATCCTCGGAGACGACGGGGGTGTAGCGGAACCAGGGCCGGGTATTCGCCAGCTCGGTCAGCAGCGAATGTTCATAGAGGTTCCACTGGGTCCGAACCCCATGGAAGAGACGGACATTCGTCGCGACGCCGGTGGTTCGCCAGCGCTCGTCGAGCTGATCGAGCAGGGCGGTCATGGGAGCGAGACCGGTACCACCCGCGACCAGCAGCAGGTCACCGTGGAAATCCGCGGGCAGGGTGAGGGCGGTGCCGATCGGCGCGCCGAGCCGGAGGGAGTCGCCGGTCGTGACATTGCGGGCCAGCGAGGCGCTGACCTGCCCGCCCGCCACGATCTGCACATGCAGATCGATGGTGCCGTTGGGCCGCGGTGCGTTGGCCGGGGTGTAATAGCGCCAGAGCCGTGGGCGCTGTGGAATCTCCACGGCCATGGACTGTCCGGGGCTGAACGAATAGGGCTGGTTGGGCCGCAGGCGCAGCACGCCCACATCGATACTGCGGCGTTCGGTGCCGATGACCTCGGCCTCCCACCAGGCGGGTGCGTGGGCCTCGTTCTCTTCGGCGGCCATCACCATGATCTTGGCGACGACGCCATAGGCCTCGGCCCAGTCCGCGGCGAGACTCTCGGTCCACGCCGCACCGAGGAAGTACTGCAGGGTGGCCAGCAATGAAGCGCCCGCGGCGGGGTAATGATCGGCGACCACCTGGAATTTGCGGTGGTCGCGGCCGAGTTGCTGAATAAAGCTCGGGTCGTCGGCGATACGGTCCACGGTGCTGACGATGCGCCCGAGTGCCGCGAAGAATTTGCCGCGCTGATCGGCCATCGCGACCGGAAACATTTCGCGGACTTCCGGATGCGCCATGAACAGATGCGAGTAGAAGAACAGCACCGCTTCGTCGCCGACCTTCTCGACGCTGCGCCAACTCTCACCGAGTGCGGGGATGTCCATGCCGGATCACCGCCCCGAAGGGCGGTCGATATACCGGCGCGACGTGGTTCGATCATGAAAATGCAACGGGAATGTCCCCAATCCTGCGGTGTCGGTGATGATTTCGAACTCGGTCGGACACCAAAGGAGGAAGGGCCACGGTGCCTCATACCCCCGCTCAGGCGACAACGAGCGAAACTTACTGGCTCGTAGGATAGGTCAGCTCGCCCGTGCGCGCAGTGTCGGAGAAGTGCGAAAATCCGCCAACGACAGGCCGAAATGAATGTGGCCGGTGGACCCGGATCGCATACGCGCGCGTTCGGCCGCCCGTGATGGATAAGCTACGCGTGTGAGTGAACGGTTTCTGGTGACCGGGGGCAAGCGGCTCGTCGGCGAGGTTGCGGTCGGTGGCGCCAAGAACAGCGTCCTCAAACTGATGGCGGCTGCCCTCCTGGCCGAGGGGACATCCACGATCACGAACTGCCCCGACATCCTCGATGTGCCGCTGATGGCCGAGGTGCTGCGCGGATTGGGCTGTGATGTCACGGTCGACAGCGGGGTGGTCACCATCGCGACCCCGCCGGAACCGAAGTACCACGCGGATTTTCCGGCGGTTACCCAGTTCCGTGCCTCGGTATGTGTGCTCGGTCCGCTGATGGCCCGGTGCAAACGTGCGGTGGTGGCGCTGCCCGGTGGTGATGCCATCGGTTCTCGTCCGCTCGATATGCATCAGCAGGGTCTGCGCCTGCTCGGCGCGACCAGCGAAATCGAGCATGGCTGCCTGGTGGCCCGCGCCGACGAGCTGCAGGGTGCGCGCATTCGACTCGACTTCCCCTCGGTGGGCGCCACCGAGAACATCCTGATGGCGGCGGTGCTTGCCGAGGGCGAGACCGTTATCGACAATGCCGCGCGCGAGCCGGAGATCGTCGATCTCTGCAACATGCTGATACGGATGGGCGCGAAGGTCGAGGGCGCGGGTACCTCGGTGCTCACCATTGAGGGCGTGCGCAAGCTGTCTCCGGTCACCCATCGCGTGATCGGCGATCGCATTGTTGCCGCCACCTGGGGTATCGCCGCGGCCATGACGCAGGGGGATGTGCGAGTCACCGGTATCAACCCCAAGCACCTGTCGCTGGTGCTGGACAAGTTGCGCTCGGCCGGTGCGCGAATCTCGTTCGAACCGGACGGCTTCCGCGTGGTGCAGTCGGATCGTCCGCGCGCGGTGAACTTCTCGACCCTGCCGTTCCCGGGTTTCCCCACCGATCTGCAGCCCATGGCCATCGGCCTGGCCGCGATCGCCGATGGCACCTCGATGATTACCGAGAACATCTTCGAAGCGCGGTTCCGCTTCGTGGAGGAGATGATCCGCCTGGGTTCGGACGCCCGGACCGATGGGCATCACGCTGTGGTGCGCGGGATTCCGCGGCTGTCGAGCGCGCCGGTGTGGTCGTCGGATATTCGCGCCGGCGCCGGTCTGGTGCTCGCGGGTCTGGTCGCCGACGGCGTCACCGAGGTGCACGATGTCTTCCATATCGACCGGGGTTACCCGGATTTCGTGGAGAACCTGCGGTCGCTGGGTGCCGACGTCGAACGGGTCGGTGCTCCGGAGTGATCACCAAAACCCCCATTTACCAGGCGATTTGACATGAGAATCAGCAACACGTAACTTATTCCAGGTCAGAGCGACACGGACACCGACCCGGAGCCGAGACCCACACCGAGAGGTGAGGGAACGGACTGGGAAACGAGGTTGGACGATGAGCGCCTGGCGATCACACAGGCAAGACTGAACAGCGGATTTGGTTCTGCTGGGATGGTTGA
>NZ_BDCE01000102.1 GCF_001613345.1 Nocardia uniformis NBRC 13702 | reverse complement strand
GTTGCCCCCACCCCGCCACACAAATCGCCCCGCTGCGATCGGACACAGCGGGGCGATCCTCAATGAGCTCAATCAGCTCAACACGTCGTGGCGCACAATGGTCTGGTCGCGGCCGGGGCCAACGCCGATGCAGGAGACTCGGGCCCCCGAAAGTTCTTCCAGGCGCAACACATAGGCCTGGGCATTGGGCGGAAGTTCCTCGAACGTGCGTGCCCCGGAGATATCTTCCCACCAGCCGGGCATCTCCTCGTAGATGGGCTTGGCGTGGTGGAAATCCGTTTGGGTGGTGGGCATTTCGTCCACGCGTTCGCCGTCGACCTCGTAGGCCACGCAGATCGGGATGGTGTCGAGGCTGGACAGTACGTCCAGCTTGGTGAGGAAGTAGTCGGTAATGCCGTTGACGCGGGTGGCGTAGCGGGCGATTACGGCGTCGAACCAGCCGGTGCGGCGGCCGCGGCCGGTGGTCACGCCGACCTCACCGCCGGTCTTGGCCAGGTAGACCCCGGACTCGTCGAATAGCTCGGTCGGGAAGGGGCCCGAGCCGACGCGGGTGGTGTAGGCCTTCAGGATGCCGAGCACCGTCTCGATCTTGTTGGGGCCGATGCCGGAACCGACCGCGGCGCCGCCGGAGGTCGGGTTGGAGGAGGTGACGTACGGGTAGGTGCCGTGGTCGACATCCAGCAGGGTGCCCTGCGAACCCTCCAACAGGACGATCTCGCCGCCCTCGATGGCCTGGTTGAGCAGCAGGCGGGTATCGGCGATGCGGTGCTTGAAGCCCTCGGCCTGCTCGAGTACCTCGTCCACCACCTGCTGCGGATCCAGCGCGCGGCGGTTGTAGATCTTCACCAGCACCTGGTTCTTGAATTCCAGTGCGGCTTCGACCTTCTGGGTGAGGATCTTCTCGTCCAGCACATCGGCGACACGGACACCCACGCGCGCGACCTTGTCCTGGTAGCAGGGGCCGATACCGCGGCCGGTGGTGCCGATCTTCTTATTGCCGAGGAAGCGTTCGGTGACCTTATCGATGGCCACGTGGTACGGCATGATCAGGTGCGCGTCGGCCGACAGCAGCAGGCGGGAGGTATCCACACCGCGCTGTTCCAGGCCCGCGAGTTCGGTCAGCAGTACACCCGGATCGATCACCACGCCATTGCCGATGACGTTGGTCACACCGGGGGTGAGGATGCCGGACGGGATGAGATGCAGAGCGAAATTGTCACCATTGGGCAGAACCACGGTGTGTCCCGCGTTATTGCCGCCCTGATACCGGACCACCCATTGGACACTGCCGCCGAGCAGATCGGTTGCTTTGCCTTTGCCCTCGTCGCCCCACTGGGCGCCGATCAGCACGATTGCCGGCATTAGGAGTCTCCTACGGGTTCGACACGCAGTATCAGCGATACTGCAGCTACCCGCCGTCACAAGGCGGTGGCCGGAGACACAGTCTAATAGATAGCCACATACGCCCAGGTTCCCGCCCCGCGTGCGGCGCGAGGCGGGGCTTTCACCGCGACGCGGCTGTTACTGAACGGGACTATGGTGGCACCGGAGGTCGGGCCGATTGGGTTCGGCCGGAGGCGCAGCGAGGCGATCGAATGTCCGGTTCGAGGAGGAAGTGCGGCAGTTGAGTACCTACGTTCTCCGCTGCAATGGCGCACCCGTACCGATCGCTCTGGCATCGCTGCCGACCGTGCAGACGGCCGCCATTCCGGAGCCGTCCGCACTGGATGAGATGTTGCCGGTCATGGCCGCGGACAGTCTGCCCCGCCTGATCGTGCTCGGCGAGGATGCCGGATTGGCTTCCGTGCTCACGCATCTGATGCGCACCGAACGACTCAATGTGGAGATCGGCTATGTGCCGGTCGACCGCACCTACGGCTCGCGCGCCTATCAGACCGGTACCGGCAATGCCGCCGCCAAACGCGCGCTCGAAGGTAAGGCCTTCGAGACCCCGCTCATTCGCGATGACACCGGCAAGGTGTTGATCGGCCGCGCCACCATTGTCGGACCGCGCGGCGAGAAGCTCGAGGGTGAGGCGTACGTCGACGACACCCGGCTGTTCACCGGCAAGGTCGCGGCACTGCATATATCGCCCATGCTGGAGATGCCCGGATTGCATGCCACCGTGCAGCGTGGGCTGCGCAAACGCCGTTGGGTGGAGGGGCGTGCCATGCAGTTGGGGACGCGCGGCGGCATGGTAATCCGCGATGGTGTGAGCGGTGACAAGATCGTGCCGCGGTCCACTTTCTACCGGCACCACGAGCCGTGGCTGCTGGTCCGCTGACGTCCTCCCGCAATCGGGTCGGGGCGCCGACGCGAGGAGTTCGATGAGCTATCCCCAGTCTGTGCGGCGGGCATCGGGGTCGGTGCGGCCGAGCCCGGTATTCCTGGTGCTGGTGGCCATTGCCGTGGGCGGTGGGGTGCTCGCCTGGGACGCCGATCTTTTCGCCAGGCAGGCGAAGGTCGGCGTGTTCATCATGGTGGTGGCGGGCTGGATCGTCTCGGTGTGCCTACACGAATTCGCGCACGCGTATGTGGCGTGGCGGGCCGGTGATCACGATGTCGAATTGCGTGGGTATCTCACGCTGAATCCGTTGAAATACAGCCATCCGCTGCTGTCGATCGGCCTGCCGCTGGTGTTCATCGCGATCGGCGGATTCGCACTGCCCGGTGGTGCGGTCTACGTGCAGTCGCACGACTTCAGCGCGCGAACGCAACGGGTGCTCAGCGGTGCGGGACCGATGGTGAATCTGCTGTGCGCGATCGTGCTGCTGACGATCATCGGGCTCTTCGGCAGCGAGGAGTCCCATTCGGCGTTCTGGTTCGGATTGAGCTTCCTGGCCTTCCTGCAGATCTTCGCGACCGTGCTGAATCTGATTCCGGTGCCCGGCACCGACGGATACGGGATTCTGGAGCCATCTTTGAGCTACCAGCGCCGCCGCTCCCTCGACCAGATCAAGCCGTACGGAATCCTGATCCTGGTGGCGCTGCTGTTCGTGCCGGAGGTCAATCAGGTGTTCTTCACCACCATCAGGTCGCTGTTCGAGCTGTCGGGGATCCCGGCGCGGTGGGAACAGAACGGCAACTGGCTCACACGGTTCTGGTTGTAGTCCACCGCTCCCCCGCTGTGGGGCGAGAAGTCCCGAAGAGTGGGGTGAGCCGCCCGGACGACCCGGTGACCGGGCGGCTCATTTCGCGCCGATGGCATTCGGTGACCGTGCGACCCGCCACACCCCCCGGCCGCACACCGTTGCGCCGTCGCCGCGAATGTGAGGCCGAACCAACCCCTCGTTCGATTCGGCCGTAAATGAACGGTAGAGGGGCGCAAGGGGATCCACGCGAGTAGTGCACTACCCGAAGATCAAATATTCGGTACCCGCAGACAGACGCGAAATCCCGCAGGACCGCGCATCACTACGTGGCATTCGATCCACACCCGGCGTCAATCCACGGGTGTCACATAGGGATTGGATACTGTGGGCGGCAGCAATGCCACGGCTGACAGCCGCTTCATGCCACACACCTCCATCAGATCCACCACGATGGAACGGATTTGCGCGAACACCACGTGTGCGGAGATGCCGGAGCCCTCGACCATATCCTTG
Organism: Nocardia uniformis NBRC 13702; assembly: GCF_001613345.1. Lineage (GTDB taxonomy): Bacteria > Actinomycetota > Actinomycetes > Mycobacteriales > Mycobacteriaceae > Nocardia > Nocardia uniformis. The sequence goes on along the minus strand of NZ_BDCE01000102.1, from coordinate 73,280 downwards.
GTCGCACCCTTGGCGACCGTGCGCAGTATGCGGGTGGCCTCGGCGGCGTCCGGCTGCTCGTCCGGGTCGGCGAGCACCATGCGGCGCACCACATCCACCGCCTGGCCGAGCTTCTCCACCTCCACGATGAGGCGTGGGTCGAGGACCTCGTCGTCGCGCACCGAACTCAAGGCCCGGCGCAGCAGGACGCGGGTATTGCGGATGGCGTGGTCGAGGGGTTCGGCGGTGGCTCGGAGTCGCTGCATGCGCTGGCGGGAGTTCCAGTACAGCGGGGAGATCCGGATGATCTCCTCGCCACCCTCCAACATATTGCGCAGGCTGTCGAGCTGGGATTGGGTGCCGCGCGCCGCGTCCAGGGCGGCCTTGATCTTCCCGGCGTCGTGTTCGAGCAGGCCCGCGCCACAGTCGGCGAGGCTCTGCCCCATGACGGCGAGGACATCGGCGGCCTGCTGGCGGGCGCGGCGCACCGGATGCAGTGGAAGTACCGCCACCACAAGGATTCCCACTACTCCGCCGACCAGGGCATCCACCATGCGCAGACCGCTGGCGCCGCTGTGCGGCGGCAGTAGCGTCGCGACCAGTACGGCGGAACCGGCCGCCTGCGCGGTAATGATGGTGCCGCTGTCGAGGAAGACCGCCAGGGTCATGGCGACCGCGACCACCAGGGCGATCTGCCACACCCCCGAGCCCACCCAGGAGATGAATACGTCACCGATACCGATGCCGACCGCGACGCCCACCATGAGTTCGGCCGCCCGGCGCAGGCGCGCGCCGAAGGAGACTCCGGTCGAGATGATCGCGGCCATGGGTGCGAAGAACGGCTGCGGGTGGCCGATGACGTTATGGGCGATGAACCAGGCCAGGCCCGCCGCGATGGCGCATTGCAGGATCGGCAGCGCCGAGGTCCGCACCCGCAGCAGCGCGCCCTGTATCCGCGCGAGACTGGATTCGCGCGCGGATGTCAGTTTGCCGCCTAGTTCACCGGTCACATCGCGGCTCAGTCGAGGCCGAGTTCGGCGGCGGCGCGGGGATCGCAGTCTTCCAGGAGGTCCAGGCAGCGCGCGTATTCGTCGGTTTCGCCGACGGCGCGGGCGGCGCGGGCCAGTGCGCCGACGGCGCGGAGGAAGCCCTGATTGGGTTCGTGGCTCCACGGCACCGGCCCGAAACCCTTCCAGCCATTGCGGCGCAAAAGGTCCAGGCCGCGGTGGTAGCCGGTGCGGGCGAAGGCGTAGGCGGCGATGACATCGAAGTTCACCGTATCGCCATCGGGGTCGGTCACCGACTCCCCACGAGTGAGAGCATCCTCGGCAAGCTGTGCCCAGGCGATGGAGGCGGTGGGATGCGCCGCCGCGACCCGAACCGGGTCCGTGCCTTGCAGCAGCGCCTCCTCCGCATCGGTGTTTTCCGGAAGCATTACCGGCTGAGGTCCGAGCAGATCACCGAAGGAGGTCATGCGGATCATTGTGCACCGACCGGCGAATTGCTCAGTAGGCTGACCGTCGAATCACCGTTTCGCCAAAACCGAGGGGTAGCGCGTGTCCGACTCGAACGCCGATCAGCAACCGCAGGGCCGGGGAGAAGACTCCCGACCGGACAGCCCTGCCTCGGCCCCGGTCGGCTCGAACCGTTCCGCCCCCGACGACCAGGCCACCTCCCCGCCCGACGCCACCGAACCCATGCCGTCGGCTCCCCGCACCTCCACACCCGAGTCGACCGATCCCGCACCCGCCCACAGCAACCCATCCGCCGCCGCGAAATCGTCGAGTGCCGACGCCGAGACCGTCGCCATGCGCCGCGCGGAGATCACGGCTGATGATGCGGATTCGGACCAGCCGGGCGGCGGGACGCCAGCCGGCGCTGTCGCAGCGCAGACCGGCGAGCCGCAGGCATCGGGTCGGCCGAGCGGCTCACAGTTCGCGACCATCCACTACGAAGAGCCACCCCAGCCCACCGGACCCGCGGGAACGGGCGGTTCCGGCGCACCGCGGACCGGCGGCACCGCACCGAACGGTCCGACGGGCGCGCAGCGGCCGGGCGGTCAGGGCGCAGGTCACTCCGGCACCACTCAGCCCGGCAGACAGCCGACGCCCGCCGGTAGCGCGCCCGACACAGCCCCGTCGGCTGGTTCCGCAGCGCAATCCCCCGGTGCGGCAGGGCAATCCGAGACCGTACCGATGAGCGGGCGGGCCGAGAACACCCAGGCCAGCAGCGGACCGACCGCCGGCCAGCAGCGGACCACGCAGCCCGGCGCGAGCCAGGGTGGGACCGCACCCGGTGGAGCCTCACGTCCCGGCGGCGCGGCGGCGGCAAGTGCCGCAGCGCAATCAGCAAGCGGCGCAGGCCGATCCAGTGGTGGAGCGAATGAGGCAGGTAGGCCGGGCGATGTCCGGCCGGGGACCGCCCAACCCGGCGGTCGGCCGGACCCGACTCCCGTCGGCGGACCGGGCGGTGGAACCGCAGGCCAGGGCGGCGACGCCAACCAACCCACTACCGACGACGTGGCAACCACCAAGTTCCGCACGCAATCCGGTGGGGCGGGTCGTCCCGCGCAGTCCAGCGGTGCACCCGCTGGGGGTGCGCCGCAATCCGCGAGCGGCGCAGGTCAATCCGGCGGCGGAGCGAGTGCGGCTGATCGGCCGGACGGTGGCCAGCCAGGAACGTCCCACCCCGGCAGGCAGTCGGCCGCGACTTCCGCCGTCGGTGGACAGTCGGATAGCGAGACCGAAAGCCTGCGTGGCGGCGGTCAACGTGGCAGCGTGCCCGGCGACACCCCGCCCCCAGGGTCGTCCGGCGCTGCCGACCAGGCCACCGCCGACGATGCGGCAACCACCAAGTTCGGTACGGTGCCGCCGAACGCCGGACAGCAGAACGCTGCCCGACCCGGAGGTCCATCCGGCGGAGCGCGATCCGACACCGCCCGCCCCACCGAGCCCAGCGGCCCACCGGCTCAGGGTCCGGCGCAATCCGCAAGTGGCGCGGGCCGATCCGGGGTCGGAGCGAGTGCGGCCGAGCAGAACACCGGTGCGGGGCGGCCGGGCCAGCTGGGCGGGCGACCGGGCGATGTGGCCGGCGAACAACCCGGCGGCGGACAACCTCACGACACGGACCGTCGCACTGAGCGCAGCGGCGCATCGGCCGGGGGCGCGGCGCAATCCGCAAGTGGGGGCGGCGGAGCTGAGGTGGCCGGTCAGGTCGGTGGGGCGGAGCGTCCCGATCAGCCCGGTGGGCGGTCGGACAATGTGACCGGTGGGCGATCCGGCGGTGGCCAGCGCCCGAGTGACCGGCCGGGAACGAGCGGACGCGGCGATGCTCCCGCTGGGGGGCGGCCGCTGGCCGGGATCGCGCAGCCGACCGTCTCCGGTGGGTCAGGGGGTTCGGGACAGGGCGGCGATCCGCGAGCAGGGGCTGGCCGGGGTGATCAACCCGGCGGTGATGGGCAGCCGGGCCGGTCTTCAGTGGGCGCCTCCGGTGGTCCCGCGCAGGCCGGGGGCGCTCGATCGGATGCGCCCGGTGGGCCACCGACGCCGGGCGGACAGGCCGAACATGAGGCCGCGAAAGCTGGTGGCGCTGGGGCAGGTTCGCGCAGCGGGCAGCCGGAGGCGACCGGGCAAGGGACGGGTGCGGGCCAGGCCGAGCAGGGCGGGACTGCGCCTTCCGACGTGCCGGATGCGGAAACCATTGCTATTCAGAAGGTTTCCAGCCCGGCCGACGACAAGACCACGGCGTTTCCGGTGGTACCTCGGGATCAGGCCACCACCGAGAAGATTCAGACCGGTGGGCGGCCGGGGCCGCTGAGTAAGCCGCCGAGTACGCCTCGATTGAATGCGGGCCCACGGAATGTGGGACCGCGTGGGCCGATGCCGGGTGGGCAGGAGGCGGGTCGGCCCGCGCCGCCGCAGCGGATACCGCCGCCGCCGCGGCGGCCCACGTCCGCGCCGTCACCGGCGGACGTTCAGCCGACCATGCCGGCGCAACCGCTGAAGAGTCCGCGTGCTGTCGCACCGGGTGGGCAGCCGGGGCAGCCGCGGCCGATCGCACCACCGCAGCGGGTGCCCGCGGCGAGTGAGCGGGAGGTGCCGCCGGAGGAGACCGGGACGGGGCGCGGTAAACGGTGGTGGCTGCTGGTAGCGGGGGCCGCGGTGCTGGTGCTGGTGCTGCTGGCCGCGGTGGTCGGGCTGGTGCGCGGCGGAACCGACAATTCGCCTGAGGCGCAGGTGAAGCGAGCGATCAACACCTACACCGAGGCATTGTCGGACGGAGATCTGGACCAGCTGCGTGCCATCACCTGCGGATCGCAGCACGACTTCTACCAGAACATCTCGGCCGAGCAGTTCGCGGGCGTCTACCGAACCTCCAAGGAGCAGAAGGGGATTCCGGTGATCAAGCAGATCGACGCGGTCCGCATCACCGACGACTCCGCCATGGCGCAGGCCACGGTCTACACGGCGGCCGATCCGAGCAAGCAGTCGCAGCGCACCTTCGACCTGCAGCGCTCCGAGGATGGCTGGAAGGTGTGCGATCCGCCGGCCACTCCGAGCTAAGCGCCTGGTCAGAAGTCCTGAGCGTAATCTCCTCGTCGTTCCGGCATGCTTTTGGCCGGAATCCACACCCGAATGCCACCGCACAGTATGGATCCCGGCCAAAAGCGCGCCGGGATGACGGGGCGGTTCGGCCGCGAAACGTGCGGAATTCCGACCACCCGCATCGGCCTGGAATCCGTTCCGGGGCGGTCATAGTTCGCCGAAAGGCGGCGCAATCTGCCACCTCGAGTCGATATGTGACCGCTCGGGGCGGAGCTGATCCACCAATTGTGCGCGCAACGCCGACGGAGCGGCCCACGTCGGCGCTGCGGCGTTTTCGGGGCGGTCCATGAGCACGGCACACCTGTTCGGTGCGCTTCGCGCAATGCGCGCGGTATACGCCGTGGCCCGGGTCGAATTCGGTTGCGACGGAGCGGCGCAGAACCGCGACAAACGTCACAAACTCCTGGTCAACAGCCCAACCCACCGGTAGCATAGCCCGGATTGTCTGGGCCAGCTTTGACGAAAAGATCGTCCGGCCCGCCAGGATTTCAGATGCACAGGAGTTGAGAGCACATGCCGGAAACGGCAGCTGAGGCGGCTAACGCCACCGCACTGGTCGGCCGGCACTTCCGGGTACGCGATCATTACGATGTCGGCCGGGAGAAGGTTCGCGAATTCGCTCGAGCCGTTCGCAACGACCATCCGGCGCACCATCAGGAAGCCCATGCGCGGAAGCTGGGTTACGACGGGTTGATCGCCTCCCCGACGTTCGCATCCGTAATCGGCGCGGCCACCACCCGCTCCCTGATCGGCACCGTACTCACCGAGTACGACGTCTCGCAGATCCTGCAGACCGATCAGATCTTCGAATTCCACCGCCCGATCCTGGCGGGTGATCTGCTGTCGGTGGATGTGGTGATCGATTCCATCCGCACCTTCGGCGACAACGACTTCATCAACGTCAAGGTGACGCTCGCCGATGTCGACACGCTGCCGGTTCTGGTGTCCACCACCACAATTGTGGCCCGACGCGGCGTCGAGATAGATCAGGACGCGGTCGAGACAATGTCGGGTCTGGTCATGCACGGCCACGTCGCCGACGGCGATTCCGAGGCGTTCGACCCGAGCGGGCTCATCCTGCTCTCACCGGAAGAGGTCGCCGCGCCGACACCACCGGCACAGGCTCTCCCGGTGCACACCGTCCCGGCCGCCGCGACCCTGGCCGCGGGCACCGAATTGCCCGCCGCCAGCGTGCCCGTCACCCGCGGTGACCTGGTCAATTACGCGGGCGTCTCCGGCGACCCGAACCCGATCCACTTCAGCGATACCGCCGCGAAACTGGTCGGCCTGCCCACCGTGGTCGCACACGGCATGCTCACCATGGGCCTGACCGCCGGTTACCTGGTCTCCTGGCTGGGCGATCCGGCCGCACTGGCCAAATTCAGCGTTCGCTTCTCCGGCTTTGTCCCGGTCGAGCCCACCGCCCCGACCATCGTCGAATTCACCGGCCGGGTGAAGTCCACAGACGCCGAGAACGGCACCGCCACAGTTATTCTCGGCGCGACGTCGGAGGGCAAGAAGCTCTTCGGCCGCGCCATCGCCGAGGTTCGCCTCTCCTGAGCGCCTGACCGCACTCGAAATCGGGGACGCGGTACCGTCTCCTCGCTTCGTCATCCCGGCGCACTTTGGCCGGGATCCACACTGTGCGGTGCCAGTCGGGTGTGGATTCCGGCCAAAAGCATGCCGGAATGACGTGAAAAGTTACGCTCCGGACTTCTGATCAGGCACTCAGTCCATGCTCGCGTGCATGAGGTAGACGTTGTAGTCGTTCCAGGTGGAGATGGTGAAGTACAGATCCTCGGCCGTCGACCACGGGTGGATGAACCCGCCGTAGATCTCCGGGTATTGCAGAGCCGATACCGTCACGACACTCGGCGACCAGAGACCCTGCGGTGAATCCGATTCCCGCACAACGATTCCGGCTTTGACGGTATCGAGGTAGCTCATCTGCCACACGCCACGTGCCGCGTCGTAGCGGACCGACAGCTCCCCGGCTGGGGCGTCGACAATCGGTGTGGCGGAGGCGAATCCGCCGACCGGCGTCCAGGAGCCGTCCCGCCAGTACTGGTAGGCGGTGGTATTGAGGACCTGATCCTTGGGGACGCGGGCGAGGCCGACCGAGCCCAGGCGGGTATTGGGGGTGCCGAACATGTACACGTAGTCGCCCTGCGGAACCATCGACGTCACTTGGAAATTGGAGACGCCGAAGATGTTGTCCCAGCGCGCGTGCGCATCCTTGGTCCAGGTCTGGCCGTGGTCGTCGGAGTAGGCGATACCGCCGTAGTTGGTGTGGAAGGTGCCGGGGAGGGCGTTCCAGGTCCGAATGGACATGTAACTCATGTACTGCCGGTCGCCGAGTGCGAATCCCGAGGTGGGGATGGTGGTGATCTCCACATTGTCGAGCTTCTTACTGCTCAGCAATTCGACTGCGTGGCATCGGGAGTCGGTGACGAAGCGATCGATGGTGAGCCCGTCGCCGAGTGCGGTATCGGTGCTGAAGGCGAGCAGATTGCTGCGCCAGTCATTGCCGAAACCACCCGGCGGATGGAAGTCGTGGCCCACCGTGTCGCCGAAGGCGACCGCGACCTCACCGGGCGCACTCTCCCACATAATGCCGAGATCGGTGCCCATGACCTGCCAGCGCTTATCGGTGCGGTTCACCGAATTCTCACCGGTCAGCTTGGCAACCTCGCGCACCTGCCCGACCGGCGGCGCGGGCCGGGCCGGGGACTGCGGCGCGCTGTCGATCGGTGGTGCCGCCGGTTCCGGAGCGGGCGGCAGTTCGGGCTGGTCGGGATTCGGGAAGGCGAAGTGGAAGGGCTGCGGGCGCAACCGCAATTGCGGAATCCCCAACTGCTCGAGCAGATTCGGCGCCGCCGTCGGCCCGTCGGTGAGATCGGGGCAGGGATTCACGCACGGGTCGGACGGCAATTCCATCTGCACGCGCGTGGCGTTCTCCTTCGGCGGCCCCGGATCGACCGTGACGACCGGGTACGGAATCGGCACCTCCACCGTCTTCCCGAGCAGACCCTCGTGCACCGGTGCGGGATCGCTCAGGCACGGTCCAACACCCGCTACCGGTTCGGCGGGTAATGCTTCTGCCGCGGTCCGGTCGGTACCCACCAGCACCCCCGCTCCGCACAGCACTGCCCCAACAGCCGCCAGCACCCGCTTGGCCAATGAATCCAACCTCTCGACGCTCTCGAACTACACCGGGCACATACGGCCAGTGACCCTACCCTCGGCAGACGTCCGATTTCCGCTACACGACACGCGGGTCGCGAAACGATATTCGCGAACCCGCAGCCCGCTCTACGAATTGAAACCAACTGGGCAGCAGACTAATACAGTCGGCTGCTATGTACATGGAGGAGTTCACGGCCACCCGCGCGCTGACCGAGGAGCTGGCCGAGGAGATCATGACCCACTGCGGGCACTACACCTCGCGCATCACCATCAGCTGTCACGATCTGATCGTGAACGCACCCGTACTGGCCGTGGCGTGGGCGGATCTGAATATCCGGCCGGGGGACAGAGTCACCATTACCGTCGAGAGCGGGCATCAGCCGCCGGATCTGGAAGACCGGCGGGCACTGAGCGATATCGCGGGACTTTTCCGGGGCTGACCGGCCGATCAGGGTGTGGATTCCGGCCAAAAGCACGCCGGAATGACGGGGCGGACACCGGATAGCGCGGGATTGCGGGGCGTCAGTGGCTGGCCTGGAAAGTCAATACCGTCGAGCCGATCCGAATGGCGTCACCGTCGGCGAGGATGGCCGCGCTTTCGATGGCTTCCTCATTGATGTACACCCCATTGGCCGAGTGCAGGTCCTTGACCAGCAGTCCGGCCCGGCTGGGCGTGATGTGCGCGTGGTAGCGGCTGGCCTTGGGATCGTCGAGAACGAGGTCGTTATCGGTCATGCGGCCGATCTTCAAACCCGAGGTGGCTACGGGGATGGACCGCCCGTCGGGTAGCCGCAATTGCCCGCTGCGCACGGCGCGCGGCGTTTCTGTGACCGTCTCGGTCATGGCATTGGCCATCCGTTGGACATCGCGCAACTCCCCGGTATCGAGGGGTTCCTGCCGCAATACCCGCTGTTCGAGCGCCACCAGCGTGGGCCCCGGATCGATACCGAGCTCATCGGCCAGCACGGTGCGCACCCGGCGGCACGCGTCGAGTGCATCGGCTTGGCGCCCGGACAGGTACAGCGCGGTAATCAACTGCGCCCACAGCGGTTCGCGCAGCGGATGCGCATTGGTCATGGATACCAATTCGCCGACCACCGATGAGGCGCGCCCGCAGGCGATCTCGGCGTCGATACGGGCGGAGGCGACCAGGAGCCGCTCCTCGTCCATGGCGGTGGCGAAGCTGTCGGCGAAGGACAGCCCGCTCAGATCGTCGAGAGCCCGCCCGCTCCACTGGTCCAACGCCTCGGCGTACAACCGGGCGGCGGCCTCATAGTTACCCGAGGACTGCGCCTCGGTTCCGGTGCGGCGGATGCTCTCGAAACGACCCAGGTCGCATCGGTCGTCCTCGATTTCGAGCCGATATCCGGCGGCCTCGGTCCGCAGGACGGCCGCCGGATCGATTCCGGACTGGCGCAAGGTCTTACGAATATTCGAGACGAATACCTGCAGGCTCGCCTGATAGGCGTCCGGCGGTTCATCGTTCCAGACGATATCGGCCAGCGCCTGCGACGAGACCGCCCGCCGTCGGTTCACGGCCAGCGCGGCCAGCAGTGCGCGCGGCTTCGGTCCGCCGATCGGCAGCACCTGGCCGCCGACCGACAGCTGCACAGGTCCGAGGACCCGCACTTCGAGATTCATGCCCTACACCTCGACATACACCGAAGCGTCGAAAACGGCCGCGGCGATTTCGCATCACTGGGATACCTGGCCGCCGCGGCACGCGCGTCGCTCACCTCGTTCGGATTCCGCTCGAGGGCTACCTTACTTGGCGCTGATGGAACGACCGGCGGACTCGAGGTCGTTGCAGGCCTCCTGCACGCGGGCGGCCATCGAGGTCTCGGCCTTCTTCAGGTACGACCGCGGGTCGTAGACCTTCTTGTTGCCGACCTCGCCGTCGACCTTCAGCACACCGTCGTAGTTGCCGAACATATGACCGGCGACCGGGCGGGTGAAGGCGTACTGGGTGTCGGTGTCGACGTTCATCTTCACCACGCCGTAGCGCAGCGAATCCTCGATCTCCGACTTCAGCGAGCCGGAACCACCGTGGAAGACGAAGTCGAACGGCTGTGCGTCGGAGCCCAGGCCGAGCTTGGCGGCGGCCACGCGCTGGCCCTCGGCCAGCACCTCGGGACGCAGCTTCACATTGCCCGGCTTGTAGACGCCGTGCACATTGCCGAAGGTGGCCGCGAGCAGGTACTTGCCGTTCTCACCGGCGCCGAGCGCGTCGATGGTCTTCTGGAAGTCCTCGGGCGAGGTGTAGAGCTTGTCGTTGATCTCGGCCTCGACACCGTCCTCCTCACCGCCGACAACGCCGATCTCGACCTCGAGGATGATATTGGCCGCGTGGGCCTGCTTCAGCAGTTCCTTGGCGATCTCGAGGTTCTCGTCGATCGGAATCGCGGAGCCGTCCCACATATGCGACTGGAACAGCGGGTTCTGCCCGGCCCGCACGCGCTCGGCCGAGATCGCCAGCAGCGGGCGAACGAAGCCGTCCAGCTTGTCCTTCGGGCAGTGGTCGGTGTGCAGCGCGATGGTGATGTCGTACTTGGCGGCGATCACGTGCGCGAACTCCGCGAGCGCGACCGAACCGGTGACCATATCCTTCACACCCAGACCGGAACCGAATTCGGCACCGCCGGTGGAGAACTGGATGATGCCGTCGCTGCCCGCATCGGCGAAGCCCTTGATCGCGGCATTGATCGTCTCCGACGATGTGCAGTTGATCGCGGGGAAGGCGAAGGAGTTCTCTTTGGCCCGACCGAGCATCTCGGCGTAGACCTCCGGAGTCGCAATGGGCACAATGACCTCCGTATGTGTGCTGCGTACGACAATCCTGTCGCCACCGTCGATTCTGTCAGAACACAGCCTAGGTCAGTGACGAGTCGAGTCAGCACGCGGTTCGCTTATCGCGCTACCGGTACTGTGTGCGGGGTGAACTGCCCTCGTCCTTCGTTCGATCACCAAGACCGCGACGACGATCAGGGACCCGAGCGCGATCAGCCCGACCGTGATCGGAACGTCGCTGCTCGGCGCGAGCAGGGCGCGGCTGTCGTCATCATCCCAGGTCTGCCACGGCCACAGCGCCCGCAGCGAGCCGACCAGCAGGCCGGTCATGATCACCAGCGTAACGCGGTGATGATGCTCGAGCAGCCACTGGAGCAACTTCACGAAGGCCGACAGGCCGATGAACGCGCCCAGCGCGAACAGCGCCAGGTAGCCAAGGTCGCGCTCGTTCACCGCGGTGAACGTGGCCGTGTACATACCGGTGGCCAGCAGGATGAACGATCCGGAGACACCGGGCATGACGAGCGCGCAGATGGCCACCGAGGCCACCGCGACAATGAGCAGCGGATGCGGATCCTTGATCTCCGAGGGCGGCAGGCCCGTAAGGACGAAGGCGGCCGCCGCGGCCACGCCGGCTGCTGCCCAGAGCCCGGGCGACCACTGGCGCCCCGATTCGGAGTAGGGGACCCACAGCGAGACCAGCACCAGACCGAAGAACACCGCGTAGGTCTGCTGCGGGTGGTTCTCGACCAGCGGCACCAGCAATTTCGATGCCAGCACGGCGCATACCGCCATACCGGCCAGGACGGACGCGATGAACGGCCAGTCCACACGGCGGAACTCCGCCGCCGACCGGGCGGTCCCGTCGCCGCGCGGCAGGTCCACCGCGAGCAACCTGAGACCGCTGACGGTATGCCCTGCCGAGAGGATCAACCGATCGTAGATACCGGTGATGAGCGCGACGGTACCGCCGCTGAATCCCGGTACCGTCTCGGCGATTCCCATGAGGCCGCCACGCAGACCATCGAGCAGATGAGTTCGAGTAGATCGCGACACAGGCACAGCGTAGATGGCTCTTCGAAGAGGATGGTGCCCAAGTCATGACTCAGTGGATGGCAAGCGGATTCGAGCCCTTGGCTGCCGCGGGTCCGACACTGGTGTGGACCATCGTGCTGACCTTCGTATTCCTCGAGTGCGCGCTCATTATCGGGCTGTTCCTCCCCGGCGATTCCATGCTCATAACCGCCGGTGTGGTGTTGGCCGCACATGCCACCGGCGAGGCGCAGGTGTGGGCGCTGTCGATCGGGGCGATGATCGCCGCCATCGCCGGTAACCAGGTCGGATACGCGATCGGGCATCGCACCGGGCACCATCTGGTGGCGAGAAAGAACGGCAAGTACATCAATACCCGCAATCTCACGCGGGTATCGGAACTCCTACATCGCCATGGCTTTTTCGCGGTGCTGGTCGCCCGCTGGATCCCATGGGTCCGCACGCTGTGCCCACTGGTCGCCGGTGCGGCCGGGATGGATCACCGCAAGTACACGATCGCCTCCACCATCGGCGCGATCCTCTGGGCTCCGGTACTGCTGCTCGTCGGGTATTACGCGGGCAGTTTCCTGGAGAAAGTGTCGTGGTTGATGCCCGTGGTGGTCGGGACACTGATCGTCGGCCTGGTGCTGGGCACCATCGTCGGCGTCCGGCAGTACCGGGTGGAGATGTCGCGCCCCGCTGAGGAATTCGAGGTCGAGATAGAGGATGGCGCCGCGGTCGGCGACGGCCGCCAGAGCGCCTGACTTCGTCCCGGTCACCTATCCCTCGTCATTCCGGCGTGCTTTTGGCCGGAATCCACTGCCCGCCAGAGATGTGGATCCCGGACAAAAGCGTTCCGGGATGACGAGGGGCCGCACCCGAGGGCGACAAGGAGTCAGAGTCCCGCGGCGGTGACCTGGTGCGCGGCCTCCATCAACTTCCACCCCGAAAGCTGTACCGACAGATCGCGCTCCGGGGTGCGCGATGCCGTCACCGAGCCATTGGCGGTGAGGTATCCGGCCCCGGCGGTTCCGGGTAGTCGCGCCGGTTTGCGCCAGTCCGCGCCGAAGAGGGGTTCGCCCTCCACTTCCAGGCGGTTCTCCCAGGCGGCAATGGCGGAATTGCGCACGATCGACGCGGCGGTCCGCCTGGCTTTGGTATGGACGGTGTCGGCTCCGGGCAGCATGACCGCGACCAGTGCGAGGTAGCGGATGAGAATGCCGTTGAAGAGGCCGCCGTCGCCGCCACCACCGCCATTGACCACACCGCCGCTGGTCATATGCTCCTCGACCGCCTCGAGCAGGTGCAGTACGCGTTCGGTGTGGCGCGGTTCCCCGGTGTGCACGGCCAACTCGGTATCCAGTCCGAGCACCACGCCCTGGCAGTAGCTGTAGACGGGCCGTTCGATCTCACCCGACGGCAGATGAATGCCGTCGAGAATCAGGCCGGATTCCTTATCGCGCAGGTTCGCGTCGATCCAGTCGGAGATTTGCTGGGCGCGCTGGTAGCGGCCCAGGCGCGCCATAGCGATGCCGACCGGGCCGTTCGCGGGCGCGTTGTAGAAGTCGGAACCCTTGCGCCACGGCACACCGCCGCCGACCTCCGGGGCCCACGCGTCGTACAGCTCCTTCTCCAAAGTGGTGAGCGCACCGCGCATTTCGTCGAGCCCGAGGGTGCGTTCGGCGCGCTCCAGCGAGATGGTCAGCCAGGCCATATCGTCGTAGTAGTTATTGGTCCAGCCGGTGATATTGCGCAGCCGCATACCGCGCGCGACGGAGGTGACGCGACGACGACGGACCGGCGTCGGCTCGCGGTTCGCGGCGTCGGTCGCGCAGTCGATGAGATGGGCCTGCCACCAGTAGTGCCAGGACGCGAAGGCACGGTCGCGCCTGGTGGGCGGCCAGCCGACCACACCGAGGGTGGTACCCGGAATTGCCCAGACATTGCGCAGATGCCGGGTCACAATGGCGGATTCGGCCATATCCGCGCGCTCGGACCACAGCGCGGCAGTCGGTTCCGCATGCCGTCCGGTCCGCGAAGTCATAGGACATATGGTGCCAGTCGGGCACGCGATCCGGTGCCGGATTTCGTTATGGAACCGTGTCTCGAATGATCTTGGAAGCGACGCGGATCCGAATTTCACCAGGCTGTCGTGAGATCCGCGTGCTGAGCGATCCAGGAGTGCATGGCAATACCCGCCGCGACACCCGCGTTGATACTCCGTGTCGAACCGAACTGGGCAATGGAAACGGTGAGCACCGCCCCCTGTTTGGCGGCCTCGGTCACGCCCGGACCCTCCTGCCCGAACAGCAGCAGACAGTCGCGCGGCAGGCGCGCCGTCTCCAACGGAACCGACCCGGGCACATTGTCGACCGCCACCACCGTGAGCCCCTCGGCAGCCGCGAAGGCCAGCAGGGAATCGGTATCGGAGTGGTGCACGATGTGCTGATAACGGTCGGTGACCATGGCCCCGCGCCGATTCCACCGCTTGCGCCCGACAATATGGACCGCCGCCGCGGCGAAGGCATTGGCGGTACGCACCACCGTCCCGATATTGGCGTCGTGCCCGAAATTCTCGATCGCCACATGGAAGGGGTGCCGCCGCCGGTCGATATCGGCCACGATGGCTTCCCGGGTCCAGTACCGGTAGGCGTCCACCACATTGCGGCGGTCACCATGGGCGAGCAGTTCCGGGTCCAGATGCGGATCAAGCGGCGGCTCGGTGCCGAATTCCGCGAGCCACGGCCCGACACCGTGCGGATGCTCGCCCCACTCGGTCGGACCGGGGAGCGCTTCGTCGGATATCGGGGCGGAACTCACCCCGGCAATCGTAGTGGGGTCAGTAACCGCTGCTCGAGCCGCCGACGACGGCAATCGCAATCACCACGCCGTAGACCAGCACCGCCAGCATGAGAAAGCAGGTCGCGACAATGCCGCAGATATATCCGACGGTTACGCTGCTGTGCCCGCCCAGCATGCCGCCGGACTGGGCGATCTCGCGTTTCGCCTTGCTGCCCATAATCCAGGCCACCGGCCCGAGTAGCTGGCAGAACACCAGGCCGACGATGCCGAGCACCATGATGGTGGTGGCCTGCGGGTGTTCCGGGGGCGGGCCGTAGCCGTACGCCGGATAGCCCTGATACGGACCATAAGGGGGGTAACTCACCGCCACATCGTATTTCGATCCCGCGGCCGCGGCCGACTACGCGCTGCTGGTGGTGACGAAGACACCGAACACAATGGCGAGGATCAGCACGATCACGGCCAGGATGATGAAGATCGACGCGATGATGCCGCAGACGTAACCGGCCATCACCATGCCGCGTCCGCCCATCGCGCCGCCGGAGGAATCGATCTCGCGCAGGGCATTGCGGCCCATTACCCAGGCCACGGGTCCGGCCAATTGGCAGAACACCAGACTGAGAATGCCGAGTACCAGGATGAGAACCGCCTGCGGGTGATCCACCGGCGGATACGCGGGGTAACCGGGTGGAGGCGTTTGATAGCTCATAGCAATGATGTTAGGTGGTGGTGCTGGCCCCACCATTGACTTACGGGCCTGCTCCATCGCGTTTCCCAGCCGCCCCGACAACGATTGATGCCATGAGCGAGATGACCGACGAACCAACGCTGGCGCTGGAGAAGCCCGATCCGGAGCCCGACCGCACCGGCCCGTCGCTGCTGCGCGCCGCTGTGCGCGCCCCCATCGAGGCGCGCACCTGGAAGGAATTGGTCTATCTCGTAGCCGCTTTCATTCTCGGTTGTGCGGGCGTGACTTATCTCTTCCTCGGAATCGGCGGCGGGCTGTACATCTCGATTTTCATCATCGGAATTCCGGTATTCGCCGCGATGATTCTCGGCGGCCGGGTGTGGGGCCGGATCTATCGGTCGCTCACCGAGCACCTGCTCGACACACCGCTGCCCGCACCGCCGCCGTTCACCCCGCGGCCCGGCTTCCTCGGCTGGCTGCGCAGCGCGTTCACCGACCGGACCTCCTGGCGGGCACTGGCCTTCCTGCTCGTGCAGTCCGCGCTCGGTGTGGTCGTCGGATATCTGGTGCTGATGATCGGGGTCGTCAGCGTATTCATCGTGCTATCACCGATCTTCTGGGTCATCGAGAAACCCGTGAATATCGACTCGAACGGCGTGGAACACATTTCCCTGGCGCAGTTCGGCAACGTCTTCGTCGACACCTGGCCGAAGGTGATCGCTTTCGCCGCATGCGGTCTGATCGCCTGCTACCTCATGATCTGGGTAATGCGCGGGGTGTGCCGGCTGCACCGCATGCTGGCGATCGCCCTGCTGACTCCGACCGAGAAGGACCATCAGCTCGTCGAGTTACAGGCCAGCCGCCGTGCCGCGGTGGAGAACTCGGCGGCCACCCTGCGCCGATTGGAACGCGATCTGCACGACGGCACCCAGGCGCGACTGGTCAGCATTGCCATGGCGCTCTCCCGCGCCGAAGATCGGGTCGCCGCGGGCGGTGATCCCACCGACCTCATCAACGAGGCCCGCGCCGGATCCAAGGAGGCGCTGACGGAACTGCGCGAGCTGGTGCGTGGAATCCACCCTCCCGCACTGGATCTCGGCTTGGAACCCGCCCTGGAGACCCTCGCTGCCCGCTGTGCGCTGCCGGTGGAGCTGCGAGTGCTGCTGCCGCAGCGCCCGGAGCCGGCCATCGAGGCGATCGCGTATTTCTCGGCGGCGGAACTGCTCACGAATGTGGTCAAACACGCGGCTGCCACGCAGGTCTGGCTGTCGGTGCTGCCCGCCGGGACCGACGCGATCGCATTGTCGGTGCGCGACAACGGACTGGGCGGCGCACTGCAACCCATCGCACCGAATGGCGATTCCTTTGTGGGTGGCGGTCTTTCCGGCTTGGCGGCCCGCGCCCGCACCGTGGACGGCCACCTGACCGTGGAGAGTCCACCCAACGGCCCTACCGTGGTGACCATGGTGCTACCGCTCACGGTGCCGCGATGACCACCCCGCTGCGCATCGTTATCGCCGAGGACAATGCCATCCTGCGCGATGGCCTGACCGGACTGCTCGCCGACCGTGGCCACCACGTGGTGGCCACGGTCGGCGATGCCACCACCCTCGGCGAAGTAGTCGCCACCCATCGCCCCGACGTCGCGGTGGTGGATGTGCGCATGCCGCCCACCTTCACCGATGAGGGCCTGCTCGCCGCCCTCGAACTGCGCCGCCGTTCCCCGGAAACCGGTGTCCTGGTGTTCTCACAGTGGATCGAAACCCGCTATGCCACCGAACTTCTAGCCGCCGGCGCGGGTGGCGTCGGCTATCTGCTCAAGGACCGCGTCGCCGATGTGCGGGAATTCGTCGATGCACTACAGCGCGTCGCCACCGGTGGCACCGCTCTCGACCCGGAAGTGGTGAGTCAGTTGATGGGAGCTACCCGCCAACAGGATTCGCTCGCCCGCCTCACCCCGCGCGAACGCGAGGTGCTGGAGCTGATAGCGCAGGGCCTGTCCAATGCCGCCATTGCCGCCTCGATCACCGTCAGCGAACGCGCGGTGGAGAAGCACATCGGCAATATCTTCCTCAAGCTCGACCTGCCGCCCTCGGATACGCATCACCGCCGGGTGCTGGCGGTACTGAGACTCAAAGGCTGACCGGCACTTTCACCTCTCACAGCTGAAGCGCACGACCGCGCTCCACGGGGTCTTGGGCTGCTCGGACAGCTGGTGTGGATCCGGTTGCGGGAACAGCGTGAACGGCTTCAGGAACCACGGCAGTCGATGGAAGCGGTGCGCCGCCTCGAACTGCGACTCGATATCGACCGGCGTCCAGCCGAGTTGGGTTTGAGTACGCGATCACACCCCTCGGCGAGCGAGGTGGCGATCAGATCATCGATGAGTTTGGTGCGGACGACCAGACTCCAGCCACTGCGCATGAAGCGCGGTGCGGCGGCGGCGATGGCCCGGCCACGGTCACCGGCCACGCGGGCGGCGAGCCGATCGTGGAAGAGCGCGTCGGGGCGCTCGGATTCGGCGGCCCGGTAGGCGGCCACCCAGCGCGCGGTGTCGGAAACGTTGGTAATCAGCCCACCGGTCTCGGCCACCCCCGCAGTCTTCCACAGCAAACGAAACGATGCCGGGCGGTAGCGGGCCGTGGAAGACTGGAATGTATGCGGCGGTCGAGATCCGCGGAAGCGGTGAAAATGGTTGGGGCGTGGCCGGATCACCTATTGACCATGAACGAATGGTCGGCGCTGCGGGAGGGCGGCGATCTGCTCTGCGAACTCGTCGACGGCGTGGCGATCGTCGCGCCGCAACCCCCTCGCCATCAGTTGGCGGTCTGGCGTTTGACCGCGCAATTGGAACCGGCGCTGCCCGCGCCACTGGCGGTGCTGGCGCGCACCGAGCTGGTGATCGAAGAGGAGTTCCCGCCCACCGTGCGAGCGCCGGATGTGCTGGTGGTCGGCGGATCGGTGGGGCATGCCGCGCGGGTCGCGCCCTCGGATGTGCTGGCCGCCATCGAGATTGTCGCGCCGGGATCGCGGCGGATGGATCGGATCATGAAGCCCGCCGAATACGCGGCGGTCGGTATCGAGCACTACTGGTTGCTGGAGGTGGACGGACCGGTGCGGCTCACCGCGTATCGGCGGCGCGCCGGGCAGTACGAACCGGTCGGTGAGTACCGCGACCGGGTGACCCTGGAACTCGACGGCCACCCGCTGCCACTCGACCTCAACGCACTCACCGCCCTCCGCTCCCCCGCCTGACCCACTCGACCCGGCACGCCGTTCCAGCGCACCCCGCGCGTCATTCAACGTGGCCCGTCATTGCGACGTGGCTCGTCATTGCGACGCGGCCCACCAACCCGACGTGACTCGTCATTGCGACGCGGCCCGTCATTGCGACCTCGCTCACCATTCTGGCGTGGCTCATCATTCCGGGGTGGCTCGTCGTCCCGGCGTGGCTCGTCATTCCGGCGTGCTTGTGGCCGGAATCCACCGCTGCGGCCAAAAGCCGAGACCCCCGACGATCACGCCGGACTCACCCACACAGGCCACCATCAGCGCCTATCCTGGAAGTCCAAGCGCTGGTGGAGGTTGCCATGAACCACGCGCGCGTATTTCGCACCGTGCTCGGCATAACCGTCGCGTACTCGGTTGTCCTCGTGATCTGGCTGGGCTGGCTCAGCCACCGCACGCCGCCGGGCACACTCCCCATGCAGGTTTTCATGTTGGTCGGTCTGTTCGGAAGCTTCCTAGGCATCGGCCTGCTGCTGGCCCAGCGACCACCGCGCTCCGACCGCCATCTCCTGCGGCACGGCCTGGAAGGGTGGGCCACCATCGAAGGGGTTCATCCGCTGCTGCCCACCGACCACTGCACCGAACTCACCGAGCTGGACCTGGAGCTGGTGGTGCCGGGGTCGGAGCCCTATCACGGGAGCATCGTCTTCGACGTGCAGCCGGTCCACCGACCCAAAATCGAAGTGGGCGAAACCTTTTCGATTCGGGTCGATCCGGATAACCGCGACCGGATCATTGTCTGCCTGTGACATCGGGTGCAGGCGTGATGTCGGCACTGTCCCGTCACCCCGCCGTGTTTGCCGCCGTCATCCCGGCATGTTTTGGCCGGGATCCATCACTGCCGGGGTGTGGATTCCGGCCAAAAGCACGCCGGAATGACGAGGCGGGGACGTCGACGGCTCGCCGCCGCGCTGAATACTCGGGAGCCGAGGGGGCTCTCCGCCGCACGCTGACGACCCGAGGAGACGCGGGAGCTATCCGCCGCGCGCTGACGGCTGGGGAGAGGCGGGGCAGCCGTAGGCTCTCTGCGTGACGATTGCTGGACTATCGCCAGAGGAGAAGCGGGAAGCGCCTCTACTGCTCGACACCGCCCCTCCGCGCACGCTCGGATTCACCGATCAGGCCGCCTTCTGGGGCAATATCGGCGTCAGCCTGATCGGCTTCAGTGGTGCCGCATATGTGCTCTATCCGACCGGGCATCCACCATTGCCACTGGTCGGAGCGCTGCTCGCCACCGTACTGGGCACGGTGGTCGGCACGGCCATGGTCGCCGGAACCGGGGCGGTGGGCACGCGGACGGGTGCGCCCGCCATGGTGGTGCTGCGTGGACTGTTCGGCACCAAACTGTCATTCCTGCCGACCGTCGCCAATATCGTCCAGTGCATCGGCTGGGGCGTCTATGAACTGACCGTTATCGCCCTCGGCGTTTCGGCCATGACCCATGACGGGGTGCCGCACGGATTGGTGATTATCGCGGCGGGCGTGCTGTCCACTGTGATGGCCATCTGGCCGCTGCGGGTGGTGCATCTGCTGCGCAAGTACGTGACCGTGGCGGTGGGAATCGCCATGGTGTACTTCACGGTCCAACTGCTGGGCAGTCCGGTGCCGGAGCCGACCGAGACCAGCTGGAGCGGATTCTTCCCCGCCGTCGACACCACACTCGCGGTCGCGGTGTCCTTCGTACCCCTAGCAGCGGACTACGCCCGCCACTCCCGTACGGTGCGCGCCTCCGCCGGGGCCACCGTGGTCGGCTATTCGATCGCGCAGATCTGGTGCTACATCCTCGGTACCATCGCCATCCTGCAGGCCGGTGGTGATGCCACCAAGATCTTCGACACCTTCCTCGGTGTCACGGCGGGCTGGGCCTTCTTCGCGATCCTGGTGCTGCGGGAGGCGGACCAGTCCTTCGCCAACGTCTATTCGACCACCATGTCATTGCAGAATCTGCTGCCGCGCGTGGACCGCCGGGTGCTCGCCGCCGGTGTCGGCCTGATCGTGACACTGCTGGCGCTGCCGGTGCGCGACTTCAGCAGCTACGCCAATTTCCTCTACCTCATCGGCTCGGTCTTCGTGCCGATGTCCGCCGTCCTGATGGTCGACTTCTTCCTCGGCCGGGGCCGACGGGCCTGGAACCTGGACCAGGACTCCCCGGGCCGCCCACTCATGTTGCTGCCGTGGGCCATCGGCTTCGTGACCTATCAGCTGTTGAATCCGGGATCCATCAGCTGGTGGGCCGATTTCTGGCGAAAGGTCCAGGACGCCACCGGAATCCATGCCACCTGGTGGACGTCGGCGTCGCTGTTTTCTTTCCTGGTCGCCGCCGTGGCGACGGCGCTCCTGGTCGGATTGAGCGGTGGATTCCGGCCGAAAGCACGCCGGAATGACGGGGACAGGCCGACCGCATGACGGACGGTCGCGTCTACGGAATGGGTCACGACCGGATGGTCGAACCCGATTGGCCACCACTGACTTCCGCGGAGGTCGCGGACATGGTGGGCGCGGACGCGACCATCGAATGGCGCAGTCCCCGGCCGCTGTCGGCGACGGCGCGGGTACGTACCGGTGCCGGACGTTCCGTCATTGTCAAACGATTGCCGCACAGCCTCCGGACCGCGACGGCGCTCGGCGAAGAGCATGCCTTCATGGACCATCTGCGCGCGCACGACATCCCCGTCCCCGCCGTTCTCGACACCCGCGAAATCGGCGACTTCACCTACGAGGTACAGGAAGTCGGTATCGGTACGGACCGGTACCAGGGCACCTTCTCGTGGTCGCCCTACCTGTCCCTCGATGATGCCGCGGCCGCCGGTCGGATGTTGGCGCGACTGCATCTGGCCGCCGCCGGATACACCGCCCCACCGCGTCCGCCGCACCCGCTCCAGGCCGGTTTCACCATCTTCTCCTCCGCCGATCCGGTGGGTGAGTTGGAGCGTCAGGCCGCCATCCGGCCCGCTCTCGGCATGTTCCTGTCCGATCGACCCTGGCGCACCGATATCGAACGCGTCCACCTGCCCGCCTATCACCGACTGCGCCCCGTGCTGCGTGACCTGCAACCGCTGTGGACACACAATGATTGGCACGGCACCAATCTGCTGTGGCGCGATGGCGAGGTCTGCACCGTTATCGACTTCGGCCTCTGCGACCGCAGCACCGCCGTACACGACATCGCCACCGCGATCGAACGCTGTGCCGTGGACTGGATTTCGCTGCGCGACGGCGGCTCGGCCGCCGTGCGGTTCGAGCAGGTGCGCACGCTGATGCACGCCTACGAGGCGGTGCGCCCACTCACCAGCGCTGAGCGCCACGCACTACCCGAACTACTACCGCTGGTGCATTGCGAATATGAACTCTCCGAGATCGACTACTTCCTCGGCGTCATCCCGGGCGGCAATCAGGCCAATGCCGAAATCGCCTACCGCGATTACTTTCTCGGCCATACGGAATGGTGGACGGAATCGGAGGAGGGGCAGGCGTTACTGTTCGCACTCCGGAGCCCCTGAACCCGCCGACTCCCGGCAGCCCCCGTCCCTCGTCATTCCGGCGTGCTCTTGGCCGGAATCCACACTTCTGATGAGGACGTGGATCCCGGCCGAAAGCACGCCGGGATGACGGGGAAGATGCGTGGATGATGGTGTCAGGAAGAGTGCGCGCGCGGATCGGTCAGCAGATACTGTGCCGCCGCATAGGTCCCCAGAATGACCCCCTCGGTCACCCTCCGGGAACGACTGCTGCGGGCGAAGATTCGGCGCAGCACGATCAAGCCGTCGGACATGGTGAACAGCAGTGCGCCCAGGCCGAGGCGGCTACGCGGGTCGGCGTTCGGAATATTCAGGCCCACAATGTTTTTCGCCCCGGGGGCCAGTGCGGGATCGGATGCCAGCACCGCGGCCGTACCCAGCGACGCGCCATAGGCGGTGAGCGGCAACGCGACCGTCGGAGCCTTGGCCCGCATGAGCGCACCCGCGCCCAGCCAGGCACCCACCCGGGGTACGGCAATGGCGGCGCGGGGTCGCGCACCCCGGCGTCGCCACAGCACGGCGTATCCGGATTGCATGACCGCGAAAGCGGAAGCGCCCGCGATCAATCGGCGATCGTCATCGGGATCGATGAGCAGTATGTCGCCGACCGTGGCGGCCGCCAGGGCACCCAGCAGTAACTGCCGATCGGCGTCCGCCATCTCGTCACTGCGCGCCACATCCGCCGCCAGCAGTGGCATCATGAGCGGCTTGGCCACCCATTGCAGCCGGTCGCGGCCGGTGACGGCACCGAAGACCGTCACCGCCGCGGCCGTTAGGAATCCGGCGCGAAAAACACTCGCCATCAGTCGAATCGATTCAGAAGCTGGGCTCGGCCGGAGCGGGCGGCAGCGTCACGACCTGGCCCGCGTAGGACAGACCCGCGCCGAAGCCGAGCAGCAGCGCCAGCTGACCGCCCTTGGCCTTACCGGTCACCAGCATTTCCTCCATGGCGAGCGGAATCGACGCCGCGGAGGTATTGCCGGTGTTCTCGACATCATTGGCCATCGGAATCTCGTCGGCCAGACCGAGATTCTTCTTCATGAGCTCATTGATCCGGGCATTGGCCTGATGCGGAATGAAGACCTCGATGTCCTCCTTGGCCACCCCGGAGACCTCGATGGCGCTGGCCAGCGCCCGCGGCAGGGTGACGGCGGCCCAGCGGAACACCTTGGGGCCCTGCATCCGCAGCGACATCCGGCCGACCGGTTCGACCTCCGGATCGGTGCCCTGTAGCGCCTGCGCCCGATGCATGTACTCGAGGAAATCGACGTCCTGCATGATGGCCGACGCGTTCTCGCCATCGCTGCCCCACACCGTGGGCGAGATGCCGTTCTCCTCGGCCGGCCCGACCACGACCGCACCCGCACCGTCGCCGAAGATCATGGCGGTGCCGCGATCGGTCGGGTCCAGGCCGACGGTCATGGTCTCCGCGCCGATCAGCAGCACATACTCGGAAGAGCCGGAGCGGATCAGATCCGCCGCGACGCCGAGGCCGTAGCCGAAACCACCGCACCCGGAGGTGAGGTCGAAGGCCGCGATGCCGTTCATACCGAGGTCGTAGGCGACCTGTGGGGCGCCGTGCGGGGTGAGGGTCAGCCAGCTGGACGTCGCCAGGATCAGGGTGCCGATCTTCGACCGGTCGATACCGCTATTGGCGATGGCGCGTTCGCCCGCCGCCGCCGCCATGGTGCGCAGGGTCTCGTCGCCGCTGATCCAGCGCCGGTTGTGGATACCGGTGCGCTCGAAGATCCAGTCGGGAGTGGAGTCGAGTACCTCGCACACCTCGGCATTGGTCACCACACGCTGAGGCCGGTAGGCCCCGATGCCGAGCATCGCAACGTTCTGGTGTCCCTTATTCAGTGCAATGCTGACCACAGGGGACTCACACGACCCTTCACCATCGAAGAAATGAACCAGCGTTCAGGTTATCCCAGCAATCTGAATCAGCCCAGAGCCAGATCCTTGAGCCCGAGAATGGACCGATACTCCAGCCCCTCCGCCGCGATCACCTCAGCTGCGCCGGTCTCCCGATCCACCACCGTCGCCACACCCACCACAATCGCCCCGGCCTCACGCAGCGCGCGCACCGCGGTAATCGGCGAGTTACCGGTCGTGGTGGTGTCCTCGACCACCAGCACCCGTTTGCCGACCACATTCGGGCCCTCGATCTGCCGCTGCATACCGTGCGCCTTGGCGGCCTTGCGCACCACGAACGCGTCGATGGGGCGGCCCGGGGCGTGCATGACGGCGGCAGCCACCGGGTCCGCGCCCATGGTGAGTCCGCCGACGGAATCGAAATCCCAGTCCGCGACGAGCTCGCGCAGCAGCTTCCCGATCAGCGGGGCCGCTTCGTGGTGCAGAGTGGCCCGGCGCAGGTCCACGTAGTAGTCGGCTTCCTTGCCCGAGGACAAGGTGACGCGGCCGTGTACGACGGCGAGATCGCGCACCAGGTTCGCGAGTCTGTCCCGGTCTGTCGTCGTTACCTGCATATCTGTGTCTACGTCCTTCCACGTGCGTTGAACAGGCCCCGATTCAGGCGGGCCGCGAGGGACCGCGGTATCAGTCCGGCGACCGCGGTAACGGCTTTGTACTGCATACCGGGCACGCTGATCACCCGGTCTTTTTCCAGATCCTGCAGCGAACCGGCCACCACCTCGTCCACGGTCAGCCACAGTGGCCGCGGCAGCGAACCCATCTCGATACCGGCTCGTTCGTGAAATTCGGTGCGGACGAATCCGGGGCATAGAGCCTGCACCCGAACGCCGGTTCCGGCCAGCCCACCTGCCAGCCCTTCCGAGAAGGATACGACGTAGGCCTTGGAGGCCGAGTACGTCGAACCCCTACCCGGGATGAGCCCCGCCAGGCTGGCCACATTCACCACCGACCCCTTGGCCGCGGCGAGCATCGGCGGCAGCGCGGCCCGCGTCAATCGCATCACCGCGGTGACATTGACATCGAGCTGCGCCTGCAGACGCTCCGGGTCCACGGTCCAGAACTCCCGAGAAAGGCCGAAACCCGCATTGTTGACCAGGAATTCGACGCCTTCGCCGAGTCGCCGCGCCACCCGATCCCGGTCGTGCTCCTGTGCCAGATCGGCGGCCAGTACCTCGGCTCGAGCCCCGAACCGCAGCTCGAGATCCGCGGCCAACGCACCGAGTCGCCGCTCGTCACGGGCCACCAGCACCAGGTCGTAACCGAGTGCCGCCAGCCGGGTCGCGTACGCCCGACCGATACCGGAGGTCGGCCCCGTGACGAGGGCCACAGGACGAACCGCGCCGGGCAGGCGCGAAACGGGAGAGAACTCGGTCATAGGAATCGACTACCTCACACTCGGCCGGAAAGGTACGACGGTCCAAGGGATGAATCTCCGCGTCATTGCGGATAGGGCATCACGTCCCGGGAAGGGGGCCGACCGTGCCGCGGAATCGCGGCAGGGTCCTGCTGCCCCGGATGGGATGTGAATGCTGTCGCACCTTAGCGAAAAAGGATGCGGCTGTATCGCATTGTCGCGTACCCGACTCGACGGCGGGTGCGGTCAGGGCCGCCGAAGGCCCGCCGCGTCAGCGCGGCGCGGGCCCCTGATACGGCCGGAACCCCGGATGGAACGGTCCACCCGGCGGGTCGTCGCGCTCATCGTCGCGGAATTCACCGTGCTCCTCGCGACCGTCACGCTCGTCATCGTCGCCGTCACGCCAGTCCTCGTCCCACTCCTCATCGGAGTCCTCGGCGGGTTCGGGACGCTCGGTGTCCTCGTCCTCCTCGGCCCATTCGTCCTCGGGTGCGGGCGGCCAGTTGCGGCGGACGCGGCCGCGCGGATCCGGCACCACCTTGAGCGCCGGACGCCAACCTTCGGCCTCGGCGTCCGGTTCGCTTTCCCCGGCGATATCTTTCACCAGGGGCGCGTAATCGTCGGCCGCGTCGTCCTCGGGGAACGGCAGGGGGTCACCGGCACGCGGCGGCAGCTGACGGGGCGGCTCGGCGACTCGGGCCGGTTCCTGATCGCCGTAGTCGCCGTACTGGTCGTGCCCGTCGTAGTCGTCGTCCTCGTCGTCCTCGTCGTCGACCACGATGGTGGAGCCGCGCTGCGGCCGGGCGCCATCATGCTGTTCCGGAGCCGGACCGCGCCCGCCGCCACGCACTTCGGGTCCACCGACCACCGGGGGCAGGACGTGCAGCAATCCGGACAGGCGCAGTACCGCGTCAATGGCCATTTCCCAGTCGCGGGAGGTGGAATTGACGTGCAGCATGCCGAGGGTCCAATTACCTTCGCTCCACAGCATGTGCACCGTATCGGGCAGCGATTCGATGAACGCCACCATGCGCTGATCGACGGCGTGCCGGGCGATATCGGGATTCGTGGCGAAGACGACGCGGCCGCCGATGGCCCCGAGCAATTCGAGGTCGTGGTCCTTGGGCGGCGCGGCGGTCTTGAGTCGCAGGTCGATATCGATATCGGAGCCGATCTGACGACGCACCGCGACCAGGGTGGCGGCGTCCTCCAGATCGAACAGCACGAACTTCTCGCCCTTGCGGTTACCGGACACCACATCCACGGCCGACAGGTACCCGAGCTTCGCCAGGGCGCCGCGTCGCCAGGTATTGGCGAGCGCGGGCTCCACCGAAACATAGGTGTAGCCCTGGGATTTCGCCCAGACCTGCCGGATGTGACCGGTGCGCTGTCGCTGCTGCCGATCGAAATAGAGCAGCACGATCGCACCAACCAGCGCGATCGCCGCCAACCCGAACCATATAGCCGTCATCGCCGCCTACCCTATCCAGCCGGGCATGAGAACGCCCGGTGTGCTGTGTCTTTTGGCCTCCGCTTCGATCCGGCGGGTTCGAAAGTGTCTGCCGTTCATCGGGTTCCGCCGGGCAGCATGGTGCTGATGATGATCTTCGCGGTAACCGATCCGTCGGACGCCTTGTCTCCCTGAATCATGACCATCTCACCCACCGGTAGGTCCTCGACCGTTGTACTGCCGAGCGAAATCACCTGCGTCTGCTCATTGGTGTGCACGGTGACCGTGGTGCCCGACAGGGTTTCCACGGTGAGGGTGGCGCCGTCATTGCTGGCGACGGTGCCCATGGTCGCACCCAGCTCATCGATATCGCCGAGGCCCGGGATCTGTGGAACACCGCTGGGCAGTGGTTGTGCGGAGGTACGGCTGGTGCCGGTCGGCAGCTGCGCCTGGGTGCTCTGAGTCGAGGTGGCGGCGGCGCTGTTCGACGAATCCCTGTCCGCCAGCAGTGTTCCCACGAGCACACCGGCGATCGCGACGAGAGCCAGCGCGCCGAGGCCGATCGCGATCCACATCCCGGTCTTGCGCTGTGGCCCCGGTGGGCCGGGCTGCTCCGGATATCCCGGCGGATAACCACCCGGCGGCACCGGTCCGCCCGGCCCGCCCGGCGAGGTCTGATATCCCGACCCGGCGGTCTGATATCCCGGCCCGCCGGGGGGAGGTCCCGGATATCCGGACGTGCCGTAGGCGGCGGTCGGGGGGTACCCGGTGGGCGCGCCGGACTCGTATCCGCCCCAGTGCGCGTCATGCGGCGGCATCACCCGGGTGGCATCGGGACCCGGCGGCTGCCCGAAGTAGTCGTAGGCGGTGGTCTGCTCGTGCGGCCCGCCCGCCTGCCCGAATGTCTCGGTCGGCCCGTACGCGTCACCGAACTCCGAGGTGTGCTCGGAGGACCCGGAGGACGGCGAGACCCGCTCGGTCGGCCCGTCGACCGATCCCGACTCGGGTCGGCGCGACCACGGATCGTTCGGATTCGTCATGGCCTCCAGGGTATGCCGAGAGTGCCGCGAGAGCGGCGAACTGCGCCGCCGATCGGTGGACCACTCTTCGCAAAACCGGCACGAATGGGGGCGTCGAGTACGAGAACGGCCCCGGAGGAACCAATCCTCCGGGGCCGTGAATCTCACCACTTACCGGATCATCGCCCGACGACCAGCGTGTCCCCGCCCGGGCTGACGCTGACCTTCACGGTGTCGCCATCCTTGATCTCACCGGCCAGCAATTCCTTGGCGAGGGTGTCGCCGATGGCCTGCTGGATGAGCCGGCGCAGCGGGCGGGCGCCGTAGGCCGGGTCGTAGCCGCGCACGGCCAGCCAGAAGCGGGCCGAATCGCTGACCTCGAGCTCCAGCCGCCGATGCGCCAACCGCTTGCCCAGCTGGTCGAGCTGGATATCCACAATGCTCTCCAGCTGTTCCTCGTCGAGCGGGTGGAACATGACCACATCGTCGAGGCGGTTGAGGAACTCCGGTTTGAATGCCGAGCGCACCGCTGCCAGGACGAAGTCGCGTTCACCGCCCGCACCGAGATTCGAGGTCAGGATGAGGATGGTGTTGCGGAAATCGACCGCGCGGCCCTGGCTGTCGGTGAGCCGACCTTCGTCGAGCACCTGCAGCAGGATGTCGAACACATCCGGGTGCGCCTTCTCGATCTCGTCGAAGAGCACCACCGTGTACGGCCGCCGCCGCACCGCCTCAGTGAGCTGACCGCCCTGGTCGTAACCGACGTAGCCCGGCGGGGCGCCGACGAGTCGAGCCACCGAGTGCTTCTCGCTGTACTCGCTCATATCGATCCGCACCATGGCGCGTTCCTCGTCGAACAGGAAGTCCGCCAGGGCCTTCGCGAGCTCGGTCTTACCGACACCGGTCGGACCGACGAACATGAACGAGCCCGTGGGCCGGTTGGGGTCGGCCACTCCGGCGCGCGCCCGGCGCACCGCGTCCGACACCGCCTGCACGGCTTCGCGCTGCCCGATGACGCGCTTGCCCAGTTCGTCCTCCATGCGGAGCAGTTTGTGGGTTTCGCCTTCGAGCATGCGGCCCACCGGAATTCCGGTCCAGGCCGATACCACCTCGGCGATATCGTCCGGTCCGACCTCCTCCTTGAGCATGACCTCGCCGTCGGCCGCGCCGGTGGCCTTCTGTTCGGCCTCCGCGAGTTCCTTCTCCAGCTGCGGAATGCGCCCGTAGCGCAGTTCGGCCGCCTTGGCGTAGTCGCTGTCGCGTTCGGCGCGTTCGGATTCGCCGCGCAGTGTCTCCAGCTCCTCCTTGACGGCCCGCACCGAGTCGATGGCCTGCTTCTCGTTCTGCCAGCGGGTCGTCAGCTGATTGAGCTTCTCGCGCAGATCCGCCAGCTCCGCGCGCAATTTCTCCAGCCGCTGCTTGGACGCCTCGTCGGTCTCCTTGGCGAGCGCGACCTCCTCGATATCGAGACGGCGTACCTGCCGCTCCACCTCGTCGATTTCGACCGGGCGGGAATCGATTTCCATGCGCAGCCGCGAGGCCGACTCGTCCACCAGGTCGATGGCCTTATCGGGCAGGAACCGCGAGGTGATGTACCGATCCGACAGTGCCGCGGCCGCGACGAGCGCGGAGTCGGTAATGCGCACACCGTGGTGCACCTCGTACCGCTCCTTGAGCCCGCGCAGAATGCCGACGGTGTCCTCCACGGACGGTTCGCCGACCATCACCTGCTGGAACCGCCGCTCCAATGCCGGATCCTTCTCGATGTGCTGCCGGTATTCGTCGAGCGTGGTCGCGCCGACCATTCGCAGTTCACCGCGCGCCAGCATGGGCTTGATCATGTTGCCCGCGTCCATGGCGGATTCACCGGTCGCACCCGCACCCACAATGGTGTGCAATTCGTCGATGAAGGTGATGATCTGTCCCGCACTGGATTTGATCTCCTCGAGAACGGCCTTGAGCCGCTCCTCGAATTCACCGCGGTACTTCGCGCCCGCGACCATCGCACCGAGATCGAGGGAGACGAGTCGCTTGCCGCGCAAGGATTCCGGCACGTCTCCGGCGATGATGCGCTGAGCCAGACCTTCGACAATGGCGGTCTTGCCGACACCGGGTTCACCGATGAGCACCGGATTGTTCTTGGTGCGGCGGCTGAGCACCTGCACCACGCGCCGAATCTCGGTGTCGCGCCCGATAACCGGATCGAGTTTGCCCTCGCGGGCGGCGGCGGTCAGATCGGTGGAGTACTTCTCCAGTGCCTGGTAGCTGCCTTCCGGATCGGGTGTGGTGACGCGGGTAGTGCCGCGCACCTGGGTGAACGCCTCGCGCAGTGCGTCGGCGGTGGCGCCGTACTTCAGCAGCAGCTGCGATACGTCGGAGTCACCGGTGGCCAGCCCGACCATGAGATGTTCGGTGGAGACGTATTCGTCCCCCATCTCGGTGGCCAGCCGCTGGGCATCGGTAATGGCGGCGAGGGCTTCCCGCCCGAGCTGCGGGGTGGCGGTCGCGCCGGATGCCCGAGGCAGCCGGTCGACAATATCCTGGGCCTCGCGTCGAATCGTGGCCGAATCGGCGGCGACAGCCTTGAGCAGCGGGGCGGCGATGCCGTCGGTCTGATCCAGCAACGCCACCAGCAAGTGTGCCGGACGGATCTCCGGATTTCCGGCGGCCGAGGCTGCCTGGAGTGCGGCGGTCAGGGCCGCCTGAGTCTTGGTGGTGGGATTGAACGAGTCCACGGGTCCCCTTTCCTACTAGTCGCTGCCTTATCCAACGCGACAGGAGTTGAGTCTGTTCCGCTCAAGTCTGACGAATTTCGGGGCATTCGCGCCAGCGGCGAAGGTCCCGGATAACGCGGTGTAGGTCACAGATAACGCTACGCGCCACAGTGGAAACCGACTGCCCCGAATCTCCCAAGTCTCGGCCCCGCCGTGCCTACGATGACCTTGATCGTTCGTTGACGCGGTACCGGCTCGTCCAAACGAATGGAGTCCCATGCGCGCGATCGTCGTCCGAGAGTTCTTCGGCAAGCCCGAACCCGCCGATCTGCCCAACCCCTTGGCCGGACCGGGCCAGATCCGGATCCGCCTCGATGCGGCCGGAGTGAATCCCTTCGATCACAAGATCATCGAGGGGGCGCTGAAAGGTCAGCTACCGCACGAATTCCCGCTCATCCCCGGCCTCGACGGCGCGGGCGAGATCGCGGATATCGGCGAGGGGGTGACCGGCTTCGAGGTCGGCGACCGGGTCGCGGGCAAATGGCTGATCCCACCGGTCGGGCACGGCACCTTCGCCGAGTACATCGTGGTTCCACGCAATAGCGTGATAGCCAAGATTCCAGACAATGTCACCGCCCTCGCGGCCGCCGCGCTACCCACCGCCGGACTCACCGCCGCCGACCTGATCGAGGCCGCCGGGGTCCGCAGCGGGCAAACCGTACTGATCATGGGCGCGGCCGGTGGGGTCGGTTCCTTCCTCGTCCAGCTCGCAGCGGCCGCGGGTGCGCATGTCATCGCCACCGCCCGCCCCGACGACGCCGACCGCATGATCCGACTGGGTGCCGCCGAGGTAATCGACTACAGCCGCAAGGTGCCCGTCTCCGACTCCCCCGAGCCCGCGCTCTACCAGCCGTCCGTCGCCGATTCGGTGCGCACCACCCATCCCGGCGGTATCGACGCGGTACTCGATCTGGTGAGCTCCCCCGCGGCGCTGGCCGAACTCGCGGAGCTGGTGCACCCCGGTGGCGCGGTCTTCAGCACCATCGGATCGGTCGACGAGGCGACCCTGCAAACGCGTGGCATCAGATGCGGCAATATCAACTCCACCGGCAGTGCGGCGGGATTGGCACAGCTGCTCCAGCGCACCTCCGACGGCGACCTGGTGGTTCCGATCGACAATGCCGTCCCGCTGGCGGAGGCCGCGGGTGTTGTCGGAGCCTCCGGTGCGCGGGGTAAAACGGTCCTGGTCATCTGAGCTTCGGGGGCGCCAGCGGCCGTCGAGTCCGAGTGGCGTTGGCCATATCCGTGCGACCTTGCTCTTTTCAGGGATACTTGTCGCGGAGGACCGCTGAAAATCCCGGCGCGTCCCAGGCAGTACACACGAAAGGGAGCTCGACGTCGTGGATGCGCGTTCGGCTGCGCTGGTCCGCGCAAACTTCCGGGCAGTCGTTGAAGCCCCGCATGGGCCGGAGCGACTGATCAGCGCGTTCTATGGTCACCTCTTCGCAGAGATTCCGGCTCTGCGTGAGCTGTTCCCGCCAGCGATGGATATGCAGGCCAAGCGGGTGATGACGGCTATTCAGTTCGTCCTCGACAATCTGGAGGACTGGGATCGCGCCCAGCGCTTCCTGGAGCAACTCGCCCGCGATCACCGCAAGTACGGGGTCGAGGCGGCCCATTACGACATCGCGGGGCGCGCGCTGCTGTCGGCGTTCCGTAGCTACAACGGGACCGGGCAGTGGAATCGGGGCCTCGAGGAGGGCTGGCGCGATATCACCATCCTCATCTCGGCCTCCATGGCCATCGGCGCGAATTCCGATAAATCGCAGCCGTATTGGGAGGCGACGGTGGTCGGGCACCGGCGAGTGGTGGACGACCTCGCCATTGTGCGGCTGCAGTCCGATACGCCGATTCCGTATCTGGCCGGACAGTACGTGCCGATCGCCATTCCACAGCGGCCGAAGATGTGGCGCTACTTATCCCCAGCCATCCCCACCAACCCGTACGGCGAGATCGAGTTCCACGTCCGCAAGGTGCGCACCGGGTGGGTGAGTCCGGCCATTGTGAACGAAACCCAGGTCGGCGACCGCTGGATGATCGCCGCGCCGCTCGGCGGACTGCATGTGGATCTACAGGCCCGCAAGGACGTCCTGATGATCGGCTCCGGCACCGGCATCGCGCCGCTGCGCGCACAGCTGATCGAAATGGGCAGGCGCGGCATCAACCCGCGCGTACACCTGTTCATGGGCGGCCGCTACCCGTGCGATCTCTACGACGTGGAGAACATGTGGCAGCTGTCGCAATCCAATCCGTGGCTCACCGTGGTGCCGGTGTGCGAGAACGAATCCAATCCGTGGTGGCATCCGTATCCGCCCGCCGAGACGCCGTACGGCATGCACCGACGGCTGATCGGCAATCTGGGCGCGGTGGTGGCGAGCTTCGGCGCGTGGTCGGATCGCCAGATCCAGATCGCCGGATCGGCGCGCATGATCGCCGACACCCGGCGCGCGCTGCTGTCGGTGGGGACGCCCGACTACGTAATCAACTCGGATCCGGTGTGAGGCAGAGCCCGCCCCCGGTCTGGGACCGAGCCGACACCCGATGTGGGACCGAGCCCGTCATTCCGGCGTGCTTTTGGCCGGAATCCACCACATTGGTTGCGGCTCAACGGGTGTGGATCCAGGACAAGAGCATTCCGGGATGACGAGGTGGCGAAACCCTCGGATGACGACCCGGATGACGGCGTAGCCACGCTGCGGGATGGGCGCATGTTGTTTTCGATTGTGGGAGGTATGCGGTGACGATCGGCCCGGATGAGACCGGCGCGCTCGCGTTGGAGAATGCGGAGTACGCGGCGACCGTGGTGGGTGCGCATCGGATTCGCGCGGACTGGACCGTTATCCGGCTGATCGGCGAATTCGTGCCGTTCGCGGCCGGGCAATCGGTGCAGGTACGGGTGCCGCAACACCCGAACATGGTGCGGCGCCTGTATCCCGCGCTGCCACCGTCGCTGGACGGCAAATTGGAGTTCCACGTGCGAACGGTGCCGGGTGGCTGGTGCAGTCCGGCCATTGTGACCGACACCCGCCCCGGCGATCAGTGGCAGATCAGCGCCCCCGAGGGTTGGCTGGCGGTCGCACCGGATGCCACCGATGTGGTGCTGCTCGCCGAGGGGCCGGGACTCGCGCCGATGCGTTCGCTGATCCTGGATCTGGCTCGCCGCGCCGCACCCCCGCGCACCCACCTCCTCGTCGGCGCACGCCACCCCCGTGACCTGTACGCCTCCGATATGCTTTACCTGCTGGCCGGTGAATTGCCTTGGCTCACAGTAATTCCCGTGGTCCATTCGGAGGACGAACCGGACTGGGTCGACCAGTGGTACGAGGCGTCCCGCGTGGATATCGGCTTCCAGCCACAGGAGATGCTGCCCGGCACTCTGGCCGACGCCATCAACCGCTTCGGTCCCCTCGACCACCATCAAATCCTGGTGTGCGGCAATGCCGCCCCCGTCCAGCTGGCTGTCGACAGCCTCATTGCCAATGGCGCACCGACGGAAGCCATTCGCTACGAAGGGTTCTGAATCGACCGGGCTCTGTGATCTCGCGCCGCTCTCGCTGCGCGAGAGCGGCGCAGGTGTGAGATAAGGGCATCGAACTCCTCGCTGGAACCCCGGAACAGCAGATGCGGACGGCGTCACGCCTCGCGGAACCTGGCAACAGCAGATGCGGACAGCGTCACGCCTCGCGGAGCCTCGCAGCAGCAAGTTGCGGCGGGCGTCATGCCTCGCCGCGGATCTCAGAACAGGGGATCGTGGCGGATGTTCGCGGTTGGCATTCCGGCGGCCATGAGCCGGAACTTGGTGGTCTGCACCATCGACGGTGAGCCGACGATCTGTACATCACGGTCGGCCCAAGATCCGTAGCCCGCGACGATTTTGCCGATCTGGCCGACTTGACGCGGCTGCAATCCGGGGAGCTCTTTCTCCGGTGCCTCGCTGTCACCGAATACCCACCAGGGATTCTCATCGCTCTCGGTGACGGGCGTGACCGTGAGCCATTTGTTCTCGCAGGCGAGTTGACTCAAGGTCTCCAGGTCGTAGAGATCGCACGGATAGTGCCCGCCCACGAAGACATCCACCTTCGGATTGGATCGCCGCTGGGTCATGGCCATGAGCTGTGCGCGCAGCGGTGCGATGCCGGTACCGCAGCCGACCATGAGCATTTTGCGCCGGGTATTGCGGGGTACGCCGAGTCCGCCGAGCGGCGACCCGATGAGCCACTGTTCGCCGACCCGGGTGTGCCCGACCATGGCCGGACTGACCCAGCCGCCGGTGACGCCCCGAATGTGGAATTCGATCTCGCCACTGGGATTGGCGGGAATGGCCGGGGACAGGTACCGCCACATGCGTGGCCGCGACGGGATCTGCACACTCATGTACTGACCTGGCGCGTACTGCATGGGCTGGTCCAGCTTCAACCGCACCACGGCGAGATTGCGCAGGACCTCACGGTGTTCGACGACGACGCCGGTCCAGACCGGCGGGGTGCTCTCCTGCTCCGCCGCACTGATCATGGTGTCGGCGATAACGCCGAGTCCGGCGTCCCAGGCGCGCTCCACCTCGTCGGTCCACAGCTCGGTCCCGGCGTAGGCCTTCATCGCGGCCTTCAACGAGGTCGCCACGGCCGAATAGTGTTCGGCGACAACTCCGTACTTGCGATGGTCGCGGCCGAGTTGCGCTAGGAAGGGCAGCAGCTTGTTCGGTTCTTCCAGACGGTCGACGGCATAGGCGATAGCCTTGACGAGGCGATCACGCTGGGCGTCGAGTGCCGCGGGGAAGAAGTCGCGAACTTGCGGATGTTCGGTAAACAGAATGGCATAGAAAGAACGGGCGAGCTTCTCGGGGCCACCGTCTTCTGCAGCAACCGCCTTGAACGTCGTTCTAATTAATGCGACGGTCCGCGAATCCATATGTGTCACAACCCCATTTCGCACTCGAACGCAGGCGCACGGCCGAGTGCAGGTGCTGCGGGACACTCGACAGCAGCCGATGCCTACCGAGTGTAAGCGAGGGTTGCCAGCAACGGAACGGCTCGTTTCAACTAGCCACCCAAAATTCCTCTAAAACCTGAAGTAACTACCCAAAAAGGTTTGGAAACAGACCATTTACCTGCGACACGCCGATTGGCGCCGGTCACAGCTCGTCGATTTTGCAGGATACGTTTTGCAAGGATCCACAAATGAGCGATCGCTCCGCAACCACAACAGGCTCGCAATTATCTTGTGCCATACCGGCGAATGGAACATTTCGGAGATATATCCAACCGTCCGGTCGGGACTTTTCTCGGGACCGATCCGCTCCCGATCTAGATCAATTTCATTCGGCCGCGAGAAATCATCCAGCACATTGCCCGCAACAAACGCCTTCTGGCGAACAGCACCTCTCGAACGACGAAGGCAGCGCCCCGAATTCGGGACGCTCCTCCGCCTCTCCGCGCCTTCAGGCCAGACTCAGGTGCCACACCGGTCGCGTTGGCGGCTGCGGCCATGTGGCACATCAGTCAGCCCGTCCCCGGCAAGTTACCCATGTCGGAACGAAATCAGTTGTCGCTGCCGTTACGAACTGCCTTGGCGGGCACTACGTCCGTCGCCGGTTGCGCGGCTGCCACACCACCAGGGCCGTGCTGCGCTGCGGCGGGGAGAGTTGCTCCGGGCGGTATCCCGCTCGCAGTCGCTCCACCTCCGCCGCCAGCTCGGCTACCCGCTGCTGCAATCCCTCGACCTGGTTGGTGAGTTCGATGATCCGTTTGATTCCGGCGAGATTGACGCCCTCGTCCTGGGATAGGCGCTGCACCTCGCGGAGCAGTTCCACATCCCGATCGGAGTAGCGTCGCCCGCCGCCCGAAGTGCGCTGTGGCGAAACCAGACCGAGCCGGTCATAGGTTCGTAGCGTCTGGGCATGCATGCCCGCCAGCTGTGCCGCCACCGAGATCAGGAAGTACTGGGTCTCGTTGCTCTTCTTCGGATCGGAATTCATTACGCACCTGCCCATCCAGCACGCGGGTCGAATCCACTGGCGCTCTCCGCCTCCGCATAGCGCCGCAGCGCCTCGGTGGCATTGTCGTCCAGCTTCTGCGGCACCGCGACCTTCACGGTGACGAGAAGATCACCCGCGCCACCGCCGCGCTTGGGTACACCGCGGCCACGTACGCGCAGCGTGCGGCCGTCGGCGGTGCCCGGCGGCACCTTCACACCGACGCGGCCCTCCAGCGTCGGCACCGAAACGGTTGTTCCGAGTACCAATTCGCTGTAGGTCACCGGCAATACCAGGGTCAGGTCGTCACCATTGCGGCCGAAGACCTTGTCACCGCTGACGTGCACGGTGACGAACAGATCTCCCGGGGGCGCACCCCGCAGACCCGCCTCACCCTGGCCCGCCAACCGAATTCGCTGCCCGTCGCGCACCCCCGGAGGGATACGCACCGTAATGGTGCGAGTCCGGTTCTGGATGCCGGTACCGCGGCAGTCGGCGCACGGGTTGTCGATAATCGATCCGGTGGCCCGGCACTCGTCGCACGGTTCACTGAATCCGAACGCACCCTGGTTCCGGCTGATGACACCGGATCCATTGCAGTGCGGGCAGACTCGCGGACTCGTGCCCGGCTTGGCACCACTGCCGTGGCAGGTGGTGCACGGCGACGGACTGGTCATCCGCAGCGGAACCGTGACGCCCTGAGCCGCCTCGCGGAAGCCCAGCGTCGTCTCGGTCTCCACATCACTGCCGCGGCGCGGCCGCGACGTGGTGCGGGTACCGCCCCGGTTGAACAACCCGCCCAGGATGTCGCCCAGACCACCATCGGCCGCGGTCGCGCCACCGGCGGCACCGCCGAAGATATCGCCGAGATTGAACTCCGCACCGGTGAAGCCACCGGGTGCGTAGCCGCCGCTCCCGCCCGGGGAGAAGCCGCCGCGGCCGAAACCACCGCTGGCGAACAGCTTCCGCGCCTCGTCGTACTCCTTGCGCTTCGCCGGGTCCGACAGAACCGAATGCGCCTCACTGACGGACTTGAACTTCTCCTCGGCCGCCGTGTCACCCGGATTCTTATCCGGATGCAGGTCACGAGCGAGCTTGCGGTAGGCCTTCTTGACCTCGTCCTGGGAGGCACTGGAGGAAATACCCAGCTCTTTGTAGAAGTCCTTTTCGAGCCACTCCCGATTCACCGGGCATCCCCTCCTTTCCTGGTCCGCTGCCGCGCGGCTGGCAGCTGTGTCTTATCCGATGCCGTTGGCATCAATGCCAGCGTTCGTTGAATCCTGTTGTTCGCCATCGCCATTGCCAGGTCCGTCGGTAACTCCGACCAGTGCGTGCCGGAGCACGCGATCGCCGAACCGGTAACCCTTGCGCATAACCATGCCGAGTACCGGATCGTGTCCGGATCCCTCGTGCTGCACGGCCTCGTGCAGGGTCGGGTCGAAAGGCTCACCCTCCGTACCGAATTCCTCTAGGCCCTGCTTCTGCAGAGCGGTGACCAGCTTGTCCGCCACCCCCTTGAGGGGTCCGGCTTCCAGGTCGCCATGGGCGCGGGCCCGATCGAGATCGTCGAGCACACCGAGCAGTTCACTGACCACCTGTGCCTTGGCGGTGTCGATGGTGGCCTTGCGGTCCCGTTCGACACGACGCCGGTAGTTCGCGTACTCGGCGGTCAGTCGCTGTAGATCAGCGGTGCGCTCGGCCAGTTCGGCGGTAATGGCGTCGGCGAGTGCGTCGGCACTCACTCCGGCTGCGCCGTCAGGCCCGAGGGCCGCGGCGACGACTGCATCGTCGGCCGCGGCCTCGAAAACCTCACCCGCGGCCGGATCTTCGACGATCGGCTCTTGTTCCGGGCTGCGCTCATCGCGCGGCCCGCCGCGGTGGTTTGTCACTTCTTCTCAGGCTCCTCAACGACCTCGGCGTCCACCACGGTGTCATCGGAATCGGTTGCGCTCTGGCCGTTTTCGGACTGAGCGGCATCCGCGGCCGAGGCCTCGTAGATGGCTTGGCCCAGCGCCTGCGACTCGGTCGCGAGCTTCTCCACCGCGGCCTTGATGACCGCGATATCGGTACCCTTCAGCGCCTCGTTCGCCTCACTGATAGCCGCCTCGACCTTGGACTTGACGTCGGCCGGGACCTTGTCCTCGTTATCGGAGATGAACTTCTCGGTCTGGTGCACCAGCGACTCGGCCTGGTTCCGGGTCTCGGCCTCGTCACGACGGGCCTTGTCCTCGGCGGCGTGCGCCTCGGCGTCCTTCACCATCCGGTCGATCTCCTCCTTGGACAGGCCGGAGCCGTCCTGGATCTTGATCGTGTTCTCCTTGCCGGTGCCCTTGTCCTTGGCGGTGACGTGGACGATGCCGTTGGCGTCGATGTCGAAGATGACCTCGATCTGCGGCACTCCACGCGGAGCCGGCGGGATACCGGTCAGCTCGAAGGAGCCGAGCAGCTTGTTGTGCGAAGCGATTTCGCGCTCACCCTGGAAGACCTGGATCTGCACGGACGGCTGGTTGTCGTCGGCCGTGGTGAAGGTCTCGGACCGCTTGGTCGGGATGGTGGTGTTGCGCTCGATGAGCTTGGTCATCACGCCACCCTTGGTCTCGATACCCAGCGACAGCGGGGTGACATCGAGCAGCAGGACGTCCTTGACCTCGCCCTTGAGCACACCGGCCTGCAGGGCCGCGCCGATGGCGACGACCTCGTCCGGGTTCACGCCCTTGTTCGGCTCCTTGCCACCGGTCAGCTCCTTGACGAGCTCGGAGACGGCGGGCATACGGGTCGAACCACCGACCAGCACGACATGATCGATATCGCCGACGGAAATACCGGCGTCCTTGATCACGGACTGGAACGGCTTGCGGGTGCGATCCAGCAGATCGGAGGTGATCTTCTGGAACTCCGAACGGGTCAGCTGCTCATCGAGGAACAGCGGGTTCTTATCCGCGTCCACGGTGATGTAGGGCAGGTTGATCGAGGTGCTCTGGCCCGAGGACAGTTCGATCTTGGCCTTCTCGGCAGCCTCACGCAGGCGCTGCATGGCCATCTTGTCCTTGGTCAGGTCGATGCCCGAGCTGCCCTTGAACTTGTCGACCAGCCATCCCACGACGCGCTCGTCCCAGTCGTCACCACCGAGGTGGTTGTCGCCGGAGGTCGCGCGGACCTCGACAACGCCCTCGCCGATATCGAGCAGCGAGACATCGAAGGTGCCGCCACCGAGGTCGAAGACCAGGATGGACTGCTCCTTGTCGCCCTTGTCCAGGCCGTACGCCAGCGCGGCCGCGGTGGGCTCGTTGACGATGCGAAGCACATTGAGGCCCGCGATCTGGCCGGCTTCCTTGGTCGCCTGGCGCTGCGCGTCCTCGAAGTAGGCGGGGACGGTGATGACCGCGTCGGTGATCTCCTCACCGAGGTACGCCTCGGCGTCGCGCTTCAGCTTCATGAGCGTGCGCGCGGAGATTTCCTGCGGGGTGTACTTCTTGTTGTCGATTTCCACCGACCAGTCTTCGCCCATATGGCGCTTGACCGAGCGGATGGTGCGATCGACGTTGGTGACGGCCTGGTTCTTGGCGGGCTGACCGACAAGCACCTCGCCGTTCTTAGCGAACGCGACAATCGAGGGAGTGGTACGTGATCCCTCCGAGTTGGCGACGACGACCGGCTCACCGCCTTCGAGAACAGCGATGACCGAGTTCGTGGTCCCGAGGTCGATACCGACCGCACGAGCCATTTTGATTCCTCCTAGTTGACGTACCTTGCTTGGCACTGGAGCAGAGCTCTCAGCAACACTGAGCGTGGTCGGCTCAATCCTGCACTCGGTTCGTCCGGGATGCAACTTGAACTTGAGTCGTACTCGCTCAACCTTGACGTGAATGACCAACTGAGGGCCCAGGTCGATCTATTCCCGGGGTGTGGAGAAATTTTTCGCGAGAGTTCGCTACGAGCCCCCAGCGAGGTCGACCCGGGAGTCATTGTGGACCATGCCGACCGGTCTGAAACCAAGGGTCGGTGCTGGCCCGCGATCGCGGGGCAGGCCCCGCCGATGGCGGCTACTCGTCCACCCGGTTGACCCGCAGCGGCTCCCCGGCGGTCGTGACCTCCAGGTATCCGGTCTTCCCCGGGCTTTCGACATAGATCCGAACGAAGGGGTTCTCGCCCTTCTCGGGCCGTTCGATCATGATGTGGCCGACCGGGCTGCCGGGCGCACGGACGCTTTTCGGGGCTCCGGCGATGAATCGGGCGATGACGGGGACGTCGATGGTCGCGAGGTCGAAGGCCTCCGCCTTGTCCGATCGCGAGGACTCGGTGTAGGCGTTGAAACCGCCGTCGTAGCGAATGCGCTGGGTCTGTGTGCCCGATTGCCGCTCGATGATCACGTAGTCGGGGTAGAGGGTCAGCTCGTCGACCATGGTGTCGCCGTATCGCTCGCGATAGTCGGCAATGAGAGCGTCCAGTCCACGGCCGGTATTCAGGTCGGGCATAGGCCGCCCAACCGTCTCGCGCGCGCCCCAACCGACGAGCGCGCCGAGGATCCCGGCCGCACCGACCACGGCCGCCGCCACCTCCCAGCGCCGCGAGCGGCGACGACGATCGGTCCGCACCACCGGGGTATCGACCAGATTGGCGGGTACCTGCAAATCCCCGATCAGCCCGTCCAGATCGCCGAAAGTCTTGGCGCGCATGGCTTTCACGGTGCGGTCATCGTGCTCGTTCGCAGTGAGCTGGCCATTGTCGCGCGCGGCGTCGAGGAGGGCGCAGGCATCGACGCGATCGGTGTCACGCACGCGCAGGCCGCTGTGCCGGGATGTTCGCACGGGCTCTCCCACCTACTTCCGGAACGGGGACTGTCGCAGGATTTCGCCGCTCGGAGTCGCCTCCAGGTGGGCGCTCTCCTTGAACTCGTTGTTGACGTAGATCACCACCGATGGCTGGCCCCGGCCGGCACGGCTGGCGTCGAAAACAATGTGGGTGACGCGCCCCTGCTCGACCCCCAGTCCGGTGACGGCCAGGGTGATCAGACTCGCCATGGCATCGATATCCAGGGTTCCGAGATCGACCGTGACGGTGCCGGACGTCCGTGACCTCGGGTCACCCGACTTCGCGAAACCGCCTCGGTAGTTCCAGCTCTCATACAGCGTGTCGCGAATTGCCGACGGTCGATCGACACTGGCCATATCGGGATAGAGCAGGAATCGGTCGGCGATGGTGTCACCGAACCTGGCACGGTATTGGTCACGAAACAGCGCCATGCCCTCGCGAGTCACCAGACTGGGAGTCGCGATCACCAGTGGTGCCGCCGCATCCAATTCGGGATCACCCGGCATCGAGATGGTCACCGCCGGTCGATATACCAGGGCAAAGCCGGTGGCCGCCGCCGCCACGGTCGCGGCCACCAGTATCGCGGCGAACCACTGCCGTCGATGTGAGCGCGGCGGCCGCGGCCCGGCGGGGGCGTCGGACGTCCGCTGCAGGTCCGCGGTGAACTCCGTGAGCTCACCCAGAGTCTTTGCCGTCCCGGCCAATTCGATCAGGGTGCGATGATCGTCCGCGGCGAGCTGGCCATCGCCGAGTGCCGCGTCCAAACAGCACGCAGGTGGCGGCACGGTCGTCGTCGCGCGCTCGAACATGGGGCGGGTAACCGGCCCGTCGCGTTCCGCGGTGGACCGAATCCGGTTGAGGCAGCTTCAGATCCGCCGTCCCCGGCGAGGCCTGCAAATCCGCTACCAGTCGGTGCAGCTGCGCGAGCGTCTCCGCCTTACCCGCGCGCTCGGATCGCGTGTGATACTCGCCCGCCGCGAGCTGCCCCTCCTCATAGGCGGCGTCGAGGCGGGCCCGCGCATTCACACGGTCGATATCCCGTGCCCGGATTTGCCCGGACCCCGTCGACTGCCCCGGCGCTCCG
Organism: Nocardia uniformis NBRC 13702; assembly: GCF_001613345.1. Taxonomy (GTDB): domain Bacteria; phylum Actinomycetota; class Actinomycetes; order Mycobacteriales; family Mycobacteriaceae; genus Nocardia; species Nocardia uniformis. The sequence continues at coordinate 30,997 of NZ_BDCE01000102.1, read as the reverse complement.
GACGATCTCGATCCCACATCGGGATCGTAAGCGCTGGTGGTATGCCGCGTACGCCCTAACCCACCTATGGGCGTGGCATCCCGCTGTTACCGAGCTCGAATGCGTGGTGCCGCCCCCGCCATTCCACCGGTTGACGGTTGCGGGCCGTTCCTACGCGCGCTATTCGGCTGCGGCGAGTACCTCGCGCGCGAGGTCGCGATCGAGGGTGATCCGAACGAGGGCGGCGGCCAGGTCGGCGTCGTGGCCGGGCGCGAGGCGGGCCAGGCTGTCGGCGTCGGTGGGCAGATCGAGTTGTCGCGCGCCGCTGCGGGCTCGCTCGTCGAAATGCGGGCGGGCCCAGGTCCAGGTGTCCTGCACCTCGCGGAGGAAGATATCCGCGCCGACCGGGCCGATGCCTTGGAACTGCTGCAGCAGATCGGCCAGACGACTGGGGTCGTGGTCGGCTTCCGCCGCGACTTTGCGCAGGTCGCCTTCGTAGCGGTCGAGCAGCAGGGCGGCATTCGCGCCGAGGCGGCTCGCGGTGGATTCGTCGTAGCGCCGGTATCGGGCGCGGCCGAGGGCGTCGACAAGCTCCTGCCAGTCGGCATCGGCGACCCGGTGTGGCGTGCGGTATCCGCTGGTCACGAGCTCGCGGGTGGCGGCCACGGCGATATCCGCGGAGATTCGGGTACTGAGCAGGTGGGCGAGCACCAGCAATTGATAGAGGGGTGCGGGTTTATCGGCCAGCCGGATACCGGCCTCTGCGGCGTAACTGGTTCCCGCGCGATCCAGCAATGCGCGGACGACCCCTTGTCGGCTCATGCGGCACCTACCCTTCCGGACATGGTGCGCGTACCCGGTGCGGCGCATTCCACACGCCATGCGCTCAGCAGACCTCGGCGAAGCGGAGTCCTCCGGCAGCCGAGTCGGGAAGAATCTGGCGGACACCGTCTTCGTCAGGAGTCAGTCATGCGAGCGACCGTCGTCACCAAGGGCGAATTCCAGGTGCGGGATCTCCCGACCCCCGTTCCGGGCAGCGGACAGGTGCTGATCGAGGTGACCCGGTGCGGGATCTGCGGCTCCGATCTACACGCGCGCGTCCATTGCGATGAACTCGCCGACCTGGCCTCGGCCACCGGCTACAACCACTTCATGCGCTCGGAGCAGAGCGTGGTGCTCGGACACGAATTCTCCGGGGAGATAGTCGATTACGGGCCGGGCTGCCGAAAGCGTTGGCGGATCGGCACTCCGGTGGTCGCGCTGCCCATCCTGCGGCACGGCCGCGAACCGCATCTGACCGGACTGTCGGTCGCCGCGCCCGGTGGTTATGCCGAGCAGGTCGTGGTGCAGGAATCCATGACCTTCCCCGTACCCAATGGGTTGTCGGCGGAACTCGCCGCCCTGACCGAACCCATGGCGGTGGCCTGGCATGCCGTGCGAAAAGGCCGGATCGGCAAGAAGCAAACGGCTTTCGTGATCGGTTGCGGGCCCATTGGTTTGGCGGTCATCAGCATGCTGAAGGCCGCCGGGGTGCGGACGGTGGTGGCCAGCGACTTCTCACCGCGCCGTCGCGAACTCGCCGCCCGCTGTGGAGCGGATGTGGTGGTCGATCCCGGTACCGAATCTCCATGGGACGCGGCTCCGCACAAGTCCCGCATTACCGGCGCCACCGATATCCTTAACCTCGGCTTCGACGCCATGGACAAGTTCCGCCGGATTCCGAATCTGCCGTGGTGGTACCTCTTCCGTGCCGCTCACGCCCTCAACCAGGGCCCGAATACGCCGGTCATCTTCGAATGCGTCGGTGTCCCAGGGATTCTCGACCAGATCCTGACTGCCGCTCCACCCATGTCCCGGGTGGTCGTGGTGGGCGTCTGCATGCAGACCGACCAGATCCACCCCGCCACAGCCATCAATAAGGAAATCGAACTCCGCTTCGTCCTCGGCTACGACCCCGGTGAATTCCGCGACACCCTGCATATGATCGCCGACGGCAAGGTGGACCCGTCCCCACTGATCACCGGCACCGTGGGTCTGGACGGTATCGACACCGCCTTCGCCACGCTCGCCTCCCCCGACCATCACGCCAAGATCCTCATCGATCCGCGCAGCCCGAAAACCGCGCCCTAGCGGCGGATTCGGGTGAACGGTGTGGTCGGCGGTTCCTGCAGCAGGTCCAGCAGACCCTCCGCGCTGCGAGCCGCGATGAGGCAGGCGGCGGCCGTCGATTGGTCGGCCAGTGGGTGGCCGGCTCGGGAACGCCATTTGCGGACGGCGGCGAGCGCGCCACCGTGCTGGGTCGCGAGGTCGGCGTCGGCGGGGAGGCCGAGACGCAGGTGCGGGGCGACGCCGGAACCTCCTATGAGGCGGTGAAGTTCGGTCAGATCGTCGGCCGGGAGGGGGAGGTCGTCGGAACGGAGGCGACCGAGGAGTCGCAATTCCGCGAAGCCGTGGACATCGGCGAGTAGCGTGCGGACTCGCGGCAGGACGGAGTCGGCGGCGGTGCCCGGGAAGGCGGTGAGGACTCGGGCCAGACCGGTCAGCGCGGAATGCGCCTTGAGTTCCTCCGCGCGCTGGGCGAATTGCACGTCCAGGACGGTGCGGAGTTCATCGAGGCCGCTGCGAGCGGTGAGTTCGGCTGCGAGGGACGCGGAGTCGCGGACGCCGAGCCGGATCAGGGTGACGGACAGGCGGATTCCGAACAGACCGAAGCGCGCGGCGAGGTGGGCGCGCAGCTCCGGAGGCACAGGTAATCGCAGGTCGGGGCGGGCGAAGCGGTCGGCGGAGAGCAGGGCGGCGGTGAGCTCCTCGGTGGGGACCGCTGCCAGCGCTTCGAAGGCCGCGTACTCCCGCTGCCGCAGCGTCGCGGCGGCGAAGGCGAGCAATCCGGCCACCGGGATAACGGACTGGCACAGGCCGGTTCGCTCCAGTTCGTCCGCGAACCTCGATGCCACATCGCGAGCGGAATGCAGAGCGTCGATACGTCCGGCACCGATCTCATCCGCACGCGACACCACGCCGACCGCGCCCAGCGGGCCCGACACCGCCGAACCGCGATGCACCGCACCGGATCCCGCACCGATGGTTTCGAGGAAGTCCACATCGGCGGCATCCAGGCGGCGCAGGAGGTAGACAACGGCATCGGCGCTCGGCAGGGCGACACCGGCCGGGTCGGCGGTAGGGGTGAGCAACCGGGAGGTGCGCGCCGACACCTCCTGCGACAGCGACGAGATACCCGGGGTGTCGATAATCGTGGTGCGGGCCAACTCCTCCGACGGCCACTGCACGTCGAGATGCTCCACCGATCGCGCACCCGCGGCATTCCAGCGCAGTGCCGACAGATCGAAGTGCAGCCCGTGCGCGCCCGGTAGCCCATCGGCCCCGCGATCGCGGCGCACCACCACATCGGCCCGCGCCCCATCGCGTGCGTACGCGGTCACCCGGGGCGTGGCCCCATGCCGATACCAGGTCACCAATCGGGTGCACTCGGTCGCATCCGTCGGCGCGATATCCTGCCCGACCAGTGCGTTCAGCAGCGTCGACTTCCCGGCCTTCAACTGCCCGGCCAAGGCCACCCGCAGCGGTTCATCCAGTCGCCGCGCACAATCGGCGAGCAACGCGCCCGGCCGCGCCTGCCCGGCATAGGCCTGCCGGGCCACACCGATCAACCGTCGCGCCTCGGGCACGATCCCGGCCACAGCACCCGGGGTGTCGAAAACCATCTGGTCACGGTACCGGGGCACAATTCACCTCCGCCCACTACCCGCTGAGCTTGCCCAGGTGCGGCGCACCGCGGACCGGAAAGCCATTCCGGCGGCCCACACCCGAGTCATCCCGGCACAGCACCGCCTCGATCATCGCGGCACGCCACGCCTGAGCCATCCCGGCACAGCACCGCCTCGATCATCGCGGCACGCCACGCCTGAGCCATCCCGGCACAGCACCGCCTCAGTCATCGCGACACTCCACGCCCCAGTCATTCCGGCGTGTTTTTGGCCGGGATCCACACCTGTAGCGGCCCAACCATTGCGGTGGATTCCGGCCAAAAGCACGCCGGAATGACGGGCTGGGTACTGAGCCTGGGTTGGGTACCGGGCCTGGGCCTGGGCCTGGGCCTGGGCCTGGGGCTGGGGCTGGGGCTGGGTACCGGGCCTGGGCTGGACTGGGTGCCGAGCCTGGGCCTGGGCCGGGGCTCCGGGCCGGGGCTCCGGGCCTGGGCCGGACTGGGTGCCGAGCCTGGGCCGGGGTGCGGAGCCTGGGCCGGGGTGCCGGGATGGCTGGTGCTGTGTGAGGTTCCGGTTGCGCGGGGAGGTGCGAGCCGCGTATCAAGGGGCTCCCAGGGCGGTGCGCGGCGGTTGGCCCGGTGGGAGTGCGGGCTCGGTCGTACGCGCACCGGAGGGCAGCAGTGCCTCCGCGTGGCGGCGGAGTTCGGCCACAACCCGGAGCTGGCGTTCGAGTTCGGTGCAGCGGGCGGTGCGGCGGGTCGATTCGACACCGGCGGCCTCCTGGGCGGCGCGGAGGGAATCGTCGAGGGAGCGGAGGCTGCGGTCGGCTATGCCGGTGAAGTGGTCGCGGAGGAGGCGGTGGATGCGGTGTAGGCGGTCCTTGGTTTCCTTGCCACAGTGAAAGGCGATGTCGTCTACGTAGCGGCGGACGGCTTGTTTGGCCTCGGCACGGCGTTTGGCCAGGCGGGCCTGCTTATCGTCGCGGAAAGCCTTGCTGCCCAGGATTACTCCCGCGCCGAGCGAGAGCGGGTTGATGAGCGCCATACCCGCGAGCGTCCCCGCCAATCCGACCATGACCACGCCGCCGTAGGAGCCCCGAACGCCGACCAGCACCTTGTGTGTGAAGCCGAGATCCGGTTCGAGATCGGCGAGTGTGCAGGAGCCCACGCGAGAACCACCGGGGTCGAGTGTGTTCGACACCTCCGGTAGATCCACCGCACCCAGCTCGGTGAAATGTCCGGCGACCTGTTCGGCCAGCTTGATGGTGCGGGTCCGCGTCCACAGCAGGTTATCGCCCACGGCGGTTCCGACCATGCCGGTGAGCCATTCCTCGATGGCGTCCCAGTGTCGCCCGGGATCGTGATCGTCGATCCACTCCTCGGCCTCGCGGGCGATATTGCGCAGTCGATTGCGCAGGTCATGGTCGATATCACCGGCCAGGTCGGTGATTCCGTCGCCCAGGGTCTGCTGCCAGGTGGCGGTGCGCCGCCGCAATTGTTCGGCGGCTGCCTTGGCCGCGCGCAATTCACGAATGGCGGCGGCTCCGCGCTCCGGATCCCGCAGTGCCACCAGCTCACTACCCAGCGCCAGTGCCAAATGCTCGGCCGCCGAACCGATATCGAGGCCCACCGCCTGCCGCACCGCCGTCACGTCGCGAGCCACCACCTGGTCACGCAGGAACTGGAACACCTGCCCGAACCCGGATTCGCGGCCCAACTGTTCATCGCGCAGGCGCATGGCGTGTGTGCGCAGGAGCGAGGACACCGGGATAATCGGCAGTTCGAGTCCGGCATGCGCCAGATGCCGCTGATTGGCTTCGGACACCTGCCGCCAGTGCGGGTACAGGTCGACCTTGCTGAGCAGGACCGCCACCGCCGGACACAGTTCCCGCGCCTGCCGCAGGAATTCTACCTCCGGCGCGGTGAGTTCGGTGGAGGCGTCGGTGAGTACCAGTACCGCGTCCGCCGCCGGGATCGCACCGAAAACACCTGCCGCGCCTGAATTTCCGTGCGCGCCCAGACCGGGGGTGTCGACCAGTACGATCCCGTCGGCGAGCAGCTGGTTGGGGGTTTCCACCTCCACCCGCAGCACCGGCCGCGCCCTCATCGCGTGGTCGGTGACCCCGAGCTCCTCGAAAGGTACCGGCACCCGGGTGGATTCGGTATCACCGCCACCCGGTCCGGCGAGTACCGCCGCCGCCCGCGGCTGCTGACCGTGCGACAGGGTGACCGTGACGGTGGTGGTCGTATCATCGCCCACCGCACATACATCCAGGTTGAGCAGCGCGTTCACGAACTGACTCTTGCCCTGATTGCCCAACCCCGCCACCACGATCCGTCGTCGCGGATCGCGGACCCGCTGCGCGACGGTCTCCAGCCGCCCCACCAGGTCCCCCCGCTCGGCCGCGCGCGCGACCGCGATGGTCTCCCCCAGTATCGACAGCAGTGGATTCGCCATCACGGTGCCGGTCACAGCAGTCTCACCAATCCTCGCTCAGGAGTGCGGTACTCAGGAATGCAGAATGTCGCCGATGATGTCGCCATCCGCATAACTCCCGGCCTCTGCGCCACCGCCGAAGCCGCCCTCCCCGTACAGCCCGCCATCGGTGCCACCGGCCAGCCCGCCGTCCACCCCGGCCCCGAAGGTCTGCGAAACGTCCAGCCCCGCCCAGGGATTCGCGGCAACTCCGGAATCCACAGCGCCACCTCCGTGCAATCCCGACTCCGCCCCCAGCGCGCCGTCGAAACCACCGCCGATCTGTCCCGTAGCCCCGATCGCGGAATCCAGACCGGTCGACAACCCACCGCCAACCTGACCCGCAGCGCCGAGCGCCGAGTCCACCCCGGTCGACAACCCGCCATCGACCGCTCCCGAAAGATCCGTCCCCACACCGGTTCCCAGCTGACCGTCGACCACCGACCCGATCCCGGTCTCCAGCCCACCGCCGAACTGTCCGCCAGCATTCACCGCGCCGTCGAAACCGCCGGAAAGCCCCGCATCGAGCCCAGTTCCGACCTGCGCGCCGAGATCGGTCGCGGCCTGCACACCGCCGCCGAGCGCCGCATCCACCCCACCGGACAAGCCACCACCAAGCTCCGCACCCGCCTGAGTACCCGCGTTCACCACGCCCCCGATACCGGTGGAAACCCCAGCCTCCAGACCACTACCGAGCTGCACACCGGCATCGACCAGACCATCGGCTCCCGCGCTCGCTCCCGCACCAAGATCCGCCGCCGCCTGACCACCGGCCCCGAGCGCCGACTCCAGCCCACCCGACAAACCACCACCGAGTTCCACACCGACCTGGGTGCCCGCATTCACCACACCACCGACACCTGCACCGAGCCCGGCACCCGCGTCCACCGCACCGTTCACAGCCGCACCAAGATCCACGGCCGCCTGACCACCCGCGCCCAGCGCCGACTCCAGCCCACCCGACAAACCACCACCGAGTTCCGCACCGACCTGGGTGCCCGCATTCACCACACCACCGATACCGGTCGAAAGCCCAGCCTCCAGACCACTACCGAGCTGCACACCGGCATCGACCAGACCATCGACTCCCGCGCCCACTCCCGCACCGAGCCCGACACCCGCGCCCACCGCACCATTCACAGCCGCACCAAGATCCACGGCCGCCTGACCACCCGCGCCCAGCGCCGACTCCAGCCCACCCGACAAACCACCACCGAGTTCCACACCCGCGTTCACCAGGCCCTCGACCCCGGCACTCACGCCAGCACCGAGTCCCGCACCCGCGCCGACCGCACCGTTCACGGCCGCACCGAGCCCGGCTCCGAGGCCCGCGCCCACACCGGTGGCAGCGTCGACCACGCCGCCCAGCGACGCGCCCAGTCCGGCCCCGAGGCCGGTGGCCGTCGTGACAGCGCCCCCGATGCCCGCGGTCAGATCCGCGCCAGCCTGGGCTACCGCACCGATCGCGCCCTGCAATCCGGCGCTCAGATCCGCGCCGACCTGCGTACCGACCGCTCCGGACAGACCGGTTTCCAGGTCCACGGCGGCACCTACGCCAGCCGCGACGGCCCCCTCGATCCCGGCGGCCAGCTGCGCCCCGAGGTCGGCGGCCCCACCCGCTCCGGCGGAAAGGCCCAGGTCCAGGCCAGCTCCGAGCTCGCCGCCGAGGGCCACCTCGGCCGCGGCGGCGGTGGCTGCGGTTACGGCGAGTCCGGCCGTCCCCGCCGCGACCGCACCTACCGACGCCGAACCGTTCACTCCGGTATCCACCGCACCGCACACCCCACCGGCGGCAACGATCGCCGACAGTTGGGAACCACCCGCTACCAGCGCGGATTCGGCCACCATGGGCGCTACGGCGGCAATGTCCTCCGGTGTCACCGACACCAGCCCGGCATCGGTCAGTGCCAGTCCGGGATTGGTGCAGTAGCTGGCGGCGGCCGCCGGATCGCGCAGCAGGTTGAGGATGAACTCGAGGATCGCATTGGGACTCATGGCAAATCGTCTCCTTCGGCGGACCCCCTCGGTCCACTCAGTTGAATTGCCTTTCACGTTAGGAACCTCACGCGTTACGCCGGAACGGGGTGAACTCCCCTGTTGCCGGACCCGTTCTCATTGGGGGCGGGGTGGGCATTAGGGGGATTTCCCCGTACCTACCCCCAATCCGGTAACGACGATCCCCCAGCAACCGACAGGTCCCATGAGTCCACACGGACCGAACGCAAATGGTTTAGAACAAATCGGACTGATCGACTTTCGAACATCACGCCGGGCAGGGCGTTTCGAATGACAGGGGTTCTCGAATGGGTCAGGGTCAGGCGCTCGGCATAACTGTCGGGTCGCTGAATACGGTCGCCGTGACGACTTCGGGGGGAAACCGCAGACTACATATCCTCCCGAGCCTCCTGGGCTCGGCGGCCGAGGTTCCGGAGAGCATTCTCTCCCGGGTAGGGGATCCGGTCGATATCCGGACGGGTGACGGATCCGCTGTTCGCGCAGCAGATCTCGTGGCCGCGGCGATCGGTCGGGCGTTGGACGACACCGGCCCCGCCGCGGCTACCGCCGCCTGCTACCCGGCCTGGTGGTCGCAGCACACGGTGGAGGTGCAGCGCACCGCGCTCACCGCCGCCGGGCTGGAAGGTGTTGCGCTGGTACCGGAACCTGCCGCGGCCATGCGCTGGTTGCAGGAAGTACACGAGTCCGTACATGACGGTGCGATGGCGGTATATGACCTCGGCGCGACCGGTTTGACGGTTTCAGTGGTACGTACCGGTCCACTGTCGGGTCTACTCGGCGAACCAGTGCACTCGGCGGTGGTATCGGGTACGGAATTCGACCTACTGGCGATGCGCTACGTGCTGGCTAATGCGGTGGGGGGAAACGATTTCGATCCCTTCGACCCGATGGTGGAACAGGAATTAGCGGCGCTGCGCGTTCGCTGCAGAATTGCGAAGGAATCACTTTCCAAAAAGACCGCGGCCGTGGTGCCGGTCCGACTGCCCGCCTTCGGGATGGATGTCCGACTGGTGCGCGACGAACTCGAGGAACTGCTGCGCGGCCCGCTGCTCACTTCCATGGATCTGCTGCGGGAGGCGGTGCGTCGCGCCGGACTCCAGGTCAAGGAACTCGAAGGCATCCTGCTCACCGGCGGCGGCGCGACGATTCCGCTGGTGACGGAACTGCTGTCGACGGAATTCGGCATTCCGGTGGCCGCGGCCGCCGATCCCGCACATATCAGCGCACACGGCGCGGCCCTGCTGGCGGCGGATCTTCTCGCCACCACCGCCACCGAACCGCACCCGGCGCTGGCGGCGGCACCGACCGCGCCCATCCACGTCGATATCGACGGTGCGACGGATAAAGCCGCAGATGCCGACCAGCCGCGGGGTGCGAATCCACGCGGAATCAGCAGCGCACATCCCGCTGGCAAGGGACGTGGCAAGGCGATCGCGAACGTTCCCGACGCAACCGACGGCACCGAGCGGATTTCCCTCTCGCTGCCCTCCTTACCGGTCGAGCCCCCACCCGCGGGCAAACGCAACCGGCGGCGGTTGGTCGTAATCAGTGCCGCCGCCATCGCGGTCGCGGCGTTGACCACCGGCACCCTGGCGCTCGGCACCAGCATGCAATCGGCACCATCGGATTCGCTCACACCTGCGCCGCCGTCGACCACGGTCGCCGCGTCGAACACCACCGGATCGGAGCACATCACCGGCGCTCCGGTCGCCCCAATCGCCGTGCACCCGACCGGATCCCCCGGTAGCCCGGCCCCGACCCCCGGCCCGGGCAACACCCCCAGCCCGGCAAACACGACCGGTCCGGCCAACACCCCCGGCCCGGGCGGCACGACCGGCGCTCCCACCGAGGCTGCCCAGCCACCGGCGGAACCGGCCGCGCCGCCCAATCAGCCCCCATCAGATCCCGCTGCCGCGCCACAACCTCCGGCGGTTCAACTCCCCGCCCCGCAGCAGCCCTCGATGCCCACGATGCCCGGCCTACCCACCGCCCTACCCGACATCGTCGATCGGGCCGGTAGCACTGTCAGCACGGCGCTCGACGCGCCGAAACAACTCGTTCCCAATACGGGCGGCTAGGGGTTGGTTCTCGTGGTCGGCAATACCCCCGTCGCGCTCGACTCTTTGCCGGGCGCGCGAGAAATCTTCCGGGAGTTGGATTCCGAGGATCCCACTCCCCTGCTGTACCTGATCCGAGGCCGTTCCGGCACCGGTAAATCCACCCTGCTGTCGGCGATTCGCAGCCGGTTGCGGGCACGCGGCATCGCACTGTCGGACAATCCGGCCGATTCCGCCGGTGCCACAAACGGTTTCCCGGCCGTCGCGGGCCAAACGGTGGGCGGATTCCCGGCGGTCCAGGGGTATCAAGCCGGTAGACAACCGGGCCGCCCCGGTGGGCCCCGCGTGGCTCTGGTGGTAGACGACGCCCACACCCTGTCCGACATCGCTCTCAAAAACCTCTGTGCGGCAGCTGAATCCGGTACCCATACCGTTGTCATCGCCAGTTGTCCCCGCCCGCACGATCAACGACTGCGCACCCTCACCGACCTGGTGGCGCGGCGTGGTCGCGTGGTCGACCTGCGCGCCCTGGCACTGGCCGAAATCGCGCCGTTCGCACGGGAACTCGGCATGATGGTGCCGCGTGGCCTGACCCAGCACATCCACCGCCAGACCGACGGTATCCACGGCGGCGTGGTGGCGGCCCTGACCGCCGCCTGCGCGACCCGGCTGGATGCGGGGGTGGGAGCGGTCGACACCGCCGTCACCACGTGGGCCCGCGCCCGCCTCGACGATGCCGACCCGGACCTGCTCGACACCCTGGTCGTGGCCGCCATCGGCGCGGGCCTGGACGCCGCTGAGCTCATCGAGGTCCTGGACGTAACCGCCCCGACCGCACAGGATCTGGTGGATCGCGCCCGGGCCAGCGCCCTCATTACCGATGCGGATCTACTGGTGGCACCCGCCGTCGCCCCGCTGCGCACCCTGGTCGGCGACCGCCGCTTCCTGGCCGTGCAACGCCGCCTGCTGCGAGCCCGCCTGGATGCCGGGCTGCTCCGCGACCACACCGCCCTCCTGCTGGCCGAATCCGGCGTACGCGATCCACGGCTGGCCGAATTCCTCTGCACCGCAGCCGAAAAGGCGGGCGATGAAGCGGTCCGCTACTACGCCGCCGCCGCCACGGCCGGGGCCGACCCCACCACCATCGCCGTCCGCTGGGCCGATGCGGCCGCCCGCACCGGTGACTGCGACACGGCCCTGCGCCAGGCCGAGCCCGCCCTCGCCCGCGACGATATCGCGCCGGCGGAACTCGCTGCCGCGGTTCGCATCTGCGCGGGCGTCTGGACCCGTCGCGGGCTCATCTCCCGCGCCGCCCAGCTCTACACCTGGCTCGGCGCGCACCGCGTCGGCCCGGACTGGGCAGTCGGCGCAGCGGTCCTCTATCTCGCCGGCGATGCCACCGCCGCGCACGCGCTCTCCGCCTCCGCCGATCGGTGGCCACCCACCGAGGCGACCGCCCGCGCCGGTCTCATTGCCACGGCGCTGGCGAAGTCGGTCGGGCCGGGTTCGCCAGCACCGCGTCCCGATTCATCCCCAGCGTTCACAGGTGTGGATACTCGGGGGAGCGCACCGAATTCACCGACCACGACCGGCAAACGATCCGATTGGACCGACGCGGCGGCGGTTTCCGAGGCACTCGGTCCAGACTCCGCCGCACCGGACCAGCGAGTGTCCCGGCCGAGCATCGGTATCGGCTTCTCCACGGCGAATAGTCCCGCTATGTCGAAGCTGGATCCACCATCCGAACCCATTCCGTCGGGTACACCCGAAACAGCTGTAGCCGCAATCGGCTTCCCCCGGATTCGAACCGATACCGCGCACAGCGCGGCAGCAGCGCTCACCGGTGAGACCGGCGGGCGCACGACCCGGCCGCGCTCGGGCTTCGACTCCACGACAGAACGCTCTGCGGACGGGTCGCCGAACTCTACGGCCTACGGCACGCCCGCCGCCTCCGGGGCAGCCGGCATAGCGACAGCGGCAATGGGTTTCCCCAAATGCCCCACCGATGAGCGTCGTGGCGCGGCGCTCATCGCCGCCTCCGAGCTGATCCACGCCGCGCATTCGAGTCTCACGCAGTCCGACGCGGGCGGGGACCGCTTCCTGCCCTGTTCGGCAGTGTCCATCGCCGCGCTGCTGTCCCTGAGTATGGGCGAGCCCCGGCGCGCGGCGGACGCCCTGCGCGGCGGCGCCGCCGCCGATCCGCAACTGCGAGTACTGGCGGCGTGGGTCGCCATGCTGGGTGGTGACGAACGTGCGGCCGCCGCCGTGGTCGCTCAACTCGATCCCACCGCCCTCGATCCGCGCGACCGCCTCCTCGCGCACGCCGTCATTGTCGGACTGGCCCGGCGCGGTGGCGACCACACCGCGCTCACCCTGGCCTGGCAGGCCGCCATCCCGCTCTTCGACGAGGTCGGCGCGGATTTGCTGACGCTGCTTCCGATCGGCGAATTGTGGCTCGCCGGCATCCGTTTGCGGGACGAGGCCCGGGTGACCGCACTGGTCGACGCGGCCCGGCAGCTACTGCGCAGGCTCGGCGATCCGCCCGCCTGGGCGAATTCCTTCCACTGGTACGCGATCCAGGCCGCCATCGCCCATGAGAGTCCGGAGGAACTGCTCCCGCACGCGCATCGGCTGAAAACGGCGGCGCAGGCCGGTGATCCCCAGGCCGCCGCACTGGCCGACGCGGGCCGCACCTGGGTGCTGGTGCTGCGCGGCCAAGTCGAACGCGCCCCGGTCGAGGCGGCGGTGCGCCGACTCGCCGGGCTGGGCCTGAGCTGGGATGCCGCCCGCCTCGCCAGTGAGGCCGCGCTCGCTGCCGACGATTCGGCGACGGCGACGGCGCTGTTGAAACTGGCGCGCACCGTCCGAGTCCAATCGCGCCCCTCCGACCATCCGGTGCGCCCACTCCCGGCGACCCCTGCCCCACGTCCGGAACCGCTGCCCGACGCCGTGCTCAGCGAGCGTGAACGCGAGGTCGCGGAGCTGGTTCTGCTCGGCCTCACCTATCGGGAGATAGGTGCCCGGCTGTATATCTCGGCCAAGACCGTGGAGCATCATGTGGCGCGGATCAGACGTCGAATCGGTGCCGGGTCTCGTTCGGAGTTATTGTCAATGCTCCGCGCTATGGGCCACGGGTCACTCCTGGTGTAAGACCCGGGGCGCGGACGCCCGACCTGGACGCACCGAATGAGGTAACAAGGATGGCCACTGGGGTCGGCCTACACATCGCCGACGACGAATGCGTCGTCGCGATCGTGACCGGGGACGATGCCACCCTCCCGGTGCACTACATCGTCCGCGAGTCGACGCTGCACATGTCCGACGACGGCGATGCCGTGCTGGGCGGCGAGCAGCCGACCGAGCATGCGCATTCCATCGGTGGATTCGTCGCGGCGGTGGGCAATCCGGACGGTATCCCCGTCGACGACGGCGAGGCGTACCGCGCCGAGGACCTGTGGGCCACCGCCGCGTTCTGCCTGATCGACCTGGCCACCGAATTCCTGAACGGCCCGGCCGAGTTCTATGCCACCCATCCGACGGGCTGGCCGGAACCCCACATCCGGTCCGTCCGCGACGCGCTCGACTACCTCGGGCTCAAGTCGGTGGTGCTGGTCAGCGAGCGTGACCTGCCCAGTCCGGACTCCGAGACCGGTAAGGCATTCGCCTACCAGGCGGCGCGCGCGGCCCTGGCCGCCGTCCTCGCCACCCCGGCCGGTCTCACCCCACCCGACTCCACGGTTATCGAGAACGCGGCCGATGCCACCGTCATTCTGCCCGCGATCAAATTCCCGCCACCGCCGCAGCAGGCGTACTCGGTAGCCATCCCGACGGCGACCACCGCGGAACCGGCGGTGGCCGAGGCGGAGATGGCCGAACCCGCGCCCGCCCCGCCCGCTCGCAACCGCGGCCCGCTCCTGATCGCCGCGGCCGCGGCAGTGGTGGGGTTGCTACTCGGTGGCCTGGGTGTCGCGGCCCTGTTGCAGCCCGACGATTCCCCGCCGGGTCCGCCGCGCGGTGAGGTCCGCTCCGAACCGGTCGCGACGGGTGGCGAACTGCCGCCCGTCCTGCCGATGCCGTCGGAGGAATCGCCGGTCCCGCCGCCCATCGTCGAAGTACCCACGGAGCCAATCGAACCGGCGCCGCCCGCCCCGGTGGAGCCACCCCCGACCACCACGCCGGAACCGCCGCCCACCACCTCGTCGACACACCCGAGCCCCTCGACGACCACGCGTACTCCGCCGTATATCTATCGCCCACCGCCGCTGCCGACCCTGCAACTGCCGACACCGCCGATATTCGAGGATCCCTGGCTGCGCGAACCGAATTGATTCAAGTAGAGACCTTCTGTGATTCTTGCCTTAAAGTGATGCGCTGACCGGTGTAACCCACGTAGTGCCGACGCGGTGCGCGAGGTATTCGGTCTGCTGGTGCACTACGAAGGGACTCCATGCGCAAGTTCTCGGCGCGTCGCGCCACGGTTAAGGCAGCCACGATCGCTTTCGCCTCAACCGTTTTAGTTGGTCCCTTGTTCGCAGCGGCTCCCGCGTTCGCGGATGAGGTGCCGCCCGCGCAGCTCGCGGCCGACCAACTGCCACCGGAACTGGTGCAGGCGATCGCGCGCGATCTGAACATGACCGCCGCCGAGTACCTGGACCGCTCGGCTCGCGCCCAGCAGTTGCGCGACTACGCCCACGGTCTTCGCACCGAGCGGCCCGAGGAATTCGCCGGCGCGTGGCTGGGCCAGGACGGTAAGCCGATTGTCGCGGTCACCTCGCTCGACGCGGAGCGCGAGGTGATCGCGGACGGCTACCAGACGCGATTGGCTCCGGTGAGCGCGCAGAATCTGGAAATCGCGCTGGGCCAGGTGAATTCGTGGGTCGCCGAGCTGCCGATGGACCTGTCGCAGGCGATCAACTCGGTGGCCATCGACTTCCTCAACAGCCAACTGGTGCTGTCGGTCGCCAATACCCCGGCCGGACATCTGCTGAACCTGCCCACCCTGATCGCCAATATCAAGGTCATGCTGTCCCCCGGCAGCGGCGGCCCGGTCGAGCGGCGGCCGATGGGTGGCGACACCTACATCAGCGCCCCGACCTCGCTGGCGGACTCCTCGCTGCAGAGCGTGGATGTGTGCTCCTTCGGCTTCAATGCCGTCGACGCGGGCGATAACGCGCTGAATATCAGTGCCGGACACTGCAATCCGAACCTCGGCAAGGGCAATGAGCAGGCCGATGTGTACCTGCCCGATGTGCGCAACCTGGCGTCCAGCCCGCAGGTCGGCACCTTTGTGAACTCGCAGCTGGGTGGGCGCAGCTCGCTCGACTACTCGGTCATCAGGCTGAACGAGACCGCGGTGCGGTCGGGCATGGACCAGCCTTCGGTGCGCGGCTCCAACGGGACCACGCTGACCGTTACCGGAGTGGCCGACCCGATTACCGGTGCGCCGGTCTGCAAGTCGGGCCAATCGTCCACATTCACTTGTGGTTTCGTGGTGGCCGACCGGGTGGAGACGCAGCTCTACACCGCAGAGGGTGAGTCCAAGACGGTGCGCGGCTTCGCCAGCAGTGCCTGCACCCTGGGCGGTGATTCCGGCGGCGCGATCGTCACCGGCACGCTCGCGCTGGGCATCACCAGTGGTTCGAACGCGGCCGACGCGCCGAACTGCAACGAGGCCAATTCCGCGCTCGCGCAGTACGGTGGGACCGCCACGCTGGGAATTCCGATTCGGGCGATCCTCTCCGATATCGACGCCCACTCCGGTGGTGGCCTGGGCAGCGGAATTCAGGTGCGGAGCCGTCCGAACCTCGGGTGAAGCGCGACACGCTGATCTTGTAGCCGACACGCCGTCCGTTAGCCCGCCGCATACCGAAATGTCACTCGGAGATAAGTAGGCATAACGAGCCGGACACCATATAGTCGGCACATGCTCCTGCCACGTATGCGTTTTTCGTCGCCTGCGGTCGGACGACCGCGCGCCCTTGTCCGCACCGCAGCGATCGCAGCCGCAGCGCTGCTGGTAGCCGGTCCGATGGCGACGAGTGCACACGCGGAGCCCGCACCCGCTCTTCCGCAGGAACTGATCAACGCGATCCAGCGCGATCTGAAGATCTCTCCCCAGGACTACCTGGACCGTGCCGATCTCGCCCAGGAGGTGGCGGCCTTCGCCACCACCGCGCAGCGGCAGTTCCCGCAGGTCTTCGCCGGAGCCTGGCTGAACGAGGTCGGCAAGGGCGTTGTCGCGCTGGCCCAGGGCAACGGCCTGGACTCCGCACGCGAGGCCGCACAGGACGCGGGCTTCGAGGTCAGGAACGTGGCCAAGAGCGAGGCCGTACTGCGCGGCGAGAAGAACGCCTTCCAGCGCTGGTTGGACGAGCAGCCGGAGTCGGTGTCGAAATTCGTGCGGGGCGTGGTCATCGACACCGTCAACAACAGCATCGCGGTGCGCGCGGACAAGTCCGATCTGCCACTGCCCGGTTTCGTCGATCCGGCGCGCGTCATTGTCATGGCACCGCCGATGGCGGGCGAAGAGGCCGATATCCAGCGCGCCGGTGAAATCGCCGGAACCGCCGGCGGACCGCTCGCCGCGGGCGACGGCTACGCCTCGGTGGCCGGCCGCATGTCGCTGCGCTGCTCGCTCGGCTTCAACGGCAGCGATAGCGCGGGTAACACCGTGAATATCACTGCGGGCCACTGCAACCCGAACATCCCCGCCACCGGCGGCGCGAATTCGCCGGGCGTGTACGAGCTGAACGGCGAGAACCTGGCCGGACAGCTGGGCTCCTTCCAGAAGTCGGTCCTGGGCAACCAGGACTACTCGATCGTGTCGATCAATGACGATGTGCGGGATCGCTTCGCCAACAACCTGGTTCGCGTCCCCCGTGCCAACCCGATCGCCGTCACCGGCGTGGCGACCCCGGTGGTCGGCGCTCCGGTCTGCAAGTCGGGTTCGCGTACCGGCTTCAGCTGCGGTGTGGTCAATGCCGTCGATCAGGTCGTCCAGGTCGGCGAGCGCCAGCTCACCCAGAGCTTCTCCGCCAATATCTGCGCCCTCCCCGGCGACTCCGGCGGCCCGATCGTGACCGGCACCATGGCCCTGGGCATTTCCAGCGCCTCCTCGGTCGCCGACTACCCGATCTGCGAGATCCCCAACCTGATCGGCCTGCTGACGGGCAACACCCCGCAGCTGTTCGCCCAGCCGGTGAGTGTGGTGCTCTCCGACAACCCGGGTCTGCGCGTCCGCACCAACTGATCCGAGATCACTCGAAAAGGCCGGTGGCGCTTCCGCTACCGGCCTTTCACATTCCCGGGTACCCGTATCCCTACCTCACCGGCTGGAAATCGGTGGCGTGAGTCTCCCGCGTGGCAGCGGTGCGGCAGTGGGTGGGGGTGCAGCGGCATGATCGGGCGGTATGCCAGGAGTGCGCGGGTACGGCATTCTGGTGGTATGTGTTTGGCGTTGGTCGGGTGGCGGGCCCATCCGGAGTATCGGCTGATCGTGGCAACGAACCGCGATGAGTTGTACACGCGGCCAACCGAATCGCTGCGAGAGTGGCCGGAGGTGCCCGGACTGCTGGCGGGGCGTGATCTGGGAGCCGGTGGCGCGGTTCCCGGAACCTGGCTGGGCTGGGCACCGGATACGCGCCGCTTCGCGACGGTCACGAATGTGCGCAAGCTGGGTGAGGACCGCACCGATGTGCGGTCCCGCGGCGCGCTCATGATGGATTTCCTGCGCGGCGCGGCGAATCCGGAGAAGTTCGTTGGCGAGGTGGTCGCGGAGCCGGATAACTACAACGGCTACAACCTGGCGGTATCGGATCTGGAAACGCTGTGGTGGCACAGCAATCGCAGTGAGGTCGCCCCCCGTGAACTCGCACCGGGCTTCCACGGCATCTCCAATGGGGCGGTGGTCGGCTCGGCGGAACCCCGCAGCCAGGAGATCCACACCGGCACGGCACACCCGGCCTGGCCGAAGGTTCGCGGCGGCGTACTGGCCTTGCGCGCGGTGGCCGAATCCGATCCCGCTGATATGGAACGGTATTTCGCGCTGCTCGCCGACCGAACCCGCGCCGCGGACGCCGAACTGCCCAGCACCGGCCTGAGCCGACGCGATGAGCGCGCGGCCTCGGCCCGTTTCATCTCCGACGGCGTGCACGGAACTCGATGCAGCACGGTACTTCTGGTACATGAGGACGGCTCGTTCGAGATGGCCGAACGCACCTTCGGCCGCTTCGGCCACCGCAAAGGTACCGAGACCTTCAGCGGCCGCGTCGAGCTGCCGGCCTGAGATATATATGCGAACGACCCGCCCCAACCCGGGGCGGGTCTGTCGCATGTTGCTTACGGTCGATTACCGACCTTGCTGCTGCGCCTTGATGGCCTCATCGGTCCACTTGGTGGAACCGGGCTCGGCCTGCAGGGTGTTGATCAGGTCGATACCCGCCGCGAGCAGCACCGGGCTGCCCAGGGCAATGGTGCCCAGGATGCCACCGATAGCGGCACCGGTCGGCAGGCCGACGATGCAACCGGCGAGAACGGCGAGCAGTCCGAGCGCGCAACCGACGATGGCACCCAGCGCGGTACCGACGAAGGTACCGATGCCGACCGCGAGGCCGAACTGGGTGGAGAAGTCGCTCATCGCCCGCTGGTTCTCCTGCGGGGACGCGATTTCCTTCGCGGAGACGGCGATCGGCTTAACGGCCAGCTCCTCGCTGGTCACCTGAAGGCCTTCCGGCTTCTCCGGCGTCACCTCGAGGACCTTGCCGTCCTCCTTGACGACGGGCGTGACCGGAATGTCGACGCCGGTCGCGCTGTACTGCAACGGGAACTGAGTAACGAGGGCTCCGGAGACATCCTTGACGTTCACCACCGTGACCTTGGGGTCCTCGGGGGCCGCGCCCTCTTGCTCGGTCAGCTCGAACGTGCCGTTCTGCAGTGTGGAGACGACCGTCTTGTCGACGAGCTTGGTGGAGTAGTTGATGCCCTCAGCGGGGGCGGCAGGTGCCTCTTCGGCATGGGCCGTGGTCGATGCGATCGTCAGTGCGCCGATCGCAAGAGCAGCCGCAGCAATGGTGCCGCGAAACTTCATTCGGTTATCCAATCCATCATCAGGTATCCGCTGCCGCATCTTCCACGCGAGCTAGACCCACGCTTCCCTCGTGACACTCCGACCCGAAGGCGGGTGTCAGCGAGAACCTCCCCGAGCAGTGTGAAGATGCGCACAGCAAGCAGGACAGCGTGAGCTTAGTCCAAGGGCCGGTGTAATGCGACATTCGTTTCATTCAGCAGCACTTGGCCTTTGGGAGTTAGCCAACCCTTGCTTGGGCTCCGGATTTGTCGCGATTTACAGTGCGGGAAAGCACTGGACAGCTAAGTTACCGGCGGGTAACTTACTGTTCGTTAGGATACGTGCAACCCGGGGCAGTACCAGGCTGCTCCGCGAACGCTGTTTCGCCCGAAGAAAGGTCGCGACATGAATGCCCTGACAGTGACACTGGGCACGATTGGAGCGACGCTCAGCCTTTTGTGTTGGGCGTCGTTCGTCGGTGGTGTGGCGAGAATTTCGCGCACCGTCATGGTGGGCCAGCCCGCACCGGATCGGTGGCGGCCGTTCTTCCCGCGCTTCAAGACGATGCTCGTCGAGTTCCTCGCCCACACGCGGATGAACAAATTCCGCACCGTCGGCTGGGCGCACTGGTTGGTGATGATCGGCTTCCTCGGCGGCTTCATTCTCTTCTTCGAGGCGTACGGGCAGACGTTCGACCCCGAATTCCACTGGCCCATCTTCGGAAACTGGGCGATCTACCACCTGTGGGACGAGATTCTCGGGATCGGCACCGTGGTCGGCATCGTCACGCTGATCATTATTCGCCAGCTGAACCACCCGCGGCTTCCCGAGCGGCTGTCGCGCTTCAGCGGGTCGAAGTTCGGTCCGGCGTACACCATCGAGGCCATCGTGCTCGTCGAGGGTCTGGGCATGATCCTCGTCAAGGCGGGCAAGATCGCGACCTACGGGCACGCGAACCCGGCCACCGACTTCTTCACCATGCGGGTCGCCGAACTGCTGCCCGCCAGCCCCGTCATGATCTCCCTGTTCGCGTTCGTCAAGCTGATGTCCGGCAGCCTCTTCCTGCTGCTGGTCGGTCGCAACCTGACGTGGGGTGTGGCGTGGCACCGCTTCGCGGCCTTCCCGAATATCTACTTCAAGCGCGAAGACGACGGCGCCGTCGCCCTCGGTGCGGCCAAGCCCATGCTGTCGGGTGGCAAGCCCATCGATATGGAGACCGCCGATCCCGACAATGACACCTTCGGTGTCGGCAAGTTCGAGGACTTCTCCTGGAAGGACATCCTCGACGTCACCACCTGCACCGAATGCGGTCGCTGCCAATCCCAGTGCCCCGCATGGAATACCGGTAAGCCGCTCTCGCCCAAACTGCTGATCATGTCGCTGCGCGACCATGGCTACGCCAAGGCCCCGTACCTGCTCGCGGGCGGCCGCAAGGATATGGGTGGCGACGAGGTCGGTCTGGTCGATGCCGAGGGCAAGCCGAACGAGGCCGCGCTGGCGAAGATCTCGGCCGACGCGCTCGCCGAGGCGGAGCGTCCGCTGGTCGGCGGCGAGGATGTGCACGGCATTATCGACCCCGAGGTGCTGTGGTCCTGCACCACCTGCGGTGCGTGCGTCGAGCAGTGCCCGGTCGATATCGAGCACGTCGACCACATTATCGATATGCGCCGCTACCAGGTGCTGATCGAATCGGAGTTCCCCTCCGAGCTGGCCGGGCTGTTCAAGAACCTGGAGAACAAGGGCAACCCCTGGGGCCAGAACGCCAAGGACCGCCTCAACTGGATCTCCGAGGTGGACTTCGACATTCCGGTCTACGGCCAGGATGCCGAGAGCTTCGACGGCTACGAGTACCTGTTCTGGGTCGGCTGCGCCGGAGCGTATGAGGACAGGGCCAAGAAGACCACCAAGGCCGTGGCCGAACTGCTGGCGACCGCGGGCGTGAAGTTCATGGTGCTCGGCCAGGAAGAAACCTGCACCGGTGACTCGGCGCGCCGCGCCGGTAACGAGTTCCTGTTCCAGCAGCTGGCCATGCAGAACATCGAGGTGCTGAACTCGGTCTTCGACGGCGTCGAACAGGCGAAGAAGAAGATTGTCGTCACCTGCGCGCACTGCTTCAACGCGCTGAACAATGAGTACCCGCAGGTCGGCGGCACCTACGAGGTCGTCCACCACACTCAGCTGCTGAACCGCCTGGTGCGCGGCAAACAGCTCATCCCGGTGTCCCCGGTCGCGCAGAACGTCACCTACCACGACCCCTGCTACCTGGGCCGCCACAACAAGATCTACAACGCCCCGCGTGAACTCATGGAGGCCTCGGGCTCGACCCTGGTCGAAATGCCGCGCCACGGCGAACGTTCCATGTGCTGTGGCGCCGGTGGCGCGCGCATGTGGATGGAGGAGAACCTCGGCAAGCGCATCAATGTCGACCGCGTGGACGAGGCCCTGGACACCCTGAAGGGCGGCAATGAGCCGTCCATGATCGCGACCGGCTGCCCGTTCTGCCGCGTCATGCTCACCGACGGTGTCACCGCCCGCAAGGACGGCGGCGAGGTCGGCCAGGGCGTCGAGGTCGTCGATGTCGCACAGCTCATGCTGCAGTCCATCGACCGCGTCGACTCCGCCAAGCTGAGCGAGAACCTGAAGGTCGTCCAGGAGCCGAAGCAGGCCGCGCCGGAACCGGCCGAACCCGAGCCGGTGACCGCGTCGGTCGCCGAGACCGCCGCTCCGGCCGAGCCCAAGGCCGCTCCGGCCGCGGGCAAGGGCCTGGGCATGAAGGGCCCCGCGAAGGCACCCGGCGGCAAGGGCCTGGGCATGAAGGGCGGCCTCAAGGCTCCCGGCGCGAAGCAGGCGGCCCCGGCCGCCGCGGAAACCGCCGCTCCGGCCGAGGCTTCCACGACTCCGGCCGCGCCCGCCAAGGGCCTCGCCATGAAGGGTCCGGCCAAGGCACCCGGCGGCAAGGGCCTCGCCATGAAGGGCGGCCTCAAGGCGCCGGGGGCGAAGTCGGCTCCCGCTGCCGAATCATCCGCTCCGGCCGCGGCTTCCGCCGAGGCCGCGACGGACGCCCCCGCCACCCCGGCCCCGCCCGTCAAGGGTTTGGCCATGAAGGGTCCGGCGAAGGCTCCCGGTAAGGGCCTGGCGATGAAGGGTGCCGCCAAGGCTCCCGGCGCCAAGTCCGCCGCTCCGGCCGCTGCCGCGGAACCCGCCGCGGCAACGCCCGCTTCGGCTCCGGAAGCTCCGGCCCCCGCGGCTACCACCGAGGCCAAGCCGACCAAGGCCGCCAAGGGTCTGGCCATGAAGTCGGGTCTCAAGCGCCCCGGCCCGAAGGCTCCCGGCGCCGCGGCTCCGGCAGCGCCGACGGCTCCCGTCCCGGCTGCCGCGCCCGAGTCGGCCCCGGCTGAAGAGCCTGCGACTCAGGCGGATTCGGTGCCGGAGACCAATGGCGATACGCCGCCTCCGCCGCCCGCCAAGCCCGGCGGCCTCGGCTTCAAATCCGGCGCGAAGACACCGGGCCGTAAGAACTAGTTTCGCGAGAACCGACCGAACACAGCCGAAGAGCCCGAATCCCGCGAGGATTCGGGCTCTTCGCTTTTCGAGGCAGATCTCAGCCAAATCTCGGAGCAATACCGTGGCCCGCATAATGTTTGCTGGCCAGCAAACTTTTCGAGACCGATGGCTGGGACGCGAGAGTGCCACCCCGACCAGCCCGGCGAATCATCTCCGCTGGTAGTGACAGGAAACCGACCGTTCGGCCGCAATACCTTTGGCGACTAGACACTTGACTGAGAGGTTGCCGAGTCATATCTTTTTAAATCACAGTTCTGCTTCAAAACGATCTGGATTACGTAACGGATCAATCCCTGGGACAGCATGCCGGCTGCCGCTGCCCCCTTGTCCCACAAGGAGTTTCAGGTGGTAGGTAGAAGAATGCTGTCCACGGTCGGGATCGCGCTCGGGATCTCACCGATATTCGTTGCGACAATGCCCGCGGGAGTAGCCAATGCGCACGGATATGTCTCATCCCCGGCCAGTCGGCAGGCGCAGTGCGCACAGGCCGTAGTCGCCTGTGGGGAAATCAAATACGAGCCACAGAGTGTGGAGGGGGCCAAGGGGCTACGTAGTTGCAGCGGGGGCGTCGGGCGATTCTCGGAGTTGGACGACGACGGTAAGGGCTGGAAGGTGCACCCCGTCGGGCGGACAGTGAGTTTCAGCTGGCAGCTCACCGCACAGCATCGGACCGCGAATTGGGAGTACTACATCGGCAATACCCGGGTCGGTGTGGTCGAGGGGAACAATGCGATTCCGCCGCAGTCGTTCTCGCATTCGGTAGACCTGGGAGGTTTCACCGGCCGGCAGAAGTTGTTGGCCATCTGGAATATCGGCGATACCGCGGCCGCCTTCTACTCCTGCGTCGATCTGGATATCAGCGGCGGCGGAGCTCCCACCACCACAAAGCCTTCCACAACGACGAAGCCGCCGACCACCACTCGGCCGTCGACCACGAATCCCCCGGCGACCACGACCCGTCCACCCGCGACCACGCCGCCGACCACCACCGAGCCGCCCGGCGATCGGAACTGGCGACAGGGCGCGACCTACGCGATCGGTGACGTGGTGTCCCACAACGGTGTTCGATACCGCTGCCTGCAAGGGCATACCGTGCACGACCCGAACTGGGCTCCCCCCAATACTCCGGCGCTCTGGCAGCGCCTGTAACCGCCGCGAGAGGCGGTGCCGACGCCCATGTGGGCGTAGCTAGCGCCGAGAGAGGTGGTGCCGTACCTGCAGCGGCACCACCGCGGCGAAAACCGTTCTACCAGCTAACACGCGGTGAGCTAATCGGCAGCAAGCGAACCGGTCCGCCCTGGTCAATACTGATAGACATGGCGGAGGTGCGATCGGTACGGCTCGAGATCGGTGTGGAGACGCTCGGCGGCGTCGAGATCGCGGAAGCAGCCGGTGCCGACCGCATCGAATTGTGCACCGCCCTGTGCGCGGGCGGCCTGACGCCGAGCGCCGCCCTCATCGAGCAGGCATTGGAACGCACCTCGCACACTCGGGTCCAGGTGCTCATCCGCCCCCGCCCCGGCGATTTCCGCTACTCCGCCACGGAAGTCGCGCTCATGCGCGCCGATATCGAACAGGCCCGCCGACTGGGTGCGGCAGGTGTGGTCTTCGGCGTACTCGACGAGAACAACCACGTGGACGTACCCGCCAATACCGCCCTCATCGAAGCCGCCGCCGATATGGACATCACCTTCCACCGCGCCTTCGACGTTTGCGCCGACCCCTACCGCGATTTCGAACAACTCCTGGAACTGGGCTGCACGCGCCTACTCACCTCGGGCCGACAGCCCTCGGTCATCGACGGTGCGTCCCTGATCGGAAAACTGGTGACCCGCGCCGGCGGCGAAATCGACGTTATGGCGTGCGGCGGCCTACGCGCCGACAATGCCGCCGAGATCCTGGAGCGCACCGGCGTCCGCGACCTGCACGCCGCCGTCCGGAGTCCGGTTCCGGGCTCGACGGTGGAGGGCGCCGCGGTCACCTTCGCCGAACCCGGTGCCCCGCAGGGCTTCGACCACTTCGAAACCGACGCGGCCGCGGTCGCCGCGCTGTGTGACGCCGTCTTCCCACCGGGTTGCTGACAGCCCGCACCGCTGGGCCGTACCCGGCATTCATATGGGTCCCACCAGGTTCCGCCCCGTCGACTGCCAGAAATAGGGGCGGAACCCAGTGGGGTGCGAAGACCGGCTGCGTCTAGTCCTCGCTCCCGGATCCCACCGCCAGAGCTGTCGTGATGAGCATCGACAGGGGTGGGAGTTTGATATCGCGACTGGGCGGCACAACCCAGTGGCAACCCTCGCGCGTCCATTGCCCGAGACCGGTGGGCAGCATGACGGCGGAACCTATGGCCGGAATGCCGATATCGAGACGATTGAGTACTTCGAGGATTTGCGCTCCCGGTCGTGAATCGTGTTCGGCGAGAAAGCTCCAGCGAATCTGCCGGGCCAGCATTGGTCCCTGCTGCTGCGGTTCCAGCGCCGCCCGCACCCTTTCGGCTCGCGCGACGGGTAGATGAATGATGGCGACCCTGCCGGTAATGGGAAGCATGACGAAGCCGCCGCGTTCGCTCACCGGGAGCCCGAACTCGTGGCGGTAGAAGGCCACCCAGTCCTCGACGGTCGTCAGCTTGTCCGCGTTCACCCGAACTCCTTGCCTCCCCGTCCAGGGTCGCCCCTGCGAAGGCAGTGTGAATATGCCCGCACGCCCTCCTTACGCTGCCCTTCCGCCGCCACTGCTACCGATGCGTAATAAGTCCGGTACCAGCTCGGTTTCGCTTGTGGCCGTGGCCTGCCCGTACTCGTACCCTGGACAATGGAGTTCGTTCGGAAGGGATGGACAACGTGGTCCGGCAGTGGTCAGGAAAAGAGTGCCGCGCCCTTCGTGATGCCAAGCGGATGAGTATCCGAGAGTTCGCGGCGCATCTCGGTGTCCATGAACGCTTGGTTTCGAAGTGGGAGGCCGGGGGGAATCGGGTTCATCCCCGCCCCGTGAATCAGGCCGCCCTCGATACCTCCCTGGCCAGGTCCGACGACGTTGTGCGGGCACGGTTCGCGGTAATGATCGATCAACCTCTGATCGATCG
This sequence comes from Nocardia uniformis NBRC 13702, assembly GCF_001613345.1. Taxonomy (GTDB): domain Bacteria; phylum Actinomycetota; class Actinomycetes; order Mycobacteriales; family Mycobacteriaceae; genus Nocardia; species Nocardia uniformis. Next base: position 5,035 of record NZ_BDCE01000102.1, on the reverse strand, counting down.
TCCCGTACCCGGTTTCGATGCGCGCCAAGGCAATTCGGCGCAGTCCTTTTATTCCAGCAACGCGGAACTACTGTCACTCGTGGATACGGGTGCATTGAGGGGCGATGCGTTAGCGGCGATTTCGGAGAGGGATCTGATCATGGCGGCTGCCCATGAAGCAAGTGAGCACGCCGGGCGGGCCGAGAGCACCAATGTGGGTGCGACCACCCTGGAACAGCTCGACGCCGATGTCACGCGCATCGCGAACGATTACGTACACGTACCCCCCGTTCCCATGATGGTGGAGATGCTGCGGGTGCGCCGCCGGGTATACCGGCTGCTCGAGGGACATCAGAGACCGGCCGACACCTCGCACCTGTATCTGCTGGCGGGCACGCTGTCCGGGTTGCTGGCCAATGCCAGCACCGATCTCGGCTACTACGATTCCGCCGCCGAACAGGCCAGAGCCGGCTGGGCCTATTCGGAACTCTGCGCGCACAACGGATTACGCGCCTGGACCCGAGGAATGCAGGCGCTCATCGAATACAAATCGGAGCGGCCGCGGCGCGCGGTACTGCTGGCCCAGAGCGGGCAGGAGTACGCGGAATCGGCCACCTCCAAGGTGCGGCTGCACAATATCGAGGCACGCATCTGGTCCCGGCTGGGCAGCACCGCCGATACCGAACGCTGTATCCGCTCGGCCGACGCCGCCCGCGACGGCACGTCCAGCGACACTCTGCACGACGAGGTGGGCGGCGTCTTCGGCTTCAACGAGCCCAAGAGCCAGTACTACGCGGGTGCGACCTACATCCATCTCGGTCAGGCCGAAGCCGCCCTGGAGGCGACACGCCGCGCCATCGAGCTGTACGCCAACGGCCCGAACGAACAACGCTCTTACGGGGCGGAGGCCCTGGCCAGGGTGGACAGCGCCGCCGCACATCTGATCAATGGCAGCCTCGACGGCGCCGCCGAAGCGCTGCGACCGGTGCTGCAACTGGACGAGGACAAACGCATCGCCCAGTTGGAGGAACGGTTGACCGCCCTACGGCAACGCCTCGCGGGCCCGCCGTTCCGGGACGCCGCCGAGGCCCGGATGCTGGACGAACGAATCGAGGAATTCTGCGGCGCGACGGCCGCCAAGAACGTCCCACCGGGTGACCAGGCCCGGTAAGGGGCACAATCCGGCACAGCAAGAAAACCCCGTTGCGGGCAAATGGCACCATTGGACAGGTGAGCCATCTACCGTATCGCCCGCCGCGCACGCTGGAGCAGTCCACCAAGCTCCAGAACGTCCTCTATGAGATCCGGGGACCTGTACACGAGCATGCGGCACGGCTGGAAGCCGAGGGTCATCGCATCCTCAAGCTCAATATCGGCAACCCCGCGCCGTTCGGCTTCGACGCGCCGGACGTGATCATGCGCGACATGATCGCGGCGCTGCCGTACGCGCAGGGCTATTCGGAGTCCAAGGGCATCATGCCCGCGCGCCGCGCCATCGCGACCCGCTACGAGTTGGTGCCGGGCTTCCCGGAATTCGATGTCGACGACGTTTACCTGGGCAATGGTGTGTCCGAGCTGATCACCATGACCATGCAGGCGTTGCTCAACAATGGCGACGAGGTGCTCATCCCCGCGCCGGACTATCCGCTGTGGACCGCCATGACCTCGCTCGCGGGCGGCACCCCGGTGCACTACCTGTGTGACGAAGCCAACGGCTGGCAGCCCGATATCGCCGATATCGAATCGAAGATCACCGATAAGACCAAGGCGCTGGTGGTCATCAACCCGAACAATCCGACGGGTGCGGTGTACTCGACGGAGGTGTTGCAGCAGATCGTGGATCTGGCTCGCAAGCATCAACTGCTACTGCTGGCCGATGAGATCTACGACCGGATCCTCTATGACGACGCCAAGCACATTTCGCTCGCCTCGCTCGCGCCGGATCTGCTGTGTCTGACCTTCAATGGCCTGTCCAAGACCTACCGGGTGGCCGGATACCGGGCAGGGTGGCTGGTGATCACCGGGCCGAAGGAGCATGCGGGCGGATTCCTGGAGGGTATCGATCTGCTGGCGTCGACCCGACTGTGCCCGAATGTGCCCGCGCAGCATGCCATTCAGGTGGCGCTGGGCGGACATCAGAGCATCGAGGATCTGATTCTGCCGGGTGGGCGACTGCTGGAGCAGCGCGATGTGGCGTGGGAGAAGCTCAATGAGATCCCCGGTGTGTCGTGCGTGAAGCCGAAGGGCGCGCTGTACGCGTTCCCGAGACTGGACCCGGAAGTCCATGAGATACACGATGATTCGAAGTTGGTGCTGGATCTGCTGCTGCAGGAGAAGATCCTGATGGTGCAGGGCACCGGCTTCAACTGGCCGCACCACGATCATCTGCGGATCGTGACGCTGCCATGGGCTCGGGACCTGGCCGTGGCCATCGAAAGATTCGGTAATTTCCTCGCTGGCTACCGTCAGTAGTTCCAGATAAAACAGACTGTGAGTACGAAAAAGTTGGGTTTTTAGAGACTTAGCTAGCGCAAAGATCCCCCTTTTGTGTACAGTAGTTCTTGGCACTCAGGTGCCCGGCCGGACCACCTACCCCCCCTGGGTCGTCCGGCCCTGATTCGGCAGGCCTACCCCCCTGGGCCGCCGAGTCCCGGGCGGCGGAGACATCCCCCTGCTCTCCGCCGCCCTCCCCCGCTCCCCCGCCTCTCCGCGTCTTCAGCGCGCAGCTCAGAGCCGTTGACTGTTGTGCACGCGTGCCGGCGGTTGGGGGCCAAATTCATTTTGGGCGTACCCGATGAGTTACCCCGAACGTTGCGAAATCAGTTGTCTAGCTTGGTAATCGAACGAACAAGCGTCGCCCACCCTCTCGTCATTCGCCACCCTCTCGTCATTCCGGCGTGGTTTTGGCCGGAATCCACCTGTGGGCGGTAGTGGATCCCGGCCAAAACCACGCCGGGATGACGGGGGCGAAGCACACCGGAGTGACTGGGCGGTGCGCACCGGAGTGGCTGGGCGGCAGGAGCGATTCGGCGGAGAGGCTCGGTAATCGGGTGTCGTCTCGGCGGTCGGGAGCCGAATCTATTTTGGAGGTACCGGAGTGAGTTGCCCTGATCGATCGATTGTCACAGTGACTACTGGTTTCGCAACGGTCGGGGTAACTCCCCGGGTACGCCCCAGAATCGGCTCGGCTACCGACCGTCGGCACGCGTGCACGAGTGTCGACGGCTCTCTGCCGGGCGCTGAAGACGCGGAGAGGCGGGGGAGCGTTGGAGCTTTTCGTTTAGAGTCGCTCGGGTGAGCGACCACCATCATCATCACCACGATCACTCCGGGCCTATCGCCATTGGCGCTGCGGCTGCGCGGGTGGTTGTCGGGCTGTTGACTGTTATCGGCGTCGCCGTTCTGGTCGGGTTGGTGTGGCTGTGGCCCAGCCGGGAGAGTGTCGAGATTCCGCTGCCCATGCAGAACGCGGCGGGTGGGTCGGTGACGACCGAGGCCGGGACTGTGGTGGCGCAGGATGTGGGGCCGTGTGGGAGTCCCTCGCTGGGGCGGGTGTTCCAGGATGCGCCCGCGCCGCCGCGGACCAATGCCTACGACTGCCAGCGCAGCATCATCACTATCGACTCCGGGCCGCATGCGGGGAACAAGACACTGTTCGAGATCGCGCCCGGACCGGGGCAGCCCGATTTGCGGGCGGGGGATGAGATTCGGCTGGTGCGGCAGGCCGACCCCAGTGGCGCACCGATGTATTCGTTCGAGGACTACTCGCGTGGATTGCCGCTCGCGCTCATCTTCGCGGCCTTCGTCATTGTGATCGTGGTGGTGGCGCACTGGCGCGGATTGCGGGCGATCATCGGGCTCGGCTTCGCGTTCGGGGTGCTGGTGATATTCCTGCTGCCCGCACTGCTGGACGGTAAACCCGCCATTCCGGTGGCGCTGGTGGCGGGCTCGCTGATTCTCTACGCGGTGCTGTATCTGGCGCACGGGGTGAATCTGCGGACCAGTTCGGCGCTGCTGGGAACACTGACCTCCATGCTGGTGGCGGCGGGATTGTCCTGGCTGGTCATCGAGGCCACGCATCTGACCGGACTATCGGAGGAGCAGAACACCAATGTCGCGGTCTACCTGCAGCACGTCAGCATTACCGGACTGCTGTTGGCCGGGTTCATTATCGGCTCGCTCGGTGTGCTCAACGATGTGACCATCACCCAGGCGTCGGCGGCGTTCGAATTGGCCGCGCTGGATGAAAAGGCCTCTCGGCGCGATATTTTCGCGGCCACCATGCGGGTGGGACGCGACCATATCGCCAGTACCGTCTACACCCTGGTGCTCGCCTACGCGGGTGGGGCGCTGCCGCTGCTGCTGCTGTTCAGTGTGGCGGGGCGGTCGATTCGCGATGTGCTGACCGGCGACGCCGTGGCCATCGAAATCACCCGGTCGGCCGTGGGCGGTATCTGCCTGGCGCTATCGGTGCCATTGACCACGGCCATCGCGGTCATGCTGGCGCGGCCGTTCGGTGCGGCCCGGACGGCACCGCAGCCCGGGCGGAAGCGTCCGGTGCGCACCGACAAGCAAATTGCCGCAGCCACGCGGACGCGTAAGCCTGGAATCAATGAACAGGCCGCCATCGCTCGCCGGGCCGCCGCGGAGAAAGCCGCAGCGCAGACCGCGACGGAGCAATCCCCGCGACCGACCGCCGCGACACCGACCGGTACACAAACCGTCACCCCATGGAGAGCCTTCGATACGCCGAGCGGCGAACAATCCGCTGTTGCGCCACGAGATGATTCGGTTCCCGGTGACGACTACCCCACGGACCCACAGTTGAAGTTGTGGCCGCAGACCGGGGAGCAATCGGCGGTGCAGTGGCCCAGCCATCCGGACAGCGGCGAACAACACGGCGAAGAACCGCCGCGGCGTTCACGTCACTCCAAGGACTGAGGAACGCGGCGGCTCCCGTCATTCCGGGGTGCTTCGGCTCTCGTCATCGCGGCACGCTCAGCCCGTCGTCATTCCGGCGCGCTCGGCTCTAGTCATCGGCGGCATGCTCGGCCCT
>NZ_BDCE01000101.1 GCF_001613345.1 Nocardia uniformis NBRC 13702 | reverse complement strand
CCATCGCTCTGAGTTGATCAGATGTCCAGTGAGGCAACTTTTCCAGCCTAACCGCCTGTCTCCGCAGAGTCAAGTTCGGCTTTCGGCCAGAGTGTTCATATCAGGCGCTCCCCGTACAACCTCGTTTCCAAGGGGCTTCGCAGATCCGCTCGATACTCGAGTTGATCAGCGTCTCGGCCCCTGGTCGGTGTCCGTGTCGCTCTGACCTGGAATAAGTTACGTGCCGGGAAACGCCACGTCAAATCGCCTGGTCACGTACCTGTTTTCGCAGGTCACCGAGCCCGGAAACAGCAAGATCGCCGGGCGGAATCACAGGTTTGTGACCCAGCTCTCGGCGATCTTGTTTCCGCATCAGCGAAAAGCCTGGTGAGCGGTTAACTCACGCGCCGCGCCCCGGCGAAGTTCTTCTTGCCGCGACGCAGCACCAACCACCGACCGTGCAGGTAGTCGCTTTCAGCGGGGGTCCACTCCAGATCGGAGATCTTCTCGTTGTTCACCGAAGCGCCACCCTCATTGACGGCACGACGGGCCGCGCCCCGGCTCTCGGACAGTCCGGAGGCAACCAACAGGTCGACGATGGTGGAGGTGGGATCGGCCTCGGCCACCTTGCCGTCGACCGCGGCCTCGGTGAGCGCCGCCGCCAGGGTGGACTCATTGAGGTCGCGCAGTTCTCCCCTACCGAAGAGTGCCTGGCTCGCCAGCTGCACCGAATGGGTGTGCTCCTCGCCGTGCACGAGGGTTGTCATCTCGGCGGCCAGTTTGCGCTGGGCTTCGCGGGCGTGCGGGCGCTCGATGGTGGCCTGCTCCAGTTCATCGAGTTCCTCGCGGGAGAGGAAGGTGAACCAGCGCAGGTAGCGCACGACATCGGCGTCGGCGGTATTCACGAAGTACTGGTACCAGGCGTAGGGGCTGGTCATCTCCGGATCCAGCCACAGGCTGCCGCCGCCGGTGGACTTGCCGAACTTCTTGCCGTCGGCCGACGTCACCAGGGGAACGGTCAGCGCGTGGACGTGCTCGCCGTCGACACGACGGTTGAGCTCGACGCCGGCGATGATGTTGCCCCACTGATCCGAGCCACCGACCTGCAGCCGGCAACCGTGGTTGCGGCGCAGCTGCAGGTAGTCATTGGCTTGCAGCAGCATGTAGCTGAACTCGGTGTAGGAGATGCCGTCGGATTCCAGACGACGCTTCACGGTGTCGCGGGCCAGCATGACATTGATGGAGAAGTGCTTACCGACATCGCGCAGGAACTCGACCGTACTCAGCGGTCCGGTCCAGTCCATATTGTTCGCGATGATCGCGCCGGTGGACGAATCGTCCAGGTCGACGAATCGCTCCAGCTGGGAGCGGATGCGTCCGGCCCATTCGGCCACGGTGTCGGAGGAGTTCATGGTGCGCTCGCCGACATCGCGGGGGTCGCCGATCAGCCCGGTCGCGCCACCCGCCAGTACTACCGGTCGGTGTCCGGCGCGCTGGAAACGCTTCAGTGCCAGCAGTGGGACCAGGTGTCCGGCGTGCAGGGAGGCCGCGGTCGGATCGAATCCGGCATAGAGGGTCAGCGGGCCCTTCGCCAGGTCGCCGCGCAGGGCGTCCAGGTCGGTGGACTGCGCGATCAGTCCGCGCCAGGTCAATTCATCGATGATGTCGCCGCTCACTTGTCCTATCTTTCCGCACGGTGGTAGGTGACCTGCGCAGAGGGTTTGCCCAACTCTCGGAAGCTCTCAGGGGCTTCGCCCCTGAACCCCCGGAAGCGAGGTGCTCGAGGCGCCTGCGGCTGGGTCCTGAAGCCTCGACGCAGAACTGGAGACTCCCGCCGCTGAGACGTGGAACCTCGAGGCGATGCTCGAGACTCTCGATACTGAGCCGTGGAACCCCTGGCGGTATCCGACGTTCCGAAATCCGAGGTTCCGAGGGCTGCCCCCCGAACTCCGCAACAGCGCTCGACCCGCCGATGGGATCGGCGGGTCGCGTCGGGAAGGAGAGGGCGGACCGCCATCTACTGGTCAGCGGCCGAGTTCTTGCTGCTTCCCATATGCGGGTCTGCCGCCGATTGTGGCCGTCGACGGGCTGGGGGTCCAGGCAATATTCAGCGCCTCCTACTTGTCGAGGACAGTCTTCAGCGCGGTCAGGTGGACGCGGCTGGCAGTGGCGGCGGCCTCCGGGTCGCGGGCGCGGATGGCGGCGACCAGGATTTCGTGGGCGTGGTGGTCGGCCTGTTCGTCGGCCAGGGGTCGGATACGCAGCATGTCGATCATGGCGTGGCGCAGGCGTGGGACGAAGGCGTCGAACATCTGGGTGAGGATGTCGTTGTGCGCGGCGGTGATCACCGTGCGGTGGAAGAGGGTATCGGCGTCGACGAGGGATTCGATCGACTCCCCCGCCTCCGCCCGCGCGGAGAGCGCGCGCCAGAGGCCGCGCAGATCGGCGGGGGTGCGGCGGCGGGCGGCCAGGGCGGCGGCCTCGGCCTCGATGGCGATGCGGGCCTCGATAACGGTCACTATGTCGGCGCGGCGCAGCACCGTATCCCAGTCCTCGATCGCGTCCAGGGCGGTGACGAAAACGCCCGCTCCCTGGCGGCTTACGAGCACTCCCTTGCCGGAGAGTTCGCGAATGGCCTCGCGCAACGTGGAGCGGCCTACCCCCAGTTGGGCGGCGAGAGTGGTTTCGCCGGGCAGTTTGTGGCCGAGTGCCCATTCACCCGCGCGAATGCGGGTCAGCAGGACCTCGACGGCCTGTGCGGCGAGCGGATGCCTCTGTACCTGCGACACAGCCCTCCTACCTCTCTACTTGTCTGAGGAGTGTTGACGATCTAGTCTAGGCCACATGCTCATGGGTGCCCTTCTCCTCCTTCGCCGCCGCGACGGGGTCTGATCGACCGGCACCCCGTACGCGGGTTGCTGTGCTGCGCCGGTCATCTCATCGACGCGTAGGAAGCACAGCACATGAGCACTCCCCCGAACTGGAATCGTCAGCAGCCGTCCGATATGCCATCGCATCGGTATCGCGATGTCTACCAACGGGTTTCGGTGCCCCTGACCGACCGGCAATGGCCGATGAATCGCCTCACCGCCGCCCCGCTGTGGGTGCCGGTGGACCTGCGGGACGGCAATCAGGCGCTGGCCGAACCAATGGATCCGGCGCGTAAACGCCGGTTCTTCGAACTGCTGGTAGCCATGGGCTACAAGGAGATCGAGGTCGGCTACCCGAGTGCCTCGCAAACCGATTACGACTTCGTGCGGCTCATCGGCGAAACGGGGCTGGCACCCGCGGACGTCACCATTGTGGTGTTCACCCCGGCGCGCCGGGATCTGATCGAGCGCACGGTCGATTCGATTCGCGGTATTGCCAATGACGTGGTCATCCATATGTACACCGCTACCGCACCGGTATGGCGCGATGTGGTCCTCGGGACCACCCGAGAAACCCTGTCCGACATGATTGTTGCCGGTGGGCGCGATATTCTGGAGTTGGCCGGGGATATGCCGAATGTGCGGTTCCAGTTCTCCCCCGAGGTCTTCATGCTCACCGAACCGGATTTCGTCCTGGCGGTGTGCGACCGGATGGCCACGCTGTGGGATGCCACGCCGCAGCGGCCGGTGACCCTGAATCTGCCCGCGACCGTGGAGGTTGCGACGCCGAATGTCTATGCCGATCCGGGTGAATTCGCAGTCCGGCAAGGGTGGGATGGCCTACCTGTTGCAGACCGAGTACGGCTTGGAACTGCCGCGACGCTTGCAGATCGATTTCGCGCGGAAGGTGCAGCGCCACACCGATGGCAGCGGCGCCGAGGTGACCGCCGAACAGCTGTGGGAGCTGTTCACCACCACGTACACGTCCACCGACACGGACGAGTGCCCGGATACGCCGGTCGATGTGCTGGCGGTAACGCATCAGTCGATCGAGCGCGGCACCGCTCGGACCACGGTCGCCTACCTGGAGTATCGGACCGAGCAGAGTGTCGCGTGGGCCGCTGGAATCGCTGAATCCCCCACCGCCGCAACAGCGGCCGCGATGGTCGCCGCGGCGCGACACGGTGCGACGGCGCGGGGCACGCTGTCAGGCGCTGGACTCGCCTGACGGCTGCTCGGATTCGCCGAGTCGCCGCTCCAGATCGGTGACTCGGCGTTCGAGCTCGGTAACCCGTTGGCGTAGTTCTACTTCAGGTGCGGCGGCCGCGGCCTCTCGGCGAACCGTCGCACTGCTGGCGAGCTGTGCCATGACGGCCGAACGGATCCGGTCGGTCTCCGCGTCGAACGCGGTCAGGATTTGCGCCGCCACGCCCTCACCCTCGCGGACCACGGCCAGCAGCATATGTTCCGGCCCGATATAGCTGTGCCGCAATTGCAATGCCTCGCGCAGCGACAGCTCCATCACCTTTTTGGCGCGCGGCGTGAACGGGATATTGCCACTGGGCTCCGTTTTCTCGCCCTGGCCGATAATCTTCTCGACGCTGTCGCGCAGGGCGGGTAGGTCGATACCCAGACCGGTCAGAACCTGGGCGGCCACGCCGTCGCCCTCCGCCATCAACCCGAGCAGCAGATGCTCGGTACCGATGTAATTGTGACCGAGCAGCCGAGCTTCCTCCTGGGACAGGACGACTACTCGGCGGGCGCTATCGCTGAAACGCTCGAACATGGGACCACCTGTTGGGAATCGCGGTGTGGTCTCCACGGTAGTCCTGTGCGCGGTGGCGCGCGGGCTTCTTGTCAGGCCGGGCGGTCCAATCGCGGCGCGCGGGGACTGCGCCGGTACGCGGAGAGCCCCGGTGCGCCCGGAATCCACAGTCGCCAGGGCAGATCGGCGGCCAACCGGACCCCCACCCGCGGGCCGACCGCGATGGCGGCGGGATCGGTGAGTTCGGGGCCGAGTTCGAGCCGGATCGGCGAGGCGGTATCGAAGAGTCGAGTTCCGTAGTCGGTCAGGGTGATTCCGAGCGCACTACCCAGATTTCCCGGACCGCGCGCCAAATCGGCGTCGGTCCGCGCGGCCGGGCGGCGACTACGAGCCTGCTCATGACCGGCGATCACCTCACCCGCGCGCAGCAGGACGGCGCTGGCGGTGCCGTCCGCGCCGGTGGTGACATTCATGCAGGTGTGCATGCCGTAGCTCAGGTACACGTACAACATTCCGGCCGGGCCGAACATGATGGCATTGCGCGCGGTCGGGCCGGGATAGGAGTGGGCCGCCGGATCGGGCCACGGTCCGGATGGATCGCTGCCGTAGGCCTCGACCTCCACCAGTCGAATCGCCACCTCCCCGGACCACAGCGTCGCGCCGAGCAGTCGCCGGGCGGCCAGCAGGGGTTCGACAGCGAGATCTTCGGCGCTCACGACGAACCATTCTGCCCGAACGCAATCTGTTGCTGCCGCTAACCATCCGCTAGGGTGCGTTCATGAAGGCGGGTGCCGTCAGTTCTATCCGACAGCTCCGAGCACATCGGCAGGCTCCAGCGAGCGGTGTGGCGGTATGAGCTGAACGCGCTCGGTCCGGCGTCGGCGGCAACGGCGCCGCAGGCGCCGGTCGGCGCGTTCTTCCCGGAAGTGCGCTGACCGGCGGGCGGCAATCGGCTGATTGCCCGCCGCGCGGCGCACCCGGGATTCGGGCCCGGTACTCGACAGGAGTGCCGGGCCCGTCGCCGTACTACCGCTGCTCCTCACCCGCCGCGCGCAGCCCGCTGACCTTGTTCGGATTGACCTGGAAGCGCAGGTTCTGGATGCGGCCGCCGACCAGGTCGTAGGTGACCGCGCCGATCGGGTAGCCGTCGACGACGCCGATAATGCCGAGTTCACCATTGATGACAGCGGGTCGCAGTTCGACGCCGGCGGAAACGGGTTTGGCCAGCACACCCAGCATCCACCGGGCGACGTGGTCGTCGCCGTGGACCGGGCGGCGCGCGGCGGTGACAATGCCGCCGCCGTCGTTCCACATGGTCACATCGGGTGCGAGCAGTTCCATGAGGGCATTGACGTCACCGCCGCGGCAGGCGGCCAGGAATTTATCGGTGACCTCAGAACGCAGCTCGACATCGGTATCGAAGCGCGGGCGGCGCGATTGCACGTGATTGCGCGCCCGGTGCGAAATCTGCCGCACCGTCGCCTCGGGGCGGTCCAGGAATCCGGCGATCTCACCATGCGAATAGCCGAACACCTCGCTCAGGACGAAGACCGCGCGTTCGACCGGGCCGAGGGTCTCGAGGACAACCAGCATGGCGGTCGACACGGTGTCGGCCATTTCGGTCTCCTCGGCGGCGTTCGGTGCGGTGATCAGGGGTTCCGGTAGCCACGGGCCGACATAGGTTTCGCGGGTGGCACGGGCGGACGTGAGGCGGTTCAGGGAAAGATTGGTGACGGTGCGGACCAGATAGGCCTTCGGGTGCTCGACCGAATCCTGTTCGACGGCATGCCATTTCAGCCAGGTGTCCTGCAGGATATCTTCGGCGTCGGCGACGCTGCCGAGCATTTGGTACGCGGTACCGAACAGCAGCCGGCGGTGTTCGACGAAGGGGTCGATCGACGACTCGGTATCGGGCGTGGCGCGGCTTTCGTCGTGCATAGTGCTCATGCTTACCGGTTGGGAACCAGTTTCGATACCGATGCGGCCGAGTCGACCTCGGCCGCATCGGGGGGCGGTTCAGGCGGGCTGCCGGGTGGCACGACCGCCCTTGGACAGCTGGACCGACATCGGCAGGTACTTGCTCATTCTGAAGGCGGGCACCGGGCTGCTGCTGACCGATTCCTTGTAGGCGATCGCGGCCCGGCCCTTCAGGTACCAGCGCTTGGGGGTGTCGTCGGCATTGGTGAATTGGATGACCGCATCCTTGCGGCCCAGGCTGACCGGCTGGTGGAAGTAGCCGAAGCGGAAGGGCCGCACCGTCTTTCCGCGCAGCAGCCGGGTAATGGTGTCGGCGGTGTAGGCGGCGGTGGGCAGACCGCTCTGGCAGGTGCCGTGGATCCGGCCCCACGCCATCCGGACGGCGGCGGCGTCACCGATGGCGTGGATCTCCGGATGCGAGACCGAACGCAGGGTCGCGTCGGTGACAATCAGTCCGTGCGCATCGGTTTCGATACCCGCCCGCGCGGCCAGTTGCGAAACGCGGACGCCGGTGGTCCACAGGGTCAGGTCGGCGGCGACGAGCTCACCGGTGTTCAGGTGTACCGCGTCGGGTAGCACCTTGGTGACCTCGACGCCGATCTTGCTGATGATGCCGAGCCGATCCAGCGCCCGGTGCAGATGGGCGCGGGCCTTGTCCCCCATCATCGCGCCGGGTTCGCCCCGGCTGATCAGGGTGACGGTGAGGTCCGGGTAGCTTTCCGCGATTTCGGTGGCGGCCTCGATACCGGTGAGCCCACCACCGCAGACCGCGACCGTGCCGCCCGCCGCGGCGATCTCGGCCAGCTTCACCGAGAACCGGTGTGCCAGACGGGGATCGTTGAGCGTCCAGGCGTGCTCGGCGGCTCCCGGGACGATGCTCGTATCGGTGCTGCTGCCGAGTGCGTAGACGAGGGTGTCGTAGGTCAGGGTCGCGCCGTCGTCGAGGGTGACCGTGCGGGACGCGGTGTCGATGGCGGTCGCGGCGGCCTGGTGGAAGTCGACGCCGGAGCCGTCGAGCAGCGCTGGAATGTGATGGTCGGCCAGTTCCTGACCGGCGGCGATCTGGTGCATGCGCAGCCGCTCGATGAAGCGGGCCGAGGGGTTGACGAGGGTGATCCGGGTGGGCCGGCGACGGGTGCGCTGGGCCAACCGGACCGCGGCCAGCATGCCGGTGTAGCCCGCGCCGACAATGACGATCTGGTGGGTCTGGTCGGTGCTCATGGCCTGTGCTCCAATGCGCTCGTTCGTTGCGGTCGGCTATGAGACAGGGCAGCGCGCACAAACGTGACAGCCACCGAATGTGACCCGCGTCACGGGGTGTCCGGCCATGGAAATCAGCTGCTGGAGCGGGCTTCCTGGCGGATGAGCTGGAGCACGGTGGGGTTGTCGACGGTGGTGATGACGCTGACGGTCCGGCGTAGGTACCGGTCGTCGGCGAGGAGCCGCAGCAGGCTCGCGGCCAGATCGCGGCGGGCCGTGAACCGGCCGTCGGCGTGACCGTCGACGACGGCGTAGTCGGTGATCTCCGGTAGGTCGTACAGTCCGCTCGGGCGCACGATGGTCCAGTCGAGATCGCTGGCCCGGATCCGGGTTTCCATTCGACGCATATCGTCGTAGAGCGTCTTGCCGATGAATCGCGTGACGTATGGCTGCAGAATGCGGTTGAACAGGAATCCGCCGTCGGAGTACGGGCGCGGATCCACGGCGCTCGAGGTGACCGCGACCAGTCGACGTACGCCATGCGTGGCCATGGCGGTGGCGATATTGGCGATCCCGGTCGAATATGTGTCGATCGGCTGCTTGCTGAACGGCACGCCGAGTACCGACAGCACCGCGTCGTGCCCGGCCACCGCCGCCGCGACGGCGGCCGGATCGAAGACATCGGCGGCGACCACCTCGAGTCGATCATGCTGTAGTGGAAACGATTCCGGCCGCCGGGTGACCGCGGCGACTTCATGGCCCGCCGCGAGCGCCTGCTCGGTGAGCAGTCGGCCGGTGGGTCCATTGGCTCCGAAGATGACGATGCGCATGATGTTTTCCTCTGTCGCTACGACGCCAACTCCTTCGGACGTCGTATCATATGTAAACCATACGATCTAATATGAAAGTCGTACAGTATGAATTCCGTAAGAGATCGTGGCACCTCCCGTGAGCACCGGCGGCTCACCACCGCGGTCAAGGAGAGCCTGCGCGATTTGAATACGCAGCTGTCGCTGCTCAACCGGCGCTTCGGCGGCCGGATCGAGCTCAAGGACGCGGACTGGACCTGCCTGGACCTGATCAACCGGCACGGTCCGCTCACGCCGAGTGCGTTGGCACGGCAGGCCGGGTTACATCCGGCGACATTGACCGGCATTCTCGATCGGTTGCAGCGGGCGGGCTGGATCGTGCGCGAACGCGATCCGGATGCGGCCGACCGACGCGCCATAACCGTTCGGTCGGTGCGCGAACGCAATTCCGAGCTGTACCAGGTGCTCTCGGGGATGAACGGACGGATGGACGAGGTCTGTGCCCGGTACACCGCGGCCGAGCTCGAGGTAATCGCGGACTTCCTCCGGCGCACCGGCACGGCGGGTGCGGAATCGGCGCGGGAGTTGACGGACTGAGCGCCGCACGCCCGTGACCTGGGCCATAGGGAACATTCGCACAGGTGGTGCGGTTGCAACCACGTGGTGTTCGCGCATCCACGGCCGGGAAGAACCCGGGCCGTGACGTTTCGTCGAGTGAGGTGCCATGGCTGTGCAGGTCGAGATCTGGACCGATATCAATTGCCCGTTCTGTTACCTGGGCAAGCGGCGATTCGAGGAGGCCCTCGAGGGGTTCGCGCATCGCGACGCCGTCGAGGTGGTGCATCGGTCATTCGAATTGGATCCGACGCTGGACCCGGGCCACAGCGATGCGGTGGTGCCGCATATCGCGGAGAAGTACGGCATCAGTGAGGCGCAGGCCGCCGCCAATGAGCGCGGTATCGGAGCGCAGGCCGAGGCGATGGGCCTGAAGTACCGGACCGAGGGGCGCGACTTCGGTAGCAGCTTCGATATGCACCGGCTGCTGCACTTCGCGCTCGCCAAGGGGCGGCAGGACGCACTGCTGGACGCCCTGTACGAAGCGAATTTCGCCGATGAGCGACCGCTGTTCGGCGCTACCGAGCGACTGGTCGAGGTGGCGGCCGCGGCCGGATTCGACGAGGCGGATGTGCGGGCCGTCCTGGCCGATCCCGATGCCTACGCCGATGCGGTGCGCGCCGATGAGGCCGAGGCGGCGCGGCTGGGTGCGCGCGGAGTGCCGTTCTTCGTCATCGACCGCAAGTACGGGATTTCCGGTGCGCAACCGTCGGAGGTTTTCGAGCAGGCCCTCGAACGGGCCTGGAGCGATCAGGAACCGGAGCTCGAGGTGCTCGCCGACGCGGACGCCTGCGGACCCGACGGTTGCGCTGTGCCGCAACGGGATTGATCGCGAATCCGCTACCCCGGTCTCAATCCGGGTACTGGCTGTAATCGCGGCTGCGCGAACGCGGTGCGCCCCGGGAAGGATGGCGGGGGCCGAACGGCCGCGCTCGTCATCGAATCCGACGTAGGCCCACCATTCCGTTTGGGCGGGCTCGACTCGGGGATGCGTCATGGAGGCCTCAGGGTGTGGCCGGGGACAAGATGGGGGCGCTACCTGATGTGGCGGTGACCTGGGATTTCCTAGCGTTACGGGTATGTCATCGGTACGTCGGTCGCGGGTGCGGCGGGTTCTTGTCGGCTCGGCCGCACTTCTATTGGTTCTGGTGCTCGCCGTGGGGTCCGGGTTCGCGTGGGTGTTCACTACCGCGGACGTATCGACGGTCGGTGTGGTGGATTTCGATAGGGAACTCGCGGTGCCGCCATTGGCGCAGTCTCGGTTGGAGGCGGACGGGACTCGGGTATTCCAGCTCGATATGCGTTCGGGGCAGCGGGAATTCGAGCCCGGGCGGGTGACGCCGACGTGGGGGTTCAATGGCGACCATCTGGGGCCGACATTGCGGGCGCGGCGGGGTGAACCGGTGCGGGTCGTGGTCCGGAACGGGTTGCCGGAAACTTCCTCCGTGCACTGGCACGGAATGCATCTGCCGCCGGTCATGGATGGCGGGCCGCATCAGCCGGTCGCGGCCGGGGCCACCTGGACGCCACAGTGGCAGGTCGATCAGCCCGCCGCGACGCTCTGGTATCACCCACATCCGCACGGGGAGACCGAATCTCATGTGCGGCGCGGATTGGCGGGGATGTTCATTCTCGACGACGATGAATCCGACACACTGGCACTGCCGCGCACCTACGGGGTCGATGATCTGCCGGTCATGGTGCAGGACGTGCGTTTTCGCAACGGCGCGTTCGACGGCTCACACCGGATATTCCGGGATATCGGATTCCTCGGTGACCGGATCCTGGTGAACGGCACGCTGTCGCCCTATCGCGAGGTGGGCGATGAACTGATTCGGCTGCGGCTGCTCAATGCCTCCACCGCGCGTATCTACAACTTCGGATTCGCCGATGATCGCGAGTTCGCGTTGATCGGCACCGATGGTGGGCTGTTGGAGCGGCCCGCGGACCTGGACCGGGTGCAGCTTTCGCCGGGTGAGCGGGCCGAAATCGTGGTGCGGATGCGTCCCGGTGAGCGGGTGGCGCTGCGCGGTTACCCACTGGCGGCCGGGCTGGATTTCTTCACCCAGCGCTTCTCCGGCGGTGATGACTCGTTCGATATCCTCCAGCTGCGCGCTGCCGAAACCTTGCGCCCCACACCGCAATTGCCCGCCACGTTGGTGGCGCAGCAGACTCCGGACGGTTCGGCTTCGGCGCGGGAGCGCACCTTCGATCTACGGTTCGCGCAAATCAATGGGCAGCCCATGGATATGAACCGCATCGACGCCACCATTACGCGCGGCACCACCGAGACCTGGGTTGTGCGCAATGCCGATGGCATGCCACACAATTTCCATATTCACGATGTGCAGTTCCGGGTGCTGTCGGTGGACGGCTCCGCACCGCCCGCCGCGCTGCGCGGACCGAAGGACACCGTGTACATCGGACCCAACAGCACCGTGCGGCTCGCGGTGCGCTTCGACGGGCCCGCGGATCCGGATACACCGTATATGTTCCACTGCCACCTGCTCTGGCACGAGGATCGCGGCATGATGGGGCAGTTCGTGGTGGTCGAGCCGGGCGGCGCCGCGGGCACACCACCGCGGCACGGCGGGCACTGACGGATTGTCTTTCTGCTCAGCGGTATTCGGGATTCTCGAAGTCGAAGCGGCAGCCCGCATCCCATTCGCCGCGCTGATTGCCGCCGATCGGGAATCCGCCCGCGTCGATCAGGAGGCGGGCCAGGTGCATGAGGTTCCAGGTCATGAAGGTGGTGTTGCGATTGGTGAAATCATTGTCCGGCCCGCCGGATCCGGGATCCAGGTACGAGGGGCCCGGACCGGCCTCCCCGATCCAACCCGCGTCGGCCTGCGGCGGAATGCTGTAACCGATGTGCTGCAGGCTGTAGAGGACATTCATGGCGCAGTGTTTGATGCCGTCCTCATTGCCGGTAATGAGGCAACCGCCGACGCGGCCGTAGTAGGCGTACTGCCCGGCGGCATTGAGGACACTGGAGTTGGCGTACAGCCGCTCGATCACCTGCTTCATCACGGAGCTGTTGTCGCCCAACCAGATCGGTCCCGCCAGGACGAGAATGTGGGCGTCCATGACCTGGCGTTGCAGGGCCGGCCATTCGTCGGTCTCCCAGCCGTGCTCGGTCATATCCGGCCAGACGCCGGTGGCGATGGCGTGATCGACGGGACGGATATGGGAGACGGCGACGCCGTTCTTCGCCATGATATGTGCGGACAGATCGATCAGGCCCTGGGTATTGCTGCGTTCCGGGGAGCGCTTCAGCGTGCAGTTGATGAACAGGGCACGCAGATCGGCGAAATCTGGCATAGCTATCGACCTTTCATTCGGTGGTGCGGTCGGATCCGTCGCGATGCGGCCGTGGATATCGCGACCAGCACCCACACGGTCACCACCGCGATGGTCAGGCCGAGCGCGTACGGGCGGTCGCGGACGGTGGGATTGTCGGCATTCGCCCCGCCGGGAGCGAGTACCGGTACGGCGATGAGCACGAGGGTGACGGTGGCGACAGCGCCGCAGGCCACCGGGGCCCAGGCCCGTGCCGGAAGCACGCGGTGTGCGGCGACGCCGAGCGCCGCGCACAGCGGAGCGAAGACCGCGTCGTGCACGAGAATGCCTCCGACGAACCAGAATACGATCGACAGCAGATCGGTGCGGGTCATGTCCAACAGGTCGGTGACACCCATGGCCGCGAGCCAGATACCGAGGGCGGCGAGCAGGAGACGCACAGCGGTCATATGAGCTCCTCGATGGTCGCGAGCCATTTCGTCTGGAGCACCCCGGGGCGGTTCGGTGCGATCAATCGGCAGGGGTAGCCGTGGTCGATATTCAGGTCGGAACCATTGAGTCGCAGTGCGACCAGGGTGTCGGCGGCAATGGCGTGCGGACGTGGCAGCACCGAGGTGCGGTAGATGCCGCTGTCCTCCAGCGAGGTGAATCGCAGCTCGCCGCCGCGATATTCGCCGACGGCGGCGAGGAGATCGCGCAGCCGAATACCCGACCAGCGCGCCGACGCGCTCCAGCCCTCCACACAGGCGATGGGCAGTACGGCGTCGTGTTGCGGTAGTGCGGTCAGGTCGGCGCGGGTGAAGGTGCGTCGCCGGTCGCCGAGTACGACGGTCAATGCGTAATCGGGCGCGGTGGCGCGCTCGGTCACCCCCGCCTCGGCGGCGGTGCGGTTGATCGGAACACCCTGTGGCCCTTCACCGCTGCGTGGGGCGAGGACGGCGAGCCAGCGCAGGAATGGGACGGTCTGCCCCGCGACGGCCAGCGCCGCGACCGCCGCGCCGAAGGCCGCCGTACCGAGCACCACACGACGCGATATCCCGCCCGCTGCCGGGGACTGCGGGATCTGCGGCGCGGATCGCGGACCTGTCCGTGCGCGCGGCGTCGGCCGCACCGGCGACTCCCCCGGCTTCGCAAGGCCGCGCGCCGCACTGACGAAGTCCTCCGAAACTCCCCCGGTGCCTGCCACCGGGTTCGGGGAACCTCCCGCCGACCCCGGGGAGCCCGCCGCCGGATCCGCCATATCTGCCGAAGACCCCGGGGAATCCGCCATGTCTGCCACCGAGTTCGCCGGTCGCTCCCCGGAATCCGATTCGGGCAGACCGTGACTCACGAGCGGTTGTGCGAGCGCCTCGCGCACCACGGGCAGTTTCACCGCCAGGTGTATTGCCAGCGCGCCTGCCGCGACATAGGCCATGGCGTAGTGGCTGGTGGTGAAGAAGAAGCGCCAGGGATAGTTCTGGGCGGTATTGAACAGGCCCGTGACCAGCTGGAAGATGACCGAACCCACCAGCAGCGCAATGGATCCCCGCTCCAGGGCACGCAGCGGATTGCCGAACAGCGGGCGCGCGTACAGGCGCGGGTAGACCGACCAGAGCTTCACGAGCAGTAGCGGTATCGCGACCACACCGGAGATGACGTGCGCGCCCTGGGTGACCCGGTACAGCCACACCGGGTACACGGGCCAGACGAACCAGGTCGGCGGATGTTGAATCCAATGGCTCAGCAGGCCCGTCAGGAAGCAGATCGTGACGGCCGCACCGAGCATGATCCCGACGCGGGCCGCCACCGCCGGACCGCGCGCGGGCGAGATGCGATGGGCGATAACCGATGGCAGGAGCAGACCGCTTCCCACCGAGTTGTCGTCGTGGGTCGGGAGCGGCTGGCCGTCACTGTGTTCCGCCACCCCCGACTCGTCGTTGCTCATCATGGCCATGGCCGCCGAGTCCGGTGTCCAGCAATATCCGGGGTACGCCCCGCCCCGTCATTCCGGCATGCTTGTGGCCGGAACCCACACCCCGCGTGATGGATCCCGGCCAATAGCGCGCCGGGATGACGAATAGCCCCACCTCCGACGTTTGTGGCCACCGCACCGGCGTCGGCTTGCGGAATGAAACCATGGGCAAGGCACGCCCGCTCGTCGCCGCGGCGAGCTATCAGGGCCAGGCGCTGGCACGGGGCGGTCACAGCCGGGCCTCCGAATGGATGGCGCTGACGCGGCGGAGTGCGGCGGCGAAACGGCCGGATGACCGCCCGGCGACGGCGAGGGCGTCGTCGTAGGTGTCCACGTCGGTGAGCACGGGTAGGCGGTGGACGTCATAGCCGCAGCGGTCCAGCATTTCCCGGGTCAGCTCGCCGGTGCGCGGGGTGGACATGGGCACCTCGCCGAGCAGTGGCGCCGCCCGGGAATCGGTCCAGCCCAGCGCCCACCAGCCGCCGTCGGCCGCCGGGCCCAGCACCGCGTCGTGCGGTCCGGTGAGCCGGGCGGCCGCGGCGGTGAGCCGGTCGGCACCGACCTGCGGGGTGTCCATACCGATCTGGACGATGGGCAGACCGAAACACGCGGCATCGGCGTGCGCGGCGGCGAGACGTTGGGCAAAGCCCGTACCGCGCTGCGGGATCACGGTGAAATCCCGTAGCGCCACCGCGATTTCGTCGGATTCCTCGGCGTCGGCGAGTTCACCGGTCCAGGCCACCACGCGATGGCGGACGTCGGCGGCGCGCATGGCGTCGAGGGTGTCCAGCAATGCGGCAGCCGCCAGCTGGGCTCCCTCGCGCGGCGAGAGTGGCGGTGTCAGCCGAGTTTTGGCGAACCCGGCGATCGGCGCTTTGGCGACCACGAGCAAGGTGGCGGGCAGCGGCTCGGACGCCGTAGCCGTGCGGCGCTGGGCCGAATAGGCGACCGGGTCCGCCGCCGGGCCGACGTCGCGCGAACCTCCGACAGCGGAATCTGCCGCGGCACCGACATCATGAGACCCATTGGCAGGAAAGTCCGCCGAGCGGTCGGCAGCGCGAACCAGGCAGGTGGTGCCCGTCGCGGATACCGCACCAT
Source organism: Nocardia uniformis NBRC 13702 (assembly GCF_001613345.1). Classification (GTDB taxonomy): domain Bacteria; phylum Actinomycetota; class Actinomycetes; order Mycobacteriales; family Mycobacteriaceae; genus Nocardia; species Nocardia uniformis. The sequence continues at coordinate 15,988 of NZ_BDCE01000101.1, read as the reverse complement.
CGAACGCGGATGCGGTGTGGCCCATCGAGCGCCCGGGCCGGTCGGTCGCGGGCGAGTCAGGGTGGGCGCGACGAGACGAGACGCCGGTGGCGTGGACGGTGCCTGTGCCGGTGGCGTGGACGGTGTCGGTCATCGAACGCTCCAGAAGTCCTGTGCCGCGTGGACGGTGCCGCGTACCGAGCCCGAAACCTTGGATGTCCCATGGGTTCGCGGGCGGTAGGTGATGTCGCGTTCGACCAGCCGCCAACCCGCGCGGGCGGCCGCCACCAGGAGTGCGAGGGGGTAGCCCGAGCGCGGATGGAGGGGGCCGAGAGCCACGAGGGGTGCGCGGCGGATGACACGCATGGCGGCGATGTCGTGGACCGGCAGGCCGTAGCGGTGGCGGAGGCGGGCGGCCACCAGGAGATTCCCGAGCCGGGCATGCCACGGCCAGGCGTGGGATCGCACGGGGCGGCGGCGGCCGACGACCATATCCACATCGGGAGCCAATTCGGCCAGCAGAGAGGGTAGTTCGCGCGGGTCCATGGAGCCGTCGCCGTCGAGTACCGCTACCACGCCGGTACTGGCGGCGAGTACTCCGGCATGGACGGCGCTGCCGTAGCCGGGTGTCGATTCCTCGATGACGAGCGCTCCCGCCGCGCGGGCGACGGCCGCGGTGTTGTCGGTGGATCCGTTGTCCACCACGATCACCCGATAGCCGGTCGGGATTGCCGAAAGTACGCCGGGCAGGGCACCTGCCTCGTCGCGACACGGAATTACCACGGTGACGCCGGATACCTCGTTCGATTCGGTCACGTCTAGACCGTAGAACCGCGAGAGCCGAAATAGCCGCTGGACATCGGTGACAAAAGTATGACGGACCTGTACGGACATCTCGTCTACGGCAGTTCTGGCGGTGTGGCGGCCTAGGGTGGTGGCCGTGCGGACCACACCTGTCACCTCGATTCCGCGTGACCTGACACGCCGAGCCGATGTGCGTTGGGCCGTGGGCGCGGCCGTGCTCGTCACCGCCGCCATGCTGATTCCGCGAATTATGGGCAAACAGTGGCGGGATCGGCTCTACGCCGGGGCCGCACCACTGTTCGGCGACTGGCTACCGCATATCGGCTGGGGCAGCGCACCCGCCATCGCGATCGCCGTCCTCGTCGTCGCCTACGGTCCCGCCACCGCGCGGCGACTCCCCTGGCGGCCACTGCTCGCGGTCACCTGGGTGACGGCGGTGGCATGGGCGTTCGCGCTGGCCATGGTGGATGGCTGGCAGCGCGGGTTCGCCGAGCGCCTCACCTCCGATCACGAATACCTGCACGAAGTCGACGGTGTCACCGACATCGCCGCCATGCTGCGCGGGTTCTCCAGCCGCATCCTGGATTTCCAACCGGACTCCTGGACCACCCACGTCTCCGGGCATCCACCCGGGGCCTTGCTGACCTTCGTCGTGCTGGACCGGATCGGACTCGGCGGCGGCGCGTGGGCGGCGCTGCTGTGCATGCTCACCGGATGTGCCGCGGCCATCGCCGTCGTGGTGACATTGCGGGCACTCGGCTCCGAGGACCGTGCCCGCGCCGCGGCACCCTTCCTCGCCCTGGCCCCGGCCGCCGTCTGGCTGGCGGTGTCGGCGGACGCACTGTTCGCGGGGGTGACGGCGTGGGCGGTGGCCCTGCTGGCGATCGCGACTCGACAGCGTGCGGGCTGGGTCGTCGCCGCCCTGGGTTCGGGCGTGCTATTCGGATTCGGGCTCTATCTCAGCTACGGCCTGGTCCTGATGGTGGTTCCGGCGCTGGCGGTACTCGCCGCCCGCACCGTCCGCCCCGTCGTCCCGGTGGCGATCGGGATGCTGCTCGTTGTCGGCGCGTTCACGGCCACCGGCTTCTGGTGGTTCGACGGCTATCACCTTGTGGTGGAACGGTATTACCAGGGCATAGCCAGCGAGCGCCCGTACTCGTACTGGGTATGGGCCAATCTCGCGGCAACGGTGTGCGCGGTCGGCCTGGCGTCGGCCGCCGCCCTGCACCGGGCCATCCGGCAGCTGCACCTGCCCGCGCTGTGGCGGGGGCTTTCGTCGAATCGAACCACCGCCGCACACCATCCGCTCGCGCCGCCCACCGCAGACGCGGGCGCCACCGACTCGACCGCCGAGATGGCGACTCGCGTCAGAGCTTCCACGTCAGCATCCGCGGAAACGACTGCCGACTCGACGACTCCTGTCACCTCCGCCACCGCACGAGCGACTCCCGACTCGACTGCCGAGACGTCGACCCTCGGCGCGGCCGACACACCAGTGGCCGCCGGGCGTCTCGTCGCCCTCGGCGCGGGTATCGGCCGGTGGCGCGCCGTCGTCGATCCGGCCGCGCTCATGGCCGTGGCCGGGCTGGCGGCGATTCTGCTCGCCGACCTCAGCGGGTTGAGTAAGGCGGAGACGGAACGGATTTGGTTGCCGTTCGAGGTGTGGGTGCTGGCCGGGACGGCCCTGCTGCCGCGGCGGGATGTGCGAGTCTGGCTGGCAGTGCAGGCGCTGGGCACACTGTTGATCGCTCATTTGATTCTGACGAATTGGTGATATCCACGCGCATTCTGGTTGCCGATGATGACCCGGTGGTCCGCGAGGTGGTGCGGCGGTATCTGGAGCGGGACGGCATGACTGTGATCGAGACCGCGGACGGGCCCGCCACAGCGGAAGTGCTGGCGCGCGATGACATCGATCTGGCCGTACTGGATGTGATGATGCCGCCGCCGGACGGTATCGAGCTGACCCGCATGGTGCGGTCCGGGCCGCATCCGGATACGCCGATCATTCTGCTCACCGCACTCGGTGAGGAGGATGATCGGATACTCGGATTGCGTTCGGGGGCCGATGATTACGTGACAAAGCCGTTCAGTCCGCGGGAACTGGCACTGCGGGTGGCCTCGGTGCTCCGCCGCGCCCGGGCCGCGCCGGCGAGTGCCGAGGAGGTGGTGCGCAGTGGCGAGATCGAGTTGCGCCGGTCGGCGCGTACCGTCCGAATCGACGGTGCCGCTGTCGATTTGACCGCCCGCGAATTCGATCTGCTCGCCTTCCTGCTCACCAATCCGCATCGCGTGTTCAGCCGCAACGAACTGCTCGCCGAGGTGTGGGGATGGACCTTCGGGGATTTGTCCACGGTGACCGTGCATATCAAGCGTCTGCGCGCCAAGCTCGGGGCCGCGCACCGCATCGACACCGTGTGGGGACGCGGATATGCGTGGGAGCGTGCCGATTCCGGTGAGTTACCGCGCAGCTCGGCTGCGGAGGAGCCCCACCGTGCCGACTGACACGCTCGGACTGATCGGCTACGCCCTGGCCGGATCGCTGCCGGTGGTGGCGGTGGGCGCGCTGCTGTTGCGCTACACCCGCAACCGCGCCATGACAACGAGTATGGCCGTGCTGGTACTGATCCCGACCCTGGCCACGCTCAGCGGCGTGGTCGCGGTGAGCGGCCTGATGTTCACCGATGAGTTGGCGCGCACCGCCACCGTCATCGGTGTGGTGACCGCCGTCACCGTGCCCGCCGCCATCCTGCTCGGGCGGGCGCAGGCGCGAGCCACGGTGTGGGAGCGGCAGATGCGGGAGCAGGAGCGGGCGGCGGAACGGTCACGTCGGGAACTGGTGGCGTGGGTGAGCCACGATCTACGTACCCCGTTGGCCGGAATCCGCGCCATGGGTGAGGCCCTCGCCGACGAGGTCGTGGCCGAACCGGACGAGGTGACGCGCTATGCCGAAGCGATTGTGCGGGAAACCAATCGGCTCTCCGCCATGGTGGACGACCTATTCGAGATGTCGAAGATCAATGCCGGAGCGCTGCGGCTCGCCCTGGAACCGGTGGATCTGCGCGAACTCATCGACGAGGTACTCGCCGCCAATCAGCCGACCGCGCAGCGCGCCCGGATCACCCTCAGCGCACGGCAACCCGAGGAACGCATCCTGGTGTCCGGCAGCGATCGGGCACTGACCCGGGTACTGACCAATCTCGTCGCCAATGCCATCGCCCACACCCCGCCGGGCGGACGCATAGATATCTCCGCGGGCACGAAGGATGGGCAGGCCTGGACCCGTGTCGATGACACCGGCCCCGGCATCGCCGATACCGACCTGCCCCGCATCTTCGAGGTCGCCTACCGGGGTACCACGGCCCGCTCCCCCGGCGCGGCCGGTCTCGGCAGCAGCAGCGGTATGGGCCTGGCCATTGCCGCCGGGCTGGTCGCCGCGCATCACGGGGATATCCGGGTCGAGAACCGCGAGCAGGGCGCACGTTTCGAGATACGGCTGCCATTGCTGAACGGCGGCGCGAATCGTTGACCGGCAAGATCGATGCCCGGGTGCGCCCGTGACACACGCTGAGCCGCCTCCGTCATTCCGGCGTGCTTGTGACCGGAATCCACCCTGTCGCGTGGTGGATCCTGACCGAAGCCGCCCCGAATAACCGGGAGCAGTGCCGACATCGCGCAATGAACCCCAGTACAGGTCGACGGCACCCCTCGTCGCACCGGCGTGTTCTCGAGCCGGAATCCACCTCCGACCAGGACGTGCCCGACAAGCATGCCGGGGTGACGGCGCGCGGATTCGGCGCTTTCGGTCCCCGTATTCAGCGCCAGGTCGGGGCACCCGCCGCGACGGCGGTGCGCAGCGGCGCGGAGGTGAACTCCGCCAGACCGACGGCCGGTGTCACCTCAGCGATGAAATCCAGTGTGCGGCGGGCACGTTCGGGGCTCGCCACAATATGCCGGACGTCGCCGGAGCGGTATTCACCGGTGACGACGGGCGGTTTCCCGCCGTGCGCTCCGGCCAGTACCGCCGCCACCTCGCCAATGGTGACCGGATGACCCGAGGCGATATTCAATGGCGCGAAATCGCCGAGGGGCCGTTCCACGGCCGCCAGGTTGGCGGCGGCGATATCGTGGACGTGCACGAAATCGCGGGCCTGGCAGCCGTCTTCGAAGACACGCGGGGCTTCACCCGCCGCCAGCATGGAGCGGAAGATCGCGGCCACGCCGGAATACGGTGTATCCCTGGGCATCTCGGGACCGTAGACATTGTGGTAGCGCAGTGCGGTGACGGTCGACCCGGTGGCGACGGCCCAGGCGGCGGCGTAATGCTCCTGCGCGGCCTTGCTGGCGGCGTAGAGACTGCGCGGTGACAGCGGTGTGTCCTCATCGACGGGTGCCCAGGCGACGGGTGCACCCGCCGAATCGAGGTGGTCGAAGCGGCCGCGGTCCAGGTCCTCGCGGCGGCGTGGGCTCGGCACGACCGAATCGCCGGAGGAATCGACGTACCGGCCCTCGCCGTACACCACCATGGATGAGGCGAGCACCAGGTGCCGGCAGCGCGCCCGGTCCATGGCGGCGAGCAGTACCGCCGTGCCGAGATCATTGTGGCTGGCATAGGCGGGCGCGTCCTGCGCACTGACCCCGGCACCGACCACCGCCGCCTGATGGCAGACCGCGTCGATACCGCGCAGCCGCAGGTCGAGGGCGTCGGGATCACGCACGTCCACGCGGTAGACGCCGATCGGCGGGGCAGCGTCGCGACCGTGCGCGGCGGCCAGCATGAAGTCGATGGCGACCACATCATGCCCCGCGCCCTCGAGCGCCCGTCGGATATGGGAACCGATGAATCCGGCAGCACCGGTCAGCAATACGCGCACGAGCATCCTCCATCGGGAGCGGCAGCGGTCATACCGGCGATTGTCGTCAGCGCCGCCGCATCTCGCCGCGCGACAGGCCGTCTTGGTGCGTACGTCAGTGATTCGTCATCCTTTGGCGCGTCGGAATCGGCGACAGCGGCGATCGCGACGACGTAGCAACGGCGGTTGCGGCGGCGACGGTGTGGCGGCGGTGATGGCGTAGCAGTTGAGCGCTCAGGCCAGTCTTCCTACAACCACCGTCGGCGCGCTCCGCGGCGTGTTCGGCCCTAGACACGCCTCGACCCCTTGCATTCGCTCGCGGTTGCGCGCAGAATTCACCACACAGTGAATTCAACACTCGATGAATTGAGGGTGACCCACCATGGCACCTAACCCCCCGCCCGTCGTCGAGGTCGACAATCTGCGCGTCGATCGCGGCGGACGACAAGTTCTGCACGATATTTCGCTCACCGTTCCGCGCGGCTCCATTACCGGACTACTCGGCCCGTCCGGATGCGGGAAAACCACGCTCATGCGCAGCATTGTCGGCACTCAGATCATCGAATCCGGGTCGGTGCGGGTGCTGGCCGAGGAGGCGGGGTCGCCCGGACTGCGGGCGCGAGTCGGATACGTGACGCAGGCTCCCAGCATTTACGACGATCTGACCGTCACCGACAATGTCTCGTATTTCGGTGCGCTGTACGGCGCTTCGCGCGAGCAGGTGGCGGCGGCCGTCGACGCCGTCGGGCTGAGCGAACACGCCGCGCAGCGCGGCAATCAGCTCTCCGGCGGGCAGCGGACGCGGGCGTCGCTGGCGTGTGCGCTGGTGGCCGATCCGGAGGTGCTCGTCCTGGACGAACCCACGGTCGGACTCGATCCGGTACTGCGGGTGGAACTGTGGAATCAGTTCCACACGCTCGCCGAACAGGGGCGCACCCTACTGGTGTCGAGTCATGTGATGGACGAGGCCGAGCACTGCGATCAACTGCTGCTCATGCGCGACGGTTATCTACTCGCCCAACTCAGCCCAGACGAACTACGCGCCGATACCGGCGAATCCAGCCTGGAGAACGCGTTTCTCGCGCTCATCAAGATGGGAGGACGGTCATGACCACCACCGTCACCCGGCCCACCGGGCCACGACCGCTGCGCTGCTACACCGCCACCACCGCGCGCATCCTGAAACAGCTGCGCGCCGATCACCGGACCGTGGCCATGCTGCTGCTGGTGCCCGCGCTCCTGCTATCGCTGCTGTACTTCGTCTACCAGGATTCGCCGACCCCGCCGGGTGCACCGCGGCTGTTCGATCGGGTCGGTATCAGCATGCTCGGCATTCTGCCGTTCATTGTCATGTTCCTGATCACCGCCATCGCCATGCAGCGTGAACGCGTATCGGGCACCCTCGAGCGGCTGCTGACCACACCGCTGTCGAAACTCGACCTGCTCGCCGGATATGGGTCGGCGTTCTCGATTGCCGCCGCCGGACAGGCCGGGGTGGCGTGCCTGGTGTCCTTCTGGCTATTGGATCTGCGTGCGGCGGGCAGCATTTGGCTGGTCCTGCTCATCGCGGTGGTGGACGCGATACTGGGTGTCGCGCTCGGACTACTGGCGAGTGCGTTCGCGCGCACCGAATTTCAGGCCGTGCAGTTCATGCCGGTCATTGTGGGACCGCAGTTCTTCCTGTGTGGGCTGCTGGTGCCACGCGGTGAACTGCCGGGATGGCTGGAGGCGGTAAGCAATGTCCTGCCGCTGAGCTACGCCGTGTCGGCGCTACAGGAGGTGTCCGAGCATCCCGGCGCCACCGGTGAGATGTGGCGCGACCTCGCCATAGTGGCGCTATTCGCCGCTGCCGCACTGTGTCTCGCTGCGGCCACGCTCCGGCGGCGCACCGCGTGAGCGGGTCGGGCCCGGGGGCGGCCGTTCGCGGCGCGGCACCGGAGCGGCGCTCATCGGTCGAGGAACCAACGTGACGACGATGAGCGGCGGACACAGCGGGCGCAGACCCGGACGATCCGGCACCCGGGAGGCGATTCTCGACGCCGCCCGGGCGCGGTTCGCGGAGGTCGGCTTCGATAAGGCATCCATTCGCTCCATCGCGACCGCGGCGGGTGTGGATCCGGCGCTGGTGCACCACTATTTCGGGACCAAGCAGCAATTGCTCACCGCCGCACTGGATATCCCGGCCGACCCCGCCATTATTCGCGCCGCCATCGCCGCCGTCCCCGATGAAATCCTGGGCGAGACCGTCATTCGTACGGTCGTCGGAATCTGGGACTCCCCCATCGGTGTCCAGGCGGTGGCCGCCTTCCGCAGTCTGCTCGGCGGCGGCGATCCGACACTGGCGCGCACCTTCCTGGTGGAGGTGGCATTGAAAGATGTTCGCGCCCGGGTGGATTCGCCGCCGGGCACCGGGACCAAGCGGGTGGTACTGGCCGCATCGCAAATGATCGGCCTGCTGGTGACACGCAAGGTCCTGGAGATCGAGCCGTTGGCGTCCATGAGCCTGGACGAGTTGGCCGCCACCGTGGGGCCGACATTGCAGCGCTACCTCACCGGTGAACTCGACCTGTAGGCACTCGTCATCCCGGCACACTTTCGGCCGGGGTCCATACCCGCGACGCGTCAACAGCTGGTGGTGGATTCCGGCCAAAAGCACGCCGGAACGACGGGATGTTCGGCCACGCCGAAACGACAGAGCGATCAGCCACGCCGGAACGACGGGGCGATCAGCGCGGGCGCAGTCGTGGCGCGGTCAGCTCTGGGCGGTGAAGCTTTCGTGCTCGGCGTCCGAGACATCGCGGGCCTCGTCCACCAGCAGCACCGGAATCCCATTGTCGATCGGGTAGGCGCGGCGCAGACGCGGGTTGTAGAGCAAGCTGTCGCCGTCCGCATCGCGGACCAGCAGTAGCGGGCCCTTGTCCTGCGGGCAGGCCAGCAGGCTGAGCAGGGTGGCGTCCAACGTGGTTTCCTCCGGCATGACCGTTAACCTACCGGGTGTTCCTGGGCGGCCCGGAATCGTACTCGTGACACCGGGCCCGCCAGTTCGCGTTCCGGCTCGGCCGACGGCCGCGCGGCCGCCGCGTCGCCGAGGACCACTCCGCGCACGGTGACCGCACCTCAGCGCAGTACCGTCCGACACGCATCGGGTTCGCTCGAACCATCCTCCGGAATGGGGGTTGTCCCCGGTCGAGGCCACCGTAGAAACCGCACTGCCCATCACGAATTCCCAACCCTGCAGCGCGACACGGCTCTCGTCAGTGTGTCGTAACGCCGCTGATGACACGCTCATGCGAGGGTGTTCGCGGTGCCGGAGACGGCATTTCGTACCGTGTTAGAGTTCACCCCGGCTCGGGCTCTGCTGTCCCGCGAGGAGCACCGGCACACCGTCATCGAAAGTCGATTCAGCTGATGCCGATTCCTTCCCGACGTATGTACCACTCCGATGTCGAAGCTTCGACGGGCCAGCCCTCCCGGCCCGGTATCGACCGGCCGCACGCGGTATCGGTTGTGGTGCCGGTGTATCGCGGTGAGCACACCATCGGCGCTCTGGTCACCGAACTGCACCGGTTGACCGCGCCCACCGAGACGCCGGGCGGTGTGCCCTTCGTGATCGAGGAGATCATCCTCGTCCACGATCACGGGCCCGACCGCTCCGATGTGGTGATGGAGGATTTGCAGGGGACCTACGACGAGGTGCGCACCGTCTGGCTCAGCCGCAATTTCGGCCAGGACGCGGCGACCATTGCCGGCATGTCCGCCGCGCGCGGCGACTGGATCGTCACCATGGACGAGGACGGCCAGCACGATCCCGTCTTCATCGGCGCATTCCTGGACGCGGCACTACAGCGGCGCGCCGATCTGATCTACTCGAAACCCAGCAATACCCGGCCGCACGGCTTCCTGCGCAATCTGACCTCGCGCGGCGCGAAACTGGTGCTGGCCACCGTATTCGCATTCCCGGATTCCACCCGGTTCGAAAGCTACCGGCTGATTCGCGGTGCCATCGGCCGCCAACTCGCCGAGGTCGCCTCCAATGGCGTCTACCTCGATGTGGCGCTGACCTGGGTGGTCGATACCGTCGCCCAGGTCCCGGTGACGTTGCGCGCCGAGGGCCGCGAGGAATCCGGCTACAACTACCGCCGCCTGTTCTCGCTGTTCTGGAAGATGGTGCTGTGTAGCGGAACCCGCGGCCTGCGCCTGGTCAGCATGCTCGGGGTGACCTTGGGCCTGGCCGGCGCCGCCCTCGCCGCCCTCATTGTGTTCCAGGCACTCACCCGATCCGACTGGGCTCCCGAGGGTTGGGCCTCGACCATTGTGGTGCTGCTGCTGTGTTCGGGGGCGATCCTGTTCTCGCTCGGCCTGATTGCCGAGTACCTCGGGGTCGCGCTGCACATTCTGGTGGGTAAGCCGCTGTATCTGACCGTCGATACACCGACGCCGCGCCCGGAGCACCAGAACTCGCACCACGCCCGGGGCGTACTCGACGACCAGAGGACCGAACCCGTCGCGAGCTGAGCCACGGCACACCCGCCCGCCCGTCATTCCGGCACGCGCCCTCCCATCATTCCGGCACGCGCCCGCCCATCACTGCGGCACGCGCCCACCCGTCATTCCGGCGTGTGGCAGCGAAGCCTATGGCCTGAGCACGTAGAGCTTCTCCCGACCGCCCGCGATCAAGGTCCGCTCCTCGACGTGTTCGGGGTACCCCCGGAATAGTTCGTCGAGGGTTTCCTCGGTGAAGCGGCGCGGTTGTTCGCCGTCGCCCGGATCGGTGAATCGGCTACCGATTCCGGCCAGTACGCGATTGTCGCTGGCGGTCAGATTCCGAACCGGCTCGGCAATGAGCACCCCGTGGCGCGCGGCGGCCAGCATGCGGTCGATGACGGGTTCGGGATCGGGCAGGAAGTGGTAGAGGCTCGCCTGCATGACCACGTAGTCGGCGGCGGGCAGCGGAGTTTCGGAGTGCAGATCCCACACCTGACCGCTGGCACCGGCCCGCTCGAGCCGGGCGATGAAGCGTTCGTTGAGGTCGAGTCCGGTGTATCGCACGGAATTGCCGCGCAGATGACGCGTGTACAGGGTGGCCGGTCCACAACAGAGGTCGAGTACGTCCGCGCCCCCGGGAATGCGCGAGGCGACGGCCCGATACCGGGCGCGGTAGTGCCGACCGTACAGGCCGCGCATCAGCAGTTCGTAGACCGTTCCGTGCCGGTAGATGAGGTTGGTACTCACGAGTTCCCTGAACAGATGGCAGACAACGACTTCCGTGTCCTGCACTATGCCAGCTGTCCGGTTTGCCCGCTTCCGCTGTGGCGTGGATCTCGCCCGACCCGGTGAGTCTATGGGTGCTGGGTCTCGCTGCGGCGGAAGGAAATATGCCGGTGGCCGAAGAAACTCACGATCGCGACCAGACCCATGACCACCACGGCGGCGGGTTTCTGGGGGGCGTGCAGCACCGACACCGCCACCTGGAGCAGCACCAGATTCAGCAGCAGTCCACCGGAATTCACGCCGACGAAGGCCACGAAATCACGCAGGGCATGACCGCGGACGCGGAAGACCAGCGTGCGATGCAGCACGAACGCCACCACGATACTGAGGGCGTAGGCCAGCGCCGGGGCCAAGGCCACCGCGACGGGCGATGAGACCTTGCCGTCCAGAATGGTCAGCCACATAACGGTCAATATCATGCCGAGCGCGGTATTGAAGCCGCCGACCAGGGCGAACGCGACCTCCTGCCGTCGCACCACGCGCAGCAGCAGACCGGGCGGGGCCGCGGGCGCCGGATCGAGATCCGGCGCCACGATCCGCTCGGGTGCGAAGTCGGCGGTACTCACGAAACCGAGCCTGCCAGTTCACGTTCCGGCTCGCCTGGTGATTCGCCCGGCGTGTTGTCCTCGTCGTCGCGGCGAGAGCGGAGATGGAACCACTGCAATACCGCGATTCCGGCGATACCGGCGACCCCGGTAGCAATGCCGATCTTCCAGCCCGGTGGCCGCCAGGTCAGCACCAGTTCCGCGTTCTGGGTGCCAGCCGGGATATCGACGGCGACAAAGGAATTCGCGACCGTGATGAACGAGATGTCGTTGCCGTCGAGGGTAGCGCGGTAGCCGGGCCAGCCCAGTCGCGCGAAGACGATTCGGCCACCGGTTTCCGAGGAGACTCGGACGCGACTGGTGGTCTCGTTCTCGGCCAGCGAGGTGGCGGTGACATCGCGGGCATCGGCCACCCGGCCGTTCACCGTCGAGATCGGGCCACTATCGCGCTCCAGCACCGAGATCCACCGTTCGTGGCCCGGATAGTCGACCCAGTGCCAGCCCTCGGGGGCGGGCTGGGTGCGGGCGTCGGGGTACATGGCGCGTTGCAGGATCACCCGGTCCAGCAGCATCAGATCGACCAGGGTGCGACCGGTGGTGGGTTCCGGGGTGAACATGCGGTGGTAGGCATCGGGGCAGGTGCTGCCGTCCCAGCGCATACAGGTCATCTCACCGAAGTAGAAGTGGCCGTTGGGGGTATAGCCCTGCACGTAGTTCAGTTCCAGATCCTTGGCGTAATTGCCGAAGACCAGGGAGCCGTACGCGCCGTCGAGGCTGTTCTCCCCCGGTTGCAGCAGACCGCGGTCACCCAGTTGCAGGTTGGTGCCCTCGAAATCCGGGAAGGCCGCCATGGCTTCCTCGCGATCGGCGGGCAGATTCCACGACATGTGATTGGGCTGGATGCTGCGCACCTGGAAATAGGCGATCGGGAAGACAGCGGCGAGGGTCAGCAGGCACGCCGCGGCCGTGCCCCGGGTGCGGCCCAGCCACACCGCCGCCGCGGTGAGTCCGGCGACCACCACGGCGGACAGCACATGCCAACCCACATTGTGCGGATCGGCGGAGAACGTGCGCACCCACAGCAGGAGAATCAGCACACCGGCGGCGATACCGCGCCCGCGCCAGTCCCGCACCGTGGCGAATCGGCCCAGCAGCACACACACCAGCACCAACAATCCGATGGCCACCATGGGCAGTACTCGCGCGGGCCAGCGCAGCGGGCCTATGGTGCCGGGCCCGGCGGTCCACATGAGCGCCATAATGGCGAACATGGCGATGGAGACGAACTGCTGCCAATGTTCGCGCGCCGCACGCCAGTCCACGAAGGCCAGCGCCGGAATCAGGAACCAGGCGATATAGGTCATGGGCAGCGGCTGCACATAACCCCACCACGAACTGAAGGCAGGCAGGGTGCTCGGCAGGCTGGCGTTCAACGATTCCGACCACGGCACCGTCAGGAATTGGTCGTTATTGATCTGCGCGGTGCCGCGCCAGCTGACCTTGGCCGACAGCATGGACGGCAGGAAGGTCAGCAGACCGGCCAATCCGGCGCAGCCCGCCGCCGCCGCGAGCCGCAATACCGGCTGCCAGCCGCTGCGGGTGACGAGCTCGCCCACCGCGACGGCGACCAGCATGAGCACGGCCTCGACCGCCGGGAAGATGTACTGCACCGAAATCGCCAGGTACAGATAGACGAACACCGGAATCGGTCCGCCGTATCCAATGCGGCGTCCGCGGTGCCCTCCGTGGTTACGCAGGCTGCCGTCTCCGGGCCCGTCGCTCCCGCCGGGACCGCGCACATACCGCACCGCCGCCGCCCAGGCGTGCAGCGTCCACGCGGTACCGGCGAGCGCGGTCATCCAGCTGGCGGTATCGAAGAAGAGGAAGAAGCCGGTGAAGGGGAATGCCACACCCGCCACAGCCGACCATTCCGGGCGCGCGCCGTAGACCAGGCACACCCGGTACACACCGAGTCCGGCGAGGATCGAGAAGACGAGTTTGACGATGGTGGCGTACACGGCCAGATTCGGTACCGACGGCGCGATCAGATCGATCAGCAGCTGCGGCGGATTGAACAGGCCCGCCTCCTCCATGGTGTAGTTACCCGACATCCATTGGTCGGGAACCATCACCGGGAATCGGCCCTCGCGCAGGGCGCGGCCGAGCATCACCCAGAGGGGCGCGTACTGCGATTCGGTGTCGTCGGTATAGAAGTGCCGGATATCGGCCAGCAATACCGCCGCATACCCGAGCAGCACCCCGACCGCGGTGACGGATCCCCATCGGTACACCGCACGTCGAGTAACGAGATCTCCACTGTCGACCACGAGTTCCAGACCCTACAGGGTGTCCCCGGCACCGACACCGCACCCAGCACGATTTCGCTTCCCACGGTGGAAAATCCGGACGCGCACCGTGTTAAAGTTCGACGGCTCGGGCTCTGGTGTTCGGCGAGTTACCCGATGATCAGGAGCCACTGCCTACCGCCACGAGGGGACCGAACGGGTGAGCACGGACCGCATCATCTTCAGCCGCCCGTTCCGCGCCAGCAGCGAGCTGGCCAATCTCGGGACCGTGCTCGACTCGGACCACAGCCACGGCGACGGCCAGTTCACCGCCGCCGCCACCGCCAAGCTGAAGACCATTACCGAGGCGCCGCACGCACTGCTCACCACCTCGTGCACGCATGCCCTCGAAATGGCGGGCCTGCTACTGGAACTCGGCCCCGATGACGAAGTGATCGTGCCCAGCTTCGCGTTCACCTCCACCGCGACCGCCATGGCGTTGCGCGGGGCGACAGTGGTTTTCGCCGATATCGATCTCGCGACCGGCAATCTCGATCCCGACGCGGTGGCCGCGGTGGTCACCGATCGCACCAAGGCGGTCGTGGTCATCCACTACGGCGGGGTGGGCGCGGATATGGCAGGTCTGCTGGCGCTGTCGCGGGCGCACGGCTTCGCGATCATCGAGGACAATGCCCACGGCCTCGGCGGCCGCTGGCGCGGACGGTCTTTGGGAACGATCGGCACCGTCGGCGCGCTCAGCTTCCACGACACCAAGAATGTGCACTGCGGTGAGGGTGGCGCGGTCCTGCTGACCGACGAAATCCTGATGGCCCGCGCCGAGATCATTCGCGAGAAGGGCACCGACCGGGCGCGCTTCCTGCGCGGCGCGGTCGACAAGTACTCCTGGCAGGACATCGGTTCCAGCTACCTGCCCAGTGAACTCAATGCCGCGGTACTGGACGCCCAACTCGCGGAATTCGACATCATTCAGGCCAACCGGCACCGGGTGTGGGACGGCTACGCCGCCGGACTCCCGGAGTGGGCCCGCCGCAACGATATTCGACTCATGACGGTGCCCGACGACCGCGAACACACCGCACACCTCTACTACCTGCGACTGCCCACCGAGGACCGCCGCGACGACCTGATCGGACATCTGGCCGAACGCGGCATCGTGGCACCGTTCCACTACGTCCCGCTCGATTCCAGCCCCGCCGGACTCAAACTCGGCCGCACCCCGGTGCCGTGCGTGCGCAGCGCCGAATTCTCCGGAACCGTTGTGCGCCTGCCCCTGTGGCCGGGTCTCACCGATGAGCAGGTGTCCCGGGTAGTCGACGCGGTCACCGAGTTCACGGTCTGAACGCTTTCCCACGAGCCGCGCCCCTTCCACAATTGAGGAAGGGCGCGATTCGTATTCGGCTGCGGCTCAGGCGAACAGGCGTTCCGCCAGATCCGCGGTGAGGATCTCGTAGTTGTCGGTGTCGCGGTTGTACCACCAGGTGCGCTCACCCGGCTGCGGGTTGCCCGCCGCCTGGACCGCCCGGGTCGACGGGCGGTAGGTGGAGCTGCGGGGGATGTCGTCGACGACGTAGACGATATCGGGGCGCTGATCGGGGGCCAGGGCTCGGAGGGCCTCCGAGATATCCCGGGGTTCCAGGCGGTAGCCGGTACGAATGCTCAGGGCGGCGACGGCGAGGATGCGGTCACCGGCGGGGAGGCCGTAGGCGACTTCCATATCCGTGGCCGTGATGTCATTGAGTACTTCGACAATCGGATGGGTGTAGACCGGGCCGCGCGGGGTATGGATGACCGTGTCGCGGCGATCCATCAACCAGTAGTCGCCATCGCTGTCACGGCGGAAAAGGTTCTCCGTCGGCATCCAGGCGTCACCGGGAGCGAAGACACCGCGCAGGCCGCCACGGGAGAGATCGACGGTATCGGAGGCGGTGCCGATGAGCAGGCCCACCTCGTTATCGGCGCAGCGACGCGCGAAACCCGCATCGTCGATCAGGATTTCCTCGGTCAGCGAGTCATAGGCGATGAGTTCGACCTTGGCGGTGCCGGGCACCGGGCGTCCCTTGGAACCGACCTTGTGGCCGGAGACATTGGCCAGCACCACATCCCCCTCTATGGAGGCGTAGAACTCGAGTACCCGCGCCGGACTGAATCGGTCCTGGGTGCGCCGCCACAGACCCTCGGGCATACCGGAGCCGATGAACAGGCGAATGGGATGCGGATGCCCATTGGGGAA
>NZ_BDCE01000100.1 GCF_001613345.1 Nocardia uniformis NBRC 13702 | reverse complement strand
CACCACCGAGACTCACCAGTAACCCTGACGAATGATGCAGCGGCGCAAGGCAGTACACGGTATCGCGGCGATCCAGGTCGGCCGCGGTCGCGGTACCGAAGGCCGACAGCGCCCAGCGGTGGTTGGTGACGTATTTGACGTCGAAGCGGTCGCCGGTACCGGTCACCAGAATGAACGCCAGCTCCCGTGCCCGGCCCGGGTTCGGCCGGTACCAGCCGGGCAGGGTCACCTTCGCCGGATCGATCTTCTCCATATCGACCACGTCGCCGCCGGGCGGGACATCCAAGCCACGGGATTCGCCGCCGCCGAGGACGAGGGTCCGCAGGCCGGTGGCGACCGCGGCGCGCAGGTTCTCGGGATCGGCGATCAGCAGTTTGGTATCGGTGAGCCTCACCGCCTGGGCGAGTTCGCTGCCCGGGGCGAGCAGTACCGCGACGGCACCCAGCCGCGAGAGCGCGGCAATGGCGACGAAGGCGCTGGGCCGGGTCTCCATCACCACGCCCACCCGCGTAGCGGGACGCACACCCACCGAAATGAGTCCGCGCACCACATTGTCGATGCGGGTGTTCACCGCCTCGTGGGTGTGCACCCGATCCTCGAACAGGAAGCATTCCCGCAGCGGCCCGCGGCGCGCCTGCTCGGCCATCAAGCTGCCCAGCGAGATTCGGGTATGCGGCTGGATCATGCCGAGCCGGGTCAGGCGCGGCAGCGCGCGCGCCGCCTCCCCCGTCAATTCCACCGAACCGCGCAGCGTGCCACCCGCGACCGCCTCGAGTGTCTTGCCGATACTGGTCCCGGCCTCGGCCAGGGTGGCCGCGGCGTGCACCATGCGGGTGAGGGTCGACCGCCGTCCGGTGTGCGCGACGTGTTCGACCATCGGCGCGATATCGTCGGGCAGTACGCCATTGCCGTTGGCCCACTGCACCCAGTCGCGCACCAGCGGCCAGGTTCGATTACTGGCCACACTGCCCGCGACCAGACCGAAGTGTCCGGCGACCACACTGGCCTCGTAGACCTCGGCGTTCGGCGCGGCGCGGACGATACCGCGCACGGCGGCGGGCTGGCCGATATCGTCGACCTCTCCGACGAAGGCCAGGATCGGGCACTTGATCTCCGCGAATGAGATGGGCTGGTCGCGGATGACGAAGCCACCCAGCATCATTCGATTGTGCTGGACGAACTGTTCGAGCAGATCGGTGAGCGCGGGCCCCGGGTAGCCGAGCCAGCCGTCACCCTCCAGGAAGCGGCGCTGCCGTTCCTTGGGCAGCAGCGCGTCGCGATTGTGCAGCTGGCGCAGGAAGTCCACCCGCGCCCGCGCCGTCTTGACCGGGTCGAGCGCCTGAAAACCCAGGCGCACCATGGAATCGGTAATGGGCAGTCGGTTGAGTACATGACCGGACAGGAATTCGGCGACGTCGGAGACCAGTCCGTGCGGCAGGCCCAGCGGCATACCCGCCACAATGTCGACCGGGCTGCCGAAGGTGACGATGCTCTCCACGCCCTTGCCGGAGCGGTAGGCGGTGGTCTGGTAGGCGAACATGCCGCCCTGGGAGTAACCCATGAGATGTACACCGCGACCGGTGATCTCATTGACAGTGTCGATGGCGCTGTTGACCGCGAGCACGTGGTCGGCCAGATCTCGTTGCCAACCACCCTCTTCCACAGCCGGGGAACCGAAATCCACCACCCAGCAGTCGATTCCGGCGGCGGTGAGAATGCCGACAGCCCCCTGGGCGGCATTCACATCCCACAGTTCGGCGCTGACCATGAGCGGCGGTACCAGCACCACGACCGGACGGCCCGGGGTGGTGTCGTCCGGGAAGTAATGGCGCAGCCGGTACATGCGTTTGCGCTCGACCACCTCGTACGGCGACGATTCGATATCGGAGGCCAGTCCCCCGAACCGGATCACCTCGAGTCCGTTCTGCGCGGTGGCGACCAACCGTTGCATCGGCCCCATTACGGACTTCGTACTGAATTTCACGACCACTCCCAGAAGTACCCTGCCATGTGACCTGCGTCACCCGCCCCAACGCGTTCAGATGAGCTTGCCACACGGCCAGCCTACTTCGCGGGGCTTGTGAGCAGCGCCATGCCCGGTCAGCGCGCGGTTTCGCGGCGCGGATTGCGAGCCGATCGCTATGGCGGAATTCAGAAAATATGCCACTCGGTATTCCTCTTACCGCTCGGAGAAAAATACCGATAGCCCCGATAGGAATGCGGGCACAGGAATCTTCATGCATTCCGCTGCGCCTCGCCCGGCCGACGTCTTACCATCGACGTGCTGGAACGCACTGTCGCGCACGCATTTTCACTCAACTTGACTGATAGCAGGCCCAAGACGCCTGCCGCATTGCCGTGGACGCCACCGGCCGCCATTAATGGCGGCAATTGAGGGTGAGGACTTCAGCATGACCATAGATATGCCCATCCAGACCGAGAACGGGACTCGGAAGAGCCTCAGCACCACCGCCGCGAGCCAACTGGCGCACACCACCAAATCCGAACCTCAGATGCAGGGCATCAGCTCCCGGTGGCTTACCCGGTCGCTGCCCTGGGTGCAGGTCAAGGGCGGTGTCTACCGGGTCAACCGGCGACTCACACATACCGTCGGCAATGGTGAGGTCGAATTCGTCATCGACGGTTCCAAGGCGCGCGTGATACCGCTGGAATTGACCGAATTGCCGCAATTGCACAATTTCGACGACGAAGAAATACTCGGCGCGATGGCCCGGCGCTTCGAACAACGCGATCTCCAACCCGGTACGGTCATCGCTGAATTCGGCAATCCCGTTGATCAACTGCTCCTCATCGTGCACGGCAAGATCGCCAAGATCGGCAACGGCGAGTACGGCGAGCAGACCAAACTCGGATTGCTCGCGGGCGGCGACTATTTCGGTGACGAGATGCTCACCGACTCGAATGCCATCTGGCCGGTCACCATCAAGACCGTCACCCCCACCACGATCCTGGTCCTGCCGCGCTCCGCACTGTCGGAACTGCTCGACAACGCGCCGAATCTGCGGGAGCGACTCGACGCCGTCGCCGCCGCGCCGAAACGGCCGCAGAACAAATACGGCGAAGCCGAGATCAAGGTCGCGTCCGGTCATTCCGGTGAGCCATTGCTCGACGGCACCTTCGTCGACTACGACTCCTCGCCACGCCAATACGAACTGAGTCTGGCGCAGACCGTACTGCGGGTGCACAGCCGAGTCGCCGATCTGTTCAACGATCCGATGGATCAGATCGAACAGCAGTTGCGGCTGACCATCGCGGCCCTCTACGAGCGCCGCGAAAACGATCTCGTGAACAATCCCGACTACGGACTGCTGCACAACTGCGATCTCAAGCAGCGCATCTACACCGAATCCGGGCCGCCGACGCCCGACGATATGGACGAGCTGCTGTGCATGCGGCGCAGTACCAAACTCTTCCTCGCCCATCCCAAGGCCATCGCGGCCTTCGGCCGGGAGTGCACCAAGCGCGGCATCTACCCGGACCCGGTGGAAGTCGACGGGCGCCGGATACCGTCCTGGCGCGGGGTACCGATCTTCCCGTGCGGCAAGCTCCCCATCAGCGAGAACCAGACCACCTCCATACTCGCCATGCGGACCGGAGAGAAGGATCAGGGCGTAGTCGGGTTGCACCAGACCGGAATTCCCGACGAGTACGAGCCCAGCCTGAATGTGCGGTTCAAGGGCATCGACGATCAGTCGATCATCTCCTACCTGGTCAGCTGCTACTACTCGGCGGCGGTACTGGTGCCCGATGCGCTCGGCGTTCTCGACAATGTGATGGTCGCCCGGCAGTCCGATTAGCCGGGGCGGCCCGGCCTGTCGCGCTACGCCTCCCCCGCACAGGTGGCGCGACAACGCGCCGAGAGCGCGGGCTGGTTCATCGCGCTGACCGCCGACGTCGAATGGCGGGCGGCCGGACGAATGCCGCCGGTATGGGAGTACCTCACCAATCCGCCGACCATACTCGCCGCTACCGGTTCGCCGGAGCTGCGGCGCTTCCTGGGTGGGCTTTGGGCATGGCCGGGCGGTAGTCGCGCCTGACCTGCCGACAGCCGTCGCTACAACGAAAGGGATTGAGAACCACCACTTTCCGCCGACGACAGTGTGATCCAGCGAGCGTTTCAGCACATAGCACCCATTCGAGAGGATGATCTGCCATGACCATGCTCCACCAGGACGCCAATCCGGCGCCCGACGCCGACGGCGCGAACCCGGTCCTGCGCACCGACTTTCAGAAGTCGGTAGCCGCGTACTGGAACAACAATCCCAATGACGACCGCGTCAATACCAAGCTGGGTGAGGTGGACGGACTCTTCCACCACCACTACGGCGTGGGCGAGCCGGACTGGTCGGTTATCGAGGGTCCAGAGGACACCCGCCAGGAACGGCTGGTCAAGGAGCTGCACCGCCTCGAAACCGCGCAGGCCGATATGCTGCTCGACCACCTCGGCGATATCGGTCCCGGCGATCGGCTCATGGATGGCGGATCCGGCCGCGGCGGTACCAGTTTCATGGCCAATCAGCGGTTCGGCTGCCATGTCGACGGGGTGACCATCTCCGAATACCAGGCCGGCTTCGCCAATGACCAGGCCCGGGAGCGCGGCGTCACCGACAAGGTGAACTTCCACTTCAAGAATATGCTCGACACCGGATTCGATGCCGGCTCCATGCGCGCCATCTGGACCAATGAGACCACCATGTACGTCGACCTGTTCGAGCTGTTCGCGGAATTCTCGCGACTGCTGCAGCCGGGCGGGCGCTACGTGGTTATCACCGGCTGCTCCAATGATGTGACCGGTGGCCGGTCGGCCTCGGTGAGCTGGATCGACGCGCACTACGGCTGCAATATCCATCCGCGCAGCGAGTACTTCAAGGCCCTCGCGGCCAATAATCTGGTGCCGATCACCGTCACCGACCTCACCCCCGCCACCATCCCCTACTGGGAGCTGCGTACCCATTCGGAGCTGGCCACAGGTGTCGAGAAGCCGTTCCTGACCTCGTACAAGGAGGGCAGCTTCCAGTACCTGATGATCGCCGCCGATAAGGTAGGTAGGTGACTCTCGACTCCACCGCTACCGGTTCGGCGACCGATCGCGAGGCCCTGCCCGTCGAGCTCGTCGACGAGCAGGGCCGGGCGGTCGGCGCCTGCCCGGTGGCGGATGCGCATACCGCGCCGGGCCGTCTGCACCGCGCGTTCTCGGTCATGCTGTTCGACCGGTCCGGGCGAATGCTCATGCAGCGGCGGGCCGCGGTGAAGACCCGCTTCCCGCTGCTGTGGACCAATACCTGCTGCGGGCATCCCGCGCCCGGCCAGGCCGTGGCTGACGCCGCGGCGGTCCGGCTGTGGGAGGAGTTCGGTGTGACGGCCGAGCTCACCGAGGTCGGCGAATTCCAGTATCGGGCCGCCGATCCGAGCACCGGCCGAGTCGAATACGAGTACGACCACGTGTTGATCGGCCTTCTGGAAGATACTGCCCCGCAACCGAATCCGGCCGAGATCGAGGATTTTTCCTGGGTGCGGCCGGATAAGCTGCGTACCGCTCTGGCCGACGCACCCGAGGCGCACACCCCCTGGCTGGCCCAGGTTCTCGAACTCGCCGAACGCGCCCTCCTCGACGGCGCCCGGTAGTCCGGCGACTCAGGACCGGGATCAGAGCATGGCGGCGTGCAGCCAGCCGGTGCCGGTCCTGACGCCGGGGCCCATACAGCCCATGACCATATCGGGGGTCAGCATTTCGTAGCCCGCGGTAATACGAACCCGGCCGCCGCGACCCCGGCCGTCGATGATCTCCAGATTCCCGACGGTGGGCTGCGACATGGTCACCGGCCACGGGCCGTGCACGGTGCTCACCTGACCGTTGTTCCAGGTAATGAGGACGGTAATGGGCCCGTCGGCCGGGCGCATACAGTCCGCCATGGCGTCGTGGACGCCGGTGAAGGTGCCGCCGGTAATGCCGGGCCAGCCGGTGCAGTCGCGTAGGGCGCCAACCGAGGTGAAGGTCATCGGCTTCGGCGTCATATCGATACCACCCTGTACCGCGGTCCAGCGGAAGTCACCGTTCGCGCAGGCGCCCGTGCTGGGCGGGGCGGCGGTCGCCGATGCGGCGACCAACCCATTGGCCACGATGAACGAGAAGGACAGGGCGATACCGAGCTTCCCGAATGTCATCACGGCCGCGACCCTAGCTGGGGAAATGCTCCTACCAGCGCATTTGTCTACTCTCCGTGTCTGCTGCGCGGACCTGACGAGGATTCGGCCTTTCGGCGGGCCGCCTCGAGGACACGCCACGAAACGCCGGTCGACAGCGCAGGCCAGAATCACCCCGGCATGTCATCCCGCAGGAGGGTTGGCCGATCGCGATCAGGCGTCGAGCAGCCAGTCATTGGGGGCGAACAGTTCGAAATGCACACGGCTGGCCGGGATTCCAGCGGCGAGTAGCTGAGCGCGCACCGACTGCAGGAAGCTGGAGCCGCCGCAGAGATAGTAGTCGGCATGCTCCGGCAGTTCTACCCGCGAGAGGTCGAGGAGGCCGTGGTTCTCGTCGCGATACCAGGCGCGGAAGTAGGCATCGTGCAGGTTGCGCAGCAGTCCATGGATCCGGTCGTGCAGGGGGTGTGCGGCGGCGGAGCGGTCGGCGTGCAGGACCATGGTGCGCCGGTGCGGAGTATTGGCCGCCAAATATTCCAGAATCCCGACCATCGGGGTGACTCCGACACCGGCGGAGAGCAGTACCAGCGGCGTGGTCGCGGCGGTGTCGATGGTGAGATCGCCGAAGGGCAGGGTGATTTCGAGGCGGTCGCCCACCGCGACGGTGTCGTGCAGCCAGGTCGAGACCTCACCGGCGGGTGCGTTTGCCGCGGCCTCGACAACGCGGGCGGTGAAGGCGAATCGGCCACTGCCCGAGGCGTTGACGAGGCTGTATTGCCGAAGCTGGCGCGCACCGTCCGGGAGATCCGCGCCGACCGAAATGTACTGGCCGGGAAGGAATTCCGGCAGTGGCCGTAGCGGGTCGGCGGATTCGATGACGAAAGTGACCGCGCCCGCCGGATCTTCGAGGCGTTCGACTACCCGGGTCTGCCGGAATACGTCACCGGGCTGGACTCCGGCGGCGTCGTAGAGGCCCTGTTCGAAATCGATGAGAGTGGTTGCCATGAGCCAGTAGACGCGATCCCAGGCGGCGGCGACCTCCGCGGTCACCACATCCGCGCCGAGCACCTCGACAATGGCGGCGAACAGGTGCTCGTGCACGATGCGGTATTCGGCGGCGGTGACGCCGAGTGAGGCGTGCTTGTGCCCGATCCGGGAGAGCAGCTCACGTGGATGCGGTAGGGCCGGGTCGACCAGGTGGGTGGCGAAGGTGGCGATGGAGGCGGCCAGGGCGCGCTGCTGGGCGCCTTGCGCCTGATTGCCGCGATTGAAGCGATCACGAATGAGGTCCGGGTGGGCGGTGAAGAGTCCGCGGTAGAAGACCGGGGTGATCTCGTCGATCCGAGCGCCGATCAGTGGCAGGGTGGCCCGGACTGTCGCCGCGTATTCGGGCTCCAGCTCCGGGATGGTGTCCAGGGCGGGGTCGGTCGCGATCGTCATAGCTGCTCCTAATTGTCGTGCGGGAGGGTTGGTGCGGCGGCCGACAGATGCAGCAGCTCGACAGTTCGCTGTGTCACCAGATCGGCGAGGGTGTAGTTGTCCAGTTCCCGATAGAAGGCTTCTTGCGCGTCCCGGAGAACGCGGCGCAAACGGCAATTACCGGCCAGCGGGCATGGATGTTCACCGGCGCACTCGACGACTTCGGCAGCACCGTCGAGAGCGCGGACCAGATTTCCGACGGTGGCGGTGCGGCCCTTCTCGGTAAGGAAGATGCCGCCGGAACGGCCGCGATACGAGGCGACGAAGCCCAATTCGACGAGCCGCGACACCGCCTTGGCCACATAGTTCTCCGACGCATTGACTTGTCTCGCAACACGTTTGACTGTGACCCGGGCGTCGGCTTCACTGCTGACCGCGAGCCGCATCATGGCACGCAGTCCGAGGTCGGTGAACCGGGAGAGGTGCATGACTTCACCGTACGTAATTGCGACACAAAAAAGCCTATTCGAGGGCTGTGCCCTTTAATACGCGACGCTGTGCTGATTATGTAAGCCGGGCCACAGTGGTTATAGGTGCCGAATTAATTGTCGCGCAATTAATTGGATATCGACGCCGGTGAGTGTCGGTCGGCTGTGTCCTAACCTGCGAACGGGCCGGGCGGCTGGCACGATGGCGGCCATGGATCTGGTCAGTCTGGAACGCATCGAGGCCGCTGCGAAACTTGTCGGCCCGGTGGTACGGCGAACGCCCGTCGTGTCATCGCGGGTGCTGTCGGAGCGCACGGGCAGCGAGGTTCGGCTCAAATGCGAGAACCTGCAGCGCACCGGATCGTTCAAACCGCGCGGCGCGTACAACCGCATCGGCAATCTGCCCGAGGCCGACCGGACCCGGGGCGTGGTCGCGGCCAGCGCGGGCAATCACGCGCAGGGTGTGGCCTGGGCGGCGTCCTCACTGGGTATCGACTCGACGGTCTTCATGCCGATCGGGGCATCGCTGCCGAAGCTGGCGGCCACCAAGGCCTACGGGGCGACGGTGCACCAGGTCGGCCACACCATTGACGAAGCACTCACCGCGGCAATGGAATTCGCCGCTCAGACCGGGGCCACCCTCATCCATCCGTTCGACCATCCCGATATCGTGGCCGGGCAGGCGACGGTGGCGCTGGAGATCCTCGACCAATTTCCGGATGTCGGCACGGTGGTGGTGCCGACCGGCGGCGGTGGCCTGCTCGCGGGCATCGCGGTGGCACTGCACCACCTCGCGCCGCGGGTACGCGTTATCGGAGTGCAGGCCGCCGACGCCGCCGCCTGGCCCGGTTCGCTGGCGGTCGGCAAGCCGGTTCCCCTCGACCGGATGGCGACCATGGCCGACGGTATTGCCGTGGGGCTTCCGGGCGTGGTCCCGTTCGCCCATGTGACCGCACACAGTCCGACCATCGTCACCGTGGACGAGGACGCTCTGTCGCGTGCCCTACTGCTGTGCCTGGAGCGGGCGAAGCTGCTGGTGGAGCCGGCCGGAGCGGCAGCGGTCGCCGCGCTCATGACCTGTCTCCCAGCAGATCTCGACCTGCGCGGCCCGGTGTGCGCGGTCCTGTCCGGCGGCAATATCGACCCGATCCTGCTGACCCGCGTCGTCGGCCACGGCCTCAGTGCGGCGGGCCGCTACCTCGCCCTGCGCGTCACCATCTCCGATCGTCCCGGCAGCCTCGGCACCCTGCTCAGCGAGGTCGGTCGCACCGGCGCCAGCGTCCTCGATGTAGTCCACTCCCGGACGGGCGCATGGCTGGAGGTCGATGAGGTCGAGGTCGCGCTCACGCTGGAAACCCGGGGGCCCACCCACCGCGAAGATGTGCTCACCGCTCTCCGCGACGCGGATTACGCGGTGCGGGTACAGGATTAGGGGTGCGGGATCATCCCGGCGAAGCCGTGTCGGCCACCATCAGTGCGCCCCACCCAATTCCAGCGCCAACACTCCCGCGATAACCAGGCCGATCCCGCCGACCTGCACCAACGTCAGTTTCTCGTCCAGGAACAGCACCCCGATAACGGCCACCGCCACCACACCGACCGCCGACCAGATCCCGTACGCGACGCCCACCTGCATGCCTCGCTTCAATGCCTGCGACAGGCAGTAGAACGCCACGCCGTACCCGAGCACCACCACGACCGACGGTGTGAGCTTGGTGAACCCCTCGGATAGTTTCAGCGACACCGTGGCGGTCACTTCCGAGGCGATGGCTAGCGCCAGAAACAGCAGAGTCATGGCCGGAGGATATCGAGCCGCAAGCTGGTGTGCGGCGGCCCCACCTGCGTCCGGCGAATCGGTGAAACCGCCTGAGCGGTCACACATCGAGGTGGGATATCGGATGCTGTCGGCGAGGCGCGCAGAGCGACTGCGTAGGCCGAAAACTCCGGTCAGGCGATCCAGGTGCGCTGCGCGGCGGCGGTGGCGCGGACTTCCTCCAGCTGGCTGGCGACCTGGGTTCCGGCGGTACCGCCACGGGCATTGCGGGATGCGATGGAGCCCCCGACCGTCAGGACTTCGCGGACCTGCGGGGTCAGCGCGGGGTCGACGGCGGCGAATTCCTCGTCGGTGAGCTCATCCAGGCCGACGCCCCGTGCTTCGGCGACCTTGACACAGCCACCGGCCGCCTCATGCGCTACCCGGAACGGGACACCCTGGCGGACCAGCCATTCGGCGATATCGGTGGCGAGGGTGAAGCCCGCGGGGGCGAGTTCGGCCATGCGATCGGGGTGGAAGGTGAGGGTGGAGACCAGGCCCGCGATGGCGGGCAGTAGAAGTTCGAGCTGGGCGACCGAGTCGAAGACGGGTTCTTTGTCTTCCTGCAGGTCGCGGTTGTAGGCGAGGGGCTGCGCCTTGAGGGTGGCGAGCAGGCCGGTGAGGTTGCCGATGAGGCGGCCCGCTTTGCCGCGGGTGAGTTCGGAGACGTCGGGGTTCTTCTTCTGCGGCATGATCGAGGAGCCGGTGGACCAGGCGTCGGCGAGGGTGATGTAACCGAATTCCGGTGTGCTCCAGATGATGACCTCCTCGGCCATGCGGGAGAGGTCGACGGCGATCATGGCGAATACGAAGGCCGCTTCCGCCGCGAAGTCCCGAGAGGAGGTGGCGTCGATGGAATTCGCGGCCGATGCGTCGAAATTCAGTTCGGCGGCAATGGCTTCCGGGTCCAGGCCCAGCGAAGAACCCGCGAGTGCGCCGGAACCGTAGGGGGATACCGCGGCGCGCTTGTCGAAGTCGCGCAGGCGCTCGATATCGCGCAGCAGCGGATGCGCGTGCGCGAGGAGATGGTGGGCCAGCAGTACCGGCTGCGCGGCCTGCAAGTGGGTCTTGCCGGGCATGACCGCATCCGGATGCGCGGCGGCCTGCGCGACGAGCGCGTCGACCACTTCCAGTACCCCGAAGGCCACGCGCCGCGCGGCATCGCGCAACCACATGCGGAACAGGGTCGCGACCTGGTCATTGCGGGAGCGGCCCGCGCGCAACCGTCCGCCGAGTTCGGTGCCGACCCGCTCGATCAGCCCGCGCTCCAGCGCGCCGTGCACATCCTCATCGGATTCGGCGGGCCCGAAGGCACCCGAATCCACGTCCGCCGCAAGCTGATCCAGCCCGATGAGCATGGCGGCGAGATCGGTCTCCGACAGCAGCCCGGCCTTGTGCAGCACGCGCGCATGGGCTTTCGACGCGCGCACATCGTACGGCGCGAGCACCCAGTCGAAGTGGGTCGATTTGCTCAGCGCCGCCATGGCCGCCGCCGGTCCGGATTCGAAGCGACCACCCCAGAGCGCGCCCTCATTGGTGCCGTGCTGCTCCGTCATGGATGGTGTCTCCTGTTCGCTGTTGTCCGGCCGATCACGCGACCGTGGAATTCGATATCGATCGCAGCCTATCCGGGTGCCGCACGGCCCTGAGACAGGCACGGCGGCTCTCGCCCCGCCATCGCATCCGGATACACCGGCGCGTCCAGGGCGGCATAGCGGAGGGCGGTCGGGCCGCAGCGGCGCGAGGCCCGACCTCGCACACGAGTTCGCGCCCACCCCGCGTTGGCGCGAACTCGGCGTCGCTCTCCTACTTCTTGAGGTCCCGACGTGCCGCCACCTTGGACGACAGGCCGTGGATCTGCACGAAGCCCTTGGCCAGGGACTGGTCGAAGGTATCGCCCGCGTCGTAGGTGGCCAGGTTGAAGTCGTAGAGCGACTCGTCGGAGCGACGGCCGTTGACGACCACGCTGCCGCCGTGCAGGACCATCCGGACATCGCCGGTGACGTGCTGCTGGGTTTCGGCGACGAAGGCGTCCAGGGCCCGCTTCAGCGGCGAGAACCACAGGCCGTCGTACACCAGCTCGCCCCAGCGCTGCTCGACCTGCCGCTTGTAGCGACCGAGCTCGCGCTCGACGGTGACGGCTTCCATTTCCTGGTGCGCGGTGATCAGCGCGATGGCGCCGGGGGCCTCGTAGATCTCACGGCTCTTGATGCCTACCAGGCGGTCCTCGACCATGTCGAGGCGACCGACGCCCTGGCGTCCGGCCCGCTGATTGAGTTCGGTGATGGCCTCGAACATGGAGACCGGGCGGCCGTCGATG
This sequence comes from Nocardia uniformis NBRC 13702, assembly GCF_001613345.1. Lineage (GTDB taxonomy): Bacteria > Actinomycetota > Actinomycetes > Mycobacteriales > Mycobacteriaceae > Nocardia > Nocardia uniformis. Next base: position 11,839 of record NZ_BDCE01000100.1, on the reverse strand, counting down.
GCCACCGGAATGCCCTTGTCGAAGGTGACGATCAGTTCGTCGGGCGCTTCGAAGTTCACGGTCGGGTCGACGGTGTAGTCGTAGACGTCCTTGGTCGGCGCGTTCCACAGATCCTCGAGGAAGCCGGTTTCGACCGCGCGGCCCCACAGGTTCTGGTCGACGGAGAACGGCGACTTCTTGGAGACATTGATGGGCAGGTTGTTCTCACCGGCGAACTCGATGGCCTTCTCACGGGTCCACGCGTAGTCGCGGACCGGCGCGATGACATTCAGATCGGGTGCGAGCGCGCCGATGCCGACCTCGAACCGCACCTGGTCATTGCCCTTACCGGTGCAGCCGTGCGACACGGTGTCGGCGCCGTGGTATTCGGCGGCCTCGACGAGGTGCTTGACGATCAGCGGCCGGGAGATGGCCGAGACCAGCGGGTACTTGCCCATGTACATCGCGTTCGCCTGAATGGTGGGCAAGCAGTACTCGTTGGCGAACTCGTCACGAGCGTCCACCACAATGGATTCGACGGCACCGCAGTCGAGCGCGCGCTGGCGGACATCGTTCATGTCCTCGCCACCCTGGCCGAGATCGATCGCCACGGCAATCACCTCGGCCCCGGTCTCCTTGCCGATCCAGCTGATGGCGACAGAGGTGTCAAGCCCGCCGGAGTAGGCGAGTACGACGCGCTTGGTCATATTCGGTGTGCTCCTCGATTGTTCGTATAGGTCGTGCCGTCCCGGCCGCGATCTCGTCCGGCGCAGTGCACCGCGGCCCGCGCCGCCGTCCTGCAAATGATTATGCACGATGATGCAATCCCATGCATAACCGGGGTCCCTGGATGGCGCGGACCGGCGTGTTCGCCTACTGCCGCGATCAGGCGGCGACGGTCGATCGGAGCACGACGCTACGTCGCGACGACACCTGACCGCCGCGTCGCGATGTGCCGCAGCGCATCCGTCAGCGCTTTCTCGACCCGGCCCATCTGGGTGCGGCTGTGGTCGGCGGTGTCGCATTCGACCTGCACCGTGAGTCGGCCATCCAGGGTGAAGATGGTCAGCTTGGGCGGCATCCCCGGACCCATGACGCCGACGAGCACGCCATGGCGATCGCGGTGGCCGCCGTCAAGGCCATTCCCTACGGGCTCGTCCGCGAGTACATCGCGGCGGCCGCACCGATTCCGGACTGGGTCGACGACATCACCGCCACCGCGGCGGCCGCCGTTGTCCACGAGTTACGTCCGGCGCGCACCGGCGGTTAGATCTGCCGGTACCGGATGAGGACGGCACCGGACCGAAATTCATCGCGCCACAGCGGAAATGGGCGCGCGAGGCTCAGCAAGGAAGCCAGCAAGGCGGTGCCGATGTACACCGGCAACCGGCAGTGCGGGCGGAGTCGCCCGGCTCGGTGTGTCAGCCGAAGCTGACGCGGTCGAGCCAGAACTCGAATAGTTCGCGGTCGCCGAGGATTTCGATATTCGCCTCGGCGAGGGGGCGGCGACGGTAGATGACCAGTAGGAGTTCGGTGAGTGGCCCGTTGATGGTGACGGCGGCGTCTTCGGCGGCGCGACGCCAAGTGATGACATCGCCAGTGAGGTCGATAGCCCAGTCCGCGTGTTGGTCCGGCAAGCCGTCGGTGGCGTGGAAGTGCAGAGTGCGGCCGGGGCCGAGGAGTTCGCGGGTGCGCGGGTGGTGTTCGAACATGACGGGCAGCGAACCGAGTTCGAGCCATTCGTCGATGGCGTCGGCCGCCACCTCCGCATCGACCGCGTAGTCCTTGCCCAGTGCCAGGGTGGCATCGGCGCGATGCACCACCACCTCATTGGCGAATCGGCGGGCGTAGAAATCGGAGGTGGGCATGGTCGGGACCGGCGTCCACAGTGGCAGTCCTTCGCCGGCCGCGGCCAGCGCTCCGGCGAGTTGCGCGGCACCGACACCCAGCCAGAAATCCAGCTCGACGGGCTCTTCGTTCACATAGAGGGACAGATCGCGGAATTCGAGTTCGTCGTCCGGCAACGGTTCTTGCACGCGCCGCTGCACGGCCGCCGCGGCCCACCGCTGCCCACCACCGATATGACGTGCCAACTGACCGACGTTCCAGCCCGGACAGGTCGGCACCGCGGTCGTGAGATCCGCGCCGTCGATCACCGCCCGCAGTTGGTCGGTCTGGTTCGTGATCTCCATGCAGTACCGATCGAACGGCAGCGCCATAGAGCAACGTTGACATCCTCTCCGGTCTGAAGGCCGGAGATTCCTACCAGCGCCCTCGCGGGCACTCTCGGTGGGTTCCTGTTTCACAGGGACTCGCTTTCCGCTAGGCGGAAAGACTTACGGTCTCTCCGCAGGCGTTTAACCTCTCCGCCCGTCCGGCGGCGAGGATATTGTTGGCGGCGTTGACATCCCGGTCCAGGACCGCGCCACACCTCGGACACGTCCATATCCGCACCGAGAGCGGTTTCGGGCCGTCGCGGTGTCCGCACGGGTGGCAGATCTGCGACGACGGGTAAAACCGGTCCACCTTGCCAAAATACCGCCCGAACCGGGCCGCCTTCTCCTGCAACATGCGGGTGAACATGCCCCACCCGGCGTCGTGCACCGATTTCGCCAACCGGGTACGCGCCAAACTCTTCACGCACAGGTCCTCGACGTACACCGCTTGGTTCTCGCCGATGATGGCCGTGGAGTGTTTGTGCGCCCAGTCGCGGCGCGTGTCGGCTACGCGAGCGTGGGCTTTCGCGACCCGGACCCGGGCTTTCACCCGGTTGCGGCTGCCCTTCTGCTTGCGTGAAAGTGCTTGCTGTGCTTTGCGTAACCGCCGTTCGGCCCGACGCAGGAACCGGGGCGAGGCGATCGTTTTCCCGTCCGACAGGACCGCGAACGTGCTCAGCCCGAGATCGATACCGACCTCGGTGTCGAGCTCCGGGAGATGTTCGGTGTCCACCTGAACGACGAACGATGCGAAGTACCGGCCGCTCGCATCCTTGATCACCGTCACCGACGAAGGCTCCGACGGAAGTTCGCGCGACCACCGGACCGCGATGTCCCCAATTCTCGGGAGCCGCAGTTTCCGGCCGGCGGTCACCGTGAATCGGGCGTTGCGCGTGAATCGGATCGACTGACGATTGTCCTTGCGGGACCGGAATCTCGGTGGTGCGACCTTGCCACCCTTGCGATTGCCGGTGACGGAGGCAAAGAAGTTGCGGTACGCGGTGTTCAGGTCCGCGAGGGCCTGCTGAAGCACCACCGACGATACCTCGCCCAGCCACGCCCGCTCCGGAACCTGCTTGGCCCGGGTCAGCCGTCTCGACAGTTCACTCTCGCTGAGCTTGTGCCCTGCCTCGAACGCTTCCTGGCGTGCCCACAGGGCATCGTTGAACACCACACGGGCGCAGCCGAAGGCCTTCGCCAACGACACCTGTTGTCCCACTGTGGGATACAGGCGGAAGTTATATCGAAGCTGCACCCCCTGACAATATCATTGGTTTATGACCGAAGATGGCGATATCCGCACTGGCAGGCATTGTGTTTTCGTGTTGCACGCACATTTGGTTTTCGTCACTAAATATCGGCATCGCGTGTTCACCGAGCGGCATCTGACGCGGTTGGAACAGATCATGCGCAGCGTCTGCGAGGACTTCGAGGTGGAGTTGGTCGAGTTCAACGGTGCACATGACCACGTGCACCTGCTGGTGAACTTTCCCCCGACAGTCGCGCTGTCCAAGCTCGTCAACTCGCTCAAGGGGGTCTCGTCGCGTCGACTACGCCAAGAGTTCCCGACCTGACCCGACACTACTGGCGAGCGCAACGACTCTGGTCGGGTTCCTACTTCGCCGGATCGGTCGGCGGGGCACCGATTTCGGTGCTGCGCCAGTACATCGAGTCCCAAGCCCGGCCCGTTTAGGGCACGCTCGGGCCGTGGCGGCCCTCCCGCGTGGGCCTTCACCACCGCCCTGAAGGGCGGCGCACTGGCCCACACGCGGTAGCGAACACCACGATCAGGTGTGGACACCATGCGAGACCGAGTTTCAGGCCAGCTGTTCGATCTTCGCGGCGAGTTCGGCCCCGGTCATGGGTTCGCGGGCGATGACGGCGATGGTGTCGTCACCGGCGATGGTGCCGACGATTTCCGGCAGGGCGGCGCGGTCGAGGGCGCTGGCCAGGAAATGGGCCGCGCCGGGCGGGGTGCGCAGCACGGCGATATTGCCGCTGGCGTCGGTGGAAACCAGGAGGTCGCCGAGTAATTTCGACAGCCGCTCGGTGCCGCCGGTGACCCCGCGCACGGGATTGCCGTCCTCGGGCACCACGTAGACGCCCGCGCCGCCATCGGGGGCACGCAGCTTCACGGCGCCGAGTTCATCCAGGTCCCGCGAGAGGGTGGCCTGGGTGGTCTCGATGCCCTCGGCCGACAGCAGTGTGGCCAGTTCGGTCTGACTGCGCACCTCGTGCTTGGTCAGGATCGCGATAATGAGCGCCTGCCGCCCGGCCCGGGTGCGGGCAACGGCCGCACCCGTTCTGCCGGATGCGGCCGATCGTCGCTCACTCATTTCGCACCGCCTCGTATTTCTCCAGCAGCCAGACCAGTAGCGCCTTCTGGGCGTGCAGGCGGTTCTCGGCCTCGTCCCAGACCACGCTGTGCGGACCGTCGAGGACCTCGTCGGTGATCTCCTCGCCACGATGCGCCGGAAGGCAGTGCAGCACAGTGACATCGGGGGCGGCGCGGGAGAGCAGCGCACTGTTCACCTGGAAGGGGCGGAAGGGCGCGACGCGGTCGAGGCCGTCGTTCTCCTGACCCATGGACATCCAGGTGTCGGTGACCAGGGCATCGGCCCCTTCGGCCGCGGCAAGCGGATCATTGGTGAAGGCGATCTTGGCACCGGTCTCGGCCGCGCGGACGCGCGCCAATTCCACGATCCACGGCAGCGGTTCGAAACCCTCGGGCGCGGCGATGGTGATGTTGAGTCCCGCGGTGACGCCGCCGAGCAGCAGCGAATGCGCCATATTGTTCGCGCCGTCGCCCAGGTAGGTGAGGTTGCGGCCGCCGAGGTCGCCCTTGCGTTCCTTCAGGGTCTGCAGATCCGCCAGCACCTGACACGGATGGAATTCGTTCGACAGCGCATTCACCACGGGAACCGTTGCAGCGGAAGCCATTTCATCCAGCCGCGCCTGCCCGAAGGTGCGCCACACAATGGCGTCCACGTACCGCGACAGCACCCGGCCGGTATCGGCGAGGGTTTCCTCGCGCCCCAACTGGGTGTCGCGGCCGTCCACCACCACCGCGTGTCCGCCGAGCTGCGCGATACCCATTTCGAAGGAGAAACGGGTGCGGGTGGAGTTCTTCTCGAACATGACAGCGACGCCGCGCGGACCCGCGAGGGGTTTGCGGGACTGCGGATCCCGCTTCAGTTCCGCGGCGATCGCCAGGATTTCGGCCTGTTCGGCCGCCGTCACATCATCGTCTTTGAGGAAGTGTCGAATGGTCACTTGTCGGTCCCCTTCTCCGCCGCCGCCTGCGCCGCGTCGAGAATGCTCGGCAGATCGGATAGGAAATTATCGGCCTGGGTCTCGGTGAGTACGTATGGTGGCGCGAGTCGAATCACATTGGGCTGGTTCGGATTCAGCAAGTATCCGGCGTCGCGGGCGGCCTCGTCGATCTGACCCGCGACATTGGCGGTGAGCTGGATGCCGATGAGTAAACCCGCGCCGCGCACATGGTCGATGAGCGGGTGACCGATATCCTCGATGCCGTCGACGAGCCGCTTGCCGAGGGTTTCGATATGGCCGAGCAGATTCTCCTCGTCGATGGTGCGCAGCACCGCCAGAGCGGCCGCGGCACAGACCGGGTTACCGCCGAAGGTGGTGCCGTGCAGCCCCGGGGTGAGCAGATCGGCGGCCGCGCCCTGGGCGAGTACCGCACCGATGGGCAGTCCGCCGCCGAGGCCCTTGGCCAGGGTGATCACATCGGGAACGACGCCCGCCGCCTGGTGGGCGTAGAAGTGTCCGGTGCGGCCGATACCGGTCTGCACCTCGTCGAGAATCAGCAGTGCGCCTTGCTGTTTGGTGATGGCGCGCGCCTTGGCCAGATAGTCGGCCGGAGGTACGACCACACCGCCCTCACCCATGATCGGTTCGAGGAAGACCGCGGCGGTATCGGTGTCTACGGCGTCGGCCAGGGCCAGCACATCGCCGTAGGGCACATGCACCACGCCGCCCGGCATCGGTTCGAACGGTGCCCGCTTGGACGGCTGGCCGGTCAGGGCCAGGGCGCCCATGGTCCGGCCGTGGAACGCGCCCTCGCAGGCGACGATCCTGCGCTTACCGGTCAGCCGCGCGATCTTGAACGCCGCCTCGTTGGCCTCGGTACCGGAGTTGCAGAAGAACGCCCGCCCGTGCCCGTCGCCGAACTGCGCGAGCAGTTTCTCCGCGAGTTCCAGAACCGGTTCGCTGGCATAGAGATTCGAGACGTGTCCGAGGGTGCCGAGCTGCTGGGTGACCGCCTCGAGGATGGCCGGGTGGGCATGACCGAGGCTATTGACGGCGATACCGCCGAGGAAGTCCACATAGCGCTTGCCGTCGGCGTCGTAGAGCACCGCGCCCGCGCCGCGCACCAGCGCCACCTTCGGGGTGCCGTAGTTGTTCATCAGCGTGGTCGACCACCGCTGCTGAATGTCGGCCGTGTTGGTCATACGTACTCCTGAGCGGGGGTGACCATCGTGCCGATGCCCTCCCCGGTGAATAGTTCGAGCAGGACCGAATGCGGTACCCGGCCGTCGATCACATGCGCGGTGGGTACGCCGCCGAGGACGGCGCGCAGGCAGGCTTCCATCTTGGGCACCATGCCCGCATCCAGGCCGGGCAGCAACTTCTCGAGTTCGTCGCTCGCTATGCGGGTGGTCAGCGAGGAGCGGTCGGGCCAATCGGTGTACAGGCCTTCGACATCGGTGAGCACCACCAGTTTTTCCGCACCGATGCCCTGGGCGAGCGCGGCGGCGGCGGTATCGGCATTGATGTTGTGCACCACCCCGTTCACGTCGGGGGCGATGGTGGACACCACCGGGATCCGGCCCGCGCCGATAATATCCAGTACCGCTTCGGGATTCACCGAGGTGACATCGCCGACCAGGCCGATATCGGTGTCGATACCGTCCACGGAGACGGTGCGCCGGGTGGCGGTGAACAGGTGCGCGTCCTCACCGGAGATGCCGACCGCGTACGGGCCGTGGGCGTTGATCAGCCCGACGAGTTCACGACCGACCTGACCGAAGAGCACCATGCGCACGATATCCATCACCTCGGGCGTGGTCACCCGGAAGCCGCCGCGGAATTCCCCCCGCAGGCCGAGCCGGTTCAGCATGGCGCTGATCTGCGGGCCACCGCCGTGTACCACCACGGGGTGCACGCCGACGGTGCGCAGGAAGGCCATATCGGCGGCGAAGGCCCGCTTGAGTTCGTCGTCGATCATGGCATTGCCGCCGTATTTGACGACCACGATCTTGTCGCGGAACTTCTGCAGCCAGGGCAGCGCGTCGGCGAGGACGTGAGCCTTGTCGAGGGCCGAAAGCTGTTCGTGCAGTGGGCTCATGAGCTGTACGCCGAGTTCTCTTCGACGTAGCCGTGCGAGAGGTCGGTGGTGCGGATGGTGGCCGCGCCGTCGCCCAGGCCGAGTTCGACCACCACATCGATATCCGCACCGGAGAGGTCCACCTCGCGCGCGCCGGGTGCGCCGGTGCCGTTGACGCACACCGGGTTTCCATTGAAGGACACCGAAATGCGGTTGGGATCGAGCTCGATGGGCGCGATACCGATGGCGGCCAGCACCCGGCCCCAGTTCGGGTCGGAACCGAAGAGCGCCGTCTTGACCAGGCTGTCGCGGGCAATGGCGCGCGCGCCGATGAGTGCTTCGTCCTCGCTGACCGCACCGGTGACGGTGACCAGTACGCGTTTGGTGACGCCCTCGGCGTCGGCCATCAGCTGGTGGGCGAGATCGTCACACACGGCGAGGACCGCGGCATTGAGATCTTCCTGCGACGGCGTGACCTCGCTCGCGCCATTGGCCAGTAGCAGCACGGTGTCATTGGTGGAGCAGGAGCCGTCCACGTCGAGCCGGTCGAAGGTGCGGCCGGTGGCATTGCGCAGCGCCTCGTCCAACTGGGCGGGGGTGGCCAGGGCATCGGTGGTGAGCACCACGAGCATGGTGGCGAGCGACGGCGCGAGCATGCCCGCGCCCTTGGCCATGCCACCGACATTCCACTTGTCCCTGTGGTGGAACGCGGCCTCTTTCGGCACGGTATCGGTGGTCATGATGGCCCGCGCGGCGTCGGCGCCGCCGGAGAGCCCGCCACCCATCTCGTGCACGATTTCGGTGACGGCCGGAATGACTTTATCCATGGGCAGCCGGTCGCCGATGAGACCCGTTGAGCAGACCGCGATCTCGCCCGCGCCGGTTTCGGTGCCCCAGTTGCTCAGGGCCTTCGCGAGTTCCTCGGCGGTGGCGTGGGTGTCCTGGAAACCACCCGGACCGGTACAGGCGTTGGCGCCACCGGAATTGAGAATGACCGCCCGCAGTCGTCCGCCGGTGAGCACCTGCTGCGACCACAGCACCGGTGCGGCCTTCACCTTATTGCGGGTGAAGACGCCCGCCGCGGCGTATTCGGGACCTTCGCTGAATACCAGCGCCAGATCCGGTTTACCGCTGACCTTGATACCCGCCGCGATACCCGCCGCCCGGAAGCCCAGCGGCGCGGTGACGCCCTGGGTCCGCACCAGCTTGCCGCTCTCGTTGTCGAATGTCGTCACGGTGCCACTCCTACGGTGGAAAGTCCTGCGGTCTCGTCGAATCCGACGGCCAGATTCATCGATTGCACCGCCGCCCCGGCGGTGCCCTTGGTCAGATTGTCGATAGCGCCGATCACCACGAGCAGCCCCGCGTCGGCATCCACGGCTACCTGCAGGGTGACGCTGTTGGACCCCAGCACCGAACCGGTCTGCGGCAGGCGACCTTCCGGCAGCAGATGCACGAAAGGTTCGTCGGCATAGGCTTTTTCGTATACGGCGCGGGCCTGCTCGGCATCGACCTTCACCGGGGCGGTGCAGGTCGCGAGAATGCCGCGCGGCATGGGCGCGAGGATCGGGGTGAAGGAGACGGTGACGTCGGTGCCCCCGGCGGCCTTCAGGTTCTGCGTGATCTCCGGGGTATGCCGGTGCGCGCCCGCGATGTTGTAGGCCCGCGCGGAGCCCATGACCTCGGAACCGAGCAGCCCGACATCGAGCTTGCGCCCCGCACCCGAGGTGCCGGTCACCGCGACCACATTCACGGTCGGCTCGATAATCCCGGCGGCGACGGCCGGAGCCAGCGCCAGACTCGCCACGGTCGGGTAGCAACCCGGTACGGCGATCCGGGTGGCCCCGCGCAGCCGCTCCCGGCCGCCGGGCAGCTCGGGCAGACCGTAGGGCCAGCTGCCCGCATGCGGGCTGCCGTAGTACTTCTCCCACGCGGCGGCATCGGTCAGCCGGAAGTCGGCACCGCAGTCGATAATGATCGTTGTTTCCGGCAGTTGCTGGGCGAGAGCCGCCGACTGCCCGTGCGGCAGCCCGAGGAAGACCACGTCGTGGCCCGCCAATTGTTCGACGGTGGTGGTGGATAGCACCCGGTCCGCGAGCGGCAGCAGATGCGGCTGATGTTCGGCGAGGGTGGTGCCCGCGTTGGACCCGGCGGTCAGCGCCCCGATCTCGAGGCGCCCGGCTCGGTACTCCGGATGCCCGAGCAGCAGTCGCAGCACTTCGCCGCCCGCATACCCGCTCGCACCAGCAACCGCGACCCTTACCGTGGGCCCAACCGAGGTATCCACCATGTGATGATTATGCACGAACGTGCAAGCTCATTCACCAGCAGGTCGGATCGGATGGCAGCAACCGCGGGCGCGAATATGTCCGGGTTCGCCGATCAGGGCTGGAACAGCAGTAACGGCACGTGCATCTCGGCCGAGGTCAGCGACCCGTGATGCCCCGCGAAGCTGGATTGGAGCGGCTCTACCGCCGAGCGCACGATGCCGCCACGATTGCGCGCTACCACCACGAGGTCGCCTATACGGGCGAGGCTTTCGGGCGATACCTCCGGGCCGAACCAGCCCCGCCCGACCGCGTCCTCGCGGAGTACGACGTCGAAGCGGTCACCGAGCAGTTCGGTCCAGGCGGCTTCGACCTCCTTGGCGGCGCCCTCCACGGTGTAGACGTGCCGGGCCCGGGGCTCACCGCCGAGGTCCACGACGCCGTCGGCCAGGGCGGGATCGGTATCGAAGTCGATTCTCTCGTCGAGTTCCACCATGCCGTGATCGGCGGTGACCAGTAGTGCGCCATCCGCGGGCAGTCGTTCGGCGATGGCCTGGGCCGCCCGGTCCACATTCGACAGTTCCAGCTGCCACGCCTGTGATCCGGGACCTCGCACATGTCCGGTCGTATCCAGATCCGCGTGATAGGCGTAGACCAGCGACCGATCCCCCTGCCGCAGCGAGGTGACCGCCCCGTCCACCAAATCGCCCATCGAGACATCGAACCGGAAATCACTACCCCGGAACGCCGCCCGGGTGAGACCCGATCCGCCCTGGAATACCGGCCCGACCTGGGTTACCGCCACGCCATCGGCGGCGGCCCGCTCGAATACCGTCGACCTCGGCTGAAACTCCTCCGGCACCAACTCTTTCAGTAGATCGACTTTCGGCCCCGCCCCGAACAGCCGCCACTTCAGCGGACTCATCAATCGCTCATGCCCCGGCACCCGCAGCAGATACCCGACCATGCCGTGCTCCCCCGGCGGCACCCCCACTCCGAGCGAGGTCAGGCTGGTCGTTGTCGTGGTCGGAAACCCGGCCGTCAGGGTCCGGGGATCCGCGCTGGCCAAGAACGGGGCAGCCCCGGCGTATTCGGCCAATTGCTCGGCCCCGAGCCCGTCCACCAGCAGCACACACACCCGCCGCGCCGACAATCCCAGCTTCAACCGATCGACCTCCCCCGGCACGCCGAGACCGGCAAGGAGCGAGGGAAAGAGGTCGGACAGCGATTCCTGTCCGTAGCGCGGCACCGTGAACACGTTTCCACTATCCCAAGATCAATGGGGTGCCGCCCGTTCTCGGCGAAATCCACCACAATCGGCCGACGCCGTTGCCGCCGCTACCTGACCAAGCGGTTGATAGGGTGAGTACCGACAGGGGGCGCACATGAGGTGGACAGGTGGCAAACAAGAACCCCGAAACTCCGCAGCTGACTCTCAGCGGCCGGTTCAACCACTACTCGAGCACCTATATCGGCGGCGTGGCGCGCTTCTACGCCCGGTTGCACAGCAGGCTCTACGCGCGCTTCGGCGGCACGCGATTCACCAAGCTACAGGGCAAGCCGGTCTTCCGATTGACAGTCGTGGGCCGCAAATCCGGCGAGCCGCGCCCGGTCATGCTCATGCTGGTCCGCGATGGCGATGACCTGCTGGTGTGCGGATCCAATGGCGGACATCCCGGCACACCCAACTGGTGGCGGAACCTGATCGCCGCGCCGACCGCGCACGTGCAGGTCGGCAAGGAGAGCTGGCCGGTGGACGTGCGGGTCGTCGAGGATGCGACCGAGTACGAAAAACATTGGCGCACTTTGGTTGCCGGATACCCGGACTTCGAGACCTATCGGGCGTTGAGCCCACGGGAATTCCCGATCGCCGTATTGAGCCGCGCCGGTAAGTGAGCGGTGCCACCGGTTGCCGAGGTTGAACGCACGATATCGGCGCAGCCACCCCGTCACCCCGGCACGCCCACCCCGTCACCCCGGCACGTCCACCCCGCCATCCCGGCACGCCCACCCCATCATCCCGGCAC
>NZ_BDCE01000099.1 GCF_001613345.1 Nocardia uniformis NBRC 13702 | reverse complement strand
GCGCCGGAATGACGATGGCGGCAGGCGGCATCGCGACGTCGACCGCAGCAGCGCGCAGTGCGCCCGAGCGGACGAAAGCCGTTCGGGCGCACCCATGTTCAGCAGCGTATCCACCTACGCCGACCAGGTGGCCAGCTCTCCGCCCGGCATGGACACCACCAGATAGTTCGGACCGGTGACCGACCACGCCTCGTAGTACGGATCGGCGTCGACGACCACCCAGCTGCCGGAATCCAATCCGACCCGCAGTCCGCCGGCGTCGTTCACCGAGGCCGACACAATGACCCCGTCGAGGGATACCACCAGATCACCATTGCCGCGCGCCGGGTCGCCGACCACGTAGTGTTCGGTCCCATTGGGCGTTTCCACGGTCAGCTCACCGGTGATGTGCAGTTCGTACTCGCCGACGCCTATGGCGAGCAGCGGTTCCATGGACAGCACGCACAGGTTCTTACCGGTAATCGGTAGCTCCATCGTTTTCCCTCCGAATCGGACACTCCTCCAGAGTGCCCGACCCGGAGACCGCGACGCCGCGACGCGCTCCGTCGGCGTACCCGCTGGTGGGAAGCCTCACAGGCGGCAGCGATAGTGACCTGTCAGGCGTCGGCGAGGATGGCGAGGGTGGATTCGGAGAGGAAGAACGGCTCGAGCCGCTCGCGAACGAGCTTGCTGAGTACACCATTTCGCTTGGCCTGCTCGATAACAGCCGGACCGTAGCGCAGGATCTCATTGCCGATGTCCTGACCGGACAGGCCGAGCTCAGGCAGCATGGCGGCGAGGGTGAGGTCGCCGTATTTGGTGAAGAACACGTCCACGCATTCGTCGACGAGCAGGCCGAAGTACTCCTTCTCGCGGGTGGTGAGCGCGATCTGGTAGATGATCAGGGCCAGCTCACGCAGTTCCTGCTGGGAGAGGTAGTCGCGCAGGCCGCTCACCGGCTCTCCGGCGTGCAGATCCCAGAACTCCATGGCGGCGTCGTGCACGGGTGCGTCGCGCAGCATTTCGCGAATGGCGTTATTGGTGCGCTTGAGCGCGAATTGCGCTCCCTTACCGGCCATTTCACCGAGGAAGGTACCGTCGCCGGTCGCCCGCTCAGCCGCCTTGCGGGCCTGCTTGGCGGCCGAGGTGCCCAGGTTTACCAGCGAACCGACACCCGGGATCTTGCCCGCCATCTGCCGGTTGCTCTCCATGAAATCGGAGATCAGCTTATCCACGAATTTGGACGCGACGGTGGCGATGAGCGGGCTCTCGGTGAGCCGTTCCAGAATGCGCTCCTGCGCCTGGTGCATGCCGAAGATCTGCTCCAACAGTTGCTCGACGGGCTCACGCTCCACCACGTCACCGAGGGTGTATTCGTTATTGGCGGCGATATTGTCGTAGATGGAGTCGGCGAAAACGCCCACCACATCGCGTAGTACCGGGCTGCCGCCGATCAGGTCGATGATATTGCCGACGGTCCGTTTGGCCTCGTCGATGCTCACCACATCGCGGAAGACAATGGTGTCGGCGACGCCGAGGACGGCATCCACGTCACGGGCGACGACCTCGGCGAACCGGTCGCCACTGACCTCTCCGACGATGTATTCGACCTGGGCGTCCAGCAGTCGTTCTGCGATTTCGCGCGGCTCGGTCATGGAGTTTCCACCCATCAGATAATTCGGACCGCCCGAAAGCACTACGTCTTATCGGTGTCGTTGCCTCGCACCGATTTCCGGATCTGCTCCAGGCGTTCCCGCGCGGCCTTGGCCCGCGCATCCCACTGTTCGTCGGCGCTGCGGCCCGCTGGTGTCTGCCGATCGAGCTCGTCCATCCCCTGTGCGGTGCCGTAGCGCTGCTCGACCTTATCGCGAACTGACTCGAAAGTAGGGACACCGGCGGGCGAATAACCGCCGATCCCGGGCCCGGGGCCGATATCGGCCGTCGGCACCGGTATGCCGGTGATCACAGCAGCCGCTCCGACCTGCTCCAATGCGCCAACCGACTCAGACACCCCATCGGTGTGCGTGTCCGGACTCACACTCACACTCAGCGGCACATGGCTGGTGGTGGCGGCCAGTGACGCCGCTACCTCGTGCAGCGCACCCAGCGCCGCCCTGCCATCGGTCGCGGTCGCCACCACGGATACCAATTCGACATCCGAGAGCTTCGTCAGCGCTTCGGCCAGTTCACCGGCATCAGTCATACCGCCCAGGCTACGCATACCGCCGCGGTGGACGCGGGAAGTGATAGCGGCGGGCTCTCGCACCGCCGCTCCCGCACCGATCAGGCAAACAGGGCGAACAGCACCGCCGCCACCACGAAGCTCACCACCGACAGCACCGTCTCCAAGACCGTCCAGGTCTGCAGGGTCTGCTTCACGGTGAGATTGAAGTACTTGGCGATAATCCAGAAACCGCCGTCATTGACGTGGCTGAGGATGATGGACCCCGCCGCGATTGCCATGGCGATGAGCGCGAGGGCCATCTGCGAGTAGCCCTCCCCCACCAGCAGGGGCGCCACAATGCCGCCGGTGGTGACAATGGCGACCGTCGCGGAACCCTGCGCCACCCGCAGACCGCAGCTGATCAGATACGCCAGCACGATCACGGGAAGTCCAGCCGCGGACATGGTTTCGGCGAGCGCCGCACCGATGCCGGTGGCGGAGATGACCTTTCCGAAGAACGCGCCCGCTCCGACGACGAGTAGCAGCATGCCGATCGGCCGCAGCGATTCACCGGTGAGCGTGCTCAGCTCCTGCACGGTGGAGCCGCGCCGGATGCCGAGAACGTAGAAGGCGATCAGGACCGCGACCAGCAGTGCGACGGCCGGGGTGCCGAGGAAGGTCAGCACCGCGAGGGCTTTCGACCCCTCATCGAGGATTTGGCTGCCGAAGGTCGCGCCGAGGATGAGCAGCAGCGGGATGGCGATAATGCCGCCGATGAGCGAGACAGCGGGCGCTTTGCGTTCCAGGACCGCGGTTCCCGGAGCGCTGGGCGTACCCGGGCCGTCACCGGGTGCGGCCAGCGATGGCCGCACCAGGAAGTCCTCCGGCACCTCCACGTGCACGCGCTTGCCGATCCAGCCGCCCCAGACAATGCCCGCCGCGACGAATCCCGGGAGGCCACAGACGAATCCTATGAGGATCAGCCAACCCAGGCTGACACCGAGCAGTCCGCCGAGGGCGACCGGACCGGGATGCGGCGGCAGGAAGGCGTGTGTCATGGACAGGCCCGCGAGCATCGGCATGGCGTAGAGCACCAGCGACCGGCCACCGCGTTTGGCGGCCACGTACACCAGCGGTGCGAGTACGAAGATGCCGACATCGAAGAACACCGGGATGCCGAAGATGAGTCCGAGCAGACCCATGGCGATCGGAGCGCCCCTGTCGCCGAAGCGATTCAGCAGTTTCTCGGTCAGTACATCCGCGCCGCCGGAGCGTTCGAGGATCGCACCGAGCACGGTTCCGAGCCCGATAATGACGGCGATATGGCCGAGAATGCCGCCGAATCCGGTTTCCAGTAGGGAATCACCGGCTTTCAGCGGATTGCCGACGATTTCGGATACCGGCAGTCCGGCGGCCAGCGCCAGGCCGAGACCGGTGAGCAGCAGCGCGATGAACGGTTCGAGTTTGAACCGAATAATCGCGAGCAGCAGCACGGCTATGGCCAGCCCGCACAGCACCAGCAGTCCGGGGGTGGTGGTGCGCAGCCAGTCAATGGTGGCGCCCATGGGTTACCTCACTTCATGGATCGAACAAAAGATGCCGCGCGTGCGGCGATTTCGGGCCAGCGGCCCGCGGCGACATCGGCGGGTGCGACGACATCGGTGCCGGCGGTGACGGCCGCCGCGCCGTGCGCGAGAAATTCGGCGGCATTACCGGCATTGACTCCGCCGGAGGGAATGAGATCCACCTCCGGGAAGGGGCCGTGCAGGTCCTTCAGATAGCCCGGCCCGAGGGTGCGGGCGGGGAAGATCTTCACCGCCGCCGCACCGAGGTCGAGCGCCTGCATGACCTCGCTCGGCGTGAAAGCGCCCATCACAACCGGGATTCCGCGCCGCACGGCGACCGCCGCGACCCTGACCCGGAGACCGGGGGTGACCAGGAACCGCGCGCCGTTGTCGATGGCGGCCTCGGCCTGTTCGGCGGTCAGTACCGTCCCCGCGCCCACCACGCCGCGACCGGAGTCGGCGACCTTGCGCAGGCAATCGAGGACACCGGGGGTGGTGAAGGTGAGCTCGAGGGCTCGAATCCCGGCCCCTGCCAACGCCTCCGCGAGCGCTACGGGGTCCGGAATCTCGGGGGCGCGCACGACGGTGAGCACCCGATCGGCGCGGATCACCTCCAGGGCGGCGGTCAACGGGTCTCCTTTCGTTCGGAATTCATGCGCAGGGCACGACCGGCCAGCGCACCGGTGGGCTTACCGCCGTCGAGGGCGAAGACGCCATTGACCAGGACGTGGGAAATGCCGTGCGCCTGCTGTTTCGGGTTATCGAAGGTGGCGGTATCGGTAATGGTCGCCGGATCGAAGATCACCAGGTCGGCGGCGTAGCCCTCGCGGATGAGCCCGCGGTCGCGCAGTCGCAGCCGTTCGGCGGGACGGCCGGTGAGGTGATTGACGCACTCCTCCAGCCCGAACAGGCCGAGTTCGCGCACATAGTGGCCGAGGTAGCGCGGGAAGGTGCCCCAGGCGCGTGGGTGCGGGCGCTCACCGACGAGCAGACCGTCGCTGCCACCCATATGCCGCGGGTGGCGCATGATGGCGCGCACATTCTCCTCGTGGCCGACATGCTGAAGGATGGTGGTGGCCAGTTGGTCTCGGGTGAGCAGGTCGAAGAACACCGCGACCGGCGGCAGATCGCGATCGACGGCGATCTGGGTGACGGTGCGGCCGACGTACCGGTCGAGCTCGCTGTTGCCGACGCCGCTGATCTGGATGGTGTCCCAGTCGACGGTGACGCCGTGGCACCCGTCGGAGCCATTGAGATTGACGTCCTCGGAGATGCGTAGCCGCTGCTGCGGATCGGCGATTCGGGCCAGGGCGGCGTCGGGGCCGCCGGACATGGCCCAGCTCGGCAGTAGCGCCGACAGGGTGGTGGAGCCCGGCAGATAGGGGTAGGTGTCGAGGCTGATATCGCAGCCGTCTGCCAGCGCAGCGTCGACGAGATCGAGCAGTTGCGGTGCGCGCCCGCGGTTTTCGCCGAAGTTCATGGTGGCGTGGGTGAGATGCACCGCGCAGCCCGTGCTACGGGCCAGGCCGATCATTTCGGCGTAGGCGTCGAGCGCGCCCGCCCCGTAGGAGCGGGTATGCGGTGCGTAGAAGCCGCCCGCCGCGGCGACCACCTCGCACAGCGCCGCCAATTCGGCTGTGTCGGCATACATTCCGGGCGTGTAGGTGAGCCCGCTGGACATGCCGACCGCGCCCTCGGCGAGGCTCTGGGCGAGCAGCACCTGCATACGGCGGATTTCGGCGGCCGTGGCGGCACGCTTGTCCGCACCGACGACGAGCAGCCGCAGAGTGCCCTGCGGGACCAGGTAGGCGGCATTGGGGGTGATGCCCCGATCCAGGCGGTCCAGGTACTCACCGACCGAGCGCCAGTCGAAATCGAGATCGGGATTACCGTTCCACCCCGCGATCTGGCGGCGCACCACGGCGAGGGTGGGTTCGTCGATCGGGGCGTAGGACAACCCGTCCTGCCCGATGACCTCGGTGGTGACGCCCTGGCTGAGCTTCGGGAAATGTCCCGGCTCGGTCAGCAGATGTAGATCGGAGTGGGCGTGCATATCGATGAAGCCGGGTGACAGCACCGAATCGCCGCCGTCCACCGTGCGTTCGGCTCCGGCGACGGTCCCCGGCTGCGCGATGGCGGTAATGCGACCGGCATCGACCACCACATCACCGCGATAGCGCGGCGCACCCGTTCCGTCGACAATGTCGATATCGCGAATCAATAAATCGGCCATAATGTCCCGCCTCAGAAGAAGGTGTGCAGCAGGTCGATGACGCGGGGCCGCTCGGCATCGGCGTCGTCGATTACGGGAATGAGCCGCCATTTGTCGAAGGCGGTGCAGGGATGGGACAGGCCCAGCCGCAGCACGCTGCCCACGGGCACATCGGCGGCGGTCCCACCCGGCAGTCGCAGGAAGGCGTGCTGGTCGTTCAGCTTCGATATCAATGCGCCCGACGGCAGTTCCCGGGATTCGACCGCCGGTCCCACGATCCGCTGCGGGACCGGCAGCCCCTCATCGAACGGGAGATCGCGCTTACCGGCATCGAGTAGCGCCAACTCCGGTTCCGGCCGGGAGACGGTGCGAGCCCAGCCGTGTATGGCCGAGCGCAGCGGGCGCTCGGTGTAGGCGGCCGTCAACGGGGAGATCCCCGCATAGAAGCCGTCGTCGTGGGTGATGTACGCGCCCGAGCGCAACACCACCGAGGTCGCAACCGCGTGCGCGCCTGCCTCATTCGCGAGTCCGGCGAGGCGCTCCACCACGAGCTCCGGGTAGGCGCTACCACCGGCCGTGACCACCGCGGCCCCGGAATACCCTCCGGCAGCGGCAATCTCGCGATGCAGTCGAGCCAGCTCGTCGAGGTAGCCGCGCACGGTGGCGAGCGATTCCGGGGTGCGATCGTGCGCCAGGGCGGCCTCGTAGCCGCCGACGCCGCCGAGCCGTAGCCGTGCCGAGCGCCCGACGGCCGCGGCGATCTCGAGCGCGATATCGACCGAGCGCGCGCCGGTGCGGCCGTGCGCACCACCGAGTTCGACCAGGACCGTGAGCTTTTCGGTACCGGGCGCGGTGCTCAGATGCCGGTCCATGAGTTCGACCGTGGCCACGCTGTCCACCCAGCTCAGGAATTCGAACTCCGGGTCCTGCGCCAGTTCCGCCGCCACCCAGTGCAATCCGACCGGGTCGACCAGGGCATTGGCGAGCAGGATGCGGCTCACTCCGAAGGAGCGCGCCAGCTGCGCCTGCCATCCGGTCGCCAGGGTGATGGCCCAGGAGCCCGCGGCCAACTGATCCGCCCACAGCTGCGGCGACATGGTGGTTTTGCCGTGCGGTGCGAGCTCCACACCCGCGGCGCGGGCCCATTCGGCCATCACCGCGATATTGGCATCGACCGCGGTCCGGTCCACGGTCAGCACCGGCGTTTCGAACTCGTCGAGATGCGGTGCGGTGGCCAGGAAGTCACGCACGGTCAGCCCCCACGCGGTGGGTGGCAGGGCCTTGTGCTCCGGCCCCAGCCTGCGCTCGCCCAATGCGGCGACGGCGTCCTTGTCGATGGCCACGACGTTCCTTTCGGCATGTCACGCTCGGAATGAGTGATCGCGCTCTGTTGGATAGCGCCGGTTCGATAGCGCTCTATCCGATAGCGATCGAGCATTGCGTATTCTGCAACGCGTGTTGCGTATCGTGTTTTCGGTGGTTATTCTGCACGTGATGACCGATAGCCGCAAGCATTCGAAGGGAGTTCGTGTGACCTGGCCTATGTCGAGCCGTCCGCGAGCGGTCACCGTGGGCGAGGGACTTGCCGTCCTGGTCGCCCAGCCGGGTCCGCTCGAGGATTCGCCCGCCTTCGAACGGGGCGCGGGCGGGGCCGAGGCGAATGTGGCGACCGTGCTCACCCAGCTCGGGATCGAGACGGCGTGGATCTCCCGGGTGGGTGACGATGGGTTCGGCCGGTACCTGGTGCGGCATCTCGCGGATCGGGGGGTGGATATCTCGGCCGTGGCCGTGGATTCCAACCGGCCCACCGCCGTGTATGTGAAGGAGCGCGGCAACGGTTCCGGTGTGCCCGGCGATATGGCGGCCGGTGCGAGCCGAATGCTGTACTACCGCACCGGATCCGCCGCCAGCGCGCTCTCCCCCGCCGATCTCGGCACGGCCACCGGACTGCTCGACGGCTGCGAACTGATCCACTTCACCGGCATCACCACTGCCCTGTCGGAGTCGGCGACGGCGCTCACCGAGACACTCATCGGTCGTCCGCGCGCTGACCGGCTGATCAGCTTCGATCTGAATTACCGTCCGGCGCTGTGGGATCGGCGCGAGGTGAATGCCGCCGACGTACTCGCGCGCCATGTCCGCGGTAGCGATGTGGTGTTCCTCGGCTCCGATGAGGCCGAGGCGGTCTTCGGCACCGGCGATCCGGATCGGTTGCGTGCGTTGTTTCCGCAGCCGCGACACCTGGTGATCAAGAACGACGCGCATTCGGTGACCGGATTCCTGGGGGCCGTTCGCGTCGAGGTGCCCGCACTGGAATTGACCGTGACCGAGCGGATCGGCGCGGGTGACGCTTTCGCGGGTGGCTACCTGGGCGCACTGCTCCAGGGCCGAGCGCATGAGCAGTTGCTGCGCTTCGGGCACCTGTGCGCGGCGGCGGCCCTCACCGGCATCGGTGATGTGGCGGAGCTGCCGCCACTGGCGCTGCTCGAATCCCTCGCCGAGGCAGGCCCTTCCGATTGGGCGGGGCTGCGTTATCCCGCCGCGTCGGCCGTAATCGAGAATGTGCCCTCATGAGCCAGAGTCTGCAACGCGCGCTGACCATTCTCACCGAACTCGGTGAGGACTCGAAGTCCTTGGACGAGTTGGCCACTCATCTGAGTGTGCACAAATCGACGGTGCTGCGGCTGCTACAGACCATGGAGGCGCAGCGCTTCGTCACCCACGATGCCGAACACCGATACCGGTTGGGGTCCAGGCTGTTCGAGCTCGCCAACCGATCCCTGGAACGGCGCGATGTGCGCACCCTCGCCCGGCCGCATCTGGTGGAGTTGAACGCGTTCACTGGGCAGACCATCCATCTGGCCGTACTGGAGTCCGGCGAGGCCATCTATATCGACAAACTCGATGCCACACAGAGTGTGCGCATGTATTCGCGGGTGGGGCGACCCGCACCGCTGCACTGCACGGCGGTGGGCAAGGTGCTGGTCTCCGCCCTACCGCGCGGCCAATGGCGCGCGATCGCCGAGGGCATCGAGTACAAGAGGTTCACCGAGCGCACCATCGCCTCCCCCGACGCCTATCTCGCGGAGCTGGAACTCGTTGCCGCCCAGGGCTATGCCGAGGATCACGAGGAACACGAAACCTTCGTGAACTGCGTCGGCGTCCCGATCCGCGACGGTACCGGCGCGGTGGTGGCCGCCCTGTCCATGTCGGTACCCGACATGCTGCTCGACCACGATCAGGTGCTCGCCCTGCTACCACGGGTGCGCACCACGGCCGAAGCCATTTCCACCGAACTCGGCTGGAATCCGAAGCACTGATCCACGAAAGGTTCACCATGAGTGAGAAGATCGCTGTCCGCACCACCGCCGCACCCGCCCCCGCGCACACATTCTCGCAGGGCGTGCGCAAGGGTCCGTTCGTCCAGGTCTCCGGTCAGGGGCCCGTCGACCCGGTCAGCAACGAGTACCTGTATCCGGGAGACGTGGCCGCGCAGACCATTCGGACGCTGGAGAATGTGAAGGCGATTGTCGAGGCCAGCGGTGCGAGCTTCGACGATGTGGTGATGCTGCGCGTGTACCTCACCAAACGCGAGGATTTCCCCATCATGAACGACGCCTACGGCGAATTCGTGAACGCGCACACCACCGGGGATGTACTGCCTTCGCGCACCACGGTTTTCACCGGCCTGCCGCGCGAGGAGATGCTCGTCGAGATCGACGCGGTCGCCATCGTCTCGGAGTAGGTCAGCGTCACGACACCGCCCGGCCCACCTTCATCGTTCCGGCCGCAATAGGTCAGCGTCACGACATCGCCTACCCACCCTCGTCATTCCGGCATGCTTTTGGCCGGAATCCACATCCCGAAGTAGTGGCCCCCCGGCCAAAACCATGCCGGGGTGACGGCGAGGGCAGCCGCTGTCGCACGTTCGACCTCGCAGGTGAGCCCGCCAGGCAGGGTGTCGCTGCGGAACAATCTGCGGCTATTCGCCCGCCGATGCCTCATCATGTGCGGCCAGCGTGGCCGTAATCCACGCCGTCAGAGTGGCGGGCCACTCCGGATCCACCACGACATCATTGTGACCCGCACCGGGGAACACGACGATCTGCTTGGGTTCGGGCGCGGCGGCGAACAGCTCTTCACCCATCCGCAGCGGCAGCAGCTCGTCCTGATCACCGTGCATGATCAGCAGCGGCGACCGCAGCCGACGAATGCGGCGCAGGCTCGGATAAGCGTCCGGAATGAACATCTTCGGCAGGAACGGGTACACGGCCGTCGCCGCGTCGCGCAACCCGGTGAAGCTCGAAATCAGCACCATCGCCGCCGGTGGATAGGCCATCGCGAGTTCGAGCAGCACCGCACCCCCGAGTGACTTACCCAGGTAGACAATCCGATTCGGATCCACCCCGGGCCGTCCGAGCAGCGCCTGCCGCGCCGCCCGCGCATCCAGGTACGTCCCCCGCTCACTCGGGCTGCCGGTACTGCGCCCATATCCGCGATAGTCGAAGATCAGCACATCGAACCCGACCCCTGCCAGCAAGGCCAGGATCGGCGACCGGTCCCCGATATTGCCCGCATTCCCGTGCGCGAAGAGAATGTGCCCCACCGGTTCCCGCTTCGCACCCACGAACCAGGCGTCAACGGTTTCGCCGTCCTCGGTGGGCAGCCGCAGCTCGGTGTAGTCGACACCGAAATGCGCGGGCGTCAGCTCGATCCGCCGCTGCTGCGGCATGTATGTCAGCAGATTGAGTATGGGCCGGGCCGGATGCTGCATGACACCTTTCCTATCATCTCGGACGATCCGCCCGACGTACCGAGACACGCGGGGCGCTGAAAGCCTGACACCCGCAAAAGAACTCACAGGCACTCAACCCGCAGTTAGGGTGATGCCACCTCATTTCGAGGGGGGGTGGCGGCGCATGGTCTGGTCCACGCCGCCCCGCCAGAAAGGAGGTGGTGGGTCATGGGAGAGCATTCCCGCGCACAGGAAACCCCGGTCGACTGGGCAGTGTACGTAGCGGTCGCTGCGGCAGTCGCCGGGGTTGTGTGCCTGGTCCGACTGATACGTCGGGGTAGGTAGCCCGCCCGGGTCGGGTGCCGTTACCGCGGCGCTCGACCCTCTCAGTCATCACACGAGGTGACGCGGTTCATCCTACGCGATCGCTGGTCACCACGACAACGATCCGCGCAGGTCTGCGGCGATTCGGCCGACGCGGAAGGCCCCCGACCCGCGTCGGGTCCGGGGCCTTCCGCGTACGGGAGAAGCGTCAGCTGCGCAGTACAGCCCCGACGGCGGCAGCGGCCGCGGCCACCGCGGCGTCCCGTGCCGCACTCGCCTCGTCCTCGGTCAGCGTGCGATCGAGCGCGCGGAAGCGCAGGGCGTAGGTGAGGGATTTGCGGCCCTCCCCCGCCTGTGTGCCCTCGTAGACATCGAACAGCGCGACATCCTCGAGGAGTTCGCCCGCGCCCTCGCGCAGCGCCGATTCCACCGAGACGGCGGGAACCGTCTTCTCGACGCTCACCGACACGTCCTGCAGTACCGCCGGGAAGGCGGAAACCACGGGCGCGGGCCGGTTTTCGCGCAGCGGCAGAGCGTCGAGGTCGAGTTCGACGGTGCAGGTGCGCGGCGGCAGGCCGGCGCGTTCCAGGACCGCCGGGTGGAGTTCGCCCGCATGCCCGACGACGACACCGTCCACGACGAGTTCGGCACAGCGGCCCGGATGCCATGGCAGGTGTACCGCCGAGCGACGCTCGATGGTGACACCGGCCGCGTCGGCAATAGCGTCGACGAGCGCGAACGCGTCGGCGGCCTCCGCCGGGCGGCCCGCGTTTCCGGGACCGCGCGGCTCGCGCTTACCGGTCAGCACGGCGGCGATGTGCGTCGGCTGGTCGGGCAGCGAACGGACCAGGGTATTGATCTCGTCCTCGGTGGGGCGACGGTCCACGGGCAGCGGATCGACGGCACCGGTCTCCGCACTGGGCAGGACGACCTGGGCGATGCCGTAGATGGCGAGGTCGCGTTGGCCGCGAGAGATATTGCGGGCGGCCACCTCTAGGAGACCGGGCAGCAGGGTCGAGGCCAGGTCGTGGCGGTCTACATCGAGTGGGTTGAGCACCTTCAGCGTCTTGCGGCGCTGGTCGTCGGCGTCCAGGCCCCAGGTGTCGAACACCGTGGCGGACATGAAGACCGGCGGCTGCACCTCGACACACCCGTGGAATGCGAGGGCCTTGCTCACCGAGCGGCGGCGGCGCTGCTGCGCGGTGAGACCGCGCCCGGCGGGGGCGGTGGGCAGCACCGACGGAATCTTGTCGAGACCCTCGAGGCGCAGCACCTCCTCCACCAGATCGGCGGGCTGCACCAGATCGGGCCGCCAGCTCGGCGGGGTGACGACGAGCTGGCCCTGTCCGATATCGCTGACGCCGATCTCGACGGTGCAGCCGACCTGCTGCAGGCGGCGCGCCGAGGTGCCGGACGCGTACTGCACGCCCGCGGTGCGGTCGGCCAGGTCGAGATCCATGCTGATGGGCGCGGCGGCAGGAACTACGACCCGCACGTCGGTGAGTACGGATTCGACTGTGCCACCGGCAATTTCGGCCAGCAGGGTGGCGGCGCGGTCGAGCGCGGCCACATTCAGCTCCGGATCGACGACGCGTTCGAAGCGGCGGCTCGCCTCGGAGGAGAGCTTGTGGCGACGCGCGGTGCGGGCGATGGCGATCGGGTTCCAGGTCGCGGCCTCGAGCAGGACATCGGTGGTCTCGTCGCCGACCTCGGTACTGGCACCGCCCATGGTGCCCGCCAATGAGATGACGCCCGAATCATCGGCGATCACCACATCTTCGGCATCCAGGGTGCGCTCGACATCATCGAGGGTGCGCAGGGTTTCGCCCTTGTTGGCGCGGCGCACGACCAGCCCGCCCGCCACCTTGGCGGCGTCGAAGGCGTGCAGCGGCTGGCCGAGTTCCAGCATGACGTAGTTGGTGACGTCCACGGCCGGGGCGATGGGTCGCACACCCGACAGCAGCAGGCGACGCTGCAACCACCACGGGCTGACGGCCTTCGGGTCGACGCCGGTGACACGGCGCACCGCGAAACGGGTGCACAGTGATTCGGGTTCGAGTTTCACCGACCACGCCGAGGTATCGGTCTCGGGCAGCAGGCGCACGGCGGGATCGGCGTATTCGAGATCGAAGCCGCAGGCCAGCTCACGGGCCAGGCCGCGCGCCGAGAAGGCGTAGCCGCGGTCGGGGGTGATGGCCAGTTCGATAACGGTGTCGTCGAGACCGAGCAGCGCGTTGGCATCGGTACCCGGCTCGGCGGTGCCGGGCTCGAGTACCAGGATGCCATTGTGATCCTTGCCGATGCCGAGTTCGGCGACCGAGCAGATCATGCCATTGCTGGTGTGCCCGTAAGTCTTTCGCGAGGCGATTTTGAAGCCGCCGGGCAGTTCACCACCCGGCAGCACCACGACCACCAGGTCGCCGACGGCGAAATTCGTTGCACCGCAGACAATCTCCTGTAGTTCAGGCTGACCGATCTCCACCTTGCAGAAACGGATCGGCTTCTTGAACTCGGTCAGTTCGGTGATCTCGGCGACCCGGCCCACCACCAGGGGATGCTCGATCTCACCGCCGACCCGCTGCAACTGGTCGACCTCTTCGACTTCCAGACCGACTCGGACGAACCCGGCGTCGAGTTCCTCCGGCGTCACGGACCACCCGGGGGTGGTGCGCTGCAGGATTTCTGTCAGCCAGGACTGCGCTACTCGCACTTGACGTTTCGCTTTCGGTGTTGGGTTCGAGTCAGGACTGGATGCCGAAGGGCAGCGTGAATCGCACGTCGCCCTCGACGATGTCGCGCATATCCGGCAGGCCGTTGCGGAACTGCAGGGTCCGCTCCAGACCCATGCCGAACGCGAAACCGGTGTACACCTCGGGGTCGATACCGGAGGCGATGAGCACCTTCGGGTTCACCATGCCGCAGCCGCCCCACTCGACCCAGCCCGGGCCACCCTTCTTATCCTCGAACCACACGTCCACCTCGGCGGACGGTTCGGTGAAGGGGAAGAACGACGGCCGCATCCGGGTGGTCGTGTTCGGGCCGAACAGCGCCCGCGCGAAAGCGTCCAGGGTGCCCTTGAGGTGCGCCATAGTCAGGCCCTTATCGACGGCCAGACCCTCGACCTGCGAGAACACCGGGGTGTGCGTGGCATCGAGTTCATCGGTGCGGAAGGTACGCCCCGGGCACACCACATAGATGGGCAGTTCGCGCGACAGCATGGACCGCACCTGCACCGGCGAGGTGTGAGTGCGCAGCACCTGTCGCGAACCCTCCGGCGCGATATGGAAGGTGTCCTGCATGGTGCGCGCCGGATGGTCCGGCAGGAAGTTCAGGGCATCGAAGTTGAAGTGCTCGGTCTCGACCTCGGGACCTTCGGCGACCTCCCAGCCCATGGCCACGAAGACATCGGCGACCCGCTCGGACAGCACCTCGATCGGATGGCGGGCCCCCACCGCGGCCCGCCGCGCGGGCAGCGTCACATCGATGGCCTCGGCCACCAGTACCGCGGCGTCCCGCTCGGCCAGCAGCACCCGCTGCCGCTCCTCGAACGCCTGCGACACCCGCTGCCGCGCCACATTCACGCGCTTACCGGCATCGGCCTTCTCATTCTTGGGCAGCGTGCCCAGCGACCGCTGCGCCAGCGCGATAGGCGACTTCCCGCCCATGTACTCGGTCTTCGCCACCGCCAGCGCATCCAGGTCAGCGGCCGCCGCGAACGCCTTCTCGGCTGCTTCCGCGGCAGCGGTGAGCGATTCCTCGCTCAACGCCGCGGTCTGCTCGGCACGGTCGATTTCGTCGGCCACGATGGTCGTCTCTCCCCTGACTGGTACGAGTAGGGCGGCTGCCCATCATTCATTCTTGCTGGTCGAATCGTAGGCGATGCACTCAGCCCGGTTCACATCCATTTCCCCCGCGTAGGCACGGCAGCGACAGTCAGCACCCTCGAGACCGCCCGTCGACACCCCCGCGCCGACCTGACCAGCTAACTTGCAGCGCATACCCAACGGCTATGGTGACGCTTCGAATACTCGTGACAATCCACCGCGAAGGGGGGGATTCGTGGCTCTATTCCAGGCCGATATCGACCAGATCAACGCACTCGCGAAGACCCTCGGCGAGGTGGCGGCCCAGATTGACGCGATCGACGTCCGCACCGCCGCCCAATCGATTGCCGCAGCATTGCCCGGAACACCTCTCGGTGCGGCCTGCGCACAGGCCACCGAATACACGGAGGGCGCATGGTGGCGAGTCTCGCAGCGAGTCGAGCAGGTATCGACGGCCATGACCGCGGTCGCAGCAGATGTCGCCGCGACCGACGACACTTTCCGTCACCGTCTCGACGGCCTGGATTTCCGCACCGGTGGTCGCTGATGACCGGTTGGGCTCTGACCCGAACGAACGTCGCCGCCTGGAATACCGGTGCCCTGTCAGATCTAGCCGGGGCGGTCGGCGGCGGCAACACCACCTACGCCGACCAGATCGATCGAGGCCCGAGACATTTCGCCGACCTGAATGGCGCGTGGGCAGGCCAGGCGTATGCCGCCGCCTACAACCGCATCGGTGAAGACCATTGGCAAGCCCGGAAAATCAACGAGGAAGTCACCGACCTGGCGGACCTTCTCAACCACGCCGCCGGACGCCTCGCCGATGAGCAGAGCGTTCTCTTGGGCAAGGTCGCCGACGCCGAGGACCCCCGGTCCGCCATCGCTGGCGAGACCCTCGAGGTCAGCGACGTATGGAAAGTCATCGCCACCTATCCCCCGAACGCCACCGACGACGACCGCCGCACAATCACCGACCGTGTCACCGCCCACCAGGGCCTCATCAACGCCGCCTTCTACAGTCTCCGTGACGCCGCAGCCCAATTCGACCAGGCTATCCGCACCGCAGCCCAGCAGGTCCGCGATGCGGGTAGCAATTTCGGCGATGGGGTCGATGCACCGACCATCCCCGGCACGGCGATCCCCGCCCCGGACAGCTCAGATCCTCGAACCGTGGCTTCGTCGGCCGCCTTCGAGAAGATGTTCGGCCACCCGCCCGTCACCGATGTCGACCGAGCGACGGCCAACGCCCTGAATCCCAACAGCTACGACCCCAAATACCAAGGCGTTCCGCCCAATATCGTGGTGGCGCGGATCAAGCCGGTACCCGGCCAGGGTGTCGTCCGCACCGGCCAGTACATCCAGGAACGGGATGTCGTCGACCCATCGTCGAAAAATGCCTTCGGGAGAAATAAGGGTGACAATCGAACGGCCGACCCGAACTTCGATCCCGAACACACCCGTGTAGCCACCTATGTGGACTACGAAAACGGCATTGTGGTGTTTCGGCAGAACCCGTCCGTAGTGCAGGAAGCCGATGGCAGCGGAAGCCATGTCGAAGTGGGCAGGCCCGAGGCGACGGTTGTACAGGCGACAGACGGATCGGTACGCATCAAATACGATGCCGCCGATCCCATTGGTATGGGCGGACCGATGCGAGAATTCGGTTGGTCGGTGAACGGCGATCTGGTGTTCACTCCGACTGAAAACGGTGTCAGGATCGACGGCACTCGCACGAACTACCCATGGCTCGAGGCGTATCAGACCTCCATTGCACAAGGAAACCGCGAGATCGCGGTAGACCCACCAACTGGCCTGGGTACGGGTTCCAGCTTCGGTCCATCGATCAATCTGCAGGGCCATCACGAGATCGGCTCGGGCGGACAAGCTCTCGATGACGACAAATGGAAGGGCTGGAATTCTCTGTACGACGTCAAGGTGGATGTGCCGGGGACACCGCTCGGTAACCCCAACACTCCGCCAACCGTTTCTCGGCATCCCAGTGAACTACCGACCGCGTAGACCCTCCACTACCTTCCGAGGACCCCATGCCTGCCGATCAGCTCTCACCTCAGCCTCGCCCCAGCCAGTCGTCGACGGTCAAACCTTCGCCCTACACCTTGATATCTCTCGGCATCGGTGTCGCGGGTACGGCGTTGATGATCGGACTGGCAGCGAGTCATCAGGCTGACAAGGTGGCAGCTGTTTTCGGGGCCTGGGCATTCTGGCTTCCCATTGCACTGCTTTCCGGGACGCGGACATTGTGGGATCGCGGATTCGTGGGCGGTGGCACGCGACTGCAACGTATCCGCGCCTTTCTCGGCGAATGGGTCGGGTATGTCGGCATATTGACGGCCGCTGCCCTGATCGTGCTCTCGGTCAACTTCCATGACAGCGGTATCCATCCGCGGTTGGGCTGGTGGCTGGTGCCGGAGATCGCGATACCTCTGGCGATGATCTGGTTCGGCGGTGTTGCCAGGAGGTGTGGAATCGGCATCCTCATCGCGCTGGCAGCTCCTTTGTGGCCCTATCTCCTGTTCGGCGCTGTGGTCATCCTCGGGCCACCTGCGGTGCTCTATCTGATTACCTTGGCCATCTCCCACGGGGTCGCCGCCGCACGGTGACCATGCCGTCACGCAGCCAGGTACCTGTCGCGGAAGACGGTATGGCACAGGGGGCGGCGGCCGGGGTGGTGGCGTTGTTCGGCGGGGTGGCCGATGGACATCAGGAGGGCGATGGCCAGGTCGTCGCGATTGTCGATGCCGATGACCTTTTTGACTTCGGCCTCGTCCCAGCCGTTCATGGGTGAGGTGGCCAGGCCGAGTTCGGTGGCTGCGAGCATGACGTAGCTGGCGGCGATCATCGCGTCCTTCACGGCGTATTCGCGGAGGAGGTCGCGTTCGGCGAGTGACTGTTGGAATTGCGTTGCGGCAGCGGAGAATCCGGTGATGAATTCCTCGTTCCAGGCCTGGTTGGCGCGGGCCTGGTCATAGATGTCGGACCGGTCCTGTTGCCAGGCATGGGGTTCGGCGACGAAGACCAGCATGACCGGCGCTTCCCGGGGCTGGGGTTGACCGCCTGTCGCCCGGGTGAGGCCCTCGCGGACCTCGGGATCGGTAACCGCGACTATGGAGCGGTCCTGGAGATTCCAACTGGAGGGGCCTCCATGGCCAATTCCAGCAGGGCGTTGAGGTGGGCGGCGGAGACCTCGGTCGGAAGGTAGTGGCGAACGGTGCGGCGGGTGCGGATCGCTTCGGCGACAGACATCGTATTCATGTCACTCACTATTGGAGAGTGAGGCACTTATCGGAAGTAGGCACTAATTGGTGCGTTACTCTCGATGAGGTGACCACCGTCGAATCCTCCGGACTGGCCGCCGACTGCTACTCCGCCAAATGCCCGACGCGTCAGGTGCTCGATCACATCGCGGGCAAGTGGACGGTCCTCGTCGTCGATGCGCTCATGGAGCAGGGCGTCATGCGTTACACCGATCTGAGCCGTCGCATCGGCGGCGTATCGCAGAAGATGCTCACTCAGACCCTGCGGAGCCTGGAGAGCGACGGCTTTCTCACGCGCACAGTGCATCCCACCATCCCGCCGCGAGTGGAGTACGAACTGACAGAGCTCGGCCGCAGTCTCGCAGAACCGATTTCGGCGCTGCGACACTGGGCCGAGCTGCATATCAACGAGATCGAGCAGGCACGAGCGAGCGCAGCCGAGCACTGACGGCCGTCTGCATCGGCACCCCCGCCGCCCAGAGGGCGACCGCGATGAACACGATCTGCTCCGGCAGGCGAAACCACAGCGGTGTGGGAGCCTCACCGTTGAGCGGGATATCTTCTACGGCCGCATAGATATTCGCGGGGAACATCAGCACGAACAGCACCGCGAGACCGATGCCCGCGAGCGGGCGGGTGCGGTTCAGGATCAGCCCCACCGCGCCGAGCAGCTCCAAGACCCCGGTCAGGTAGACCATGAAGTCGGGGAAGGGCACGAACGACGGGACCATGGCGGTCAGATCGTCGTGGCTCGGGGCGGCCTCGACGGAATCGGGCAGGAAGTGCGAGGCGCCGGTGAACAACACCAGGACCGCCAGACCGTGTGCGAACGACACCTGCCAGGTAGCCAAGCGGGTGACGCCGAGCGCACCCAGCAGCCGGAAACACAGGGTCGGGATGATCAGCAGGGCGAGGGTTTGGAACATGATGAATCTCCAGGCGCTCGAGCAGATCTATGTCAACGCGCGGACACTGTTGCGGGGCTTTCTATTTCGGCATGCGCGACGTTCGTCTCGCGGCCGGGCAGCAGCAACGCCACCAGCGCCCCGCTGGCGACCACGACAGCACCCACCCACACCGCGGGCACCAGGCCGTCCACGTAGGACTGCGGGGAGACATAGGAGCCGTGCGAGGCGAACACCGACGCCAGCACCGCGACGCCCATGGCCACACCGACCTCACGGATGGTGCTGTTGGTTCCCGAGGCCATGCCCTGATCGGCCGGGGACGCACTGGACATGACCACCGTGGCAGACGGCGCGAAGGTCAGCCCCATGCCGATACCACCCAGCACGAAGGGAAGTACGAAGGAACCGTAGGACACGTCGATACTGGTGATGAATGCCATCCAGCCCAGCGCGATCGCGAGCAGCACCTGCCCGACGGTGACCAGTAGGCGCGGGCCCACCCTGTCGACGATGAGACCGGCGAGCGGGGCGACCACCATCGGGGCCAAGGTCCACGGCAGCGTCCGCACACCCGCTTCGAACGGTGAATACCCCTGCACCACCTGGAAGAACTGCGCCAGCAGGAAGATCGCGCCGAAGACACCCACCGAGAAGGTGAACATCACCGTGTTGATCGCACCGAACGCGCGCACCCGGTACAGCCGCAACGGCAGCATGGGATCCGCGGCACGCCGCTCCCAACCGATGAAGACGGCCAGCAGCGCCACACCACCGATCAGTCCGGTGAGCACCGGGCCGGTGGTCCATCCGTCCTCGGCACCGTGAATCACACCCCACACCACCGCGAGTACGCCACCTGCCGACAGCAGCAGGCCGAGAATGTCCAATCGCCGTGCACCGCCGAAGGATTCACCGAGCACCCGCGCCGCCAGCGGAATCGCGGCAATGCCGATCGGCACATTGATCCAGAAGATCCACTGCCAGCTCAGCCCATCGACGACCGCACCGCCCACCACCGGACCGAGCGCTACACCGAGGCCGGCGATACCGCCCCAGATGCCGATGGCGGCGCTGCGCATCTTCTCCGGCACGGCGGCCGCGAGCAGAGGTAAGGACAGCGGGAGCACCGCCGCCGCACCGAAGCCCTGTACAGCACGTGCCGCGATCAACATCCACGGCTCGGTAGCCAGTGCACACGCCGCCGAGGCCACGGTGAAGACAGCGATGCCCGCCAGGAACATCCGGCGCCGCCCCAACCGGTCGCCGAGGGCGGAGGCGGTCAGGATCAGCGAGGCGAACGCGAGTGTGTAGGCGTTCACGAACCATTGCAGATCGGCCAGCGATGCGCCCATCTCGGCCTTGATGACCGGCAGCGCGTTCGTCACTACGAGGTTGTCGAGCGTCACCATGAACATGGGGATGCCGACAGCGGCCAGTACGGCCCCGAGGGGACGGGGTTTCGCTGCGGCCGTAGCCGCGGCGGTGAGGGTGGAGGTCATGCTCTGATCCTTCGACGTCTCAACTTGTTGTTATCGACTGATAACTTGATGCCAGAAGAGTATGCATCCACTGATAACATGTCAATACCGAACGAGACGAGGAGGATGAGCGCATGACCCGGGCACGCATGAAGGCAAGCGAACGCATGGAGGAGGTACTGACCGCGGCGGTGTCCGCCTTCGCCGAATCCGGTTACGCCGCAACCAAAACCGATGAGATCGCCCGCCGCGCCGGAGTCTCCCAGCCGTACGTCATTCGGCTGTTCCAATCCAAACAGCAGCTGTTCCTCGCGACACTGCACCGCGTCTGCGATCGCATCGAGGAGGTCTTCCGCACGGCCGCCGCCGAGGCCGCCACCACCGATCCGGACGAGATCCTCCCGGCCATGGGCCACGCCTACAAGATCTTCCTGGCCGACCGCGACCTACTCCTGGTCCTGCTCCACGGCTTCTCCGCCGCCAGCGACCCCGCCATCGGCCCCGATGTCCGCGACCGTTACGGCCATATGTACAACATGATCCGCGAAACCACCGGCGCCCCGGTCAGCGAAGTCCGCCGCTTCATGGCCACCGGCATGCTCATGACCGTCATGGCGGCCATGCAGGTCGTCGGCCCCGACGCCATCGAAACAACGTGGGCCACAGAGATGCTCGACGATCTCGAGGCACACGGCGACTAGCGACGAGAACTACCCACCCGATCCGGCGCACCCGCGGGTCGTTCCGCACCGTGCCACGAGAGTTTCCGGCCCGTTGCCCTCCGCTATGCTCCGGAGCAGGGACGCGGCGGATGGCCCGAAGGGGGAAGTGTGGTCGAACTCGGCCCGGAAATCGGAACATTACGTGCGGAGATCGACGCCTTCTATACGGGTTTCGGCGATCCGACCGCATTGGAAGCGGCATTCCGGGCGGCGGTGCTGCTGGTGCCGCTGGCCGAAGGTAACCGGATCCGTATTTCGGAATTCGGTGGGGTGGAATGGATCTGCGCGTTCACCGGCGTGGAGCCGTATGCCCGATGGTTGTCGCGGCGCGGTGAGCTCGATACTGCCGACGAGTACCCCTATCACACGTTGAGCGGATGGCGGCTGGCCGATTACGCGGCAGGGTGTGTGAAACCGACCGGGGTGACGGTGGATATCACCGGTCCAGCGCCGATGGCCTTTCCACCCACCGTGACCGAGGCTTCCGACGCTGCGGCCGGGGCGTAGGCGTTCCTGTGAGTCCCGCTACGTCGTGGGATTTCGGCGGTGTCGTGAGTTGTCGACCCCCGGGCTCGCGGTTAGCATCGGGCAGACGGTTGGGCGGCACTTCGGGGCCGCGTTTCCCGGGGAGCAGGCGAGGGGGTAGCGCGCATGAATGCGGAATCGCAGGGCGCCCGCGCCCGGCAGGTCGATGAGGCGATGTCGGCAGTGCGTGGTCGAGCGCAGGAATCGCGAGGGCTGGTAGAAGTCGAAACCGATGCGTACGGGACGATCACGGACTTGCGGATTTCCGACGCCGCGATGAGTTCCGACGCCGCCCGGCTCGCTGCCGTCATTTCCCAATGCCATCGCAAGGCACGGGAGAAAGCCGAAACCGAAGCCGCCCGCCTGCTGGGGCAACTCGCGCAAGATAACCGTCCGGTGCCGACCGCCGCGAAACATCCGCAGTGGGAAGAGGTTGCCCCGCTTCGGATCACGTACCGGATGTAGGCATGGTCGAGTTCAGTTCGGTGTGGAATTCCTGATGGGGGAGGCTGGCAGTGTCGGTTGACGGGTTGCGGGTCGATCCGGCCGCGTTGGAGCAGACGGCCAAAGGCATCACGGGCATGATCGACGCGTTGGCGGAGGTGGGGATCAAGGAGACCGCCGCTTCCGGGCGCGGGTTGTCATTGCTGGCGCTGTCGGCGTTGGAGGCGGGTAAGGCTTCGGTGCAGACGGAGTTCGAGTCCTACACCGAGCGGTGGTCGTGGGGCGTGCGGGCGCTGGTGCAGGCGGGCAATGAGATAGCGCGGGCGTTGGGGCTGAGCGCGGGTCGCTACCAGGCGATGGATGCCAAGGCCGAGGAAATGTTCAAGGTGTTGTGGACCAACCTGGCGGGCAATCCGCATCTCACTCGTGACGAGGTGGCCGCACGCGACTGGGGCGATACCTTCTCCGACAACCCCTTCAATCATATTCGCAACGCCGATTACAGCCGGGAATCGTTCGATCGGGCCGCGCTGGTGTCGCAGATGAATTCCGAGATCGTCGCAGCGGTCGGCCCGCAGGCGTTGGCGAATTTGAATGCGGGGAATCCTGCGGCACTGCTCACCGATTCCGATGGGCAGCCCGCGCCGGGCTGGAATACCGGTGCCGCCGCGCAGGTCGAAGCGATCCAGCAGAAGTACGCGCCATTGTTGAATCCGCAAGGCAGTCAAGGGGAGTAAGGCTTCAGGTGGGGATCGGGGACTGGCTCGAGGACAAAGCCAATCAAATAGGCGGGGCCGTCGAGAACGCGGTCGAATCGGCCACCGCGAAGGTGGGAGAGTTCGTCGACGACGTACTCGATGTCGGTGCCGATGTAGCGCGCGGCGTCGGATTGGATTCCTATGGCGAGTATCTCGACGATCTGGGTGACCAGGTGTCCTCGGCGCTGGGTGGGCAGGTCGAAGAACGCGAACTCGGTGAGACCGAGGATCCGAAGGAGCTGATCCGCGGGGAACCGTCGGCGATCACCGAGTCCGGCACCAGTTTGGGAAAGCTGTCGACCGCCGCCGATCAGACCGGAGAGGGGTTGCGCTCGGTCGGGAACATCGAGGAGTGGGAGGGT
Organism: Nocardia uniformis NBRC 13702; assembly: GCF_001613345.1. GTDB lineage: Bacteria > Actinomycetota > Actinomycetes > Mycobacteriales > Mycobacteriaceae > Nocardia > Nocardia uniformis. The sequence goes on along the minus strand of NZ_BDCE01000099.1, from coordinate 23,624 downwards.
CTGGGCGCGGACGGTTTTCAGGTCGGGTTCACACCGCAACCGGGCAAGTGGACCGAGGCCGCGGACGCGTTCACCGACGCGAAGAACGCCCTGGACGCTTGGTCGGCGGCGGTATCGGCGGCCCAGGGTTTGGCCGCGGACGCGATCACGGAATGGAACGCCGCGGTCGCCGAGCGCCGCCGGGTACTGCAGTGGTGGAATTCGCTGACCGATGAGCAGAAGGAAACCGCCAAGGTCACCGACACCTGGACGCCGAAGTTCCAGGCGGCGCGCGACATCCTGACCCGAGCACGGGGCAACCGGGACACCGCCGCCGCGCAAACGGTCTCCTCGTTGGTGGCGGCCAAAGCGTTGGCACCGGAAGAACCGCCGTTCGTCTCGCGTATGGGCGCGAACCTCGACGACGCATTGCAGATCGGCGAATACGCCCAACTGAGCTTCACCGACGGATTCCTGACCGCAGGGTCGGGGCTGGTGCAGTTCGTCCGCCAACTCAACCCCACCGACACCTACAACCTCACCCATCCGGGCGAATACCTCGAGAACATGTCGAACCTGGCCGGGAACCTGGCGGTCACCGCCGCAGACCCGGGACCGGTGGTCGACGCGATGATCGACGACGCGAAGGCCAACCCGTTCGAGGCACTCGGCGCGTTGACCTTCGACGCGGTGACCGCCGTTTCGACCGGCGGCGTCGGCCTCACCGCCAAACCCGTATCGCTGCTGAACAAGATTGACAACCTCGCTCCCTCCGGACGCCCGAACCTGGGCACCCCGGGCCGTGTCACCCCCGACGTCGACCGCTCAGTGCCCGAGGGATCCACCCCACCCGCCCGCTCCGACGTCGATACCGATGCACCGCAACGGGATACGACAGGCCCTGACGAGCAGCCCCAACGCGATGTCGATGCTCCGGCACCGGACCGGGGTGCGGGGGCTGCCCCGGAAGCGGCGCGTCCGGACCCGAATGTGCAAGCCGCCCCACAGGATTCGCCCGCGCCCGCACGCGAGCAGCCCAGCGGCCGTGAACACAACGACGACGGCGGGCAACTCGACGTCTCCGATACGCCGTCGCGTCCTGATACGGACGCACCCGCACCACGTCCCGAACCGACTCCCGAAGCACCGGCGCAACGACCGGACGACCCTTCGCTCACGCCAGTACGGTTCGACGACACGAACACCCCAGGGCCACGGCCGGATTCCGACCCACCCGATCCGCAACGAGACACCTACACCCCGCCGACCCGTCCCGACGAGACCCCCGAAGCGCCGGTACAACGCCCGAACGACACCACGAACGGACCGGCACGGGCCGACGAACCAGCGACGCCGAGCACACGTCCGGACTCCGACCCACCCGCGACCCGGCCGGCCGGTGATTCGCCGCTCGCACCGGCACGCGCCGACGCCGACACCACCCCGGACGAACCGCGCACCACCGATCCAGCACATACCCAACCCGCTGGCAGCACACCCGGCGACGGGCCGGCGCGCACCGACACCACCGGTCCCCCACCCACACGGACCCCGGAGCACACTCCGCGGGCGGACGAACCGGCCGTGCAGCCCGCGTCCGCTACCGCACCGCCGGTGCGGGATGCACCCGCGCCCGCCGCCCGCCCCGATCCGGTCACTGGGCCGACCCGCGCGGACAGCCCCGCCGCGCGAGGACCAGCGTCTCCCGCGTCGGCCACCCCCGACAGTCCGAGAACAACCCCCGCTCCGAGCGCTCGACCGACCCCGGGCACTCCGGTAGGTCCGCGCCCACAACCCGGCGACGGAACTACCCCACGAACCACCATGGATGCCGGGCCCTCGACTCGTCCGCACTCCGACAGCCCGGACACGACACGCCAGGACCCCGCGCCGGGTCCACGCCAGGAGCCTGATAGCGGATCGGCTCCTCCTCGCGACTCAGATACGAACGGTGATCGCGACGGTGCCGGAGACCGCGACACCGACAGTTCCAACCGTGACAATGACGGTGAACAGCGAGATGACTCGAACAACAGAGACCCGGATCCGGAGCGTAATAACGAAGGCGGACAACCGGATTCGGATTCCCCTTCGGACCCGGCCGATCCCAACAGCGATGTCGCCGACGCGGCGAACGACCCCGCGAACACGCAAACCGCTCGCGATGTCGCGGAATGCGGTGATCCGGTCGACGCGGCGACCGGCGAATTCCTGCTCCCCGAAACCGATCTCACACTGCCGGGGGTGCTGCCCCTGGTGTTGCGGCGGCGGCATCGCTCGAAATACCGGTGGGGCCGCTGGTTCGGCCCCACCTGGTCGTCGACATTGGATATGCGTGTGGTCGTCGACGACGAGCGGGTGACCTTCGTCGGCGAGGACGGACTACTGCTCGCCTACCCGCATGCCGACCCTGGCACCGCGGTGCAGCCGCTCGCCGGTGGGGTGCGGTACACGTGCGTGCGCACCGATATCGGCACCTACCGTGTCGCCGATCCCGAACGCGAGATCGTCTGGCATTTCGCCCCCGAACCGGCTCTGGACGGACTCGACGCGCGACTCGGGGTGTATGCGATCTCGGCGATCACCGACCGGCACCGCAACCGAATCCGCTTCCACTACAACGCCGATGGCGCACCGACCGCCATCACCCACACCGGCGGCTATCGCGTCGAGATCGCCACCGACCCGACAGTCGGCCGAATCACCGCCCTGACTGTCGTCGACGGCACATCCGGGGACGACGTCGAAGTCCCTGCCTCCCCCGATACACGCACCGGCCTTCCCGATACGGCCGCCCACGCGGACAGCGGCCACGGAGCGAGGACCGAGATCCGCCGATTCGACTATGCGGCAGGCAATCTGACGGCAGTGACCAACGGGGTCGGCGCCACCACCCGCTACACCTACGACGAACGCGATCGCATGCTGTCGTGGACCGATTCCCGTGGCACCTCGATGGTCAACACCTACGACAGTGCCGGTCGCGTGATCCTCCAGCACGGCACCGACGGCATCCTCAACGCCGGGTTCGACTACCTCGACTATCCCGACGGTTCCGGGCACCTGACCCGCCACATCAACTCCCAGGGCGCGGTCACCACCCGAGGATTCGACCACGACCTACGGGTCCGCGACCTCATGGACCCTCTCGGCGGGCACACCCGCATCGACTACAACCCCGACCGCCGACCACTGCGGGTGACCGCCCCCGACAATACGGTCACCCACTACACCTACTCCCCCGACGGCGACGTCACCCGCATCGTCCGCCCCGATGGCCAAGCCATCGACATCGACTATGCCTGGCGCAACCGCCCCGAAACGATCACCCACCCCGACGGCAGCACCGAGCACCGCGACTGGGACGCTCTCGGAAACCTCACCGCCACCACCGATCCCGGCGGGGTCCGCACCGAATACGGCTATCACTCCAACGGCGCGGTCGCGACGATCACCGAACCGAACACCGCCCGCACCGCCGTCACCGTCGACGCGGCAGGCCTCCCCGTCACAGTGGCTGACCCTCTTGGTGCCACCACCCACGTCCAGCGCGACGCATTCGGCCGCCCCATCGCGGTCACCGATCCGCTCGGCCACACCACCCGCTACCAGTGGTCCCCGGCAGGAAAACTGCTCCGCCGCCTCGACCCCGACGGGCACCACGAGTCGTGGACCTACGACGGCGAAGGCAACCCACTCACCCACACCAACCGCGCGGGCGGCATCACCCGATTCACCTACGGCAGTTGGGATCTGCCGGTAGCCCGCACCGACCCCGACGGCTCGGTAACCCGCTACACCTACGACACCGAACGCCGCCTGACCGCGGTAACCAACCCCCTCGGCCACACCTGGCACTACCGCTACGACCCCGCGGGCCGCCTGACCTCGGAGACCGACTACAACGGTGCCACCACGACCTACACCCACGACCTCGCCGGCCGCGTAGCCACCGTCACCCCCGCCACCGGCGTCGCCCGCCACCACCGCTACGACCTCCTCGGCCGCCTCACCGAAATCGCCGCCGACTCCGGGGACTGGCGCCGCTACACCCACGACCCCCTCGGCCGCCTGCTCACCGCGACCAGCGGCACCGGCGAAGACGCCATCCACACCCTCGACTTCGCCTACACTCCCGGCGGACAGCTGAGCAGCCAGACCGTAGACGCGGGCACGCCCATGCGGTTCGAATACGACCCGCTGGGCAGAAGAGACCTCCGCACCACCCCTACCGGCGCGCAAACCCGCTGGCGCTGGGACTGGTGCGGCCGCCCCACCGGCCTCGACACCGACGGCCACAGCATCGGCTTCGCCCACGACCCCGCCGGGCAGCTCACCGAATGGACCATCGGCGAACTCGCCATCACCCACGACTACGACCCCCTCGGCCGCCTGCACCATCAGACCGTCACCGGCTTCCCAACCCGCCTGTCCACCCTCGGCCTCGACACCAGCCCCCGGCCCGAACCGCGTCAGCTCCGCACCGACGAATACGCCTGGCGTCCAGACGGATACATCACTAGCCACACCTCGCACACCGATATCGGCACCGACCACCGCGACTACCAACTCGACCCGATCGGCCGCGTCACCACCCTCACTCGAAACGGTGATGTCGCGGAGCAATACAGCTACGACCCGCTCAGCAACATCACCGACAGCTACACCCCCGGTGCGCCTACCACCACAGCAAAGACCCCCACAGACACACCCGCCACCGACGACTGCCGCCGCGAATTCCGCGACAACCTCCTCATCCGCAACGGCCGCACCCGCTACCACTACGACGAATCCGGCCGCCTCACTCGAAAAACAACTACCCGTCTCTCCCGCAAACCCGACGTCTGGCACTACCGCTACGACGCCTTCGACCAACTCACCGACGTGTGGACGCCGGATCACCAGTGGTGGCACTACACCTACGACGCACTCGGTCGGCGGACTTCAAAACAGCACCTCGCCACCAACGGCACCGGCATCGAACGCATCGATTACACCTGGGATGGAACACATCTCGTCGAGCAAGCGACCGCCGAGTCCACCATGCGCTGGAACTACAAGCCGGACTCGCATACGCCGATCACCCAAACCACCGACCAGCCATCAGTCGATCGCGCCTTTTACGCCATCATTTCTGACCTAGTCGGCACTCCCATTGATTTAATAGATCCCACCACCACCGAAATCGGTGCGACCGCAAGCATTAGCCTTTGGGGAGTCACCACTTGGCACCCCGATGCTGACATACCCTATCGATTCCCAGGGCAGATACACGACCCAGAAACCGGACTACATTACAATCTCCATCGGATCTACGACCCCGCAACAGGCCGCTACCTCACCCAGGACTTGCTTGGTCTTGCACCGGCCCCTAACCCAAACATCTACCCGCACAATCCGAGCACGTGGATAGACCCATTAGGGCTCACACCGTACAGAGGCGATTCTCCGAGCGGTCGACAGCCGACGACGATAGATCCACATTCAGTTCGGTTTACTCAGAATTCGGTGAGTGGGTCGTTCCGAGATGGCGGGTCAGTATTCGATCTTGCCGATGATCTAAAATCTGGACGAGTTGATGTGGGCTCAATTCCACCAATCAGACTGTTCGAACAAGATGGTCATCTATATACGCTGGACAACAGACGATTGGTAGCCTTCCAAATGGCAGGCACGCATGTTCCATATACTATGGCCACGCCCGCCGAGGTGGCTCGGGACGCTTTTAAGATGACAACGACGACCGATGGCACCAGTATCAAGATCCGCGGAACAGGAGGTCAGATATGGCCGAGCTAGGCTCTGATGGCGTGTACGATCGCACTTCATTCGTGAGATTCCTGAACGAACTTTCATCGTCAGTAGATCAAAATCCTAATGCATACGAAAATCTCAATTCGGGGCGATTCATCGAAGCAGCAGCGGCATGGATCGATGACATGGATGGATACTATGAAAAGAATTCGGAGCCCGTCCCACATGACATAAACTGGCGATTTATTGCACAGCTATTCTGCGCTGGACTTGTATACGAGTAGAGAGCGTTCGCCGACTCACCGAACCAACGCAGTTGGGCACCGCGACGTCAGACCTGACACAGAAGCCCGATGGGAGAGAGTAGATTCAAGGAGATTCTACGATGAAGCCAGTTTCCGAGGCTGAGGCTGCGGATTCTGCCCTACGGTTTGAGAGTGATAGATTGCAACTGGCACTGGCTGGCCCTTCTCAGGATTCGCTGAAACCCTGGCGCGATGCCCTCCTAGATATCGATAGTGTTGAATTTAGAGTTGGGACCCTTCCTGACGTTGGATTTGGATGTGATGCTCAGATTCTTCCCGCCTTCCTAGCGCACGATCGCTATGGAGGAACACCCAATTTTGACAATGCTCAGACTCTGGAGAATCTTCGCGGCGACGGAGGGCCTGACCTGATAGTTGCCACCCCAATGTATGGGCCCTTTACCCGTTGGGACGAGGGACAACAAAAGGCGCGTAGTCACATTCGTAAGATCTTTCGCGCAAGCTTCGATGAAATCGATAGATACAATTCTGTGACAACTGACCTAAACTCTATCGATCGCGTGCTAATTATCGTCAACGCGATGGGACTGGGGAAACTAGGAAACGAAGCGAACGCGAACGGACTAAGAGACGCCCTCACACACATGCGAAGCGCCAGGCTATCGAAATAGCACAGAATACACTACTAAACACGAGGCAAAGCTTGCCTGAGCTATTCGATTCCGCCGTGGAGATTATTAGTTGAATGCTGAGCATAACAGCCTGGAGCGATCCGCTAGCCTGCTGCACGGAGAATCCAGTGCCATTGTCGCGCAGATACTGCCATGGGGGATCAACGTGGAACTCGAAGGCGGCCTAATTGGATTCCTTGACAATACAAAGAACCCAAACTGGCTCGCTGATACACCACCGCAGACCGTGGGAGACAGGCTGAACGTGGTTATCCTGGACGATGAGCGCTCACCCGTTAGAGTCAGCGCGCTAGCTGCCGACTTCAGCATTGCGCAGGAGAAGCATGATCGTACCGACCCTGCGGAGTAAGACGCGGTCCTGCATATTATAAGAAGAAGCCTGAGAGAGTTCCGGCACGGCATCGACAATACAGATAGAGCGTGTGATCGCATGGATATCGACCGATCATCCCTGGGAAATCGTACGCAAGAACTCGCATCATCCCCAACGGAATACCGAAACAATTCCGCAACAGCGACCGTATCTCATTACCCAAGGATGCCGTGGAGAAACTGAATCGGCAACAGCTTGTCGAACTTATTGAGCACCTGAGACGAGGTGACGCCGAAAACGAGGATATCGAAGACCAATGGGTCGCTCAGATACACGCCTCAGTCGCCGACCCCAACATAATTGACTACATCTTCCACGATTTCTCGACTCCGCCCCTGACATCAGAGCAGATCGTAGACAAGGCACTGTCCTACAAGTCAATCGCGCTTGGTGGACCAGAATAATATTAGAGATCTCCAACTCGGCGCCGTGTCTGTTAGGCCCGCAGTCGGACCGAGTTTATGAGTCGCGGGTCGCCCTGGAGATTCCGCGTATCGACATGCCTGCTGGCAGCCGTACGATCTACCCCACGCAACCCAGGACACTTTCTAATCCAAGACCTGTTCGCCACTCTGCGGCAGTACGCCAGGAAAATAGAATAGGAGTGAAATGGTTGACGATGCCGAATGGGAAGCACTGCGCGAAACGGAGCAAAAGCACTTTCACCTCAGGCACGAAATCTGGTCCTCACCCGATGCGGCAACTCAATTTCGCGCGGCCTTGAAGAGTGCTAAATACAGAAGAACCGCTCTGCGCACACTGGAAGATGCACCGAAGCCACTCATAGCTTCACTCTTCTCGGAGCTGTTCGATGAAACGCTGGGCAGTCCCGAGTATGTCGGACTTGCACGTGCAGCATTGATGCGCCTCGAAAAGTACGCGCTCAGCCAACAACTATATCCGCACGTGCACAATCTACTGGATCGAGACGATATCACAGATTGGGAGTATCGACGGGTTTGCGAACTTCTCGACGAAGCACACGCGTCGGATCTACTGAGGGCAGTTGTAGATCGCGCCTCGACGTCCAAAGATCCCAATATCGTAGAGGTAGCGGAAGACTATCGAAACAGTGCCAAATGAAATGTTGCGCCTTGGACGAGAGGTAATGAAAGCACCAAATGGAATACGAAGCGAAAATAATAGATTCGCAGGGCGATTATTCTCTTATCAGCTGGGAGGGGAGGAGATTTCCAGCATTGACAATACAAGGAGACAGCCTACATCTCCTGAACGAGACTCTAAAGGGAGCTCAGTCGGAACTCAGTCGCGGAAACATCGATGATGCCGCATTCAGCATCAGGGAAGCTGTGGAGCAGGTTTCTTCTATGGAGAAGGCCTATGGTGAAATGATGCAGAAGAAGGGATTGCGGTTGCCTTACTGAATGCAAGCGATCGCGGGACTGACGGCTTCAGATCGTGTGCCACCAGAACTACTTGAAGTAATCCGAGAGATTTGCCGTCCAGTACCCGACAAAATCAACTCGTCCACCGAATCTGTAGCTGAGACAACAGGCTGGAATATAGCCGAAGAGTGATTGGGCAACCTAATAGGCCTCATCCCACATTGCGACTCACGCAGTCCAAAACTACGCTGTGAGAGACCGAGGCAACTCACAAAGACTACCTCGGCAATTATCTGTCAGCCATGTAGAGCGATGAGACATGAAACACTGGAAAATCATCTGGCACCACGATTTCGACACCGAGCCAGTCATTATATTCAGCGAGATCGCCAATAACGGATATGAAGTGCGCAAGGTTCAGCAGTATCGAGACGGGCGCTTGCTGCGCACCGACGGGTCCAACGAGAATGCCGAGGTAGGATTAAGCGAAATCCCCGTGGGGGGAAATCGAAGACGTTGCTGCGCAGCCAGAATTCTCGGCATTCGTGATATCGCCGGACCAGTTCAACGATGTATGGGGCAAAGCAGGGTAGATGCAATGTTACGACCGACGACGCCAACCGTGGCGGACTCGACGGATAACAATGACGTTTCCTTCCACTGTTGGCTTGCTTGTCCATACGACGGCATCCCCACGCACCAGGTCATCTGGTTTGGCGAGCATTGGGCAACTTGTGCCGCGGCCACGACCGACATGCCGGCTGTCGCATACGAGGACCAAGGATGACCGTCCGACAACTCCACCACCGCGTCGGCAACCTCTTCGACGCCACCGACATCGATACCCTCGGTCACGGCTGCAACTGCGCCGGAGCCACGGGTCGGGGGATCTCCATAGGAGGCCGACACCAGCGACATTGTCGCCACCACCGGCTATCGTGAACCCATGGCCGCCCCCGCCGAACACCCCGCCCCCTCCGGTCCCGCGGTGCCCCCCACGGACCCGGCGGCCCTGCGCGCGTCCCTCACCCCCAGCCTCCGCGCCGTCTTCGACCGCGAATGGGGTTTGGTCATGGACCAAGCCAAGGATGCCCGATCTCTGACCGGTGTGCACAAGTTCCTCACCCAGTGGCGTTACATCGCCGCCGATGAAGCCCGCGACCCCGGTGCCTACTTCCGGGTCCTCGCCAAGGCCGCCGAAATCGAAGCGAGCGGCGGTAATCCCGCGGGCCGCTCGATGGAGGACGTGTTGGCGTTGATCGAGCAGCGACGCCAGCAAGCCAGCTGACGACCTTGTACCGCATCGTCCACGACGAGGAAGTGGTCTCCCAGATCGCGGCTTTACCCGTCGACTCCCTCGACGCCTTCGCCGAGCTCTGCGCAACCTTGAGCGTCGCTCCGTGGAACGGGGAGCCGCTGAACCCTGACAACCCCGATGGCGCGGTCCGATGCTGGGTGTTCATGTGGCCGACCGGCTCCGGGCAGGCGATTTTCATGATCGATGAACGCGACCGTGCCGTGCATATTCTTCGTCTCCAGTGGCTCGCCTGACACCCAACCGCTAGCCCATATCTCCTCCACATCGCACAGGCAGCGACACCGTTCGAAGTTGCCGCCGCCATTGAGGCATTCCGCGACCACACGCCTCTTCGCTCACGCCGCAGTATCCCGAACTGACCGGACAGGATCACGTCGTGGATGGCGGACCTGATACCGCGGGCTATCAACTGCCGCTTACGTATTCGTAGGTACTAACTGGCGCATCGTGTACAGCAATTACCGGCCACACGGATCGTTGGGCCATGCTGAGCCGAGGTGGATCGGATGAGACTTCCCTGAACAGGCTGTGACCGAAACGCCTGGCGCGGTCAACAGCGGCATGCGCGGATGTTGCAGTCCTTCCGGTTTGATGTACTTATGTGCGATAACGTCTGAGTCGTCCTGGCGTGAGGCGCCTTTCGCGCTCGGACGACTCGAAAAACTATCTGCGGTAGCGGGCGGAGGTCGGTCGATGGGGCGGAGTCGGGTGCTTACGGCACCGGCCCACGCATGCTGACAGTCCGCGGTATCTCCTATCTGGTCGGCGATACACCCGAGGCCGAGAAACGGCGCGATCTCGAGATCATCGCCCGAGACCTGCACTGCAACACCGTGATGCTCATCGGCAGCGACACAGCACAGCTGATCGAGGCAGCCCACACCGCCCTGGAGACCGGTCTCGACGTCTACCTGCGGCCCAACGTGCCCGACCGGCCGCAGCCGGAGTTGCTGCGACATCTCGACACCGTCGCGCAAGCAGCGGAGGAACTGCGGCGAGAACATCCGGACCGGGTAACGCTCATGGTCGGCAGCGAGTTCACTCACACCGCGCCCGGCATCGTCCCCGGGCCGAAGTCGTTTATCCGCCTGAAACTCATCCTGCGCTGGCACCGCCTGCTGCGCCGCAGACTCGACCGCCGCCTGCACACCCTGCTCACCGCCGCCGCGACCACCGCGCGCCGCCGCTTCCACGGCCCCCTCACCTACTGCGCGGCCGGGTGGGAGCAGGTCGACTGGTCGCTGTTCGACCTGGTCGGTGTCAGCCTCTACCGCGGCGCCCGCAACCATGCCGACTACACCGACCGCCTGCGCAGCCTCGTCCGTGACCACGACAAGCCCGTCGTCATCACCGAATTCGGCTGCGGCGCGTTCACCGGGGCAGACCTGCGCGGCGCCGGCTCCTTCCAGATCGTCAACTGGTTCGCCGCCGCCCCGCACATCCGCGGCGACCACCCCCGCGACGAGACCGTGCAGGCCCGATACCTGAGCGAACTCATCGACCAGTACACCGCGGAAGGCGTATACGGCTGCTTCGTGTTCACTTTCGCCATGCCCGATTTCCCGCACCGGGACGACCCCCGGCTAGACCTCGACAAGGCCGGGTTCGGAGTCGTGGCGGTCAGCGAATCCACCCCGCGCCGCCCCAAGGCGGCATTCCACGCGGTCGCACAACGCTATGGCGAGTCGAAAACGCGCGCACCGCAACAAGACTGACATTCCGCCGCGCAACTGCCGCGTCAACAACAAAATCGCCCCAACCGCCTGAGCGCAGGTCACGGTCAAACATGCTGCTGCACATCAAAAATGGCGCGGGTGATCTCTTGCCTCTCCGGTTGTCCCTGAACCGCACTGAACCGCACGAAGGGCGAGCGACGATGTTCAGAGGTCGCCGCGATCGGGGAATCGCAGGACGATCGCGGATTTCGGGGCGAGGAAATCGTCCTTCAGGGTTTCGTAGGCGGCGCGGGCGCGGGCGCACGGTGGGTCGCAGTCACGGTGGTGGACTCTGGCTTCGATCGCCTCCGTTTGGGTCATTCGGCCCTCGGTGGCGGCGACGGTGTGCTCTTCGAGCATTTTCAGGCGTGGGCCGTAGCGCTGGGTGATTTCCGCACGCAGCCAATACCATTCGTTGCGGTCGGCGATGTCGAGCAGTTGCCGCAATCGGGCGCAACTTCCGGCGGCGTGTCCTGGTCCGGGGATGCACTGGCGGTGCGGGTGCAGCAGCGCTCGGACACCGTGAGGAGAGCGCAGATCGAGTCGATCCGCCGACACAGGATGGTGGTCGAGGCGGGAGTACACGCCGGTCATGGCCGCCACCGCCGGACCGGGCCGCCCGCGCGGTGGCGTCCGTGCGGGTGTCGCACGGCGCGGGGATAGGTGCTGCCGGTGGACAGTTCGAGTGCGAGCGCGGTCTGTCGAGCCTGACGGCTGTCGGTGTCGCGCAGGTCCGCCACCAGTGAGCCGAGAGTGGTGGCCAGACCGCCGATGAGCAGTAGGAGCAAAACCCAGGATTCCCAAGGCATTTCGATGTCCTCTTTGTCGGTATCCGCTCTGGTTTCCGAGTGGCGGCTTGGCCGAGGTCGTCGCCCGGAGGTGTGTTTCAAGTAGACCCCCAATTCACCTAAAGGACCGCGCGAATTGGCCCGACCATGAAAATCTGTTGGAGGGCCAGATTGGTTCGGTCCAATTAGTGACAACCCGGATAGCGAGGCTAATGAAATGAGCACGGTGTCCCGCAGAGCATTTGGAAAGTTCCTTCGCCAAATTCGCGAAGGCGCGAAGGTCAGTGGGCTGTCAGCCGGATTGCACATCGAGACGTCCAAGCAGACCTTGCTGCGTCTGGAAGATGGCATCCCTACCAAGATCGCTACCGCGCAAATCGGTCAACTACTCGACCTGTACAAGGTGGCACCGGATGTCCGGAGTGAGGCGTTGCGGCTTTGGGGCGAGGTGAGGGAACAGGCGAAACAAGATAAGCTGCAAGGGAATTCGAAGGGATTCTGGCAACCTTACGCGGATCAGTTCGCTTCACACTTCCCGCACTACCTGAGGTTGGAGGCGGCGGCCAATTGCCTTACAGCACACCAACTCGTCCTGGTCCCCGGATTGCTGCAGACGGCCGACTACCGGCGGGCGCTCGCTCGCCTGGAAGTCCCCGGGTTGTCGGCCGTCAATGTCGAACGCCGGATCGAGCTGGCCGAACGGCGACAAGTCAGACTGACAGATAGCGGGTTCAGGACCGACGTGCTCCTGTCCGAGGCCGTGTTGCGCCACCGGCCAGGCACACCCGCCGTCATGGCGGCCCAGCTGCGTTGGCTGGCGGAGGTCGGCAACCGCGACAACATCAGCGTTCGGGTGATTCCATTCGAGACCGGGCCGCACCGAGGGTTGGCGATCCAGTCGTTTCACATGCTCGAATTCCCGCGTCTGAACGGTGGCCTGGTCGAACCCACCGTTGTCTACCTCGAAGGCGCGGTCGGTGCGCTCTATCACGAGCAAGCCGACGTGGTGGCTCGGTACCAGGAAGCGATCTCGGCGCTGCGAGCGGTAGCGTTGTCGGAAGACGACACCCGCGATCTGGTGTCGCGAGTTGCGAAGGAGTACGAGGCGTGAACAGTCAGCCGCCCGTTCGGCAGTGGTATAAGTCCAGTCGATCTTCTAACGCCGCCGATTGCGTAGAGGTTTACCAGGATGGAACTCGGGTCGGCGTGCGCGACTCGAAGAACCCTGGCGGGCCGGAGTTGTGGTTCCGTGGTGAGGCGTGGGATGCGTTCCTGGAGAGCGGCATCTGGAAGGCTTGACCTCATACAGACGAGTGTCCTGACCAGAACATTTCCATCAGCGACACTGAACAATTCAGAGCCGGGCGGCGGGCCTGACACCGCGGATTATCAACTGCCGCCTACGGATTCGAGGCTGTACACGAGCAGCGTCTGATGGATACATCGCCCTCGATGTGCCCATCTCATGAACTAGACGGTACGGTAACGACCGGCTAGCGCTGACCGAGCAGCCAGAATCCAGGGGGGTCATGAATCCGCAACCGCCACAGCACATGCCCATGCCGTCCGACTACCCGCTATCCGCACCGGGTGGGGTATACGGCACGCACCCCTACTATCCCGGCGTGCCACCCGGGTACCCGCCCGGCGTACCGCCGCAGCGTCCCGGCACCAATGGTCTCGCCATCGCCGCACTGATTACGGGTGTGCTCGGTATGTGCCTGTTCGCCATACCGTTCGGGCTGATCGCGTTGAGTCAGATCAGGTCACGCGGGCAAGCGGGTCGGGGGCTGGCCATCGGCGGACTGGTGGCGTCGAGTTTGTGGGTGTTGGTGGCCGTCGGCGGTTTTGCCGGTGGCGCTCTGCTTTCCGACGACACGTCGTCGAAATCGGTGGAAAGCTCGGCATCGGTGGACGGCCCAGGTTCGATATCGATCTTCGACGTGAAGGTGGGCGACTGCATCCAGGACGGCGTGGAGTCCGATCGCGTCGGTCAGGTAACCGTGGTGCCCTGCGATCAACCGCACCATTCGGAAGCAATCACCGAGGTCTTCCTCGACGGTTCCTGGCCGGGTGTGTCGGAGGTGAAGCAGCAGGCAGCAGATGCCTGTACCGCCACATTGGGCGAAATGCTGGCGGAGAGTCCCATGTTGGAGCAGTTGCGGGTCTTCGTGTTGTATCCCTCCAACGAGGCCAGATGGAAGACCAGTACGAAGGTCACCTGCTCGGTCGTCGACGCGAATGGCGGCAAGCTCACCGGAACTGTGCCGCGCTGAGGCAAACACAACCAGGAAATCGGCGCTACTTCTCAACCGGAATACACCAACATCGATGGCGACAGCATCAAATGGCTGTGGGGGCAGGCCATCACGTCCCGGCCTCGCGCCCGACGCCTCGGCGGGATGGTCCGTTGTCTAGACCGAGATGATTTCGGCGCGTTGAATTTCGGCCGTGCCGCGTGACCGCTTCGAACCGAGCGATCAGCGGCATTTCCGGATATTCTCGCTCGGCTTGATCGACTGCCCGTCAGACCGGCGGGGACCAGCACACTTCGAATCGTTCGACCTCGAGGTACTTCTCGCCCAAGGATCGTGCGGTGAACCCTACGGCTAGATAGAACCCGAGGGCTTCACGATCGGTTTCCGCGACAATGGCCTGCCCGGGGTGTCGTGCTCGGATCTCGAGGAGGAGCTGTCTGCCGGTTCCGCATCAGCGCTGCGATGGCCGGGTTGCGATGTGCAGCAGCACAATTCTGTCTGGGTGTGCTTCGTAGCCAGCAACCTCGTCATCTGCGGTCGCAGACAGCAGGGTCGCGGCAGGATTGTCGCCATAGCGCTGAATGACCCGGGCCAGTCGAGACCGAGCACCGCCCACGGCCAGGTAGAGCAGTTCCGTGACGCTGCGCTCGGTGACGTCGGCCGACTGCACGCTAACCGTCATGGAGCGAAGGTATCTCGAAACGAGGCCAGTAGTTCACCCTCATCGGCATTACGGCGTGCCCGACGGAGGCTCAGACCAGCTTTTCTCCTCTGGTGGAGGAACTGCACGTTCGGTCGGCGATCCTGGTTGTAGCACGGTCCAGACGTGCCAAGCACGCGGAAAAGGCGAATAGCGTTGGGTGGCGAGGCGTTGCCGGTGACCTCGGCGTCGTCGATCTCTACGACGTCTGGCGCCGTCGCCCGGGTGCGCGGCATGTCGGTCCCGGATGGTTCCATATCGAGTACACCGCGACCATTGGTCGCCGCTTCTTCCGGGGGATGTGCATGGGTTCCATTGCCGCAAAGTATGACTGGGACGCGGACCGTTTCCCGGCTCTGGTGCGGGACCTGGGCCGGGTGCCTTGGGATCCGGAAGCGCCCCGGCTGTTGTCCGAGCGGACGGGCCTGAGTCACGCGGCCTCGACCCAGGTGCTGATCGGTCGTGGTGAATGGTACGGCTGGGACAGCAGATTCGATGCGCGGGAGCGCCCGGCACTAGGTGTGACGGCGGCGGAGTCCAAAGACGCGCAGCGGGAGCTGAGCGAGATCTACGACCGCGACAAGCTCACGGCGACAGCGCTGTTCGAGCGCTCTCTCCCGCAGGACCCTGCTGAGCTTTGGCAGCCAGGCGGAATCCACGCCCTGACCGAACGGCTCGCGGCCTACTGGGTCGAACAGTTCGGCAGACGACCCAACGTGCCACCCGCGACTCTCGCTGCCGCGGTGCTGGTCGAGATGGAACTGAACGACTCGCAGCTGGTCTTCCGGCCATCGGCGGCGGTGCTGTGCGCGACGCTGGCGGACCCGGATGGCTCCGCGATGTTGACGGCGCAGCTGGACTCTCGTCTGGAAAAGAGCACCCTCACTACAGGATTCAACATCATCGGAGAATCGGACGCCCTGTGGCCTTTCGGACAGCGCTGGGAACCGCTGATCCAGTTCTGCCGCTGGGCCTACGCCTACCTCCCCGCAAGCGATCCCGTCCGCGATGGGGTCCCACGCACCATCGAACTCCTGCGCGCGCAGCTGCGCCAGCCCGGCCTGCTGCTATCTCTGGGTACCGTATCTGCCCAGACGATTACCGCATTGCACACCCGCCGCGAATCGGAGCCGTGGCCGAAGTCCCCGGATGCGGACACCTTCGACGACGGTCTGATCGTGGCCAAACGCCGTCGGTCCGACGAGTGGGAACTGTACTTCCGCCCGGCGAGCTTCCAGCGAGATGACCGCAGCGCCGATCTACGCGCGGTCGTGCGCGACTACCGCCGCGCCGCGCTCCTGCTCCTGGACTGGGTATTCGGCCCCGAAGTCGACGCAATGCGCGCGTCCATCGACTCCGGACGCACGCCCGCGGGCCGTTTCGAGACTGATCCCACGCTGAGCGTTCCGGATCTGGTCGATACCATCGCAACCGAACTCGGAGTGCACCCGGATGCCGCGGCGCTGTATCTGCAGCTGGCCGCACTGCCGGCACCCACTGATCGCAGCATCCGGATGTGGAACGGGTGGAAACCGGCCCGGCACCGGGCCGCCGAATCCGCGTTGGTGGACAAGGGATTGGTGGTCCGCAGCAAACGCGGCAGGGTCGGACGTCAGGTGTTTCTGCCCGGCGACTGGATCGATAAGCCCGGCATCGAGGCCTACAAGTGGGAGCTGCACGGACTCGACATATCCTACGCCCGGAAGTACTTCACCGGCGCCTCAGCGCCTCGCGTCCCGCTGCCCACGCTCTTCCACACCGCACGGAGCCTTGTGCGCGACCGCATGGACTTGGGCCCTTGATCTTCCGCAGACCCGCGTTGGCCCCCTTCGGACCGCGCAGGTCGCGGCATGACCGTGCATTCGGCGTAGGCCGTCTGGTCAGTAGAGCTCGACCTCCCACGGCTGAAGGGCTACTTCTCCCGGTGGGAGTACCCCCGTGCAGTACTTATAGAGCCACAGTGCGGCGCGGCGTTCGGCGAACTTCTCGTTGACGGGCTCGCCCTGGTCGTCGAGCTCGAGAACATTGGCGAAGATGGCGAAGCAGATCTCCATTTGCGAGGGCGAGTCCTTCAACTCGTCCCAATAGTTGATCCCGTCCAGCATCGGATGACCGACCGATCCACGGGCCACCAATCCGGCAAAACGGCGGAGCGCTCCCGATGCGCCGTTGCTCAGTCGATCCGACATGCGCGGAGGGTATCAACGTCGTTGGTCGCGGGCATCCGATATTCGGTGCGTTGCTGACGCTGAGATGATCTCTGCTCGTTCATCTTTGGCAGACCCTCGCTGACCGCTTCGGACCGCGCGGGTCGCGGCATGTGCGTGTGTTCGTGCGGTCGTCTGAACGATCCTGCCGAGCATTCTCGCTTGCCGCCGCCGGTACCGGGTTGCATAGGATAGGCAGCTTGCGAAGGGGGTAGGGATGTCAGCCGATCAGTCCGATGGCTTGGGTATGTGCGCTTTGAAAGCTGATGAGGATGGCGAACATTGGGGGCAGGTGCACGATGTCCGCGGACTCTTCGCCGCACGGGCAGAGGAAGACCTGCTCGCGGTCGAGCTTCTGGGCTGTCACCCACAGGGAGGCCTCCGCGCGTGCCTGGACTCCTTGTCTGCGGGCGGAGTCCAGCTCGGTGGCGCTTGGCTCGACGTGCTCGACTCCAACGGTGTATCGATGGGCTCCTATTTCGTGTACGAGATGACGGTCACCGCGACTCGCCCATCGAGCCTCGATTCACGTTTGGTCGATCTCAGCGTGACGCTGTACTGCGATAGCGCCCAGTACGGCGGCGAGTGGGTGTGGAATCTGATCCGTGACGGTCGAATGGACCGCCGCGACATCTGGCATGGGCTCGACACCGAAGACAGAACCGCGTGGTTGGCGGTTGCTCTCTGGACCAGTGCCTACCAACGCCGAGGCCGGCCGGACTCTGCCCCAGGCCATGTCTTCACCCTGGACGGACGGGCTGTCACCGACATCGTCAGCTTCTACTGCGCGCTCGGCGAGACGATCAACGGCCCCGGCGGCTACTTCGGCTGGAACCTCGATGCTCTGTGGGACTGCCTGCGCGGAGGGTGGGGCGCTTCCAGCCCGTTCACGCTGGAATGGCTGCACTCCGATGTGGCGCGGGAGCATTTGCTGACACACCCGGGCGTGGATGCAGGGCAAACCTTGTTCGATTTGCTTTTGAAGATCCTCGATGACAACGGTATCGAGGTCATCCTGCGGTAACACCCTGTATCCGAATGCACTCAATTCGGCAGATCAGTGCGTTCGATCGGCCGCGGCCTGGCCGGTTCCCTCAGCGCGGTCAGCGGAATTTGCGGGCGTTGCCTGCCGCAGTGCGCCCCGAGCCGCTCACATCCCATCGGCGAAGACCAGCCGCACGGTGACACCGGACTTCGCGAGCGGCACGGTATTCCGGTGAGTCGTACCAGGCCCTGACCCGAACGAGATCGGGAAACTCGAGCACAACCACACGTCCCGGCCAGTCGCCTTCCCGAACCTCAGGCATCGCTGTCGATCACGCTCTTACCGAAGGTTGTCGGCGCACGATCGTTTGCCGACAACCGGTTCGGGTCGATCTTCACCGCGGCGTGCGGTCGAGCTCGGCGACCACACGGACAGCCTCGGCGACAGTGCGGAAGTCCTTGCGCAAGATGTTGCCGTGGTTGCTGGGTACCTTCGCGTGGATCTCGATGTTCGGATTGCGTTCCACCACCTTGTCCAGACTGGCGCGAATCCGTTCTTGCTCATCGCCTTTGCTGCCGAGGGAGGACCCGGAGGCGTTCACATAGCGGGTCGGGACGGTGATGGCGTCCATCACCGGGCCCAGCACCCGCTCGCGGGCGATCTCGCCGGCCTCGATGTTGCTGTCGGCCATCTGATCGGCGCTCATCCGCGCCCCCAGGCCCACCGCGCGCATCATTGGCATCAACCAGCCAAGCCGCCGCCATAGTTTCCGCATGCCCTCGATATCGACCTCGTCGATCCAGTCGTGCGGCTGAGCGCCCTCGACCAGCACAGTGCCCACGGTCCGGTCGGGGTTTCGGCTGGCCCAGTGCGCCGCGACGAAGGCACCGTAGGACCAGCCGATCACCAACGCCCGCTCCACATTCCGGGCCGCGAGGACGGCGTCGACGTCGGCGACGTTGGTTTCGAACGAGTAGTCAGCCGAGGTCCCCGACTTGCCACGAGCCCGCATGTCGTAGGTGATGTGGCGGAATCCCGGCCCCAGCTCGGTGATGACATGGCGCCAGTACTTCTGGGTGGCGACGTGGCCGTTGACGTAGAGCACCGGGATGCCGGGACCGCCGGTGTCGGTCACGGCCAACGCCGTGTCACCGACGGGCACCATCCCGGTCCAGGCCGAATCGGTCGAGGCGTTGCTGTTGGTCCGCATGTGTTTCTCCTGGTCTTGCTGAGTAAATCACTCTTTCCTGACAATGGAAAAGCTACGTAGCTTTCCTGGATCGAGCAATCGATTCGGTGACGCTTGGTGGCCATAAATGCAGCTAGTCATGCAAATATTGTTGCGATGGCTTTGAAGATAACGCAACGACGGGTGGTCGGGTCGTTGCGATGATCAAGTCAGAGCCACTACATTGGCGGCATCGAGAACAAAGGAGATCATCATGTCGGGAGGCAGGCTCACCCAGGCCGAACGCAGGCAGATCGCCCTGGGACTGGCCGAGGACCTCCCTTACGCGGTGATCGCCCGGCGTCTGGATCGTCCGACCTCGACGATCACGCGTGAGGTGATGCGCAACGGCGGGCCCGCGTCCTACCGTTCCGACCTCGCCCAACGCGCCACCGAACGCCGCGCCCTACGACGCGCGCAGCCCGCACCCCGGGAGCGGCCATACCCGGCACCCGGCCACGGACGCGATGCCGAATCCGTGCGCGACTACGAGGAAACGTTCACCACCATGCTCATGCATCAGGGCATGCCGAGAACGACGGCCCGGGTGCTGACCTGCCTTTTCACCGCGGACACCGGCAGTCTCACCGCTTCCGAAGTCGTTGGGCGACTTCAGATCAGCCCGCCGTCGGTCTCCAAGGCGATCAAACTTCTCGAACTCCAGGGCCTGGTCCGCCGCGAAACCGATGAACGCCGCCGCGTGCGCTACATCGTCGATGACAACGTCTGGTATCAGGCGACGATCGACAGTGCCCGCGGCATGGCCGAGGTCGCCGAGATCACCCGTCAAGGCGTCGAGATCTTCGGCCCCGGCACCCCGACCGCCGCCCGTCTGGCGAACATGGCCCGCTTCAGCGACTTCATCAGCGAGACCATCCTGCGAGCTGCGGCGCAGGGCCGTGAGGCCCTCTACCCGAATGCGCGGTAATCGGCATTATGGTGCGTCGTGCGGCTGGCCAGAGGCTGGCGTCAGGCGTGTTGGAATCCTGCGCGGATCAGTATTCGGGCAGACAGGGACCGCCGCCCGAAGCGCTGACTACTCGACAGTCGAGGCATGAGCGGCAACGACTCGCCATCCACGCGAGTCGTCGTGTGCCCACGCACGGGTATAACGCATCCTCGCCGCGAATGGTGACCCGTGGACGCTTCCCGCTACGACACCGAGGAACCACGTCACCCCGGTGGTGCCTTCCACGAGCACGGTCAGCTGTTCTTCCTCGAGTTTGCTCATCACTTGAGCTCGGGTGCGGTGCAACTCGAGATCGTCGGCTTTGGTGAAAGTGTCGGCGCCGAAAGTGAAGATCAGCCGATCGTCGAGCAACTCATCCAGTGCGTCCACGTCCCCGGCCAATTGCGCAGCCTGCAGTCGCAGTTCGGCTTCCCGTAGCTCATTCTCCATGGTCCTGACCTTGTCAGCTCGGTGACGGTGCGGCATTACGTTTCGCTGGTAGCGGAACGACACGAAACAGCATGTCGGACTGGACATCCGGCGCGCGTAACGGCGAGCTGCCCGGTTCTACGTCACGAACAGGTGTTCGTAAGTTATTCCTTCGAGCGTGAAGATCAGCGCGGATTCGTCGCTCCCCAGCGCCGCCCCCTGCGAACCCCACCGATCTTGCACCCGAAGCCAGGTGAACGTCCTCGACACGGTCAGATCTATCGAGATCGAAATCTCCAGGCCAGACCAGAAATTCGGTCACGCTGTCAAGGGTTCGGATGGCGGTCAGCAACGTCGATATGGGCACAGACCAGCGATGTGCCGTGACAGCGTCGGATCCTCGGAACTACAGGACGATTCATGCTCGATCATCGGCATTGTGGTGCGTCGCGAGGCCCGAGATGAAGTCGGCGCGTTGATCTTCGGCCGTGCCGCGTGGCCGGTTCGAACAGCGCGCCACGCGGCGTGAGCAGATGGTTATTGCTACGGGTCCTGGGGCCTCGAGGCGCGCTGTCTGCATGATGTGGCGGAGGACACCGCAGGTCCGGTGTCGGGCGATCTACGGGTTGTCGTACGGTGGACTGGGTCTTGCCCCGCATGTTTTCCTGCGAGGCGGGGCGTGGACTCTTGTTTCTGTAGCGGATTGGAGGTGGTGACTTATATCCCAGGCCATGTAGCCGTCCGTATTCCCCCATGTCCTGATTGTTCGGATGTGTGAGGGGCGGACGTCGCGCTGGCCTGAGTTGCGTCACCACCCATTCTTTTCCGCTGTTTCCCGGGTGCAGCTCTGCCGTCTGCCCTAGGTGTGTGTTGTCTTGCCCTGGTGTGGTCGACGGTGAGCTCCCCGATTCCTGAACAGGAGTCCTGTCGTGAGTTCTTCCGCGCTCGACAACGAGCCCGAGCACATCCCCGAGCCACCAACCCAGAATTCGTCCGGCACGTCGTCAGCGATGACAACGACCGCCAGAATCGCCCTCGCGGTCCTTCTGACCGGCGAGCTCATGAATATCGTCGACGATTCGGTCGTCCTGACCGCCATCCCGACCCTGCAACAGTCCCTCGGTGCCGGACCGGCCGCGGTGCAGTGGGTGACCGCGGGCTACGCGCTGACTTTCGCTCTCGCGCTGATCACCGGCGGCAGGCTTGGCGACATCTACGGCCGCCGCAAGGTGTTCCTGCTGGGCACCATCGGATTCACCGTGGCCTCGCTGCTGTGCGGGCTCGCGGCCGATCCCGGCATGCTGATCGCCGCGCGCGTGCTCCAAGGCGGTGCCGCCGCGGTGATGATGCCGCAGGTCCTGGCGACCCTGCATGTCACGTTCGTCGGCGAGAACCGCAGCAGGGCTTTCGGGCTCTTCGGAGCGGTGCTGGCGATGGGCAATGTCGTGGGCCCGGTGCTGGGCAGCGTGCTCACCGACGCCGACCTGTTCGGGCTGTCGTGGCGGCCGATCTTCTTGATCAACGTGCCCGTCGGGCTCGCCGTGATCATCCTGGGGCGCAAGTTCATCACCGAGTCGACCGCGGCCGAGGCCGACCGGCTCGACCTCACCGGAGTGGGTCTGTCCGCGATCGCGATGGTGCTGATCGTTTTTCCGCTCACCGAGGGCCACGCCCACGGCTGGCCATTGTGGTGTTTCGTCATGCTCGCCGGTGGGCTGGTCGTACTCGGTGTCTTCTTGCGCCAGCAGCGGCGCCGCGCTGATAAGGCCCCGCTGGTGGAGTTGTCGCTGTTCAGGGTCAGGCAGTTCTCCGGTGGTCTGACCACGCAGCTGATGATGGGTTTGTTGGTCGGTTTGTTCTTCATGACCTGGACGCTGTACCTGCAGCGTGGTCTGGGCAGGAGCGCGCTGATGGCGGGACTGGCCTTCGTGCTGCTCGCGGTCGGCGAGTTCGTGGGTGCGATGCTCGCGACGAAGACCGCGGGACGTTTCGCGCGTCGACTGCCTCAGACCGGAGCACTGATCACCCTCGCGGCGATGGCGGCGTACGGGCTCCAGATCAGTAGCGGGCGTGCGGATTTGACCTTGCTCGCAATGACCGTCCCGGTCCTGTTCCTCGGGTTCGGGCTCGGCATGATCAGCGGACCGATCGCCGACCTGACTCTGGCGAAGGTTCCACACGAACGCGTCGGCTCAGCCTCCGGTTTGTTCAACACCGCCCTGCAGTTGGGCTACGCGCTCGGCATCGCCCTGAACGGTCTCGTGTTCTTTGCCGTCACCGGCGGCTCACCCGACGGGGCGCTCAACCGTGCCGCGTTCACCGGTGTGCTGTGGTGGGTCGGTGGCACGGTGATAGCGATGTGGGCGTTGATGTTCTACCTGCCCCGGCACGCGAACGACCAGACCGAGGAGTCCGCCGGGTAAGTAGCATCGGTCGTACCGGGCCCGCCTGGTACGACCGATGCTGAACGGCAGAAGCCCTCACCGTGCGTTGCAGTTGATCGAGATGACCTCAGCCCGTTGGTCTTCGGGCGCGCTCCGTGGCCGCTCCGATCAGCGCCGTAGGCGGCAGATGCGAACGTTCCGAGGATGCCAAACGGTCCGAGATGATCGCTAGCCGTTGCTCTGCGGAAGCAGG
>NZ_BDCE01000098.1 GCF_001613345.1 Nocardia uniformis NBRC 13702 | reverse complement strand
TGAGCCGGTGCAGTACCAGTTGAGGTCCAATCCGCCCGCACCCCAGCCGCGCCGGTCGTATTCGGTGATTTGGGTCTTGAGGATCTCGACGCCGTCGGGGCGCTCCACCCAGTCCTGTACCCGGCGGATCGGCAGCTGCCAGCACACCTCGGGCTTCACGGTCAGCGGTTCCAGGCCCTTGCGCAGTGCCATGGTGTGCAGCGAGCAGCCGATGCCGCCCTCGAAGCCGGGGCGGTTGAGGAAGATGCAGGCGCCGTCGACACGCCGGGTGCGCAGGGCGGGTTCGTCGTCGAGTTCATCCTCTTCGAGATAGAGCTTCTTGCGCGGTTTCCCGGTGTCGTCGGTGCCTTCGGGCATGAGCTGCCAATCCTCGGGTGTGAGCATTTTCACAGCCTTGTGCAGCTTCTTGCCGTCCTCCTCATCGGAGAGGAACGCGCCGTGGGAGCAGCAACCGTCGTCGACGCGGCCCTCGATAATGCCCTGACAGGCCGGAGTGCCGAATACGCACGTCCAGCGCGACATCAACCAGGTCAGGTCCGCCGCGATCAGGTGCTCGTTATTTGCTGGATCGACAAATTCGATCCAGTCTCGTGGGAAGTCCAGCTCGACCTCGGGACTTGGATCGATCTTCGCCGCTGATCGGAGCCCAGTGGGCGCGCTCGCGGATGCACCTGCCGTCACACCGCGGAACGCTAACAGTTCGGTCGCCATGCCTGAAGGGACGCCACACCCGTTACCGTGTTCTTGTGCGGCTCGGTGTACTCGATGTGGGAAGCAATACCGTCCATCTGCTGGTGGTGGACGCGCATCGTGGTGGCCACCCCCTCCCGATGAGCTCGACGAAGGCCACCTTGCGGCTGTCGGAAAGTATGGATGACAAGGGCCGGATCACGCCCGAGGGCTCTGCCCGGCTGACCCGGACCGTCGGCGAATTCGCAAGCATCGCAAAGACTTCCGGCTGTGTGGAACTGATGGCCTTCGCCACCTCGGCGGTGCGTGAGGCCACCAACTCCGAGCAGGTGCTCACCATGGTGCGCAACCAGACCGGGGTCAATCTGAGAGTGTTGGCGGGGGTTGACGAGGCCCGCAACACCTTCCTGGCGGTGCGCCGCTGGTACGGGTGGAGTGCCGGGCGGATTCTGAATCTGGATATCGGCGGCGGATCGCTCGAAATGAGCAATGGCGCCGATGAGGAGCCGGATGTGTCGCTTTCGCTGCAACTGGGAGCCGGTCGGCTCACCCGGGACTGGCTGCGCCACGACCCGCCGGGTAAGCGGCGGGTGGGCGTGTTGCGTGACTGGCTCGACGCCGAACTCGTGATTCCGTCGAAACAGCTGCTCGAGCCGGGTCGGCCGGATCTGGCGGTGGGAACGTCGAAGACTTTCCGCTCGCTGGCGCGCTTGACCGGCGCCGCCCCCTCTACCGCAGGTCCGCGCGCGCGGCGTACGCTCACGAGTTCCGGTCTGCGGCAGCTGATCGCATTTATTTCCCGAATGACCGCTGCCGACCGGGCAGAATTGGAAGGCGTGAGTTCGGATAGGTCACAGCAGTTGGTGGCTGGCGCATTGATCGCGGAGGCGAGTATGCGAGCGCTATCTCTGGATACCCTGGAAATTTGTCCATGGGCACTGCGGGAGGGACTGATCCTGCGAAAACTGGATACCGACATAGATAGCGAACCGATTGCTGGTGGGGCACAATCGGATGCTCGTCCGCCCGTCTCGGGATCCCCGATCGAAACGGTAACTCGATGACCGAGGATTCGACCCAGCTGTCCGTCGCTGAACTGCTGGCCCGCAATGGCCAGGAGGGCGCGCCCGCGCCCGCGGCCAGCGGTGGCGGGGGTGGCCGTCGACGGCGGAGTGGCCGCGGGATCTCTGTCGCCGATCTGACCGGAGATATGCCGGTACTGCCGGGCTCGTCGTCGCATGCCGCGCCCGAGGAGGACGGCCGGGCCGAATCCGAGTCCGCGCCAATTGAATCGGACTATTCGAACTACTCGAATTATTCGGGCTATTCCCATGCTGCGCCGGATTCCGGGACTGACCATTCGCCGCTTTCCGGTCCCATCTCCTTCTATGACCCGCTCGCGTCCTCCGGCACCCCATCCGCGCCATCGCTATCGGAGCCATCCGGATACAACTGGAACACGCCTGGTCAAAACGATTGGCAGCCCACCGAATCCGCACCTGACGGACGAAACTCCGCCAACGGGTACGGGGCGCACAGCAATGGATATGGATCCTCGACCGGCGGGCGTGACGCAGAGGCTTATGACGCCGACAGCGGGTATGGAGCCCAGCCCAACGGCCGCGGCACACAGGCCAACGGTTACAGCGGCGGCAATGGTTATGGCTCCGGTTACGAGGCCGGTGGCAATGGTTACGACGCCGATGGCTACGGGGCGCACGGCAATGGCTACGGCGCCAACGGCTATGCCGCTCAGGGGTACGGCACGGCCCAGGACAACGGGCATGCCCCGACCGTCGACCGGCAGTCGGGCGGACGCCGCCGCAAGCCCGATCCACTGTCGTCGCCCTTGGACGAGCTGGGTTACGGCGGAGCCGGAGCCGATTCGAGCGCAGCTGCCCCGCCCGCACCGACGCCGAGTGCCGGGACCGGTGGTCGCCGCCGACGCAAATTCGATCCCGATGACGAGACCACCGAGGTGCGACCGTTCCGTGGACCCGCTCCGGTGCCGGACGCGGGCCTGGATCTGCCGCCGTGGGGAGCGCGGGAAGCCGAACAACTACCGGGCAATCCGCCCGAACGCGGCGCGACAGCCCCGGCTCCGCCCATGTCTCGCTCGGCGCGGCGACATGCCGAGCGGCAGGCTGAAGAAGCGCAGCGCGGTGTCGAAGCTCCGCATGCGGCCGAATCGTGGCACGGTGCCGGTGCCCCGCTCGATGACGAATCCCGGCGGGTAGCCGAACTGCTGCGTGAAGGCGCACCCCGGCGCGGAGCCGATATTCCGCAGGCCGAACCTTGGCGTGGCGCCGAACCGCCGCGCGAGGCCGACCGCCGCGGTGCCGATCCACGCGGTGCGGACCCGCGTGCTGCCGATCCACGCGGTGCGGACCCGCATGGCATCGACCCGCGCGGCGCGGATGCGCGTCGCAATGGTGCCGTCGCGAGCGGTGCGCCCGCCTGGTCCGCACGAAGACGCCAGGCGACCGAACCCGCCCCGGCGCCCACACCGTCGCAGCCGGACGACCCCACCTCGGCGTGGCAGCTTGCCCGCGAGGATCAGCAGATGCTCTCCGGCGAAACGGTTGCCGGTGATCTGCTGCGCGACGCACACGATCGTGACGACGAACCGAGGTCGCGTCGTTCGCGACGATCCGGCGAACGCTCCTTCGGTAAGGGCGGATTCGGGCGCAAGTCGCGCGCCGCCGACCCGGACGAGGATTACGAGGGCGCGACCGATATCTACTCGCCGTTGCTCGAGGACGACGAAATCGACGATAACGCGCGGCCTTCCGTGGCCGAGCGGTTCAGAGCGCTCGCCACTCGGGTCCGCCGACCCAGTAAAACCAGTGAATCCGATGATGACGAAAATCGCCGCCAGTGGCTGATTTTGGGCGGACAGAGCACGGGCGCGGCGGTCGCGGGAATGTTGCTGTTCAAGGGGTTCGAGCGCCTGTGGGAAATGCTCCCGTGGGTTGCGCTGGCGCTGGCGATGATCGTGATTCTCGGTCTGGTCGCACTCGTTCGCGTACTGCGCCGCACCGATGACATTTTCAGCACTGTGATTGCTGTCGTCGTAGGCGTCTTTGTGACGCTCGGGCCGCTAGCCTTTCTACTCAGTACAACCTGAGCAGGGAGCGGGCAGAGTGGGGAATATCGGGCAGGCATCGGGGGCCATGAACGACAGCGGGGGGCGCAGGGATATCCGGGTGGGGTTGTCCAGCGCATCGGTGTATCCCGAAAATACGGAGGCCGCATTTCGTTATGCGGCCGAAGTCGGTTACGACGGTGTGGAACTGATGGTTTGGGCGGAACCGGCCAGCCAGAGCATTTCGACCGTGCAATCCTTCGTGCAGAAATATCAGGTGCCGGTGCTTTCGGTGCACGCGCCGTGCCTGTTGATCTCACAGCGGGTTTGGGGATCGGATCCGATCGCGAAGCTGGCGCGCAGCGTGCATACCGCGGCGGCGCTGGGGTCGTCGACCGTGGTGGTGCATCCGCCGTTCCGTTGGCAGCGGCGCTACGCGGAGGGGTTCGCGAAGCAGATCATCGAACTCGAGGACAACAGTCCGGTCGTGATCGCCGTGGAGAACATGTTCCCCATGCGGGTGGCCGACACCCTCTTCGCGCGCGGCGACCGCGCCATCCAACGCCTGGAGCGCCGGGGCGGTCCCGGACCGTCCCTGACGGCATTCAGCCCGTCTTACGACCCCACCGACACCGGCTTCCGCCACTACACCCTCGATACGTCGCATACCGCGACCGCCGGGGTGGACCCCCTGGTTCTCGCCGGGCGCATGGGCAGCGGCCTCACCCACCTGCATCTCGCCGATGGTCGCGGCGCCGCACACGATGAACACCTCATTCCCGGCGAGGGCACCCAGCCCCTGGTGGAACTCTGCGACAGCTTGACCCGCAGCGGTTTCACGGGCCAAGCCGTCATCGAGATCAACACCCAGAACGCCCGCACCACCTTCGACCGCGCCGCCATGCTGCACCGCGCCCTCACCTTCGCCCGCCGCCACCTCAATGGCCTCGGTCCGGTCGGCACCCCGGAACCAGAACACACCGGCGCTCACCAGAGTTGAGGCGTGCGGCGTGCCGGTCGGGCTCGGATGGCGGCACACCGCACCTCCGCTATCCGCCCGCGCTACGGCCGCCCGTCCGGTGTGCGTCGTCCGTCGTCCGGTGTGCGTCGTGCGATGTGCGGCGTCCGGTGCGCGTCGTCCGTCATCTGGCGTGAGCCGCCCGTCATCCCGGAATGCGGTCACCCCGTCATCCCGGCGTGCTTTTGGCCGGGATCCACTACTGATCAACGGTGGATTCCGGCCAAAAGCACGCCGGAATGACGATCGTGAGTGGCTGGAATGGTGGTTGCGTGCAGGTCTCGCAGGCCGTGCACGCGGGCGCGCCGGCCATACGCGCAGCCATCCATCGGCATTGCCCCAGTGATTCACGCCACCGGAGGGGTGGCTGCCACCGCCGTCGGTCGTACGCTGTACAAACCGATCGGTAACCGAGGAGGAGCAGCGGATGACAGCGGAGTCGACCGTCGATCTGGAACAGCCGAGCACCACCGTGGGTGACGCGCCCTTCAGCCGCGTCTGCGCGGTAATCGACTTGACCTCGGACGATGCCGAGACCGGTCGCTACGGCGGCATAATCGAGCCGATCTGGACCATCGGGCCCAAACTGCACGGCGGCACCATGGTCGCTGGTAGTGCGGCCGCCGCCGTCGCGTGGTTGCGCCGCACCGCACCGGAACAGTCGGCCATGTTCCCGATCGCCGCCAGCTCCGATTTCCTGGGCGCGCCCGAACCGGGCGAGGTCGAATACGAGGTCCGCACCCGCAAGATCGGCCGCCAGATCTGTCTGATCGATGTCGGCCTCATCCAGGGCGGCCGTACCCTCGTGCACACCGCCTTCACGTTCAGCCACCTCGACGACATCGAGCCGATCTACGCGCCCGACAAGTCCCAGGGCATGCCCGCCGAGCCGCCCGCCGACGCGCTCCCGTACGACGAGAACAATCCGATGGGCAAGATCGTCCATGTCGCCCAGGGCGCCTCGGTGGCCCTCGACGGCGCCTCGGCCCCCTTCCTCGCCGGACAGCAGGGCGAGCCCGAACTGCGCCTGTGGATTCGCCCCTTCGCCGCCGATGCGGCCGACTCCGACGTCTTCACCTACTTCGCCCTGATGGCCGCCGATATGAGCCCGCCCGTCCCCATGAACCGCGGCCACTTCGGCTGGGCCCCCACCGTCCAGCTCACCACCTACCTCCGCCGCCGCCCGGCCCCCGGCTGGCTCCGAATCATCGCCAACGCCAAGGAAATCGGCGGCCGCATGTTCGACGAGGACCAGCTGGTCCTCGACTCCACCGGCGCCATCGTCGCCCAGAGCCGCCAACTCGCGTTGATCCCGCAGCCGCGCTGAGCGCCCGGTCAGGAGTCCTGCGCGGAATGCCCTCGTTATTCCGGCATGCTTTTGGCCGGAATCCACACTCGCGTTGTTGCACGCCCGACGGCAGCACGGCCACACCGGACGGATCGCGATGACCGCGTGGCGCCGTGCGGTGTGGATCCCGGCCGAGAAGCGCGCGGGATGACGGGGTGGTCCAGTCGCGAAACCTGCGGTACGCCCGGCCAACTGCTCAATCTGCTTCCGCAACCGCGGATCACGGCGGGCGTTCGACGTGGGCTGTCGAATCGCTGAGATCGGCCGCTTCGGCGCGTGTTCGGTCAGGTTCCTCGCAGGGTTGGGTGTTGCGGCCGGACGCCGTCTATCGCCGCGCTGCCACCGGCCCGCGTCAAGCCCTCCTGTCAACCGCCGCCAACCGTGCGGGCGGCCGTAGCGGGGCCATCCGGCACCGCTAGCCTTGGAACTCATGACGAGGATTGCGGTGATCGGCGGAGGTCGGATCGGGGAGGCGTTGATCGCCGGGTTGCTCGAATCCGGGCGGGCGATCAAGGATCTGGTGGTGGTGGAGCCGGTTCCGGCGCGTGCCGATTTGCTGGCTCAGCGGTTCGGAGTGCGGGTAACCGACGCCGTGGCCGATGCCACCGCCGGGGCGGATGTGGTGGTCGTGGCGGTGAAGCCGCACGATGTGGATCCGGTGCTCACCGAATTGGCCAAGGCCGAGCTGGGCGAGGAACGCGATCAGGTGATGGTGTCGCTGGTCGCGGGCGTGCCCACGGCCCGCTTCGAGTCCAAGCTGTCCGCGGGCTTCCCGGTGGTGCGGGTGATGCCGAATACCCCGATGCTGGTCGGGCAGGGCATGAGCGCCATTGCCGCGGGGCGCTACGCCCGTGCCGAACAGCTGCGCGTGGTCACCGACATGCTGGAGTCCGTCGGCAAGGTGGTGGTCGTCGCCGAATCGCAGATGGATGCGGTGACCGCCGTGTCCGGCTCCGGCCCCGCCTACTTCTTCCTCGTGGCCGAAGCCATGGTCGACGCCGCCATCGGTCTCGGCCTCACTCGCGATGTCGCCACCCAGCTGGTGGTCCAGACCATGCTCGGCTCCGCGGCCCTCCTCGACGAGTCCGGCCAGAGTGCCGCCGAGTTGCGGGCCGCGGTCACCTCCCCGGCGGGCACCACCGCCGCCGCCTTGCGGGAACTCGAGCGCGCGGGCGTCCGCTCTGCCTTCCACGAGGCACTGCACGCCGCCAAGAGCCGTTCCGCGGAACAGGGCTCGACCCCGGACTAGCCCGATAATCCTGACGACCGCCCGGTTGCTGGTTTGCTGCGGGACTCCGACTCGCCACAGCAAAGGCTGATTTCTCACACCCGTCGCAGCAACACCACTGGTCACGATAAGCTGCATGGAGCACGTGCGTGTCTGTTCCGCCGGTGGGGAAGCCGGCGGCGCGGACGTGCCGGAGGTCAGTGACGCATGATGGGAAATAGTCAAGCGAGGTCCGGAAACACCCCAATAAACGCAGGGAACGTCATCGGCGGAGGCACTCAGTTCTTGACTGTCGCCGAGGTGGCGAATCTGATGCGGGTTTCCAAGATGACCGTGTACCGATTGGTGCACTCGGGAGAGTTGCCCGCTGTACGTGTGGGACGCTCCTTCCGAGTGCATGCGAAGGCGGTGCACGACTACCTGGAGACGTCCTACTTCGACGCCGGATAGCGGCGACAGCCCCCGACCGGTTTCGTTCGCCGAACGGTGGCCCGGTAGCATAGACCGGCATCCTGTACATGCCGGTGGTGCCGTCGGGTCTTCGTCGGCCTGTAACGGGTTAGGACTGTGCAGGGTCAGGAATTGTGCTCCCCGCGGAAGCGGGGGTGACCCGAGATGAACGCGAGGAGCAACCCCTATGGGTTCAGTGATCAAGAAGCGCCGTAAGCGCATGTCGAAGAAGAAGCACCGCAAGCTGCTTCGTCGCACTCGCGTGCAGCGTCGCAAACTCGGCAAGTAAGCGCTGAGTCGTAGCTGAAGCCCGTCACCGATGGTGACGGGCTTCAACTTTTTTGACGGGTGAGCGAAGTCATCGTTAGAAGCTGGTTAATAGTCTTCGGCGACCCCCTGTCCGGCGGCTACCCTGAGAGCGCGGGAAAAACAGAAATGGGGGCTTGCACGTGGGATCCGGTGGGCCGAGCATCCGTGACGGACACGCGCCCAAGGTTGTGATGGTAACCGGCGCGAGTCGGTTCTTCGGTGGCAATGTGGTGGCGCGTCTGGCTGCCGACGAGTCCATCGAGCGCATTGTCGCGGTAGACGCGAAACAACCCAGCCCGGAACTGCTGCGCCGTATGGGCCGCGCCGAGTTCATTCGGGCCGACATACGAAACCCGTTGATACGCAAGGTGATCGACGGAAGCCGGGTGGATACGGTCATCCACCCGGCGGGACTGTCGCGACCACCCTCAGGTGGCGGGCGCGCGGCCATGAAGGACATCAATGTCCTCGGCGCGATGCAGCTGTTCGCGGTCTGTCAGAAATCCGATCATGTGCGTCGAGTGGTCGTCCGATCGTCATCGGCCGTATACGGTTGCAGTGCCAAGGATCCGGTGAAATTCACCGAGGAAATGAGTGCGCGCACACCACCGCGCGGTTGGTTCGCACGCGACATGATCGAGGTGGAGGGATTCGTCCGCGGGCTCGCGCGTCGGCGTCCCGATATTTCGGCGGCAATTCTGCGTTTTTCACCGATCGTGGGTCCGCAGTTGGCCAGCCGCGGTGTGCAATATTTCCGTTCGCCGATCACGCCCACCATCCTGGGGCGCGATCCGCGACTACAGCTGCTGCACGAGGAGGACGCCATTGCGGCGCTCGCCCATGCGGCCATGGACGCGCCGGGCGGCACTTTCAATGTGGCGGGGGATGGTGCGATGGCGTTGTCGCAGGCCATCCGTCGCGCGGGCCGGATCGAATTGCCGGTCCCCTTCCTGGCTTTCCGCACCTTCGGCCGTCAACTGATGGGACCGGTGATGCGGGAATTCACCGCCGAACAGATCGATTATTTTCATTTCGGCTGCGGTCTGGACACCACCCGGATGCGCACCGAACTGGGTTTCGAGCCGCGCTGGACCACGGTGCAGGCTTTCGACGACTACATAGGGGGCGCAGCGTTGCGGCCCGTTATCGATCCTCGTTGGATCGATGCCGCAGAGAACAAACTTCTCGGCCTCCTCGGGGCCGGGGCGGGAGCACAGCAATGAGTGACGTAGCGAAGGTGATTCGACTTCACGATGTGGA
The DNA here is from genome assembly GCF_001613345.1 of Nocardia uniformis NBRC 13702. Classification (GTDB taxonomy): domain Bacteria; phylum Actinomycetota; class Actinomycetes; order Mycobacteriales; family Mycobacteriaceae; genus Nocardia; species Nocardia uniformis. The sequence continues at coordinate 12,611 of NZ_BDCE01000098.1, read as the reverse complement.
TTTCGAGGCGCGGCAGCAACGTTCGTCGCGTTCGTGGCCGGGTCAACGCACGCTGAGTCCGGTGACATCATTGACCGACCGGCTCGCCGAAGTCGAAGCGCGGCAGCCGAAATCGCTGGGGGAGCTGGTCCGCGGCACGGTTGCCGATACGGTGCGCCATACCGCCGATTTCGCCCGCCGCCGCCTCACCGGCGACTATCAGGTCGATGAATTCGGTTTGGACGAGCATCTTTTGGAATCGGTGATTCTGCCGATGCTGCGGCCGCTGTCGGAACTGTGGTTCCGGGTCGAGGTCAGCGGTATCGAGAACATCCCGGAGACCGGTGGCGCGCTCATTGTCGCCAACCACGCGGGCACCGTGCCGCTCGACGGGCTGATGCTGCAGCTCGCCGTGCACGACCGCCATCCCAAGCAGCGCGCACTGCGCCTGCTGGCCGCCGATCTGGTCTTCGAGACGCCGCTGGTCGGTGGGCTGGCGCGCAAGGCCGGGCATACCCTCGCCTGCCCCGCCGACGCCGAACGGCTCTTGCGCGCAGGGGAAATCACGGGGGTGTTCCCCGAGGGCTACAAGGGCATCGGTAAGCCGTTCGCGGATCGGTACAAGCTGCAGCGGTTCGGGCGCGGCGGATTCGTCTCGGCGGCGGTGCGCACGGGCGTGCCGATCATTCCGTGCTCCATCGTCGGCTCGGAGGAGATCTATCCGAAGCTGGCCGACCTGAAGCCGCTCGCGCGGTTGCTGGGTATGCCGTATTTCCCGGTGACACCGCTGTTTCCGCTGCTGGGTCCGCTGGGCGCGCTGCCGCTGCCGTCCAAGTGGCATATCGAATTCGGGGAGCCGATCTCGACGGCCGGGTTCGAGCCGGAGGAGGCCGACGATCCGATGACCATGTTCGAGGTCACCGATCAGGTGCGCGAGACCATCCAGGAAACGCTGTACAAACTGCTCACCAAGCGCCGCAATCCGTTTACCGGCTAGGGATTGTCTTCGGCGGCAACAGGATCGGCCCGGCCCCTCGGGGGACCGGGCCGCTTGTCATTCGCGTCACTTTTCTACGACAGGCTGTAGTGTGATCTACTACACACTGTAGTGTTCGGGTATGCCTATGTGGATCATCCCGATCGTTTCCGTCGTCAGCGCCCTCCTGATCGCCATCCTGTTCGTCGGTGGCTTCCCGAAGGACGACAACTGATCAACCCGCTTTCGCCTCGCGCTTTCGGGTGAGTACCGCGGCGGCCGCACCGCCCGCCGCGCCCAGCGCGAGGGCGGTGGGCACGCCCACCTTCGCGGCCTTGCGCCCGGTACGGAAATCCCGGATCTCCCAGCCGCGGTTCTTGGCGACCTCACGCAGATCCGAATCCGGATTGATGGCTACCGCCGTGCCGACCAGCGACAGCATCGGCACGTCATTGTGGCTGTCGGAGTAGGCCGAACAGCGCCGCAGGTTCAAACCCTCGCGAATCGCCAAGGTGCGCACCGCGTGCGCCTTACCGAGTCCGTGCAGGATGTCGCCGACCAGTCGTCCGGTGAAGACCCCGTCGACGCTTTCGGCGACCGTGCCGAGCGCACCGGTCAGACCTAGTCGCTTGGCGATCACCTGCGCCAACTCCACCGGCGTGGCGGTGACCAGCCACACCTGCTGTCCGGCGTCGAGGTGCATCTGCGCCAGCGCCCGGGTGCCGGGCCAGATCTTGTCGGCGATGATCTCGTCGTAGATCTCCTCGCCCAGTTCGGCCAGCTCGGCGGTGGAGCGCCCGGCGATGAACTCCAGCGCCTTCTCCTTACCGCTGACCATATCCGAGCTGTTCTCCTTGCCGGTGACCCGGAATTTCACCTGCTTCCAGGCGATATCGACCAGGTCGGAAGTCTTGAAATACTTCCGCGCCGCGAGTCCGCGCGCGAAATGCACGATGGACGCACCCTGCACCATGGTGTTGTCGACATCGAAGAACGCCGCCGCCGTCAGGTCGCGCGGGACCGATTCGACGGGTGGCTCCTCGGCCACGTGCGCGAGGGCAGCTTCCGCGCTGGCCTCGCCGGCCACATTCGCGCGGACCTCTTCCTCGCTGGGTCCGAAGGGGCTGCGCGTGATCCGGGTCAACTGATCCGATAGTCCACCCCAGCGGGTCGGAAATTCACCGAATCGGCCCGCGATGAATCCCGTCCTCGCCTCTTTCGATCGTTCCGGCACCGGTACCTCCGCCTGTTAGCGCGAACAGGTCCACAGTATCGCGGGCCGGTGGCCGGCACGTAGACGGCGATCGACAAGTGTTGCGACTGGTTCCCCGGAGCTATCGCATTTCGATGTATCGACCCGGTAGTGCGCGCTATTGTGGAGCTCTGGGCCGATATCGATGCCGCCCCAATGTCCTCGGACGTTCCGGGGATCAGGTTGGCGGGTTGTCGTGGTCCAGGATCGGGTACTTGCGCAGTTGGATCGGGAATTCACCGCCGGGTGGCGGTTTGGCCCGACCTGGGTGCGGGAGCGTCCCACACGACGCGGTCGCAGTACCGCTACTTCGCTCCGGCGGAGTCAATCGCAGCCTGGGAACGAACCTCCAAGGTTTCGAATACTGTTGAATGACGTTATGAGCGACCCCGCACACACGGTGACCCTGTTGACCCGTGCCGGCTGCTACCTGTGCACGACCGCGCTCGAGCAATTGCGCGTCATCTGCGCGGAATTCTCCATCGTGCCCACGACCGTGGATGTGGACGAGGCGGCGGCCACCGATCCGGGATTGCGCGCCGAATACGGCGATCGCTTACCGGTGGTCCTGCTGAACGGTCGTGAACACAGCTATTTCGATGTCGACGAGCCGCGATTGCGGGCCGATCTGGGGCGCTGATATCGGGGTACCGGGCGGGCCTGCCCGGGTACCCCCTGGGGGAAGAAACGCGGGCTATCTGGCGGTTCGTTTTCCCGGCGCGTTGCGTAGCGGTGTCGCCGTGATCGGGGTTGAATGGGCCGCGGGGTCGGTGCCTCGGCAAAGTGACTGAATTCACCGACTTTGTGAAGGGCTGCACAAGCGGTTACGGTGGTGGCACGCAACCCGCCTCGGGGTGTTCTCGAAGGCAGTGGTAGCGACCCCAGAACCCCGACTCGACCGCACCACGACGGTCGCCCGGCGTCGGGTCGACATAACGAGCCCCGGACACTCACCCCCGGCCCGGACGAGGAGCGCAAGCGACGTGACAGAGCAGCATGAGACGCCGAGTGGCGTCTCCGGCAGGGCTCTGCAGAAGGACATCCCGCAGGCTACTGTGGCGCGTCTCGCCACGTATCTTCGGGTGCTCGCCGTACTCGCCGACGAAGGTACCGCCATCGTATCGAGTGAGGAACTGGCTGTCGCGGCGGGTGTCGGTTCCGCCAAGCTGCGCAAGGATCTTTCGTTCCTCGGGCCCAACGGTGTTCGCGGTGTCGGTTATGACGTGATCAAACTTCGCGACCGGATCGAGGATGTGCTCGGATTGTCCGGTGGACATCGGGTCGTCCTCGTGGGCGCGGGCAATCTCGGCCGGGCGCTGGTCGGCTATGGCGGGTTCCGCCGCCGTGGATTCGGAATGGTCGGTCTGTTCGACAATGACCCGGAGGTAATCGGCACGTCCGTCTGTGGACTGGTCGTGCGCGATGTCGCCGAATTGGCCGAGGCCGTGGCCACCCTGGAACCGACCATCGCGGTGATCACCGTGCCCGACGCGACCGCGCAGAGCGTCTGCGATCTGCTGGTCGCCGCCGGAATGCAGAGCATTCTCAGCTTCTCGCCGGTCGCGCTGGACGCGCCCGACGCCGTCGAGGTACGGCGCGTGGACCTGGCGGTGGAAATGCAGCTGCTGTCGTTCGAGCTGGCGCGCAGTGCCGAACTGGAGGCCGCCGACCGTGAGGTCGCCGCAGGCGCTGAATCCATTAGGGCTGAATCCATGAGGGACGGCGTGGGGGCCGAAACCGTGCACGCCGCGTCCGATGGGTCGCGAGTGGTGCCGACCCGACTCGGCCGGACCGCTACCCAGAATGGCGCGGCATGCCCGGCGACGCGTCAGGTGACGCCGATTCAGACTTCTCATGCGGCAATGGAGCCAACCAAGGGATCGGTGGTCACACCATGAGTGTTCTTCTCGTGGGGATTTCACATCGGAGCGCGCCTGTTTCGGTGCTGGAGAAAGTTGCGATCACCGAGGACGATCGGCCGAAGCTGACGGACCGGATGCTCGTTTCCAGTCATGTTTCGGAGGCGATGATCGTGTCCACCTGCAACCGGGTGGAGGTCTACGCGGTGGTCGACGCGTTCCACGGCGGACTCGGTGAGATCAGCGAACTGCTGACCAAGCATTCCGGGCTGCCGCTGGCGGAACTGACCAAACACGCCTATGTGCGCTACGCCGAGGCGGCGGCCGAGCATTTGTTCGCCGTTGCCAGCGGCCTGGACTCGATGGTGGTGGGGGAGCAGCAGGTGCTCGCCCAGATCCGTGCCGCCTACGCCGCCGCCGATCAGCAGCAGGCCGCCGGACGCACCCTGCACGAGCTGGCTCAGCATTCGCTGCGGGTCGGCAAACGGGTGCATTCGGAGACCGGAATCGATCGCGCGGGCGCATCGGTGGTGTCGGTGGCGTTGGAGCGGGCCCGGCTGGTGCTCGGGGCCTCGTCGATGGATCTCGAGGACGCGGCCACCGTCACGACCGAGACCGTCGTACCCTTCGGCTCGGCCCTGACCGGCCGGACCGCGCTGGTGCTCGGTGCGGGCGCGATGGGCGGACTCGCGGTGGCGCAGCTGGCGCGGGCCGGAGTCGATCGCATCATCGTGGTGAACCGCACCCTGGAGCGGGCGCAGCGCCTGGCCCGCACCGCCACCGAAATGCACGGTGTGGCAGCCGAATCCATGGAAATCTCGCGCATGGTCGAGGCCATGGCCGCGGCCGATGTGGTGGTCACCTGTACCGGCGCGGTCGGTGCGGTGGTCACCCTCGCCGATGTGCACCACGCGCTGGCCGGACGCACCGACAAGCATCTGGTGATCTGCGACCTGGGTCTGCCCCGCGATGTGGAGCACACCGTCGCCGGACTGCCGGGTGTGACCGTCATCGATATGGAGACGCTGCAGCGCGATCCGTCGGCCGGTGCGGCCGCCGACGATACCGCCGCCGCACGGTCCATTGTCGCCGACGAACTCGCGAAATACCTTGCCGGACAGCGCATGGCGGAGGTGACGCCGACCGTGGCGGCGCTGCGGCAGCGGGCGGCGGATGTGGTCGAGGCCGAAATGCTGCGGCTGGATTCCCGACTACCCGGCCTGGATCCCACCGACCGCGAAGAAGTGGTGCGCACCGTGCGTCGCGTGGTCGACAAGCTGCTGCACGCGCCGACGGTGCGCGTGAAGCAACTGGCCTCCACGCCGGGCGGTGACAGCTACGCCGAGGCGCTGCGAGAGCTGTTCGAGCTGAAACCCGGTGCGGCACAGGCGGTGGCCGCGCCGATGGAAGTCGCCGCGCTGGGGGAGCTGGCGGACGATTTCACGGCCGCACATCTGGGGGACGAACAGGGGCCCAAGGTATGAGCAGGTCAGGCCCGGAGGCGGCAGCTTGCGTAACCACGCAGGGCCCCTGCTCATGCCCGAAAGGACCGGTATGAGCAGGTCAGGCCCGGAGGCGGCAGCTTGCGTAACTACGCAGGGCCCCTGCTCATGCCCGAAAGGACACAGCGCATGACCGGAGCGATGGTGCACGGAGAGCAGGACACAAGAATGCGCGGCACGATCGAATCACCGTGGCGTATCGGTACCCGGGGCAGCCTGTTGGCGCTGACCCAGGCGGGCACTGTGCGCGACGCACTGATCGCGGCGGGACAGCAGGCCGAACTCGTCATTGTGAAGACGGCGGGGGACCTGTCGTCGGAGCCGGTGGAGAAGATCGGCGTCGGCGTATTCACCGCCGCGTTGCGCGAGGAATTGGCCGCGGGCACCGTGGATATCGCGGTGCACTCGTACAAGGACCTGCCGACCGCGCGGGATCCGCGCTTCACCATCGCGGCCATTCCGCTGCGCGAGGACCCGCGCGACGCCCTGGTGGCGCGCGATGGTCTGGTGCTCGGTGAGCTGCCCGCCGGATCGGTAATCGGCACCTCGGCGCCGCGTCGCGCCGCTCAACTGCGCGCGCTCGGCCTGGGCCTCGAGATCGTGCCGCTGCGCGGCAATCTCGACACCCGCCTGCGCAAGGTGGCCGAGGGCGAACTCGACGCCGTGGTGGTGGCCCGGGCCGGACTGGTCCGGATCGGCCGCACCGAGGCCGTCACCGAAAGCTTGGAACCGGTGCAGATGTTGCCCGCCCCCGCACAGGGCGCGCTGGGTATCGAATGCCGCACCGAGGAAACCGAACTCGTAACCATCCTGTCCGCGCTCGACGACGCCGGCACCCGTGCCGCGGTGGTCGCGGAGCGGGCGCTGCTGGCCGAACTGGAGGCGGGTTGTACCGCACCCGTCGGTGCGCTGGCCGAGGTCGTCGAATCTCTCGACGACGACGGCCGGGTGATGGAGGAGTTGTCGCTGCGCGGGTGCGCGGCGGCGATCGACGGCTCGGATGTGATCCGAGCGTCTGCGGTCGGCCCGGTCGCGAATGCCGCGGAACTGGGTCGCGAATTGGCGCGTGAGCTCTTGGAGCTGGGGGCGCGCGACCTGCTCAGTGCCCACGCGGAAGGCGCTGCCCCTAACAGCAATCCCAGCCCTATGGAGAACGAACGATGAGTGAGCGCAGCGAGCGAATCAACAGCACGGGGCCTTCGGCCGTGGCCGCGCCGAGCGCTAGCGAGGAGTGGGCATGAGTCGAGTTACGAAGAAGCAGCCCGGCCGGATTCTTTTTGTGGGATCCGGACCTGGTGATCCGGCATTGCTCACCGTTCGGGCCCGCGAGGTCATCGGGCGGGCGACGCTGGCCTTCACCGATCCCGATGTCGACAAGGGCGTGCTCGCCCTGATCGGCGCGGCGGTGGAGCCGGGTCCCGACGGTGCGAGCACCGTGGACGTGCGCCCCGCGCTCGGTGATCCGAGCGAAGTGGCCAAGACGCTGATCGCCGAGGCCCGCAATGGCTTCGATGTGGTGCGCCTGGTGTCCGGCGACCCCCTGACCACCGATTCGGTGATCCAGGAGGTCAATGCCGTCACCCGTTCGCACATGATGTTCGAGGTGCTGCCCGGTCTGCCGTCCGGCGCGACCGTGCCCGCCTACGCGGGCATCGCCCTGGGCTCGAGCCACACCGAGGTGGATGTGCGCGGCGAGGTGGATTGGGCGGCGGTCGCTGCCGCACCGGGTCCGCTGGTCCTGCACGCCACCTCCGGGCACCTCGCCGAGACCGCGAGTGCGCTGGTGGAGCACGGCCTCGCGCCGCAGACCCCGGTGGCGGTGACCGTACGCGGCACCACCCGGCAGCAGCGCACCATCGAGGCCACCCTGGCGACCCTGAACAACGCGGCCTCCGAACTGGTCGGCTCGCTGGTGGTCACGGTCGGCAAGGAGGTCGAGAAGCGCTCCAAGATGTCGTGGTGGGAGTCGCGGGCGCTGTACGGCTGGACCGTGCTGGTGCCGCGCACCAAGGAGCAGGCCGGTGAGATGAGCGAGAAGCTCGTCAATCACGGTGCCATCCCGATGGAGGTTCCGACCATCGCGGTCGAGCCGCCGCGCAGTCCGGCGCAGATGGAGCGCGCGGTCAAGGGTCTGGTGGACGGCCGCTACCAGTGGGTCGTCTTCACCTCCACCAATGCGGTGCGCGCCGTCTGGGAGAAGTTCGCCGAATTCGGTTTGGACGCCCGCGCTTTCAGCGGTGTCAAGATCGCCTGTGTCGGCGAGGCCACGGCGGAGAAGGTGCGTTCCTTCGGCATCAATCCCGAACTGGTGCCGTCGGGTGAGCAGTCCTCCGAGGGTCTGCTGGCCGACTTCCCGCCCTACGACGACGTTTTCGATCCGGTGAACCGGGTCCTGCTGCCCCGCGCGGATATTGCCACGGAGACCCTCGCGGAGGGCCTGCGCGATCGCGGCTGGGAAATCGACGATGTCACCGCCTACCGCACCGTGCGTGCCTCTCCGCCCCCCGCGGAGACCCGCGAAATGATCAAGACCGGCGGTTTCGACGCGGTGCTGTTCACCTCATCCTCCACCGTCCGCAATCTGGTCGGCATCGCCGGTAAACCGCACGCCCGCACCATCGTTGCCTGCATCGGCCCCAAGACCGCCGAAACAGCCATCGAGTTCGGCCTGCGCGTAGACGTGCAGCCCGAAACCGCTCAGGTCGGCCCGCTCGTCGAGGCTCTCGCCGAGCACGCCGCCCACCTGCGCGCCGAGGGCCTACTGCCCCCGCCCCGCAAGAAGAGCCGCCGCAGCAGCCGCTAGCCGCCTGCCGCAGCGCAGCTGACGTTACGGGCCCCGCACTCGAAAGGTGCGGGGCTCGTTCCGTATTCGTCGGGCTAGCGGCGGGCCTCCATCATTCGCCGGACCATGCGGCAGGTGGCGGGTGATGGTGGGCGGACGCCGACGATTTCGGCTGTGCGGTGGATCTTTTCGTCTGTCGCCTGTTCGGCGCCGAAGGCTCCGGCATCCAGTAGGGCGATGGCCAGCCGCATGGCCTTGAGGCGTCGGTTGTGGGCGATGTACCACGAGCGTGGGCGACCGGCCGGGAGCGGCTGTTTGATGATCGGCCGCCAGGCGTGGTCGATGACGTCCCCCTTCTTCGGTACGGCTGCCTGGGGTAGATCCGGAATGGCAGTGAGCACGACGATCCCTCCTGTCGCGATCAGGGCCCGATGCGAACCCTCGAACATGTATTCGATTGTACCCGCAGCCACCGACAGGATCCGCTGCTCAGCGAGCTATCGAGAGGAACGATTCGGTCCGGTCGCGGGTGGGCGCAGGTCGCGTGGCCGATTGTCATATCGGCCTGTTTCCCAAGCCCGGAACACAACCGACATCGATTGGCGTATTCGCAGGCCACGCGGTTGTCGCCGTTGTCGCAGGACCGTCTCGCAACCTGTCCGCGGCAGGGGCATATCATGCGAACATGACCGGATTGGACCGCCCACGGCGGTTGCGCCGTACCCCCGCTCTACGTCGCCTCGTCGCCGAAACCACGCTCGAGCCACGGCATTTGGTGTTGCCGATGTTTGTGGCGGATGGGCTCGATGAGCCGCGTGAGATCAGTTCCATGCCTGGCGTCCACCAGCATTCGATGGATTCGCTGCGCAAGGCCGCCGTCGAGGCGGTCGCCGCGGGCGTCGGCGGACTCATGCTGTTCGGCGTGCCGCGCCCGGAGGACAAGGACGCCAGCGGCAGCCAGGCCAGTGACCCGAACGGGATTCTCAATCGCGGGCTCCGGGCACTGGTGCAGGAGGTCGGCGGGTCGACGGTCGTCATGGCCGATACCTGCCTCGACGAATTCACCGATCACGGGCACTGCGGCGTACTGGGCTCCGAGGGCGGCGTCGACAATGACGCCACCCTGCACCGCTATATCGATATGGCGATCGCGCAGGCCGAGACCGGCGCGGATCTGCTCGGTACCAGCGGCATGATGGACGGCCAGGTCGCCGCCATTCGTGCCGGGCTCGATGCCCGCGGACATATCGACACCGGCATCCTGGCCTACGCCGCCAAATACGCCTCGGCCTTCTACGGCCCGTTCCGGGAGGCGGTGGGGTCCTCGCTACAGGGCGATCGCCGTACCTACCAGCAGGATCCGGCCAATCGGCGCGAAGCCATCCGGGAACTCGACCTGGATCTGGCCGAGGGCGCGGATATCGTCATGGTGAAACCCGCCATGTCGTACCTGGATATTCTGCGCGATGTCGCCGACCGTTCCACGGTGCCGGTGGCCGCGTATCAAATCTCCGGTGAGTACGCCATGATCACCGCCGCCGCCCAGAACGGCTGGATCGATCGCCGGGGCGCGGTCCTGGAGTCGCTCACCGGAATTCGCCGGGCGGGTGCGGATATCGTGCTCACCTACTGGGCGACCGAGGCAGCGCACTGGCTGTCGTGAATCCAATCGTTCCAGCCGCGGGTCCGCGACCCGTTCCCGAGGATGTCCGCACCGCTGCCCAATTGTGGTGGGCGGCTTTGACTGTCGGCGTGGTGCAGGTAATCGCCACCATATTCACCCAGTTCGGTAACCGGAAGGACCTGGCTGAGGAATTCTTCGACCAGGTGAAGGCCGATCAGCCATCTGCCACCATGCCGCAGGTGGAATTGGCGGTCGTCGTCATGCTCATCGGCATGGCGGTGCTGTGGCTGCTGCTGCTGCTGGGTGCGGCAGCGGGCATGGCGTATCTGCTCTTTCGCGGAAAGGCTTGGGCGCGAACGCTTCTCACCGTATTCGCCGCATTCCTCATTGTCGGTGCGATCGGTTCGCTATTCGGTCCGGGGGATTTGGACGGACCCGCCGCGTTGATCGGCGGGGGAGCGTCGATCGTGCAGGCCGTTTTGGCGGGTGGGGCCGTATTTCTTTGTTATCGCAAGGAATCCGATGCTCACTTCCGGCCGGGGCCGCAGTGAGGACCGCGGAGTTTGTACTCACCGGTAGGCGAGGTATGGTGAGGACAGTCACAGGGAAAACGGGAACCGGAAGCCGCTCATCATGCGTTGTGGCATGGTCGATTCGGCTCCGGGAAGACGGAGGCAACGATGCGAGTGGTCATCCAGCAGCCGCACAGCCTTCGGCGAGATCTGATGGTGCTGAGTCTGCTGATTCTCTTCGGACTGGTCACGCTCGCCGTGCTGTTGATTCCGGGGCTCGTCGGCTGAACCTCCCGATCGAAACGCCGGGCCTATGAGTGCGTCGGCTCCCGAATCCGGTGTGCTGTTCGCCGAACCCGGTATGCGTTGGCGGACCGTCACCTACGGTCCCGCGCTGTGCGCCCTCATCCTGGTCTTCGAGGTACTGCGCGGCGGCGCGATTCACTGGTTCGGATTGGTTTTCTGCGCCGTCCTCCTGGGTGGATTCGTATGGTTGCAGGTGATCGCCGGGCGGCGGCACATCAGCGTCGAACTCACCGATACCCATTTGCGTGAGGGGACCGAGGTGCTGCCGCTGCGAAATATCGCGGCCGTGCTTCCCGAAGTCGACGAAGAGTCCTGGGATGATGTGGACTGGCAGTCGGCGCGTGCCCTCGGTGAACTCACCGGCGTACCACGTCGGCGTCACGGTGTCGGCCTGAAATTGCGTGATGGCGGGCTCGTCCAGGCCTGGGCGCGCGATCACTACACGCTGCGGGCCGAACTCACCGAGGCGCTGGAACGACTGTCGACCGGGCCCGACTCGGATACGACCGGGCAGGACGAGGAGAAGGAGGCGCGCTGATGCGGTGGCTTGCCGTGCTCGCCGAACTCGTGCTGACGCCGCTGTGTGCCGTCGTCGCCGTCTGGAGCTGGCGACGGGGAGTGCAGACCACTTGGTTCGCGGCCAACGGGGATATGCCGAGTTTCGACGCGATTCGCTATTCGGGACCGTGGTTGGCCCTGGCCGCGTTGGCGGTGGCGGTGGGTGGATTGCTGGTGATCGACCTGATTGCCCGGGTACTCCCGGACAATCGGCGGACAATGAATCGCCGCGTCCACGATTGAGGCCGCTGTGCGCGGACAATCAGTGGTTATGACGCTTATGGATGTCGCTACGTCGTGGCTGGATCTCCTGCCGTTACCGCTGAATTGCCTGCTCAGCACCGGGTGGGCGGCGTTCTGCCTGGGCGTGCCGCTGTCCTAGCGACGCCCGCGAGGACCTACTGGGTCCAGTTCTGATAGACGTCCAATACCCGGCCACCGCGGGTGCCGGGTGCGTTCAAGAACATCACGATGGTCCCGTCCGGGTGCTGTGCGGCCTCAACCACCACCTGGCGCAGTGAGGCGTGCACGCCGCCGCGGTCATCGCGATAGATCTCGGTCTGCGGATGCAGCCCGGCTCCCATTCGATTCAATGGGACGAACATGCTGACCACCGCGGGCACCGGTCCGCTCGCGAGCGCCGCGGTTTCCTCATGTGACAGATGGACTCCGATCCGGCCCTGATCCAACTGCGCGATCGGCACCCCCGCCCCCGCAGTCCCCGCGCCGATTGTCATTGCCGCGGTTGTCACCGCGAACAGTCCAGCGCCGAAGAGTGCGATCCGCATGGGCGAGCCTCCCGTAGTCCGAATAGTGCCGTCACAGCAGAGATTACGCATCAGCAACCTTCCGGCGAATGAACTACGGCGCGTGTTGCCGGGTTGGACTCGGTGAATGCGGATCTGGCGACAATGTGGCAACCCGCTACGCCCGCTTGAGGACACCCCTCGTCGCCCCATTGGTGGCAACCTCTCGTCATCCCGATTGGTGGCAACCTCTCGCCGGAATGACGGGGCTCGAGCGCGTCGGAATGGTGGGGCTGGCGCGCCGGAGGGATGCGGCGAGGCACGTCGGGATGACGGGGTTGGGTGCGCCGGGTTGCGAGGCTGGTGCGTCGGGTTGGCGGGGCTCGAGCACGTCGGGTTGGTGGGGCTCGAGCACGCCGGGATGCGGGGCGGGGCACGTCGGGATGGCGGGGCTGGCGCGCCGGGGGATGAGGCGAGGTACGTCGGGATGGCGGGGCGGGGCACGTCGGGATGAC
>NZ_BDCE01000097.1 GCF_001613345.1 Nocardia uniformis NBRC 13702 | reverse complement strand
GGGATGACGGGGCTGGGCGCGCCGGAAGGACGAGGCTGGGTATGTCCGGTGGCGGGATGGGTGCGCCGGAAAGGTGGGGGAGTCGATCTGGGTCGGATCCCGTCCTGGAGTGCTGGATTTCGCTGTGGGGTGGGCCACCCACTACACCCTGTCGTCGACGGGTGATGCGGGGGCTGCGACACTGGGTGCCGTGAGTTCTTCTCCGCGTGTCAGCCAGGTATCGGTGCCGGTCTCCGCCCAGCTTTTCGAACGCGCCGCCGCGGTGATTCCCGGTGGGGTGAACTCGCCGGTGCGGGCGTTCAACTCGGTCGGCGGTACACCGCGGTTCATCGCCTCCGCGCGCGGGTGCACCCTCACCGATGCCGATGGCAATGACTACGTCGATCTGGTGTGCTCGTGGGGTCCGATGATTCTCGGACACGCGCATCCGGAGATTGTCGAGGCGGTACAGCGCGCGGCGACCCTTGGGCTGTCGTTCGGTGCGCCGACCGAGGCGGAGATTCTGCTCGCCGAAGCCATCGCGGCGCGCGTCGACCCCGTCGAGCGGGTGCGGCTGGTCAACTCCGGTACCGAGGCCACCATGTCGGCGGTGCGGCTCGCGCGCGGATTCACCGGGCGCTCCAAGATCATCAAGTTTTCCGGTTGCTACCACGGGCATGTGGACGCGCTGCTCGCCGACGCGGGCTCCGGCGTCGCCACCCTCGGGCTGCCGACCTCGCCCGGTGTCACCGGCGCGCAGGCGGCAGACACCATCGTGCTGCCGTACAACGACCTCGAGGCCGTCGCCGCCGCATTCACCGCCAATCCCGGCGAGATCGCGTGTGTGATCACCGAGGCCGCCGCCGGCAATATGGGCGCGGTCGCGCCGCAGCCCGGATTCAATGCCGGACTGCGCAAGCTGACCAGCGACAATGGCGCGCTGCTCATTATGGATGAGGTCATGACCGGCTTCCGGGTGAGTCACTCCGGGTGGTACGGCATCGACGGTGTCGCCGGTGACCTCTACACCTTCGGCAAGGTGATGAGCGGTGGGCTGCCCGCCGCGGCCTTCGGCGGTCGCGCCGACATCATGAATCACCTCGCGCCGATCGGGCCGGTCTATCAGGCGGGCACGCTATCCGGGAATCCGGTCGCGGTCGCCGCCGGTCTGGCCACGCTGCGCCTGGCCGACGAATCGGTCTACGCCACCCTCGATCAGAATGCCAAACGGCTCGGCGGACTGTTCACCGACGCCCTCACCGCGGCCGGTGTCAGTCATCAAGTGCAATTCGCGGGCAATATGGTGAGCGTGTTCTTCTCCGACACCCCGGTCCACGACTATGCCGCCGCCAAGGCCAGTGCCACCTGGCGCTTCCCGGCCTTCTTCCACGCCCTGCTCGAACGTGGCGTGTACGCGCCGCCGAGCGCGTTCGAGGCATGGTTCGTCTCCGCGGCCCTCGACGAGAACGCATTCGACCGTATCGCCGCCGCCCTGCCCGCCGCCGCTTCCGCCGCGGCGGCCGCCACCCCCGAAGGATCCGTCGCGTGAGCTCCAACCAGCCCGACACCGGTCTACCGGCCCCCGCCCCGCGAGCTGTGGTCTCGCCCGCCGAAGCGGCCCGCCTGCTCAATACCCTCAGCCAGGCCGAGGACGAACTCGGCGCAGCCCGCGCACAGCTCGACACCGATGCCGAGGTTGTCGCGTCCGCCGAGGATGACGCTGTCGTCGAAGTTGTTGCGTCGGCCGCGGATGACGCTGTCGTCGAGGATGACGCCACCGCGGGCGCAGCCGGTGCCGAGGCTGTTGCGGCAGCTGCGGCCGACGCGGACGTCGACGCTGTCGAATCCTCCACCGGCACAAGCGGTCTCATACTCCCCGGCGATGTCGCCGACGATGTCGAAACCATCGTGCATGTCATGCGGCACGGTGAGGTGCACAACCCCAAGGGGATTCTGTACGGCCGCCTGGAGGGCTTCGGCCTGTCGGTGGCCGGTCGGTCTCAGGCCGCGGCCGTGGCGCGGGCACTGGCCGATCACGACATCGCGCTGGTGGTGGCCTCGCCATTGCAGCGGGCGCAGGAGACCGCGGAACCCATTGCGGCACAGCACGGTGTGACTATCCGCACCGATGACAATCTCATCGAGGCGGGCAATACCTTCGAGGGTTTGCGGGTGGCGGCTCGCGACGGTGCGCTGCGCAAGCCACGGCACTGGCTGAAGCTGCGCGATCCGTTCACCCCGTCGTGGGGTGAGCCGTACCTGCAGATCGCGCATCGAATGTTGGCCGCTGTCAATAAGACTCGGGTCGAGGCGGCGGGGCGCGAGGCCGTGCTGGTCTCGCATCAGCTGCCGGTGTGGACGCTGCGGCGGCTGCTGCAGGGACAGCGGTTGTGGCACGACCCGCGCAAGCGGCAGTGCTCGCTCGCCTCGCTCACGTCACTGGTTTATCAGGGTGACACCCTCATCGACATCATTTACTCAGAGCCCGCGGGGGCTACGGATCCCAAGGTGACAGGGGCGTGAGCGGTCAGCGCCCGGAAGAGGCAGCCGGAATGAAGGCGAGCCAGCCGACAGGCTGCCCGTTGAGGGTGGCGGTGGGCGACGGGCGGGCCACGCAGGGCGCCCGCGCACGCCTAATGGATGTGGCATGAGTCGGTCCACCACGTCTATGCCCCGGCCCTTCCGGCGTATGGCGTCGATTCTGCTGGCGAGCGTCTGCCTCATCGCGGCGCTCGCGGGCTGCTCGACGGCCGGCAAGGACGCGGTGGCGCAGGGCGGCACCTTCGATTTCGTCTCGCCCGGCGGCAAGACCGATATCTTTTACGACCCGCCGTCTTCCCGCGGCACCATCGGCAAGCTCTCCGGGCCGGATCTCATGACCGACGGCAAGACCACCTCGGTCGACGACTTCCCGGGCCAGGTCGTGGTCATCAATATCTGGGGCCAGTGGTGTGGGCCCTGCCGTGCCGAAGCCCCTGCGCTGGAACAGGTCTACGAGGCCACCCGAGATAAGGGTGTCGCCTTCCTCGGTATCAATGTCCGCGACAACCAGCAGGACAAGGCCCAGGACTTCGTCACCGACAACAACGTCGGCTATCCCTCCATTTACGACCCGTCCATGCGCACCCTGCTCGCGCTCGGCGGCAAATTCCCCACCAGCGTCATCCCCACCACCCTCGTTCTCGACCGTCAGCATCGGGTAGCGGCGGTCTTCCTGCGCTCGCTACTGGCCGAAGACCTGCAGCCGACGGTCATTCGGATCGCCGAGGAGGACCAGTCGTGAACGCGGGGGTGGCCGGATGAGCGGCCTGATCGTGCACTCTCCGGGTTGTTCGAGCGGATTCGCCGCTTTCGAGCGCGATAGTGCACGAAAAAGCCGCCCAGAGTGTGACCGGCGTGCGTCCGACCGCAACGAGGACAATCGATGACTGACGTGGCAATCCTCGCCGGTGTCGGCGAATCCTTCCAGCAGACGGCGTCGTCCGGGCCGCTGCTGCTCGCGCTGGGTGCGTGTGTCCTGGCCGGGCTGGTGTCGTTCGCCTCACCGTGTGTGGTGCCGCTGGTTCCGGGTTACCTGTCCTACCTCGCCGGACTTGTCGGTGCCGAAGCTCCGCCGGTCACGGTCGAATCGGCCAAACGCGGTTCGGCCGGGGGCGTTTCGACAGTGCTGGCCGAGAAGGAGGCGACGAACCGCGGTCGGATGCGGGTCGCCGGTGCGGCCGGACTGTTCGTGGCCGGATTCACCGTGGTGTTCGTCCTCGCCACCGTCACCGTATTCGGCACGATTCAGGCCCTCAATGTCAATCGTGAACTGCTGCAACGCATCGGCGGCGTGGTCACCATCGTGATGGGTCTGGCGTTCATCGGGCTCATTCCGGCGCTGCAGCGCGATACCCGGATGGAGCCGCGCCGGCTCAGCGGTGTGATCGGCGCACCCCTGCTGGGTGCGGTCTTCGCGCTCGGTTGGACCCCGTGCCTCGGCCCCACCCTCTCCGGGGTGATGGCCGTATCCGCGGGTACCGACGGCACCACCGCCGCCCGCGGTGTCGCCCTCATCGTGGCCTACTGCCTCGGGTTGGGGCTGCCGTTCGTCATCCTGGCGTTCGGGTCGGCGACCGCGCTGCGCGGCGTCGGCTGGCTGCGCCGCAATTCCCGCACCATTCAGGTGATCGGCGGCATCCTGCTGGTGGCCGTCGGTATCGCCCTGGTGACCGGAGCGTGGGACCAGTTCGTCTCCTGGGTCCGCGACGCCTTCGTCTCGAATGTGACCCTGCCGATCTGATGACCGAAACCGCCACCGCCCCAGCCCCGACCGGACCGCGGCGCCAGTCGCCGCTCGGCCGCGTTCTCGCCACCGCGCGCAATACCTGGCGCGGGCTCACCAGTATGCGCACCGCGCTCATGCTGCTGTTCCTCCTCGCCCTGGCCGCCATTCCGGGCGCACTGCTGCCGCAGCGCAGTCTCAATGCGCAGAAGGTCGACGAGTACATCGCGGCCCGCCCCACGCTGGGCCCGTGGATGGATCGCCTCGAACTGTTCGATGTGTTCTCCAGCTTCTGGTTCACGGCAATCTATGTGCTGCTGTTCATTTCGCTGGTGGGCTGCATCCTGCCGCGGGTATTCGACCACTACCGGGCGTTGCGCACCGAGCCGGTCAAGGCTCCGCGCAATCTCTCGCGGCTGCCGTACCACTTCGAGGGCGCCGACGCGGGGACGCCGGACGAGGTCGTGGCGCGCACGCGCAAGGAGCTGCGCGGCTGGCGCACGGTGGTCCGATCCGGTTCCCGCGACGGCGAATTCACCATTTCCGCGGAGAAGGGGTACACCCGCGAGGCGGGCAATCTCGTCTTCCACCTGGCGCTGGTGTGCCTGCTCGCGGCCATCGCGATCGGCAAGCTGTTCGGCTACGAGGGCAATGTCATTGTCATCGCCAATAACGGTGCGGGCTTCTGTACCACCTCCCCGGCAGCATTCGACTCCTTCCGCGCGGGCAATGTCATCGACGGCACCGGTCTGACCCCACTGTGTGTCCGGGTCAAGAACTTCAAGGCCGACTATCTTTCCAATGGTCAGGCCGAGATGTTCACCGCCGATATCTCCTATCAGGCGGGTGCGGATCTGCGGAGCGATACCTGGCGTGACACCACCATCGCGGTGAACCATCCGCTGCGCCTGGAGGGTGACCGTATCTACCTGCAGGGCCACGGTTTCGCGCCCCAGTTCACCGTCACCTTCCCCGATGGGCAGACCCGTACCGAGACAATTCAGTGGCGGCCCGACGACGCGACCACCTTCCTGTCCAGCGGTGTGCTGCGCGTCGATCCGCCCGGCGGCATGTATCCGAACGACGCGGACCGCCGCAAGAACCAGATCGCCATCCAGGGGCTGTTCGCTCCGACCGGGCTGCTGCACGGAACGCTGCTCACCTCCGCCTTCCCGGCAATGCAGAATCCGATGGTGGCGGTGGATATCTATCGCGGCGAGACGGGGCTCGATACCGGTCGCGCCCAGTCGCTGTTCACCCTGGATCCGGAAATGATCAAGCAGGGACGCCTGACCAAAGAGGAGCGGGTGAACCTCGAGCCCGGCGAATCGGTCTCGCTGTCGGACGGCACCAAGGTGACCTTCGACGGTGCCGAAGAGTTCGTGAATCTGCAGGTGTCGCACGATCCGGCGCAGGGGTGGGTGTTGGCGAGTGCGATCACCATGATGGTCGGGCTGCTGGTGTCGTTGCTGGTGAAGCGCCGCCGCATCTGGCTGCGTGTGTACCCTGACGCCACCTCCGATGACCAACGACGTACCGTAGTAGAAATGGGCGGATTGGCCCGCACCGACCAGGCGGGTTGGGGTGGCGAATTCGACCGGTTGCGCACACGGCTGCTGGACCACAGCACGGGAGAATGAATATGCCGATCGACGAAACCCTGGCCGGATACAGCAATCTCGCCTTCAAATCGGCGTGGATCGTCTACATCCTGGTGTTGGCGATGCTGATCATGCAGTACTCGTCGGCACGCAAGAAGACCACCGAACGTGAACTGGTCTCGGTCGGCGGCGCGAGCACGGGTGTCGCCGGTCCGGATACTCCAGGCAAGGTGGCGGCCAAGCCCACCCGTTCGCTGCCCGAGCGGCTCGGCAATATGGCCTTCGCGGTCCTCTTTGTCGCCATCGGCCTGCATCTGGCATCTATTGTCCTGCGCGGCTTCGCGGTTCACCGCTTCCCGCTCGGCAATATGTACGAGTTCATCACCATGGCCACCGCCGCTGCCATGGTCACCGGCCTGGTCTTCATGTACGACCGCCGTTTCCGCGCCATGTGGGTCTTCTTGATCGCCCCGGTCCTGGTCCTCATGTACCTGGCCGGAAACGTCCTCTACGCCGAAGCGGCCCCCGTGGTCCCGGCCCTGAAGTCCTTCTGGCTCCCGATCCACGTCACCATCGTCAGCATCGGCAGCGGCATCTTCCTGCTCTCCGGCGTAGCCAGCCTGCTGTTCCTGCTCCGCCTCCGCCAGCCCGAAGGTGAAGAATCCAACACCCTCATCGGCACCCTGGCCCGCCGCCTCCCCGACGCCCGCTCCCTGGACCGCCTCGCCTACAAAACCACCATCGTGGCCTTCCCCCTCTTCGGCGCCGGCGTCATCCTCGGAGCCATCTGGGCCGAAGCCGCCTGGGGCCGCTTCTGGGGCTGGGACCCGAAGGAAACCGTCTCCTTCATCACCTGGGTCGTCTACGCCGCCTACCTGCACGCCCGAGCCACCTCCGGCTGGCGCGACACCAAGGCCGCCTGGATCAATATCGCGGGCTTCGTGGCAATGCTGTTCAACCTGTTCATCATCAACATCGTGGTGAGCGGTCTGCACAGCTACGCGGGGCTCAACTAGAGCTGGTAAGCGCCGCTCGTCGACCGGCGAACCTGCGGGGGGTTGGGTTCCGCCCCCATTGACACTGTTACCTGGGCGAATGCTGGTGGGCGGAAGGTGATTCGGCCATACACTGGATTCCCGGCACTCGGATTTTCCACCCCGAGGAGGAATCCGTGCAATGTCCTCGCTGTGGCCATGTGAATCCGCATAACTACCGGTTCTGCGGTAATTGCGGTCGATCACCCTCCGATGCGGCCGCGGATTCGGAGCAGGGGGCGCAGCGATGGCGCCAGGCCACTCGATATCTTTGTGCGGCAGTGCATTTCGATCGCAAGTTGGCCCGTGCCGTAGTGGAACAGGTGCTGGAGGAGCCGCTGCGGGCTGTCGTGCAGTCACCAGCGGTTGATCTCGAAGCGGTATGTCGACATGCGGTTGCGGCGCAGCGTAGACACGCCGTGCGCGACGGAGCGCTCGTCGCGGCATGGGTGATCTGGATTCTGTACTGGGTCGTCTCGGCCTATTCCGGGTTCGCCCCACCGGGGCTGTTCGTATTCGCCGGGATGCTCAGCGGGTTACCGCTGTTTGTCCTGCTCACCTGGTTCATCGTCTTCGTCGACAGCTATCTGGTGCGTTGGGGTGCGACGGCTCGCTCATTGCGCTACGGCGTCTTCCAGCCGGATCGAGCGCCGGTGCCGCAGACCGATCTCGCGAGACGGCAGCTGACCCACGTGACGCACTACGCCAAGAGCAATATCACTGTCTACCAGGGGTATAGACCGTTCATGGGCCACGGCTGGAGTGTGCGCGGCTGGTCGTTCGCCCTCGATATCACCCGTCCTCATCGTGCCGACGAACCGATCGAACCCTTCACCGCGGTCGACCTGAATGAGCGGATAGCCCAACGCATTACCGACCTGGGTCTGCCCGGCACCGCGGTCGGTAACCGGATGTTCGTCAGTGGCGACGATATTCACCACGATCGCCGGTTCCTGCCCGATGCGTCCGGCCGCCCGGTCGCATGGGTGGACGACACCACGATGGCCGCCCTGATGCTGCATCCGGAGAATCACGCTCGGCCCTATCTGACCACCGAAATCGTCAATTGGGACGGTGAATTCGTGTGGTCGGCCTTCGTGCGTGCGGTGGTATCGGATACGTCGATGTTCGTCGAAGTGAACTACTGCGTGCTGCCCCCGCTGCGCATGTCCTACCACGAAATCGACGACCTGCTGCTGCATCCGGCGTTCCGCCGCGTACTGCGGCTCATGTCGGGCAGTCTGCGAGCGCTGCCGCGGGCGGTGCTGTTCTGCCTTCCCGGCGCGTTGCGACCGATCTTCGCCGCCTGGCGATTCGACCAGAAGGTGAGTGCCCAGCTGCGGCGGGTCCAAGAGGTGTTCACCTACGACCACGGTGCCTTGATCAGCGTGCGTGAGGCCGCCAGCGACCTACGGAAGAACAAGGACATCGTGTCGCTCGGATACCACCGCTATTTCCAAATGCTCGACGAACAGATGTACACGAAGATCGTGGAGAAGCGGATAGCCGAGACGCTCGAGCAATTTCTGACCGAGCACAATATCGACCCCGCCGAACTGCTCCGTCGAACCGAGCAGATCTTCAACAGCAACGTCACCATCGGTGGCGACGCGACCCTGGTGAATTCCGCCATCGGCGGCTCCTCGGCGGTCGCCGGTTCCTCGTCCGGACGAAGTACGCCGGAAAACCGTTGAACTCCAGGAGGATTCGATGAGCAGTAATGAGGGAGTCTGGATCGGGGGCAGTGTCCGGGCGGACGGTTCGGCAATCGCCGGTCGCGACGCCACCGTGATTCACGGCAGTACGGTCGGCGGACCACCCGCCCCGGCCACCCTCGACGAATTGCGGGTTGCCCTGAGTGAATTGCTCACCCAGGTCCGGGCCGCCGAGGAACTGCCGGAGCGAGAAGAGGTCGCCGCAACGGTGGAGCAGGCTCGGGCCGAGGCGGCCAAGGAACGGCCCAATCGGCATCTACTGGGTGCCTTCCTGGATGCCGCTGGGCGCGCGGTCGCGGGTATCGGCGCGCTGACAGCGCTTGTGACCACGCTGCGTGGGGCCGCCGACACCATTCTCGGCGGCTGACGCGACAGACATGGGGCGAGGTGACCATGGCGACATGTTGGCAATGCGGGCACCGACTTTCAGGCAGGTGGCAGCGCCGTTGTACCGCCTGCGGGGAGCTGCTGTGCTGGGGGTGCGGAAACGCGCTCGACGATCCGACCAGGAAATTCTGTATCGATTGTGGTGCCGAACTAGCCCAGCCCGCACCGCTTCTGGCCCCCGCGCATGATCGTCGTATGCGGGGATCACCGGCGCTGTATCTCGTCGGCGCCGCGCTCACCGTGATCGCGCTCATCCTCGCGGTGGTTCTGTTCAGCGAGGATGACGGGTCCGAGCCCCCCTCGGTCGACGCCTATCCGCCAGCGAGCACCGGAATGGAAATCCCTTCGACAACAACCACTTTTCAGTCGTACGCCACGACCACCACGCCGCCACTGACCGGTCCCGCCGCAGTGGTGCAGGACTACTTCGACGCCATCACCCGCCGCGACTACGTCACCGCCTGGAACTTGGGCGGACGCAATTTCGAGCCCAACTTCAACCAGTTCGTCGCGGATCTCGCCACCACGGCCAAGGACACGGTCACCATCATCGCCGTCGTCGGCAACCAGGTACACATCACGCTCGACGCACTTCAGACCGACGGGTCACATCGCTATTTCGCGGGCTACTACATAGTCGAAGGCGGTGTCCTCGTCAGCGCGCGAATCCACGTAGCCTGATCGGCCCGTCCGCAACTGCTTGCTGAGCGGATTGCGCCTCTACGGCGGGGCTCAGTTCCCGCCCGGTACGACCATGCCCGTTTCGTAGGCGAAGACGACCAGTTGGGCGCGGTCGCGGGCGTTCAGTTTGGTGAGTAGGCGGCCGACGTGGGTTTTGACCGTGGCGATGCTGACATAGAGGGTGGCGGCTATTTCGGCGTTGGACTGCCCGGCGGCAATGTGGGCGAGGACTTCGCGTTCGCGGTC
This sequence comes from Nocardia uniformis NBRC 13702, assembly GCF_001613345.1. Lineage (GTDB taxonomy): Bacteria > Actinomycetota > Actinomycetes > Mycobacteriales > Mycobacteriaceae > Nocardia > Nocardia uniformis. The sequence continues at coordinate 12,889 of NZ_BDCE01000097.1, read as the reverse complement.
GGTGAGTGTTGCCAGGGTGTTCGACTGGGGGGCCGGGGGTGCGGGGTGGCGGGCGAAGGCGCTGATGAGGCGGCGGGTGATGTTCGGTGTGAGGAGGGCGTCGCCACTGGCGATTACTCGGATCGCGTGCAGGAGCTGTTCGGGTGGGGAGTCCTTGAGGATGAAGCCGCCGGCGCCGCCGCGTAGCGCTCGGAAGACGTTTTCGTCCTGATCGAAGGTGGTCACGATCAAGACGTGCGGGGCGTCCGTCCCGTCGACCGCGATATGCCGGGTTGCCTCGAGGCCGTCCATTATCGGCATACGAATATCCATCAGGACCACATCGGGGCGGAGTTCGCGGGTGAGCCGGACCGCCTCGCCGCCATTGCCCGCCTCGCCGACCACTGTGAGATCCGGCACGGAATCGACGAGGACACGGAACCCGGCTCGCACCAGTGCCTCATCGTCTGCGATGAGCACCCGAATCGGGTCGGCGCGATTCTCGGTCCGGGGGACGGGGTCAGACATGATGCTCCCCATCGACCGGAAAGCTTGCGGTGACGGCGAATCCGCCCTCGGGTCGTGGTCCGGCGTCGAGTCGGCCACCGAACAATGACACCCGTTCCCGCATGCCTGCCAGGCCGAGACCGGAGCCGGTGTCGGCGATGGCGGCGGGCAGCCCGGCGGTAGCGGTCGGTCCGTCGTCGGTGATGGATGCGGTCAATTCGTGCGGAGCATGGCGAATCTCGACCCGCGCGCGGTCGGTGTGCGCGTGCTTGACCACATTGGTGAGCGCCTCCTGGACGATGCGGTACACGGTGGTCTGCAACAGCGCCGGGTAACCGAGCGCCGTACCGACGACGTGATACTCCACGACCAGGCCGTGCCGACGCAGCCCGTCGACGAGGTCGGCGATGTCCGCGAGACCGGGCTCACCCAGCTCGTCCGGTCGCCCAGGCTCCCGGATCTGCGCCAGCACCGCCCGCAGTTCGTTCAGCGCCGACCGGCTGGCGGTCTCGATGGCGCTCAATGCTCGACGCGCCTCGCCCGGCTGCTCATCGATCAGCAGGCGAGCCACTCCCGACCGGACGGCGACCATACTCAAAGTGTGCGAGATGAGGTCGTGCACGTCTCGCGACACCCGCAACCGTTCCTCGGCTCGGATCCGGCGTTCCTCCTCCGCCGCGCGTTGGCGTTGCTGCTCAGCGAGATCCTGCCGGTACTCGCGCCGAGTCCGGGTCGTATCGCCGACCAGCCAGGCGACGGCCGCGATCGGCAGCTGTACGAAATTTTGCTCCTGATCGATATGCAGGTCCACGCCGATCCGCGCGGCGAAACCCATGGCGATGAGCACAATCCCGGTAGCGAGCAGCGATTCGCGACGCGGTCGCCGATCGGCGAGCGTGAACACCGCGATGGCGACGGCCAGGCCCGCATTGCTCACCCACGGGGTGAAGCGGATACCGGCTACTGCGGCGAGGCACAGGACGGCAGAGACGACGACGAGGACCGCGAGTGGCTGGCGCCGCCGGACGATCAGCGGCGCGACGGCGGCAGCACCGAATGCCGCGATGGCCGACATCGACCCGATCCCGCTGGCCCAGCCCATGAGCAAGGGACCGGTTATTACCGCGAAGCAGATAATGGCGATCGCGATATCGATCCGATCCGGGCCGGTGGAGTCCGCCCGCCCCCGGACCGGCGTGAGCCGCTGCTGCCACGGTGGCCGCGCGACCTGCCTGGGCGGCGATGAGGTGACCGACATAGCGCTGACGGTAATCGGCCGGTGGGTGCCGGTGCATCGACCCGGAGCCGGGGTCGCTCATCATCCGCAAGTCGGATACCGGCCACGGCGTCCACCCGTGGTGGCCCGCCATCTCACGGCCGGAGGATGACGACACGGCCGCGGTGGGAGGCGAGGGTGGTGGTATGAAAACGCAAGCCTCTCAACATATTCGGTCCGGATCTCGGCCCCGGAACGCGGCGGGCATCCGAGCGCGGCTATCGGGCCCGCTGGTCGCCGTCGCCGCCGTATCGTTCGCGGTGGGCGTTGTCTCCGGCGGGATTTCCTACCTCCAGCGATCGCCGCACCGCGAGGCGTATGTCGGCGGTACGGCCGCATGGGGGCCGCACCTGGTGCTGTTCGTGCTGGCCGTCATTGCCGCCGGTGTCGTATGGCGCCACCGCCGCGCGGACCCGGGCGGTCTCCTCCTGCTCGCCCCGCTGGGCGTCACCGCCGCGAAACGGCTCGAGCGCACCGTGTCCTCGGTCTTCCGCCATCCGACGGCGCTGCTACGGCTGCTGATCGCAATCGTGCCCATGGCGATCCTGGTGTACAGCCCGTGGCGTATCGGACAGCAGATATTCGCCGGCCTCGACCCGAATTTCACCGTCGACGCCTGGGGCGGCCCGACTTACCTGGGTGCCCTGGCGTGCCACTACCTCGACGCCGCCGTGCTGATGGCGGCGGCGGCCGGTCTGCTGAACCTGCTGCTATTGCCTGCCGCACCACGACCACCCGCGCCACCCGCCCCGGGCCGGTAAGCGCCACAGGGGATCGCAACCAGCCGCCTGAGCCTTGAGCTGAAGTTATGTTGAGTTTCTAGTGTCTGCTCCATGAGCGTGCATGAGAACGAAGAGGCAGTGTCGATCGCGGTTCTGGGATTGGGTGAGATGGGGGCGGCACTGGCCATTGCCCTCTTGGATGCCGGTCATTCGGTCACTGTGTGGAATCGGTCGGCCGAGAAGGCTGATGCGTTGGCGGGCAAGGGAGCTCGTCGCGCCGAGACACCCGGGGCAGCTGTCGGCGCGGCCGATATCGTGATCGTCAATGTCAAGGGCGGTGCGGTGGCGATGGAGCTGCTGGGTGCGGCGGGGGCGTCGTTGGCGGGACGAACCGTAGTCGATCTGACCGACGGCTCAACCGAACAGTCCAGGGCGACAGGGAAATTGGCGAACGAACTCGGAGCGGACTACCTGCACGGCCAAATCATGACCATCGCCCCGGCGATCGGCTCACCGGACGCGGTGATCTTCTACGGTGGGCCGCAACAGGTATTCGAGCGATCCGAAGCCGTGCTCCGGGCACTCGGCGGCCGCGCCACCTTTGTCTCGTCGGACCCGGGTGTGGCCGTGCTGTACGGGATGGCCGTGCACGACATCATGTGGGGTCTTCTGAACGGATTCCTCCACGCCGCAGCACTTCTCGGCAATGCCGGTATTCGGGTCGGCGACTTCAGCCAGCAGGTGGAGCCGTCTCTGGCCGCGCTGCCGACCATGTTCCCGATGCTCGCGAACGAGATCGACCGCGCGGAGTTCGCCACTCCCTTCGGTGCGCTCCAACATCATTTGCCGTCCATCGACGACCTCATCACCGAAAGTCGAGCCCGCCGCATCGACGTCGATCTGCCCACCTACACCAGAAACCTCGTCGCCGAAGCGCTGGCGGCAGGTCACGGTCATGACAGCTATGCCCGGCTGGTGGAACGCTTCGGTCGCGGATAGCGCACGGCCCGTCCGCCGAAGCGGGTCCGTCGCACGGCTGCCGTGAAATGATCTTCCGCATGGGGAAATACTCGAACAGCCTGCTACCGCTCGGTGTATTGGCGGGCGTCGCCATCGGCCTACTGCTGGCGAATTGGAGCCCGATGCGAGCCGTGATCTATGCCGTGCTGTGGTGCGTCGCGGCCGTGGTGCTGCTCGTGCGCGACTACCGGCGGGACGCGTCCGAGCCTCGGTCGGGCGGGTAATCCTGGTGGGAACGAAATAATCCCCGCAGGCCGAGGTCGGTCTGCGGGGATCGGCTATTCGTTTCTCGGCTTCATCGGCGTCGGAGGGAGGCGAGCCGACTCAGTGGTCCGGGGAACCTTGTTCGCCATCCCGATGCTGACGGGAGAGGCGCCAAAGAAATTCTGGATCGTCGTCGGGACCGATCACTCGGTTTCGAGCGGCGGGTGTCGGCCCGGTGCCGGAAGATCGCTGGGGGCCGAAAGCCTTCCAGCACAGCACCACGACGGCCACTACCGCGATGAGTGCCAACAGGTACGTCACAAGAACTCACCTCCTGCCATCGAGGGTAATCCGTGTGCGTACCTATGGCACCGTGGAACGTGAAATCGGTTCTAGCCTCGGGTGGCCTCGGTGGTGAGAGACCTGAGGAGTTGCATAACTTCGGATTCGCGGAACCGGCGATGACCGCCCGGAGTCCGCAGCGAGCCGAGCCGACCAGCGTGGGCCCAGCGGGTAACGGTCTTCGGATCTACGTGGAACAGGGCAGCCACCTGGCCAGGGGTAAGCAGGGAATCCTGGCTGGTGACGGAACCCAATACGCGGCTCGCCGCGGTGAACGCAGTCATTCGCAAACCTTTCCGTATCGACAGATCCCTCATCAGTAGCGACATCGTTGCACTGGAACCCCTTGGTGTTCGAACGGTCTCAGTTTGGTAAAGAGGAAGTAATAGACAAAACGGATATCCGTACTGTGTTCGCCATCACGAATTCCCGCTTTGTAGCGAATTTCCAGCGACCTCTCGGTGAGGGCGTGACGATTGCCCGAATCGCCGTCGCCTAGGCTGGTGCGCGTGAGTGACGCATCCCGAACCGATGGTGCGGGCAGCCGCCTGGCACGCAATCTTGCCCTGTACACGCTGGCCCGGCTGGCCATGGTCGTCGTACTCACCGCCGTCATAATCGGCGTGGCAGGCCTGGTGAAAGTCGAGGTGCCACTGATTGTGGCCGCGCTGTTCGCGCTGCTCATCGCGATGCCACTGTCCATGATGCTGCTGAAGAGCTTGCGGACCAAGGTGAACCAGGACATCGCGGTCGTCGATGCCAAGCGCCGCGCGGACAAGGAGCAGCTGCGCTCGCGACTGCGGGGAGACGACGCGTGAAGCGCTGTGAACGCAGCGCACCCCGCGACTGGGTCGACAATGCCGTGCGGCTGATCGACGCCGATACCCAGCGCAGCGCCGATACCCACCTGCTGCGTTACCCGTTGCCCGCGGACTGGCCCGTACAGCTGTATCTCAAGGACGAATCCACCCATATCACCGGCAGCCTCAAGCATCGGCTGGCGCGGTCGCTGTTCCTGTACGCGCTGTGTAACGGCTGGGTCACCGAGACCACCACCGTGGTGGAGGCGTCGTCGGGTTCGACCGCCATCAGTGAGGCGTACTTCGCGAAACTGCTGGGCCTGGACTTCGTGGCCGTTATGCCCGCCACCACCTCCCCGGAGAAGATCGCGCTCATCGAGGCGCAGGGCGCGCGCTGTCACCTGGTCGATCGCGCGCCCGATATCTACACGGAGGCAGCGCGTTTGGCGGCCGAGACCGGCGGCCACTATATGGACCAGTTCACGCACGCGGAGCGCGCCACCGACTGGCGCGGCAATAACAATATCGCCGAGTCCATCTTCGAGCAGTTGACCCTCGAGGCCCATCCGATACCCGCGTGGATCGTGGTCGGCGCGGGTACCGGCGGTACCAGCGCCACCATTGGCCGCTACATCCGCTACCGGCGGCACGCCACCAAGTTGGCCGTGGTCGACCCGGAGAACTCCGCCTTCTACGGCGGTTACGAAACGGCGGACGCGGGCTACCAGACCGGCATGCCCTCGCGAATCGAGGGAATCGGACGGCCGCGGGTGGAACCCTCGTTCATCGGTCAGGTGGTGGACACCATGATCGAGGTACCCGACGCCGCATCCATCGCGGCCGCTCGGCACGCCAGTCGTACGCTGGGGCGCCGGGTGGGCGGATCCACTGGGACGAACCTATGGGGTGCGTTCGCACTCATCGCCGACATGTTGGCTGAGGGTCGCAGTGGGAGTGTGGTTACCCTGCTGTGCGATGGCGGAGACCGTTATGCCGGAACCTATTTCAACGACGATTGGGTAGCCGAACAGGGGCTGAGCCTGGTCGAACCGGACGCGGTGATTTCGAAGTTCCTCGCCACCAAGCAGTGGTCGGCCTAGTTTCCGCACCGCACTAAGGGTTTTCGGGCCGCCCGGCGGGTGTCGGGTGGGTTGTGTCCACCCCTGTTTCCGGTAGCTGGATATTTGCGGAATCTCTTGTGTGGCCGGAATTATGGGGGTCGGCGCAGCGGTCTGTGGGTTGCGAACCCGGCCATGACTGCCACTTCTGCCGTTAACGCCCATTGACGATTCGGGTCGTTTTCTAAAACTGGACGAGTGTCCATGCGGGTCGATTCGCGACCATTTCGAGATGCGGTGCTCGCGAATGCATATCTGAGGAAGTGCGCAAGGCGTTTCACTGGCAGCGAACCCGCTCCAGGGGTTGTCAATTTTTGTTGACACGCCGTGGATGTCAACGTAAATTGACGTTCATGAGTGAAGCAACGACTCTGGCGGCCGCCGCCGGTAGCCCCGACCCACAGGTCGGGCTCCGCGCGGTGCTGGCACTGCGTCGACTGCTCGAGCGACTCGAAGCCATCCAGGTGGCCAATGCCCGCGAACAGGGCTGGTCCTGGCAGGCGATCGCGGACGCGCTCGAGGTCAGCAGGCAGGCGGTCCACCAGAAGTACAACCGGAGAGGCGGGATCCGCTGATGTTCGAACGATTCGACAAGGCAGCCAAATTCGCGGTGGTGGGAGCTCAGGAGGAGGCGCGCGAACTGCGCTCACCCTCGATACAGCTCGAACACCTGCTGCTGGGGTTGCTCGGCAGCCCCGACCAGGGGCTGACGACTATGCTCGCCGACAATGGCGTGACCGCCGCCGGGGTGCGGGAAGCGCTGTCGCGCAAGCGCGGTGGTGAACCACTCGGCGAGGAGGACGCCGCCGCGCTGAAATCCATTGGCATCGATCTCGACGCCGTGCGTGAAAGTCTGTCGGCCACCTTCGGCGAGTCCGCACTCGACCGTGCGACGCCGCCCGAGCCGGAGCGCCGCGGCCTCTTCGGCCGGGGCAAGGGAATGAACTCCGGGCACCTCCCCTTCACTCGCGAAAGTAAGAAGGCCCTGGACCTCTCCCTTCGGGAAGCCCTGGCCCGCAAGGACGACAGCATCGATGCCGCTCACATCCTGCTGGGAATCCTCCGCGACCCCACCCCGACCGTTCGCGACCTGATCGGTGGTGACGAGGGTGTCTCGCGGCTGCGAAACGCGGCACACGCCCTCCTCGACCGGGCGGCGTGATCTCGCGGCCGTCGCGTGTGCCTGGCCGACGCAGGCGACGATCCGGGCTTACCATCGCACCATGACGCTCCTGCTTCGCCTCCTCATCACCGGTGTGGCCATCTGGTTGGCCGCCTCGTGGGTGGATGGCATCGAGATCATCAGTCCCGAAGACACCACCACCAGCAAGCTGATTGTGATCGCGGTGGTCACCGTGATCTTCACGATTGTCAACGCGCTCGTGAAGCCACTCGTGAAACTGCTGTCACTGCCGCTGGTGGTGCTGACCCTCGGGCTGTTCCTGCTGGTGATCAACGCGCTGATGCTGTGGTTGACCTCGAAGATCACCGAGACCACCGACTACCAGCTGCATGTCAACGGCTTCTGGGCCGCCGTATGGGGCGGCATCATCATCTCCATCGTGAACTGGGTACTGGGCGTTCTGGTCCCGGACAACGACTGATCACAACGGCAATCGCCCCGACCACACCGTGTGGTCGGGGCGATTGCCGTGCAGTGGGGTGCCGATCAGGCCAGGGCGAGCGCGACGGCCGTGAGAATCGACCAGGCCAGCAGGGCCAGGCCCGTATCACGCAGCGACGGAATCAAACCCGGGCCGCCTGCGCCGGAGCGGACGGGGGCATTGGCCCGGATCGCGAGCGGAATGGCGAGCATGCCGACAATCGCGAACGGGGTGCGGGCCACCAGCGCGAGGCTTGCGAGGAACGGTACCGCCAGCAGCACCAGATGCAGTGTGCGGGTGCGCGTATCGCCGAGGCGAACCGCGAGGGTGTGCTTACCGGAGACGGTGTCGGTGGGGATATCGCGCAGGTTATTGGTCACCAGCACCGCGCTGGAGAACGCGCCGACCGCGATCGCGCCGACCACGCCCGCCCAGTCGACCCGCTCGGCCTGCACGAACTGGGTACCCAGCACCGCGACCAGGCCGAAGAATACGAATACGGCGATCTCACCGAAACCGCTGTAGCCGTACGGATTGCGCCCGCCGGTGTAGAACCAGGCCCCGGCCAGGCAGCCCGCCCCCACCAGGATCAGCCACCAGGCGGTGGTGGCTACCAGCACCAAGCCGATCAGCGCGCCGACCACCAGGCAGGCAATGGCCGCATTGCGGACCGCCGTCGCGGTCGCGATCTTCGATCCGACCAGCCGCAGCGGCCCCACCCGCTCGTCATCGGTGCCCCGAATGCCGTCGGAATAGTCATTGGCGTAGTTCACGCCGATAATGAGCGACAGTGAAAGCAGCAGGCACAGCACCGCTTTCCACCACACCGCCCCATCGATCGAGGCCGCCGCCCCCGTTCCCACCAGCACCGGGGCGATCGCATTCGGGAGCGTGCGCGGCCGAGCGCCCTCGATCCACTGTCCAGCTGTTGCCATACTCGGCAGCCTAATAGGCGCGTCGCGGCCAGCGCGCGGTCAGTGTCGAGGTGTGTGCGCCGTCATTCCGGCACGCTTTTGGCCGGAATCCAGCTCGAGCCTTGCGGAGGTGTGGATCCCGGCCAAAAGCACGCCGGGATGACGGGGTTGGTGGGCACGGCGGGACGAACGTGGTTGGTGGGCACGCCGGGATGACGGGGTTGGTGGGCACGCCGGGACGGCGTAGTTGGCGCGCACGCCGGGGCGACGGGGCTGGTGCGCGGGGCGGGAGGTGCGGGATGCGTGAGCGGGCCGGTCAGTCCTTGGTTTCGGCTTCGGCGCGCAGCTTGGCCAATCCCTTCTCGAAGTCCTTGCCGACCAGCTTGTCCATGAGCTTGCCGAGCATGGTCATGATGCCGGTGCGTTGGCCGGTCATCCGCCAGGTGACGTCGGTGCCGCCGTCGACCGGGCGCAGTTCGAAGGTCGCCTGGTTGGTGGCCTTGTACGGCTTCTCGAAAGCGAGGCGGATGCCGACGGTATCGGGCGTGACCGAGGTGATCTCCATCGAACCCTGACCGGCCTTGCGATTGCCCTTCCAGCTGTATTTCGCGCCGAGGCCGCGGTCCGGACCGGAGTAGACGCGTTCCAGGTTGGGATCGAGGCCCTCCCAGGGCGACCATTTAATCCACTGGTGGAAATCGTCGATCAGGGCGAGTATCCGTGTCGGGTCGGCCGCGATCACGGTCTGCCGCGCAATATCGAATTCGGCCATGGCCATCAGCGTAGGGGGTGAACCTGCCGAACAGGATGAATACGACAGCGTCGTCGCAGCTCACCTACGATTGGCGAGGAATGTATTCAGAATCGGGCAGTTCTCATCCGGCCGGGAGCACCCGGATAGCGTCCACGGGCGACACCGTACTGGTGGCCCTGCTGGGCGAGATCGCAGTACGCCGCGACGGCGTCCTCGCGCCGGTACCGGGTGCGCGGGCTCGCCTGCTGGTGGCCGCGCTAGCCAGTCATCCCGGACGCAGCCGCAGCGCACCGGCCCTGATCGACGAGATCTGGGGTGACCAGCCGCCGCGGGCTCCCATGAACGCGCTGCACACCCAGGTCTCGCGACTGCGGTCGGCGCTACCGGAGGGCGCACTCGAAATCGGACCCGCGGGCTACCGCCTCGTCCTGGCCGCCGATCAGGTGGACCTCACCCTCGCGACAGCGCTCAAACAGCAGGCGCGTCAGGCGTATGCCGCCGGTGATGTCGACACCGCGCTACGGCTGGTGGCCCGGACCCGCGCCCTCTGGCGTGGCGAACCGGGTGCGGATCTGCCGGGCGGACCGGTCGCGGACGAATTGGCCGCGCTGACCGAGACCCGCGCCCAGGCTCTCGATGCCCTCGAACTATCCGTTCGCGAGGACACCGGTGATCTCACCGGAGCCCTCGGTATCGCCCGCCGCGCCGCGACCGCCCGACCGCTCGACGAAACCGCGCACACCGACCTCATGCGACTGCTCGCCGCGAGTGGACGCAGCACCGACGCCCTGGATGTGTTCGCCACCTTGCGATCTCGGCTTATCGATCAGCTCGGGGCAGATCCGGGCCCGACGATCAGCGCGATGAATGCCGCCATTCTGCGCGGTGAACCCCTGCCCGGCGCGAATGGAAAACGGCGCGCGACGCCCGATTCGGCCCGGAGCCGCGCGACCGAACCGGGCAATGGTGTGGGGACGGATCCGGATCGCGCCCCGCTACCCGGTTCGGTACGTGGCCCGGGGGAACCGCTGCGCAAGGTGCTCACCGCACAACACGCCACCGCACGTTCGGACCACGAAATGGTTGCCGCCGAGGCACTCTCGGCCATCGGCCTGCGCGCCGCGCCGAACCCCCTGCTCGGTCGCGACGCCGACCTGATCGCGCTCGAACAATCGCTGCGCAACTCCCGCGTCACCACCGTGCTCGGTCCGGGCGGGACCGGAAAGACCCGGGTCGCCAATGAACTGGGTGCCCGTCTGGCGGCGGAGCGGTCGGTGGCCCTGGTCGAACTGGCATCGGTGCGGCCCGATCCCGCCGATGCGTCCGGAACCCGCGCCGAAGTCGAGGCGGCCATTGCCGCCACCCTGGGAATCGGTGAGGTCGCCCGCGAGGCCAATGTGCTGCGCCCCAGCCGGGTTCGCGATACCCGGCAGCTACTGCGGGAGGCGCTGAGTTCCCGACCCATCCTGCTGATTCTGGACAATTGCGAACACCTCATCGAGGCGGCCGCCGAAGTGGTGGCGGATCTGGTGGGCATTACCGACCAGCTGACCGTTCTCACCACCAGCCGGGCCCCGCTGGAGATTACCGCCGAGACTGTATATCCGTTGCCGCCGTTGGCAATCGACGCGGCCGGGTCCCCGGCGACCGACCTGTTCACCGCGCGTGCCCGTGCCGTGCGGCCCTCGATTCGGCTGGATCAGCGGGTGGTGGCGCGGCTGTGTGAAACCCTCGACGGTCTGCCGCTGGCCATCGAACTGGCCGCCGCGCGGGCCCGCACCATGAGTGTCGAGGAGATCGAATCCCGGCTCGATCAGCGATTCGCGCTGCTGCGCAGTGGTGATCGCGGGTCCCCGCAGCGACACCGCACCCTGTACGCGGTTATCGACTGGAGCTGGAACCTGCTCGACGAGCAGCAGCGGATGGCGCTGCGCCGCCTCTGCCGATTCCCCGGCGGATTCACCATGTCGGCTGCCGAAGCCCTCCTGGACGGACCCGAAGTCCTCGATGCCGCAACGGCGGTGGACGGCCTGGTGAGCCAATCGCTGCTCACCGTCCTGGACACCGACAACGACCCGGAGTGGCGTGGGGAATACCGCACCCGCTACCGAATGCTGGAAACGGTAAGAGAATTCGGTGAGGAGCAGCTGGCGATCTCCGGCGAGGCCGATCTGGTACGGGACCGGATGCTGCGCTGGGGTACGGATTTCGCGCTCAATGCGATCAGAGAGTACGGCGACGGCGACCAGATCCGAGTGGTGCTCACACTGACCGTCGAGGCCGATAACCTGGTCGCCGTACTGCGGTCCGCGATCGAATGCCGCGATGCCGAAACCGCGAACGCCGTCTTCCCGGTGCTGGCCTTCCTCTGGATCGTCCGCGGCGCGCATCTGGAGCTGGTGAGCTGGGTACCGCGGATACTCGCCATACCCCCGGCCGCACCCGCGACCACGGCGGCGGCGGATCTGCAAGTGTTCGGCCTGGTGACGGTCGGTCTGCACATGATGTACCTCGGAGACGGTGAACGCGGCGTGGCGCGAGTCCGGGTGCGGGCTCGTCGGCTGCTGCGCTCGGGTACGACACCGAGCCCGATGTTGCGCTATCTGGCTGAGCTCGCGGTCCTTCCGCCGGAGGTAACGCCGCTGGCACGCAAGCTCGCCGAAGGTGTCCGCAGCGACGAAACGAGCATCCGGTCGACGGCACTGCTGGTGCGCGCCAACGTCTACGAGAACGCGGGGGACGTGCACGGCTCGATTCGTGACATCCTGCTGGCCGCTCGGCTGATGCGGGCCGGCGACGTCTGGGGTACCGCCCTGCTGTCGCAGCAGCTCGGCGGTATGTACGGACAATCGTCGCGCTACGGCGAAGCCGTCGAGCACTACCGGCGCGCGGCCGAGTGCATGCGTCGCATGCGCGCCTATGAGGAAAGTGTCGAGATGAGCAGCTATCTCGCCGCGGCGCTGGCAGGTATCGGCGAGTCGGCCGAAGCACGGCGTGAATTGGAGCCCGCTCTGCGGCTGCTCGGAATCGGCCAGTCCGTCGATGCCCCGGTCGGGCAACCGAGCAACCGGCGCGCCGCAGTGGTGGCCGCGCTGGCGGAAATCGAACTCGCCGAAGGCAATACCGACATCGGTCTGCGCCGGATGCGGCAGGTGCTGCACCTGTTGGATTGGCCCAACGACTCCGTCTCGCCCGGCCCCGGCGATATGGTGTGGGTAGCCGGGGTTATCGACGCCCATGTGCTGTACGGGCGGGCCGCCGAAATGAGCTACACCGTCGGACAACTGGCCGATATCGCGTTGCGGCGACTGGTGCAGCTCTGGGATGTGCCGCAGATCGGCGCGGTCGCCAATGCCGTGGGCACCTATTTGCTGAGCGTCGGAGAGCGCACCGATTGCGGACTCGAACTGCTGGCACTGGTGCCGAAAGTGAAGGCGCGCCAAGACTCTCCGTCCATGCGCTGGGAGCGACACGTGGCACTGCACCGCCCCGTGGTGGGGGATGAGCGGATGGATGCCGCACTGCGCTCGGTGACGGGGCTGGGGCGTCGCAGAGCGGGGGAGCGAGTGCTCCGGCTGTTGGGTGATATCGCACCCGGCATCCACTGAACGGGTGGCCGGAAGTACCCGCACATTTCTCGCCCCGGACA
>NZ_BDCE01000096.1 GCF_001613345.1 Nocardia uniformis NBRC 13702 | reverse complement strand
AGTCGCGCTCAGGACTGCTGACCAGGCGCTTGGTGCGAGTGGCGTCCTGCCATGCGCAGTCCGGAAATACGAATGAGCGCACCCGCCCACCGATTCGGCCGACGGGTGCGCCCGCATTCGATGGGCCTCATGCCCGGCGCATGTACGCCCGGACGGTCAGCGGCGCGAAGATCGCGATCACCACGACCGAACCGATCAGCGACCACGCCAGATCGGCGGTGTAGGCGCCGTTGTTCATCAATTCCCGTGCGGTATTGACCATGTAGTAGATCGGGTTGACCTGATTGGCGCCCTGCAACCAGCCCGGCATGGTGGAGACCGGAGCGAAGGCGCCCGACATGAAGGTCAGCGGGAACATGATCATCATCGAGATGCCCTGCACCGAGGCCGCGCTCTTGCCGGTGACACCGACCAGCGCCCAGATCCAGCTCACGGCGAACGAGCAGAACACGACCACCAGGCCGGTGACGATGATCGCGATCACGCCGCCCTGCGGACGGTAGCCGAGCAACAGACCCACCGTGAAAGTGAGGACCGTCGCCAGCCCGTAGCGCACCATATCGGCGATCAGCGCACCCGACAGCGCCGAAATACGGGCAATTGGCAGCGATTTGAACCGGTCGAAGACGCCCTTGTCCATATCCTCGCGCATCTGGGTACCGGTGACCACGGAGGTCAGTACCACGGTCTGCACCAGAATGCCCGGAATCAGAATCGGCAGATAGTTCGCCACGCTGCCACCGATGGAACCACCGAAAATATAGGCGAACAGCGCGGTGAACAGGATCGGCTGCACGGTGACGTCGAACAGCTGTTCCGGATTGTGCTTGATCTTGAGGAGGCCGCGGTAGGCCATGGTCATCGAGTTGGCCACGGTCTGCCGGATCGGAATGTGGTTGCTTACTTCGGGAATGGGGGGCAGCGCGGCCGCCGCGTGGCGGCCCGTCGGTGCGGTGAGAGTCGTGGTCATGCTGTTTCCTCCTGGCATGTGCGGGCGCCCTGCGTGGTTACGCAAGCTGCCTCCTCCGGGCGCTGACCGCTCATGCCGCGCTCCGTTCGGTGTCGGTGTCGTCTTCCGCGCCATGGCCGGTGATCGCGAAGAACACCTCGTCCAGCGTCGGTTTGGCGACATTGATCTCGTCGATCCGGATATCGTGCTCGCGCAACCGGATCAGAATGTCGGTGGTGATGGTGGGGTCGGGCAGCGGTGCGGTGATACGGCCCGCCTCCGGGCTGATGGTCGCTTCTACGACCTTGCCCTCGGCGCGAGAGAGGAACTCGCCCACCAGGATTCGGGCCTCCTCCATCCGGTCCCGGTCGGTCAGCGTCAGTTGCAGGGCCGAAGTGCCCACCGAGGCCTTGAGTTCGTCGGAGGTGCCGTCGGCGATGACCCGGCCGCGGTCGATGACCGCGATCCGGTCGGCCAATTGATCGGCCTCGTCCAGATACTGCGTGGTGAGCAGCACCGTGGATCCCTCCCGCACCAAACGTCGGATGGTGTCCCACATTTGGGCGCGGGTGCGCGGGTCGAGACCGGTGGTCGGCTCGTCGAGGAAGAGCAACGGCGGCCGGGCGATCAGGCTGGCCGCCAGATCGATTCGCCGACGCATACCGCCGGAGAAGTTCTCCAACGGCTTGTTCGCGGCCTCCGCCAGCCCGAATTCCTCGAGCAGCTCCACCGACTTGCGCCGAGAGTCTGCCTTCGACAGGCCGAGCAGGCGCGAGAAAATGATCAGGTTCTCGGTGGCACTGAGCTTTTCGTCGACCGATGCGTACTGCCCGGTCACGCCGATGAGCGAACGCACCGCGGTGGGTTCGGCCACCACATCGCGTCCGAAGATGCGGGCGCTGCCGCCGTCGGGCCGCAGCAGCGTGGCGAGCATGCGAATGGTCGTGGTCTTCCCGGCGCCATTGGGTCCGAGCACGCCGTACACGGCCCCGCGTGGCACCGCGAGACCGACGCCGTCTACGGCCCGCTGCTCCCCGAAGACCTTGACCAAGTCGTTCGCCTCGATAGCGAGTGGCTCAGCAGGTGTGTAAGAGGTCATGACACAAATGTGCGGTCCCCACCTTGCACAGCCCTGGCACCGCTCTTGCATGTCCGCGCAAGTGCTCTTACGTCAGGTGAAGCACCCCGTCATTCCGGCGTGCTTTTGGCCGGAATCCACCTCTGACCAGGACGTGGATCCCGGCCAAATCTACGCCGGGATGACGAGAGGTACAGCTTCGCGATGAGAGCTCCGATCCCCGCACCGGCGGCATTCATCAGGACATCGTCCACTGATGAGAATCGTCCGAGATCGAGGACATACTGCGCGGCCTCGAGCGCCGCGGAGAGCGCGGCACCGACCGCGACCATCCGCCAGACACCCGCGAACCAGGGAAACCGCAGCGGCAGGAAGAAGCCCAGTGGCGCGAAGACGATCATGTTCGGCACCACCTGGACGATCGCACGCCAGGGCGTATCGCTCAGCGTCTCGACGAGATCGCGCAGCGGTACCAGCAGCAGCGTCCGTTCACCGTCGATCGGTGTGAGGATCATCCACACCCATGGCAGTGTGCCGATGAGCATCCCGGCCTCGGCCACGGTGAATCGCAGCGCCACGGCGCGCGAATACCCCCGGCGCACACGCAGTCCGAACAGCGCCCATGCGCCGACCATCACCAGCGGGACGGCAATCGCCCACGCTACCAAGACATTTCCCCACGAATCCCAGATCTCTCGCACGGACTGAACGCTAGGTGGGAGTTGTGGTCAATGAGTGGAGTCGGCGAGCAGGTCTTTGCGCAGTTTCGCGCGGTCCGGCTTACCCGGACCGCGCAGCGGAAGTTCCTCCAGCACAGCCAATTCGCGCGGTGCGGCAATGGCGTCGAGTTCATCGAGCACGTGGTCGCGCAGTTCGTCCAGGGTGGGTGGGGTGACACCGGGGCGCACGATGACCGCGACGGCCACGCGTTGGCCGAGGCGGTCATCGGGGAGGCCGAGGACCACGCATTCGGCAATGGCCGGGTGGGTGGCCAGCACGGCCTCGACGACCTGGGGGATGACCAGTAGGCCGCCGGTCATGATCGCCTCGTCGAGTCGTCCGGTAATGGTGAGAACGCCGTCGGTGTAGGTACCGGCGTCCTCGGTGCGGAACCAGCCGGGTTCGGCGAAGGCGGGGTGATCGCCGAGACCGCGGTAACCCTTGGCGAGGGTGGTGCCGCCGAGTAGGACCCGGCCGTCCTCGATCCGGATCTGGGTTCCGGTGAGCGGTACGCCCTCGTAGACGCAGCCGCCGCAGGTTTCACTCATGCCGTAGGTGCGCACCACATTGATGCCTGCCGCGCGGGCGCGCTCGAGCACCGGTGCGGGAGTGGCCGCGCCGCCGACCAATACGGCGTCGAACTCTGCCAGGGCCTCCCGGCCGACGGGTTCGTCGAGCGCCTTGATGAGTTGGGTCGGCACCAGCGAGGTGTACCGGCGTGGTCCACGCATACCGGCCACCGCGCTGGCTAGACCCTCGGGTAGGAAGCCGCCGGATACGTCGAGAACCGCCGGTTCGGTGCCCGCGAGAATACTGCGCAGCAGCACCTGGACCCCGGCGATGTGGTAGGTCGGCAGCGCCAACAACCACTGCCCGGGCCCGCCGAGCCGCTCATGGGTGGCGTCCCCGCTGGCACGCAGTGCGGCCGAGGAAAGCATGGCGCCCTTGGGTGTTCCAGTGGTTCCGGAGGTGGTCACCACCAGGGCGACATCGTCGTCGATGGGTTCGCCGGGCCGCAGTGCGCTGCTGAGGCGATGTGACTCGCGACGGTCGGCGGTGGGGATGGGGAGCCAGGCCGGGCCGTTGCCCTCCAGGGCTTCTCGCAGGTGCGGCAGTACTTCACCCACGGCTGCGCCGGTGGGCATGGGAAGGGTCCGCAGGGTGCTGCTCACGTTCGCGATCGTGTCATGTTCGGGGGTGGGCGCGCGATTCTGGGTCCGCGTCCGTGGTCGATGGTGGTCGTGCGGTCAGTCGGACGTCGGTGTCGCCAGCGGCCATCCGCCCGCTGCCAGCCGGGAGGCCACCCGAGCGATATCGTCCTCGCCCGGTTGCTCCTTGGCAACTCGGGCAATGGCTTCGGCGATCTCCGCCTCACCGATCTTGTCGGTGGCGCCGCGCTCGCGGACCAGTTCCTCGACCACGATCCGCACCTCGTACTCGGTGAGCCGACGATGTAGGACGGCGAGTAGTGCCACGTAGTCCGACTGCGGGATGCCCTGCGGGTACCCGGCTTTCAGCCAGTCGAGTACCTTGTGCAGCATCGAACCGGACTGCCGCAGCGAGTTGCGTGCGGCCTCGAGCAGGTCGGGCTTTTCCGGAGTGCTCACGGGCGTGCCTTTCTATCCGTCGCCATCACGCGCCGAAGATGTGGATACCGAGCCTGGAGGCCAGAAAGCCCTTGGCGATGAACAGCACGCCGATTACCACCGCGGCCATCACCACCGCGAAGCACAGCGTGGATACCGCCAGTGTCGCCGTGCGCACCGCACCGCCGTCGGGTCCGGCATCGTCGGCGCGGGCGCGGAAGTGGATACCGAAGGCGAATATCGTGGGCAGTCCGGCCCCGAAGATCAGGGCCGCCAGCACGACCTGCGCCAGATCGCCGAGATTCGACAGTAGGGTGTGCATCCCGGACTCCTACCCGATTCCGTTGGTGGCGGTGTTGGCGGTGGCGGCGGTGTCGGCGGTGTCGGCCGACTCCTGCCATTCCTCGTTCACATTGCGCGAGTTCACCGCGGTCTGCCGTGACCGCAGCCAGATCAGCGATGCCGCGGCGATCAGCAGCGCGAAGACCACGAGTGCGCCCGCGGTATCGCCGATGCCGTGCAGGATCGCCCAGCAGATGGCGCCGACCAGACCCGCCATCGGCAGGGTCAGCACCCATGCCACCAGCATGCGCCCCAGTACTGTCCAGCGCACCTCGGCGCCGGGTCGGCCCAGGCCGGAGCCCAGGATGGAGCCGGTCACGGCCTGGGTGGTCGACAGCGGCATACCGAAGTGCGCCGAGGTGAGAATGATCGCGCCGCTGGTGGATTCGGCCGCGAACCCCTGCGGCGGCACGATGTCGACCAGCCCCTTGCCGAGGGTGCGGATAATTCGCCACCCGCCCAGACAGGTGCCCGCGGCGATGGCGATCGCGCAGGACACGATCACCCACAGCGGCAGCGGGTCGCCGGGTCGGGCGGTGCCGTGCGCGATGAGGGCCAGGAAGATGACGCCCATGGTCTTCTGCGCGTCATTGGTGCCGTGTGCCAGGGAGACCAGTGAGGCCGAACCGATCTGCCCCCAGCGGAAGCCGCCGTCCACGGTTTTCTGGTTGCTGCCCCGGGTGATTCGATAGACCGCCCGGGACGCGATGGCCGCGACCAGCGCCGCCACCACGGGTGCGACCAGCGCCGGAATGATGATCTTGACGAGCACGCCCTTATCGCCCGCCGCCCACACCACGCCGTCCCAGCCGAGCGCCGCGATGGTCGCGCCGATGAGCCCGCCGAACAGCGCGTGCGAGGAACTCGACGGCAGACCGAGCAGCCAGGTGAAGAGGTTCCACAGAATGCCGCCGACGAGTCCGGCGAACACGATGTCGAGCAGTGCCCGACCGCTCACCTCATCGAGTTGGACGATGCCGTCGGCCACGGTGGCGGCGACGGCAACGGACAGGAACGCGCCGACCAGGTTGAGCGCTCCGGAAAGGAGTACGGCCCTGCGCGGCGGTAGCGCACCGGTGGCGATCGACGTGGCCATCGCGTTCGCGGTGTCATGGAATCCGTTGGTGAAGTCGAATGCCAGGGCCGTGAGAACAACGATCAGCAGAACAAGCAGTTCGGCAGACACGGGAAACAGTTTGCGGCACGTTGTTCACGTCCCGTTAACCGCCACCCCGAGCGGAATCACACCGGTTGGCATGTTATTGGGTCTCGGTCGGTGGCCGACTGTCGCGGCGAATCGGATGCTCGGGCGGAATCTCGACCAGGACGATCGGCACCCCGTCCGGATCACGCACCCACATTTCGATCAGCCCCCACGGCTCCCGCCGCGGGGCGCGGTCGATGGCCACACCCCTGCGCGCGAGTTCCGCCGCGGCCTCCTCGGCATCGCGCACCTGCAACCACAACGCCCCCGCGAACCCCTCCGGCGCGTCCCCGGCCCGCCCGTGCGCCGCCACCTCGATGAGCGACTGCCCCGCGAAGAACACCGTGCCACCCGGGTATTCGCGGGCGATCGCCAGTTCCAGCCCGTCTCGATAGAACGCGAGCGTCACCGCGTAGTCGTCGGGCCGCAGAATCACCCGACTGCCGAGTATGTCCATGTCGAACCTCCGTCAGGATCATCCACCTGGTCATTCCGGCACGCCTTTGGCCGGAATCCACACCGTGTCTTCAGAAGTACCAGGGGTAGGGCGTCCAGTCCGGCTTTCGCTTCTCCAGGAACGAGTCGCGTCCCTCGACCGCCTCGTCGGTCATATACCCCATGCGGGTGGCCTCACCGGCGAACAACTGCTGGCCGACCAGTCCGTCATCGGTGAGGTTGAAGGCGTACTTGAGCATTCGAATGGCCTGCGGTGACTTGTTGAGAATCTCGGCGGTCCACTCCAGCGCCACATTCTCGAGTTCGGCGTGATCGGCGACCGCGTTGACCGCGCCCATGGCGTGCATTTCCTCGGCGGTGTACGGGCGGCCGAGGAAGAAGATCTCGCGGGCGAACTTCTGCCCGACCATTTTCGCGAGGTAGGCGCTGCCGTACCCGGCGTCGAAGCTGCCCACATCGGCGTCGGTCTGCTTGAACTTCGCGTGCTCACGGGAGGCGAGGGTGAGGTCGCAGACGACGTGCAGCGAATGCCCGCCACCGGCCGCCCAGCCGTTCACGAGCGCGATGACGACCTTCGGCATGAACCGGATCAGCCGCTGCACCTCGAGAATGTGCAGTCGTCCGGCCCGGGCCGGATCCACGGTGTCGGCGGTCTCGCCGGCGGCGTACTGGTAGCCGCTGCGGCCGCGGATGCGCTGATCACCGCCGGAGCAGAAGGCCCAGCCGCCGTCCTTGGGGCTGGGGCCGTTACCGGTGAGCAGCACCGCGCCGACATCGGAGGTCATCCGGGCGTGGTCCAGGGCGCGGTAGAGCTCGTCGACCGTATGGGGGCGGAAGGCGTTGCGCACCTCCGGACGGTCGAACGCGATGCGCACGGTGCCCTGGTCGATATGCCGGTGATAGGTGATGTCGGTGAGGTTCTCGAACCCGGGGACGGGCCGCCACAGTGTCGCGTTGAAGGTCACGGGCTTGAACTTAGTGGGCGGTCGTCGCGGAACTCAGCGGTGTGGGCGCGTGTGGTGCGGCACACCTGCTACTTGACGGTGTAAAAACACCCGCTACCGTGCAGGTATGAGCGAACGAGTGGAACCGGTTATCGACGCCAGTGCCGTCGACCCGGACAAATACGAGAACCACGGTGGCTTCCCCAAGATCACCGAGGCCGATCCGGGACCCAATTTCGCGCCCTTCGTCGAGGCCATGCGCACCCTGCAGGATCTGGCCGTCTCCGTGGACGCGCCCGACGCGCTGTTCGGTCAGGCGCTCGCGCAGGCCCAGGAACTCATCGAGCTGCTCGAGCCGCACCGCGCGCCGGAATTGGCGAGTCCGGCCGGACGCGCGGTGAAGCTGCCGGGCCGCGGAAGTTTGCTGATGCTGCCCTGGCGGGTGGTCGAGGCCGGTCCGAACGGGGTGCGCAGCGAAGGGGTTTTCCGGCGGTATCACCTCGGCGGAAATGGCGCCGCGCACGGCGGCGTGCTGCCTTTGCTGTTCGATGACTTGTTCGGCACCCTCGTGCACTACGCCGGACAGCCGATCAGCCGCACCGCTTACCTCCATGTGAACTACCGCAAGATCACTCCGCTGGAAACACCATTGACCGTGGTAGGCACGGTGGATCGGGTCGAGGGACGCAAAACCTTCGTCAGCGCACGATTATTCGATGAATCTGAAACGTTGTTGGCCGATTGTGAAGGGCTTATGGTGCAGTTGCTGCCTTGGCAGCCGTAGTGCGTCGGGGCCGTGTGTGCGGGGACACCGGTGCGTATAGTGGCGTGCGCTCGTTCATCGAAAAACTATCCGGAGGACCTGAAAGTGGTTGCAGCACTGTCTGAATCCCTGCTCGACGACACCAAGCGCGCGGCCTTCATCGCCGATGCCCAATCGGTTCTGGACGCGGAGGTGTCGGATAAGGGCGGCGCGTCGGGATTGGCCGTGAAGGGTGGCTACGCCGCGGTCAAGAAGGTCAGCCCGACCATCGTCGGTGACGCTCTTAATTCCTTCGCCCCCAAGCTGGTCGCCCAGCTCGAGCCGTACTGGGCCGAGTACAAGGCAAGTGGCACCGGCTCTTTCGGCGATCTACTGGTCGCCAAGCAGGATGAGGTTGCCGAGGCGCTGCTGTCGGTGACGGATGAGCGGGCCGCGGCTTCCTCGCGCCCCGCCCTGACCAAGGTTTACGGCTCGATGCGTTCGTCGGCGAAGAAGCATGTCGCCGAGGCGCTTCCGCGAGTCGGCGATCTGGTCCAGCGTCACGCTGGCTAATGCAAACCGGCCGGTTCGCGGCCCCGTGTGGGCCGCGAACAGCCTAATTTCCGAACGAATTCAGCCCTGCGCCTTACCTACTCGCCAGTATCCGGTGAAAGTAATGTCCGCTTTGGGGATTCCGTGCTCGACCAGGTGGCGGCGCGCTCCCGACACCATTTTCTGCTCACCGGCCAGGAACGCGTAGACACCCTGTGTCGGCAGTGTCGCCGCCTCCATGGCCGCGGCGGCCTGCGCGCCCACCTCGCCATGCGCATCGGTGCGCACGATCCAGTGCACCTGAACCCCTTCGGGTTCGCCCAGTTGCTGCGCGTCATCGGCGTGCGGAATCTCGATGAACGCCGCACCCTTCAACTCACGCGGCGCGGAGCGCAGCACCCCCGCGATGGCGGGTAGAGCGCTCTCATCGCCGAGCAGTAGTGCGAATTCGGTGTGGTCCGGGGCCTGGAACGTAATGCCCTCGTCGAGTAGGCCGACCTTATTGCCGGGGGTGGCGTTATTGGCCCAGTTGGAGGCCGGGCTGTCGTCGCCGTGTGCGACGAAGTCGATATCGAGTTCGGCGGTGGAGCCGAATTCGCCCGAACCGGCGGGGCGGAAGTCGCGCACCGTGTAGTTGCGCGCCGTCGGGCGGTGCTCCTTGCCCATCAGTAGGTACTGGGCGTACCAGCCGAGGCTGCTGGTGGAGGTCGGCAGGCGCAGTTCGCCGTCCTTGCCGGGCATGAAGAATCGGAACCAGTGGTCGAACCCCATGGGGCTGAATCCGGCCAGTCCCTCCCCGCCCAGCGTGACGCGGACAAAATTGGGACTGATCCGCTTGCTCGCCAGCACTTCCGCGCTGATGAAGTCGCGGTTCTCGGGCTTGAGGTACTTGGTGCGCTTCGCCATGGGATTAGGTTAGCAAACCCTAACTATAACAGGGAGTGTGAGCGGGGTGACGCAGCGCGGAAGTCGACTGTCTGGGAGGCTTGGAGCGTGAATCCTTCGACAGCACAGGCGCAGGTCGTCGTCGACGAACTGGCGCGCGGGGGAGTGCGGGACGTCGTCCTGTGCCCCGGTTCGCGAAACGCGCCGCTGGCCTTCGCATTACAGGCCGCCGACGCCGCGGGACGAATCCGGCTGCATATGCGGATCGACGAGCGCACCGCGGGCTTCCTGGCTGTCGGGCTCGCCATTGCCAGCGGCCGCCCGGTACCGGTGGTCATGACCTCCGGGACCGCCGTCGCCAATCTGGGACCCGCCGTACTGGAGGCCAACTACGCGCGGGTGCCGCTCATCGTGCTCAGCGCCAACCGGCCCTACGAGATGCTGGGCACCGGGGCCAACCAGACCATCGAACAGCTCGGCCTGTTCAACAGCCAGGTGCGCGCCAGCATCAGCCTCGGACTCGCCGAGAAAGAAGACGACGGGTCCTACAGCCGGCAGAACAGCGTATGGCGCTCGGCCGTCTGCCGGGTGCTCGCTGCCGGTCGTGGAACCCGCTCCGGCAATGCCGGGCCGGTGCACTTCGATATCCCGCTGCGCGAACCGCTGGTTCCGGACGCCCACGTCGGCGAGCCGCTGCCCGAGGGGCGCGATAGTGGACGGCCTTGGACCGCAACGCAATACGCGACCCTGGATGTCCCGCTCGATATCGATCTCTCGCTCGATACGGTCGTCATTTCCGGACACGGGGCGGGGCATCGACCGGAACTGGCCACCCTGCCGACCGTCGCCGAACCCACGGCCCCCATGCACGGACCACCGCTGCATCCGCTGGCGCTGTCACTATTGCGGCCGAAGCAGGCCATCATTACCGGCCGCCCCACGCTGCATCGGCAGGTTTCGCGGGTGCTCGCCGACCCCGAGGTGACCGTCTACGCGCTCACCACCGGACCGCGCTGGCCCGATGTCTCCGGCAATGTGGTCGGCACCGGTACCCGCGCCGTCACCTATGGCGCGCCCACCGCCGAATGGCTCGACCACTGCCGCGAACTCGACGAGCGGGCGGTGAAGGTGGTGCGCGCCGAACTGGCCTCGCACCCCAAACCCACCGGATTGCATGTCGCCGCCGTGGTCATGGACGCGCTGCGCGACGGCGATCAACTGCTGCTCGGGGCCTCGAATCCGGTGCGTGACGCCGCGCTGGTCTCGCATCCGCGACCCGGTATCAAGGTGCTGTCCAATCGCGGTGTGGCCGGTATCGACGGCACCGTTTCGGCGGCGGTCGGTGCGGCGCTGACGCACGAGGGCCGCACCCTCGCCCTCATCGGCGACCTCACCTTCCTGCACGATGCCTCCGGTCTACTCATCGGACCGGGCGAACCGCGACCGAGGGACCTCACCATTGTGGTCGCAAATGACGATGGCGGCGGCATCTTCGAACTGCTCGAACAGGGTGATCCGCAGTACGCGGGCGTCTTCGAGCGGGTCTTCGGCACGCCGCACGGAATGGATCTGGCCGCAATGTGCGCGGCCTACCGGGTGCCGCACCGGCAGGTGGATCCGTCCGAGCTGGCGGTGGAACTGACCGGGCACGGGCACGGGATTCGCGTCCTCGAGGTGGCCACCGAACGCTCCAGCCTGCGTGAGTTGCACGCCACCGTGCGGGCGGGCATCGCGGGCTGATCCGCGCCCTGACTACGCGGTACGAACCCCTGGTCATCGCGGCGGGAAACGAAAGCGGCGGCGAGCCCATCGGGGTGGCTCGCCGCCGCGCTCTCCGACGCGGGGATCAGTACTCGCTGTCCGCGCCCTCGTCGTAATCGTCGTCGAGCGGCACCGGGATGGACTGCTCGATCACGTCGGCCTCGTCGGCCTCCCAGCTGCGTTCGTCATCCGGGAGGGTCACCGCGGTGTCTGCCTCGGCTTCCGGGTCGTCCACCGGGTTCTCCGGATAGGCCGGGACCGTCTGCTCGATCAGATCGGCTTCCGGTACCGCGTCGATGCTGCGATCGGTCATCGGGTGCTCCTCTCCGCGTCGTCCGACTGTCAGTGTCGAGGATGCGCTCGATCTTCAGAGCTGGCAACCACCTTGCGACTACCCGCCCTGTGCCCGGTCAATCACCGGGGAGCAGTCCGTTCTCGGCCGGATGCTCGACCAGTGCCACCACGCGGGCGGACATGAACCGCGCGGTGCGCACCTGCGTACCCGTTCTGGTCAGTTCGCTGACTTCTACAACGCCACGAGCAATGCGCACATCGACCCGCCGTCCGGCGCGGGTAGCGCTCACCTCGTAATTGCGGTAACCGTCGCCGGTATCGACAACGATCTCTACTCGATCACCCTTCATCTTCCAATTCTCCTCCCCACCACGCGATTTCGCTGCTAACGAGTGGGTTGCGGAGTTGCGGTGCAAGCACATTCGTACGGGGCGAAAGCGGTGAATCTCGCCGGGATGGGTAGTCCCCTATATGGGTCGACCGCTCATGGTGGGTGGTCGCTGCCTTCGGGAGGTCCGATGAACGACCGGATATTCGATCTGGAGCCCGCCGCCATAAGTATGGAAGCGGTGGTCAGCGCGATTGCAGCGCAGCAACTCGAGGCCGCGACACCCTGCGACGATATGACGGTGGGACAGCTGCTCGCCCACGTGGCGGGGTTGACCGAGGCATTCCGCCGAGCCGCCACCAAGGAGTCGATCGGCGCATCCGCTTCACCTACCCAGGGCCTACCGGACCTGCCCGAGGACTGGCGCGGCCGGATCCCGGCCCAATTGAAGGCACTGGTCTCGGCGTGGCGCGACCCCGCGGCCTGGGAGGGCGACACCGAGGCCGGAGGGGTGACCCTGCCCGCCACCGAAATGGCCAGGGTCGCCCTCAATGAACTGATCATCCACACCTGGGACCTGGCCCGCGCCACCGGCCAACCCTGCTGCCCCGACTCCGAAGATATGACGATCCTGGTGGATTGGCTGCGCACCACCCCGGAGGAGGGCACCCCCGGTCTCTTCGGCCCGGTCGTCCCAATCCCCGATAACGCCCCCACCCTGGACAAACTCCTCGGCCTCACCGGCCGCGACCCCACCTGGACCCGCTGAGCGACCTCGACCCGCCATGTCGGCGGGGCCCGGTGTGGGCCGCGACCCGCCATTCCGGCGCGACCCCATATGGGCCGCGATCCGGCGCGACCCCCAGCATCGGTCCCGACCCCGTCATTCCGGCGTGCTCTTGGCCGGAATCCATTGCGCTCGATGCACGTGCCTCGGGGTGTGGATCCCGGCCAAAAACACGCCGGGATGACGACAGCGCGCCGAGGCGACGGCCGGCACGCCGGATGAGGGTGGCGTGCCGGGATGGCGACAGCGTGCCGGGGTGAGGGCAGCGTGCCGGGATAAGGACAGCGTGCGGGGACGGCGAACGGCCCTGCCAGGATGGTGACAGCGTGGAGGGACGACGAACGCACGCCGGGGTGGCGATAGCGCGCCTGGGTTGCGGCAGCGTGGCTGGGTTGCGGCAGCGTGGCTGGGTTGCGGCAGCGTGGCTGGGTTGCGACAGCGTGGCGGAATGAGGGCAGCGGCCCGGGATGACGAACGGCGCACCGGGGTGACTGCCGGTGCGGTTTCTCAGCGTGCGGACTGCCCTTGGGGCCGGGTGAACAGGCCCGCGCCCGCGGCCAGTGCGGCGGCTTCGGCGGCGGTGGTGATGGTGGTGTCGTCGAGTGGGTCGCCGCTGGCCAGGAGGCGGTAGTAGAGCGGGGCCGACACTGCGGAAAGTACTGCGCGGGCGTCGGTTTCGGGAGGTGCCTCGCCCCGGGCGATGGCTGCCTCGACGCAGGGCACCCATTCGGTCAGGCGGATGTCGTAGAAGCGGCGGAGGGCTTCGGCGGCGGTGTCGTCGCTGGTCGCGGCGGCGATGACGGCCTTGAAGAGGCGGCTTTGGCGGGAGTCGGTGAGGGTTTTCGCCACCAGGCGGGCATTGGCCAGGAGATCGCCGCGCAGCGTGCCCGTATTCGCGTGGGGGAGCGAGGTTTCCGCCATTTCCACGAGGAGATCGGCGACCAGGCCGGTGGGGGTGCGCCAACGGCGATAGACGGTGGTCTTGCCGACATCGGCGCGGGCGGCCACTTCGGCCAGATCCAGGGAGGCGAAACCGCGTTCGGCCAAGAGGTCACCGGCGGCGCGCAGCACGGCGTCGCGGACTCGGGCGGTGCGTCCACCTGGGCGGAGTGAGCCTGGGGCGGGCGTGTCCGGGGTCATAACGGTCCTCCAGTTCCATTTGCGGCATCAGGAGTGTAGCGTCGCCAGTGTTAACGAAACTATAGTCCCGTTAGGAGCGCGCAATGGAGTACCGCCGGCTAGGAGCATCGGGTTTGATGGTTCCGGCACTGAGCTTCGGCGCGGGCACCTTCGGTGGGCGCGGCGAATTGTTCTCCGCCTGGGGTGATACCGATGCGCGGCAGGCCCGCCGATTGGTGGATATCAGCCTGGAGGCGGGCGTCACCATGTTCGACACCGCCGACGTCTACTCGGACGGAGCCTCCGAAGAGGTGCTGGGCGAGGCGATTCGGGGGCGGCGCGATCAACTGCTGCTGTCCACCAAGGCCGCGCTGCCCACCGGCCCGGGACCCAATGACGCGGGTTCCGGCCGGTCCCGGCTGATCGGCGCGGTCGAGGGTTCGCTGCGCCGGCTCGGCGTGGACCATATCGACCTGTTCCAACTGCACGCCTTCGATGCCGGGACGCCGGTGGAGGAAACTCTCGCGGCCCTGCACGATCTGGTACGGGCGGGCAAGATCCGCTATGTCGGAGCCTCGAACTTCGCGGGCTGGCAGCTCATGAAATCCCTTGCCGCGGCGGATAAGCACGGATTCCCGCGCTATGTCGCACACCAGGTCTTCTACTCACTCGTCGGTCGCGACTACGAGTACGAACTCATGCCGCTCGGACAGGACCAAGGGGTCGGCGCGGTGGTGTGGAGCCCGCTCGGCTGGGGCCGCCTCACCGGCAAAATCCGTCGCGGCCAATCACTTCCGGAGGGCAGCCGCCTGCACCAGACCGCCGAGGCCGGTCCACCGGTCGACGACGAGGTGCTCTACGACGTGGTCGACGTCCTCGACGAGATCGCCGCCGAAACCGGCCACACCGTCCCGCAGATCGCGCTCAACTGGCTGCTGAACCGCCCCACCGTAGCGACGGTGATCGTCGGCGCACGCAATGAGGAGCAGCTGCGCCAGAACCTCGGTGCGGTCGGCTGGCAACTCGACGCCGAGCAGCTGGCCCGCCTCGACAAGGCCAGCGCCACCACTCCGCCTTACCCCTACTACCCGTACTACCGGCTCGGCGATTTCACCCGCCTCAATCCGCCGCTGGTGTGAAAACGATTCAGCTGTGAAAACGATTCAGCGCCCGTCCAATCGGACGGGCGCTGAATCGAAAGTCGGGAATTCGCGTGTCAGGGAGCGGAATACAGCCCCTGCGCCAGTACCGGCCAGGACGTCTTCAGATCGTCCTGCCAGTATCCCCAGGAGTGGGTTCCGCTGCCGCGGTATACGAAGGTGGCGGGGATGTCGAACTCCCGCAACCGGCTCTCCAGATTGCGGTTGAACATATCGACATTCGCCTCGATGAACGCGCCGACGGCAAGCCGCTCCGGTGTCTCCAGAACGGTTTCGGTGGGGAAGAACTCGCCGCCAGGCATATCGTAGACCCCGGGTATGCCATTGCCCGTCGAGACGAACAGGTTTGTGCCGCGCAGCTTTTCGGCATGGATGGTCGGGTCGTTGGCAACCCAGAGCGGGTTGTCCGGTGCGCCCCACATATTCTCGACATCACCGCCGCCCCACACCTCCACGGTCAGCCGTACGGCTTCCCGGGCGATGGGATCACTGGTCTGGGTGATTCCGCTGTAAATGGCGGCGCTGCGAAACAATCCCGGATTGTTGATGGCGAGATTCAGCACGGATACGCCCGCCATGGACAGTCCCGCGATCGCGTTCACCTTATTGGTGCCCAGCGCGGCGTCGATCAGCGTCGGCAGCTCCTCGCCGATGTAGGTGGACCATTTGTTCACCCCGAGTACGGGATCGGTCTCGAGCCAGTCGGTGTAGAACGCGAATCCGGTGGAAATGATCTGTACGACGTTGACGTTCTTGTCCGCCAGGAAATCGAGTGCGTCGGTGCGCAGTTTCCAGGTGGCGGTGTCCACTCCGCCACCCGCGCCGTTGAGCAGGTACAGGGTGGGTCGCGGTGCGGAGGTGTCCGCGGGGCGCAGGACATCCACCGGGATGGTCGCATCCATGACCGCGGAATGGATCTGGAGCGTGATATTGCGGCTGTCCTTCACCTCGATGCTCTTGATGTAGGAGCCGTCGGGTGATTTCACGCTGGGGACCGTGACTCCGGGGGAGGTCACCGGTTCCGCCGTCGCCGTCTGCCCGCCCATTCCCAGCGATACGGCGGTCACCAAGGCCGCCAATACGATTCGTCCCATACTCCGACGGCGCAAGTCCCGCCCCTTCTGTTTCGGGTACGCCGCCCCCACGACGGCTCTCCCCGACCTATCGACGAACTGACCGGGACAGTTACGTCATTGCCGTTTCACATCGCGTTCCGTGACCGAGCCCACATCGATTCAGTACACATCGCGCACATACCGCTTCTCGGCAATGAGCTGCTTCTTGAAGGCCAGCGCCCCGTCGTCGTCGAGCTTGCCGTGGATGCGGGCGATCTTCAGCAGGGTGTCGTCTACGTCCTTGGCCATGCGGGCGGCATCACCGCAGACGTAGAAATGACCGCCGTCCTGCAACCACGCCCACAGCTCCGCCCCGTGCTCGATCATGCGGTGCTGCACATAGATTCGCTCGCGCTGATCCCGGGAGAACGCGAGATCGAGTCGAGTGAGGAAACCCGAGCGGAACATATCCTCGAGTTCGGCGCGGTAGTAGAAATTGTCCTTGGCGTGCTGGTCACCGAAGAACAGCCAATTGCGGCCGCCACAGCCCAGGGCACGGCGTTCCTGGAGGAAGCCGCGGAAGGGTGCGATACCGGTACCGGGGCCGACCATGATCATGGGCGCGTTCGGATCCAGCGGCGGCCGGAAGTGCGGGGCACGCTGCAGGAAGATCGGTACCGCGGCATCCGCGCGATCAGCCAGGAAGGTGGACGACACGCCACCGCGGCGGGCGGCCGAGCCGATGGTATCCGGATCGCCGTAACGCACCACGCTGACGGTGAGCTGGACTTCGTCGGGGCTGACGAGCGGACTCGAGGAAATCGAATACTGGCGTGGCTGTAGCTTTTTCAGTGTGCCGAGCCACTCCACCAGATCGGCCTGCACCGGGAAATCGCGCAGTACGTCGACCGGCTGCCGGTCCCACAGGTACAGGTCGAGTTCATTGCGGTTATCGCGGCGCAGCAGCTTCGCCAGCCGGGGGCTCACATTGCGCTCGGCAATGAAGCCGAGCAGGTCCTGGGAGACCTTGGTGATGTCGTAGTAGGTGCCCAACGCGTCGGACAGCGGCAGCGTCCGGTCATCCACATCGATCATGCGCCGACCGTCGAGCCCGGTGGCGTCCAGCCATTCGGCCACCAGCTTGTCGCAATTGGCGGGCCGAACCCCCAGTGAATCGCCGACCTCGTAGGTCGCCGCCAGCCCGCGCAGGTCGAATCCGAACTGCCGCACCTCCTTCTCCGAACCCGGCCGGGACAGCAGCTCATTGCGTACCAGGGGAGCGGGGATCGGAGCGTTGCGGGTGAACGGCGCGGGCGTGCCGCGGTGTGCGCGATCCTTCGTCGGGGTGCGGACGACGGTGGCGGACCGGTCACGCGGTCCCGCCGACGCGATGCCGACCCCGCTGTCCACGAGATCGCCCGCCCCACCGGCCCTCGGATGTCCGCCCATGGTCGATGCCGCCCCGATTCGGCTCGCTCCCCGCAGGGGCGAGTTGGGGCGACCGGGGAAGCCCCTATCGGCGGGCTCCGAGCCCGCCGGGCCGGATCGCAGCGCCCGCGGGTCGGCCGAGCCGGGACCGGTCGGGCCGGGTGTTGTCGAATCACCCAGTGCCGCGGTGTTATCCGGCGCATCGGTGAGGAGTGCGACGATATCCTCCAGCCACTGCTCCGACAGGTCCTCGTGGTCGGGTTCGCTGTCGACTCGCGGCAGCAGCCGTGCCGCACCGCGTTTCGCCAGCAGATCGTCGAGTTTGCGGCCGTGCCCGCAGAAGTCGTCATAGGAGGAGTCACCGAGTGCGAATACCGCGTACCGCACACCGGTGAAACGAAGGGCGCTGTCGGACAACCGTTCCCAGAAGTCCGCGCCATTGTCCGGCGGTCCACCGTCGCCGAAGGTACTGCTGATGGCCAGCACATCGCCGGTGAGATCGGTCAGTTCGGCGGAGTCCATATCGAGCAGGCGCGGCAGGAAACCGGATTCGGTCAATCGGGTGGCGACATCGGCCGCGAATTCCTCCGCGGTTCCCGTCTGCGACGCCCACAGCACGGTTACGGCCCGAGGCGGCGTATCGGATCCGTCGGTGGCGGTGCCGGTCTCCTGCCCGTCGCCGTCCGAGCCCGCCGATTCGGCACCGGCCGCGATATGTGCCGTCCGCGAGTACATTCCGCCCAGCAGACCATTGATCCAGACGCGCGAACCGGACGAGATCGGCGCGGAGTCCGGTAGTACCGGTTGCCCGGTTACCGGGAGTGATTGCAGTGCGGCCAAATAACCGCCCAGGTAGATACGTTCGGTCTCGCTGAGGGTGGGTGCGGTGGCGCTGTCCAGGCCGAGCATGACCGCCAGCGGATGCGGGGCATTGCTCGTACCCATCGATGGCTGGAACGCACCGGACGGACCGGAGTCCGGGGCGGCTGTGGCCGGATCGGCCATCGTGCCGGTCGCGGCGTCGGGAGCGGACGAAGAATCCGCACCGCGTGCCAGCGTGGTCACCTTCCGCAGTCGGACCGCGCACGCCTTGAATTCGGGTTGCAACGACGCCGGATCGACCGCGTCATTGGTAACGGCATTGATGGTCAGGTATTCGCCGTGTTCGTCATTCCAGTGGAACGGCGCGAAGCAGGTGCCCGGCCGGGTCCGGTCGCTGATCTGGACCGGCAGGACGGCACGTCCACGGCGAGACGCGATTTCGAGCTGGTCACCGGGGCCCAGTCCCAGCTTCTCGGCATCGTCGGGGTGCACCTCCACGAACGGTTTCCCGTTCAGCTTGGTGAGCTTCGCGACCTTCCCCGTCTTGGTCATGGTGTGCCACTGGTGTTGCAGGCGGCCGGTATTGAGTACGAACGGGAAATCGTCATCCGGCATCTCGGCGGGCAGCAGATGCGGGCGCGGCCAGAACACGGCGCGGCGGCTGGGAGTGGCGAAGGCCAGGCGCGGCCGGTGGCCGGTCTCATCGGTGAATGGCGTCTGGCTGACGCCGTCGTTCACATAGCGAATGGGATTGTGCCGCCGCTCCGGATCTGGGCACGGCCATTGCATGGGGCCCTCGCGCAGCGCGTCATGGGTGATGCCGCGCAGGTCGTATCCCGTTGCGGGATTGCTGAACCGGCGGATCTCGTCGAAGACCTCCGCGCTGGAGGTGAAGTCGAAACCGTCGAACCCCATGGCGGTGGCGACCTGCGCGATGAGCAGCCAATCCGGTCGTGCGTCGCCGACCGGATCGACCGAGCTCTGCAATAGCGTCATGGTGCGTTCCGAATTCACCATGACCGCATCGGATTCCGCCCACAGCGTCGCGGGCAACAGCAGGTCGGCGTAGGCATTGGTGGCGGTCTCGGTGTACACATCCTGTGCGATCACCAGCTCCGCCGCCTCCAGCCCGGCGATAACGGTCTTCCGATTCGCCACCGAGGCAACCGGATTGCTACAGATGACCCAGCACGCCTTGATCTGGCCCTCGGCCAGGCCGCGGAACATTTCGATGGTGCCCGGTCCGCCGGTATCGCGAATGGTGCCCGGTTCCACGCCCCATTCGGTCTCCACGAAGGTCCTGTCGGCGGCCGACAGCACCGAGCGCTGTCCGGGCAACCCGGGGCCCATATAACCCATTTCCCTGCCGCCCATGGCATTCGGCTGGCCGGTGAGCGAGAACGGGCCGCTGCCGGTGCGGGCGATGGCGCCGGTGGCCAGGTGCAGATTGCACAGGGCGTTGGTATTCCAGGTGCCGTGCGTGGACTGATTGAGCCCCATGGTCCACAGCGACATCCACTCGCCCGCCGCGCCGATCCACCGGGCGGCGGTGCGCAGGTCCGCCTCGTCGATCCCGGTGAGCTCGGCGACCCGCGCGGGTGGATAGTCGGCCAGGAATTCCGGCATGGCCGCCCAGCCCTCGGTGTGCTCGGCGATGAATTCCGCGTCGATATCCCCGTTTTCGACGAGCAGATGCAGCAGCCCGTTCATGAGCGCCAGGTCGGTGCCGGGCTTGATCTGTAGAAAGAGGTCCGCGCGCGTGGCGGTATCGGTGCGCCGCGGGTCGACGACAATGAGTTTCGCGCCCGCCTTCAACCGATCCGCCATGCGCAGGAACAGGATCGGATGGCAATCGGCCATATTCGCGCCGATGACGAAGAACAGATCGGCGTGATCGATATCCGCGTAGGAGCCGGGCGGCCCGTCCGCACCGAGGGACTGCTTGTAGCCGGTGGCCGCGCTGGCCATACACAGCCGCGAATTGGCCTCGATATGGACGGTCCGCAGGTACCCCTTGGCGAGTTTGGTCGCCAGGTACTGCGCCTCCATCGACATCTGCCCCGACACATACAGCGCGATGGCATCCGGCCCGTGCGTATCGAGAATCGCCCGCAACCGGTCGGCCGCCTCCCGTACGGCGTCGTCCACCGGCACCGCGAGTGCCGATCGTCCCCGCTCGGACCGCCGATACGCGGTGGTCATCCGGCCCGGGGTCGCCATCAGCTCGAGGTGTGTGGCGCCCTTGGTGCACAGCCGTCCGGCATTGACCGGGTGCAGCTTGTCGCCGCTCACCTTCGCGATAACCGTCGCGCCCTGGGCATCGACCTTCGTATCCACGGTGATGCCGCAGCCCACGCCGCAATACGAGCACGCCGTCCGGGTGCTCGCGCGGGGAATGACTGCATCCGACATAGGACCGATCATTCCGAGTCCCGGTTGCGCCGGATTTACCGGACGTTATGTCCAGATGACAATTTTCCTCACCGCCGATTTGGGCGGCGGTGAGAACGCCTCAGGCCCGTGACCTGCGTCACTCCGTGGAGAAGGGTCAGTCCAGTTTGAAACCACGGTGCACGGCAACGACCCCGCCCGAGAGATTGCGCCACTGCACCCGTGACCAGCCCGCGTCCTCGATGCGCAGCGCCAGTTGCGGCTGTGTCGGCCAGGACCGAATCGACTCCGCCAGATACACGTAGGCGTCCGGATTGCTGGAGACCGCGCGCGCCATCCGGGGCAGCGCCTTCATCAGGTACTCCATGTACAGGGTTCGGAACGGTCCGAAGGTCGGGGTGGAGAACTCCGCCACCGCCAGTCGCCCACCCGGTTTGGTGACCCGCAGCATTTCGCGCAGCGCCAGATCCGGATCGGACACATTGCGCAGACCGTACGCGATGGTCACCGCATCGAAGGATTCGTCCTCGAACGGCAGCGCCATGGCATCGGCGGCCACCATCGGCACCCTGCGATGCCGTCCGGCCGCGAGCATGCCCTGGGAGAAGTCCGCCGCCACCACCCAGGCACCCGACTTGGCCAGATCGACCGTGGACACACCGGTCCCGGCCGCCAGATCGAGTACCCGCTCACCGGGCCGCAGCGCCAGGGCGTTCCGTGTCGCCCACCGCCAATAACGGTCCTGCCCACCGGAAATCACGGTATTGGTGAGGTCGTACCGCTTCGCGACCCCGTCGAACATCGACGCGACCTCATGGGGCTGCTTCTCCAGCGAGGCCCGAAACGATTCTCGCCGCTCTGTTTTCGCCACAGTCGAACCCTAGCGGCCCATCCGGCGCAACAGCCACAGTGCGGGCAGTGCCACCAGCCACGCCACCACGATCACCGACAGCGCCGGAATGATCGCCACCGACGCGTCACGGCCCGCGACCCGCACCAGGTCCGGATCGCTGCGCTGGTACTCGACATTGATGCGCTCGCCGACGGTGAGTTTGGTGGGGTAGAGGACC
Source organism: Nocardia uniformis NBRC 13702 (assembly GCF_001613345.1). Lineage (GTDB taxonomy): Bacteria > Actinomycetota > Actinomycetes > Mycobacteriales > Mycobacteriaceae > Nocardia > Nocardia uniformis. The sequence goes on along the minus strand of NZ_BDCE01000096.1, from coordinate 992 downwards.
CCGACCTTCGGATTGTGTGTCTGACCGTCCGGGGTGACGAAGATGACCGCCGAGCGCAATCGGCCCGCGGACAGCACCTCACCGGTGGCAACGCCCATATCGGAGCTGATCAACTGGTCGTCGCGCCAGGCCGCGAGCACCAGCAGCACCGCCAGCGCGCTGACCGCGGTCGCCGCGATCAGGATCCCCGTTCGGGTCCGTCGCAAACGAATCTCCCGGTGCGGGGTGTGATCGGCACTCGGCTGCGGGTGATCGACACTCCGCGTGGCCGCGTTTGCAGACTGCCTAGTTTCCGACACTTCACCAGGCTATTCGATGTCTGGTCTACCGTTGGCGCCCATGTCCCGAAAAATCAGCTTCACGGTGCAGTACAACGTTCCGGTCGAAGATCTCCACCGGGCGATTACCAATGATGACGTGTGGCAGGCGCGTTTCGCCGAAGCCGCCACCGCGACCCTGGACCTGTCGCATCCCGACGGGCCCGGCACCATTCGAATCCATATGACCGAAACAGCACCCGCGGACAAGATCCCCAGCCTTGTCACCAAGGTGCTCAAGAGCGACCTCGTGCTGGAACGCACCGATAACTGGGGGCCCCTGGCGGGCGAAATCGCCAAGGGTGACTTCAAGGGCGCGTCCAAGGGCATCACCACCGAAATGGAAGGCACCTACGAATTGCGGCCCACCGCCGCGGGTTCCGAGGTCGAGGTGGTCGGCACCGTCGCCGTGAAGGTCGCCCTCGTCGGCGGCGCGATCGAACCGCTGGTCGAGAACCTGCTCCACAAGGTGATGGAGAGCGAGCGCAAGCACATCGAGGCTTGGTTCGCGAACCAGGACGCGTAGTTCCCACCTCTTGGAAGATCTCGTGCCCGCCTGCATTCCGCAGGCGGGCACGACTGTGATCGGGGGAGGTCTCCGACGGTCGCAGTTCGATGTGGTGGCAATGCGATTACCTAGGTAGACATCGCGATGTCGCCCGGCCACCTTCGCCC
>NZ_BDCE01000095.1 GCF_001613345.1 Nocardia uniformis NBRC 13702 | reverse complement strand
CGCCCAACGCACACCGGGATGACAGGGGCTGTTCCGGCATCACGCCTCAACCTAGGTAGAGGGGCCCTCCGTCGGTCGGTATTTCACCGTGCGGCAGCGCGATTGGAGCCCAGACCTGCGCCGGTCGGTGGTTTCTACGCGCTGGCAATGCGGTCGTAGGCCGGGTCCTCCATCGGTCTCGGTGTTGTCTCCGGGGGCGGTGTGACAGGCCGGTTCCGCATCAGCGTGATCGCGGGCACCGCGGCGACTATGAAGAGCACCCCGGCCATGAGGACGTAGAGATGGACGCCGGTCGCGGTGCTCATCGGGGTGCCGTCGGCGATGGTGCGGTTGGCCTTGAGGACTTCGCCCCCGGCGACATTGACGATGACCGATCCGAGGGCGAGCACGACCGACACCAGGCCCGAGACCGTGCCCTGCCGCTCGGGCGGCGCGAGCTCGGTCGCCATGTTGTAGCCGGACGTGCCGATCGCTCCGGCGGCCATACCGAGCACCGCTCCGCAGCCGATCGCCAGCGGGAGAACCGATACGCCCGCCAGCATTGTGAAGGTCGCGACCGTCCCGATGGCGATACCGCCGAGCAGGGGTGTCGCGGGACCGAACCGCCCGGCGAGCCATCCGGCCAGCGCGCCGCCGAGAATGATGCCGAACGAGACGGTCGCGAGCAGCACCGCGACCGATTCCCCGTCGCCCAGCCCGTAACCGAGACCTAGGTCCGTCGGCACCTGGGCGACGATCCCCGTCAGCTGCACCATGCTCCGGAAGGCGCCCGCGGCCAGCACCAGGGCCAGCAGCGTCAGCACGATGGGTCGGCTGAGGGCCCGGATATCGATAATGGGCTCCTCGATCCGCAGGGCGAGGACCAGCCAACCGGCCAATGCCGCGACCCCGGCCACCAGTAGCACGATCATGCTCCCGGACAGCCACCCGGAATCCCGGCCGAGGGTGACGTAGCCGAGTACCGCGCCGAGGCCGCCACCGAGCAGGAGCGCACCGCGCATATCGATGCGTCCGCTGCTGCGCCCCGGTGTCCTCGGAATGAGGAAGCGCACGCTGAGCGCGGCCAGTGCGGCGAGCAAGGCCCCCGCGATGAATACGCTCCGGTAGCCGAAGTGGTCGATGACCGGCGTCATCAGGAAGGGTTCGAGCACCCCGACGATCGCCGAGCCGGACATGACGAGCCCGACCACCGCCATGGCCACCCGCGGGGTGTAGAGCCGACGGGCGAGGGCCACCGTAATGAAGGTCGCACCCAGGGCGGCGCCCTGAATGAAGCGTCCCACCAGGAAGATCCAGATATTGGGTGCGGCGAGGCAGACCAGCGCGCCCACGCACGCGAGTAGCAGGGTGGCAATGAGCATTCGGCGCTCGCCGAAGATATCGGAGCTCTTCGCGAGCAAGGGTGACCAGATGGCCCCCGCCAGCATCGCGCTCGCATTCAGCCACGCGGCCTGGTCGGTGTCGAAGTGCTCGAGCATTTGGGGTAGGACCATGAGCGGGGAGGTGATGGCGACGTCGGCCAGGACATTGGCGAGGATCATGACCGCCACCCAGAGGATGAGTCGCCTACTCCAGCGGTGCTTTTGCATGGTGGGGGCGGGTGCACCCGGTGCGTCGTCGTTCACAACGAATTTCCTCCGGCGCAAGGGGAAGTAAGCGGTCGGGGGCTTCCGGTGGCGGGCGCGATTCGAGCGGGCTTCCTGGTGGCGGGCGTGTGCGGGACGCCCCTGCTGGTCGATCGCGGCGCCCCCGCCCCGAACCGCTCGCGTTGCGACCGGGAGCGGTTCGGTGTCGAGTTCCGCCGTGTCCGGTTCAGCGCACATGGGTGCTCGCTGCGCGCAGACGCTCGTTGCGGGCGGCGATGGCATCCCAGGTGGCCGGGAGCAGGTGGTCGCGCCCGAGGTCGACGATCTCCTGGGCGAAGGTGACATGAGGACGCAGTCGGGCCTCGTACCGTTCGAACGCGGCGGTGTGGTCGTTGCCGCACGCTTCGAGTTCCGCCGCGAGAAAGTGGGCGCCGGTGAGCGCGAGGGAGGTGCCCCGGCCGGAGAGGAAGGCGGGGCAGTACCCCGCGTCCCCGACGAGGACGACGCGGCCGCGGTGCCAGGACGGCAGGTGGATCTGGCTCGCGGCGTCGAAGAAGAACTCGGGCGCGGCGCGCACCGCGTCGAGTAGCCGGGGGATCTTCCACGACCGGTAATCCGCGAAGGCGTCGAAGAGGATCCGCTTCTGGGCATCCAGGTCGTGGTGGTCGTAGTCGAGCGGCCCGGAGCGGAACTGGAAGACCGCGACGGTTCTGCCCCCGTACCGGAAGATGCCCGCCAACCGGTCGGGGACGTTGTAGATCGAATTGACGCCATCGGACCATTCCTCGCCGGGGAGATCGGCGAGGGCGAAGTAGACACCGAGGTGCCGGACGTAGTTCCGCTCGGGCCCGAAAACTAGGTCGCGTACCGCGGAGTGCTGGCCGTCGGCACCGATCACCAGGTCGTACCGTCCGGTGCGGCCGGAGTCGAAACGGACCCGAACGTCGTCGCCGTGGTCGGTCACCGTCTGGATGGAGTCGCCGAAGCGGATCGTCACGGACGCCGGGAGCGCGTCGGCGAGGACGCGCACGAGGTCCGCACGCAGGATCTCGATGTCGTCGGAGTCGCTTATCTCCGCGATCGGGACACGGCCCACCGGTGTGCCGTCATCGTCGACGAACCGGCTGGACTCCGACATCCGGAGCCGAAGGTCGTGAATCCGCTCGAGCAGTCCCATCCGGTCCACGGCCTCGATCGCGTCACCGCGGATGTCGATGGGCGTTCCTTCGAGCCGGAAGTGGCGGCCGTACTCGACGACGGTGACGTCGTGGCCGCGGGTGCCGAGTTCGAGTGCGCTGGCGAGCCCGGCGATACCGGCTCCGGAAATGAGGACGTGCATGGTGCGTGCTCCAGGTCTGCTGGGGAGGGCGTGTCGAACAGTGGGTGGGGGCGCTGCCACCGAGCCCAATCATTAAAGCGACAAACTGTTGCTTTAATCGAGTCTAGGCACGATCGGCTTGCCCCGCAACGGCCGACCTGACGACAATCGACACCCGAACGCTGGACAGGAGATGAGCCCGCGAATGACCGACAGCACCGCGAACCGGCAGTCGGCACGCCGTCCCGGTGGCCGCAATGCGCGGGTGCGCGCGCAGATCCTCGGCGCGACGACCGAACTCGTCGCGCGCGACGGCATCGCGGGCTTCCGCTACGAGGAGGTCGCCGAACTCGCCGGCGTGCACCGGACCAGCGTCTACCGCAACTGGCCGGACCGCGAAGAACTGGTCGCCGAGGCCCTGCTGCAGTACGCCGAGGACCTCGCCTCCATAATCGACACCGGCGACCTCGGACGTGACCTGGTGGACTACCTGGTGGCGATGGCCAGCGGCCTGGGTACCCCGTTCGGCCAGGCACTCGAACAGGCCGTCCAACCCACCCACGAGAACCCCGCCGTCCGGCAGACGGTGGCCAGGATCCTCGAGCAGCGCGGAGTCGCCCTGCGTCGGCGGGTGAACCTCGCGGTCGAGCGGGGCGAGCTGCCACCGGTCGACAGCGCCTTCCTCGGCGAGCTGGTGTTCGGCCCGGTGCACCTCATTGTGAACCGCGGCATGCGCACGTTCGCTCGCCCGGACGCGGAGCGCATTGTCGACGTGGTACTCGCCGGAATCCGGGCCACCAGACCGCGCGCCTGAGCGCGCCACGGCCGCAATTCGTCTGTGGCGGTACCTGTCTCGGAGCCCGCGCGACTGTGGCCCGTGACCTGGGCCAGGACCGATGTGGCCTCAGTAGTCCCGCCTGCCGCCGGCCATGGCTTCCAGACGGGCGATGCGCTCGGCCATCGGCGGGTGCGTGGCGAAGAGGCGGGCCATTTTCTCGCCGCCACGGAATGGGTTGGCGATCATCATGTGGGACTGCGCGGCCAGGCGGGGTTCCGGGGCGAGAGGGGCTACCTGGACGCCGCGTTCGATCTTGCGCAGCGCCGCGGCCAAGGCCAGGGGGTCGCCGGTGAGTTCCGCGCCGTCCTGGTCGGCCTCGAATTCGCGGGAGCGGGAGACAGCCAGTTTAATGACCGTCGCCGCGATCGGGCCGAGCAGCGAAACCAGCAGGATACCAAGCATATTCGGGCCGCCACCATTGCGATTGCCGCCGAACGCGCTCGCGAAGAAGGCCAGATTCGCCAAACCCGAGATAACCGATGCCAGCGCACCCGCCACCGAGGAGATCAGGATGTCGCGGTTGTAGACGTGCGACAGCTCATGGCCGAGGACCGCGCGCAATTCCCGCTCATCCAGGATCTGCAGGATGCCGGTGGTGCAGCAGACCGCCGCGTGCCGGGGACTGCGGCCCGTGGCGAAAGCATTGGGCGCGTTCGTCGGACTGATGTACAGCCGCGGCATGGGTTGGCGCGCCGTCGTGGCCAGCTCCCGCACAATGCGGTACATGACCGGCGCTTCCAATTCGGAAACCGGCTGGGCGTGCATCGACTTCAAAGCCAGCTTGTCGCTGTTGAAGTAGGCGTAGGCGTTCATGCCCACGGCCAACAGGATCGACAGGACCAGGATCGTCGGGTTGCGGAACAGCGCCCCGGCGAACACGATCAGCGCCGACATGCCCACCAAGAGCCCGAAGGTCTTCAACCCGTTCGCATAACCATGCCCGTGCATCGGTCTCCTTCTGCCGCGACCCCTCCCTGACGTGCGTTACACCAGGTCAACGACAAGCACGGGGCAACAGGTTCCCCGGGTGGCCGCGCGGCAGGTCAGCCGACCCTTTCGATGGTGTAGCGGACCAGCCGCTCCAATGCCTCATTGGCCGGGCCGGGCGGCAGCGCGGACAGCTCCGCGTGCGCGATATCGGCGTACCCCTGCAGCTTCTCCTTGGCCAGCACCATGCCGTGCGAGCGCGACAGCAGGTCCAGGGCCACGCCCACCTCGTCATCGGTCTCGAGCGGTTTGGCCAGCAGTTTGCGTAGCCGGTCGCCGTCGGCGCCCTCATCGCGCAGCGCGTACAACACCGGCAGCGTGTGCACGCCCTCGCGCAGGTCGGTGCCGGGTGTCTTACCGGACTGCTCCGAAGCCGAGGAGATATCGATAATGTCGTCGGAGATCTGGAAGGCGGTGCCGACGGCATCGCCGAGGCGCGCCAGCCGCTCCACATGATCGAGATCCGCACCGGAGAAGGTGCCGCCGAAACGACCCGAGGCCGCGATCAACGAACCGGTCTTCTCCCACACCACCCGCAGGTAGTGCTCGACCGGGTCCTGGGACTGCTTGGCACCCAGCGTTTCCCGCATCTGGCCGGTGACCAGCTCGGCGAAGGTCTCGGCAATGATGCGCACCGCGTCCGGACCCAGCGTGGATACCAGTCGGGAGGCGTGCGCGAACAGGTAGTCGCCCGCCAGAATCGCGATGCTGTTGCTCCAGCGCGAATTCACGCTCGGCGCACCGCGTCGCATCGGAGCCTCATCCATGACGTCGTCGTGGTACAGGGTCGCCAGATGCACCAGCTCGACCACCGTGCCCGCGGTGATCAGATCCGGACTGTCGGGCTTCGGACCCAACTGACCGGTGAGGATGGTGAACAGCGGCCGGAACCGCTTCCCGCCCGCCTTCGCCAGATGCAGCGCCGCCTCCTGCAGGAATTCCTCCCCGTCGGACAGCTCCGTGATCAGCAGTTCCTCGACCTCAGCGAGGCCCTTCTTCACGGTTGCCGCGAGCTCCGGATCACCCAGATCCACCCCCGCCACCACGGTGCTCTCATCGCTCACAGCCGATGCGCTCATTCCATCTCCCAGTGCCGCGTCCGACCCCACGAGAAAGAACCTATCGTGTCGCACTTTCTATCCCCAGGGACACCACCAGAGTGCGACGTAATAGACAGTATTCTTCGCCGTCGCTGCGCGACGGCAAGTTCGCGGCCCTGCCGTCCGGTGCTGTGTTTTCGGCCGCCGCTCCGCGACGGCAAGTTCGCGGCCCTGCCGTCCGGTTCTTCCCTCCCTCCGCTCCTCCGCTTCGCTCCCCCGCTCCACTCAGTCCAGAACCGAACCGGGCCGCGAACCTGCTAGTTCAGTGCGGGGAGCTGCTGGCTCAGTATGGGGAATCTGCTGGTTCAGTGCCGGGAGCTGCTGGCTCAGCGTGGGGAATCTGCTGGTTCGGTGTCGGGAATCTGCCGGGTCGGTGCGGGCGGATGGGGGTTGGTTGGTGTCGTCAGGTTCACAGGGGGTGCGGAGGTGAATGGTGTGGTGCGCGTCGACAGCGATCAGGGGGGCTGCAAGTATTGGGCTCATGGGTTCACCGGATGCGACGCCCGTGCAGGGGCACACTTCGAATGTATTGCCCGCGCATGCGGATGTGCTGGTGGTGGGGGCGGGACCGGCCGGATCGGCATCGGCGGCCTGGGCGGCTCGGGCCGGACGCGATGTACTGCTGATCGATTCGGCGGTATTTCCCCGGGATAAGACCTGTGGTGACGGGCTGACGCCGCGGGCGACCGCGGAGCTGGAGCATTTGGGGCTGGGGGAGTGGCTGCGGGCGCATACGGTGAATCGCGGATTGCGGATGGCCGGGTTCGGGCGGGAGGCGTTGCTGCCGTGGCCGGGTGGGTCGTTCCCCAGCTATGGAAGTGCTGTTCCGCGAACCGAACTCGACGATAAATTGCGCGAGACCGCGATGAAGTCCGGCGCGAAGATGGTGGATGGCGCGCGCGTGATCGAGGTGGCGCGCGACGGTGACCGGGTCACCGGGGTGACCGTCAAAACCGACAGTGGACTGCATGCCATCGGCTGCAAGACCCTGATCGTGGCCGACGGGGTGCGGTCGCCGGTCGGCAAACTGCTGGGCCGCACCTGGCATCGCCAGTACGCGTACGGCGTGGCGGCGCGGGCCTACATCAAATCCGAGCGCAGCGACGATCCGTGGATTACCTCCCATCTTGAACTTCGCGATGCCGAGGGCACCCTGCTCCCCGGCTACGGATGGGTGTTCCCGCTCGGCAACGGTGAGGTCAATATCGGCGTCGGCTCCCTCGCCACCGAACAGCGGCCCTCCAATATTTCATTGAAACCGCTACTGCAGCACTATGTTTCGCAGCGCCGCGCGGAATGGGGATTCGAGGGTGAAGCGCGTGCGGTCGCCTCGGCGCTGCTGCCCATGGGTGGCGCGGTCTCGAATGTGGCGGGCCGCAACTGGGCGCTGGTCGGTGACGCCGCCGGATGCGTGAACCCGCTCAATGGCGAGGGCATCGACTACGGCCTGGAGGGCGGGCACATGCTCGCCGGAATCCTCGACGAACCCGATCTGAGCGGACTGTGGCCGGATATGTTGCGCGCCCGCTACGGCCGCACCTACTCGGTGGCGCGCCGCCTCGCCGCGCTGGCCACCCACCCGCGCGCGGTGCCATTCGGCGGACCCCCGGTCATGCGCTCGAAACTCTTGCAGCGCACGGCGGTTCGGGTCATGGGCAATCTGGTCACCGATGAGGATCTCGACCTCACCGCCAAGCTCTGGCGCGGCGCGGGCCGAGCCTCGCTGCGTTTCGACGAACTCCAGCCCTTCTCGTGAGCGCCCGGCCGGTTCCGGAAGATCTGCTCCCGCACCTGCGGCGAGCGCGGGACCTGGCCGACCGGAATTACGCGGAGCCGCTGGATCTGGACAGTCTGGCGGCGGCCGCAGGTGTGTCCAAGTACCACTTCCTGCGCTGCTTCGCGGCCACCTACGGCAAGACGCCCGCCGTCTACCTGGCTGAACGCCGCATCGAACGCGCCCAGGATCTGCTGCGCTCCTCGAATGTGACGGTCACCGAGACCTGCATGCTGGTCGGCTACACCAGCCTCGGGTCCTTCAGCGGCAAGTTCACCGAGCTCGTCGGCATGTCCCCCTCGGAGTACCAGGCCAAATTCGCCGCCGAGGGCACCCCACCCATCCCCGGCTGCTACGTCTTCATGCACGGCCTGTCCGACCGCAAGCTCCCGGATTGAACACCGCAATTTTGGAGAAGCGTCGCAAGGGTCGAGTTCATAGCCTTGGCGTATGACAACCATTACGAATGTCTCGCTCGTCACCGTCTACGTGCAGGATCAGACCGCCGCCAAGCAGTGGTACATCGATAAGCTCGGGTTCGTCGAAGTCACCGATGTGAGCATGGGGGACAACGGATTTCGTTGGGTGACGGTAGCTCATCCCGATCATCTCGAACTCGAGATCACCCTCATGATCCCCGGCCCACCCCTGGACGAGAACTTCGCCGAAGCCGTCCGCCGCGCCCTCGCCAACGGCACCAACGGCGCCCTGGGCCTGGCAACCGACAACTGCCAGAAGACCTTCGAGGAACTCACCGCCAAGGGCGTCGAATTCGTCCAGCCGCCCGCCGAACGCCCCTACGGCGTCGAAGCCATCGTCCGCGACAATTCCGGAAACTGGCTGGTCCTCGTCGAGAAGCGCGAATTCGACCCGAGCACAATGCAGTAGGGCCACAGGCGAGCAGTCGATCGCGCGCGAGGCGGCTCGCACGCGAGGGCGGCAGGTCGCTCGTGAGGTGGCGGCTCCCTGCGTGAGGTGGCAGGTCCCTGCGTGGGGTGGCGGGTCTCACGTGAGGCGGCAGGTCGTGCGTGCGGCGGTAGGTGCTGCGCGCGTGGCGGGCGCACTGTATCTCGGAACGGCCGGGGTGGCGGAATCCCACCCCTATTCAGAGCCGTGGCCCCGGCGTAAGCCGGGGCCACGGGAGACTCGAGCGAGCTACCGGTAATTCACGAACTGCAGCGCCACGTCGAAGTCGCCGCCCTTGAGCAGTGAGATCACGGCCTGCAGATCGTCGCGGTTCTTGCTGCTGACGCGCAGTTCATCGCCCTGGATCTGCGCCTTCACGCTCTTGGGGCCCTCTTCGCGGATCTTCTTGGAGATCTTCTTGGCGTTCTCCTGGGAGATGCCCTGCACGATCTCGCCTGTGATCTTGTACACCTTGCCGGACTGCTGGGGATCGCCGGCATCGAATGATTTCAGGGAGATATCGCGGCGAATCAGCTTCTCCTTGAACACCTCCAGCGCGGCCTTGACGCGATCCTCGGCCTCGGCCTGGAGAACGATCTTCTCCTCGCCGGACCATTCGATGCTCGCGCCGGTGCCGCGGAAGTCGTAGCGGGTGCTCAGCTCCTTAGCCGCCTGGTTGAGGGCGTTATCCACCTCCTGGCGATCGACCTTGCTGACGACATCGAACGACGAATCGGCCACTGCTTGTGCTCCTGTCCGAGATCGGAAGTTTTGCGGGGTTGTCCCGCCGAAGGTAGTCCGTCCGGCACCGCGTTTTCCAGCCGGTTTGCGTTCCGGGAGGGGGTTCGATGTATTCTCGTCACCGCGCTGTAAGGCGCACGGCAGATTGCCCGAGCGGCCAATGGGAGCGGACTGTAAATCCGTCGGCGAAAGCCTACGTAGGTTCGAATCCTACATCTGCCACCCCGCGAACCCCCTGGAACCATCAAGGTCCCAGGGGGTTTCGTGTGTTCGCGGCGTGGATTCCGGCCACAAGCACGCCGGAATGACGAGCGCCCGCCGCCCCTGAGTGCCGCGCCCGTCATCCCGGCGCGCCCGTGGCCGGGATCCACCTCCTCGACTGCCGGTTGTTCACCCGTGAAAACCATCTCTCACCACACGGTTTGTAGTTGGGTCGAGATGTTGTGTAACCTCGTTCAAGTCTTCAGCGCCCCGACCGCAAGGTCGGAGCCACGCAGACATGCCCCCTTAGCTCAGTCGGTAGAGCGTTTCCATGGTAAGGAAAAGGTCAACGGTTCGATTCCGTTAGGGGGCTCGCCGGATTGCCGGTGGTGACCGACTCGGCATCCAGATCGATGACCGAGCTATCGCCGCCGCGAATCCTCGCATGGCGGTGTAGCTCAGTTGGTAGAGCAAACGACTCATAATCGTTGTGTCGCCGGTTCAAGTCCGGCCATCGCTACCCCATACTGATTAACCATCAGGCTGACCGGAAAGAAGGCGCATCGTGGCCGCGAAGTCCACTGATATCCGGCCAAAGATCACCTTGGCCTGCGAGCAGTGCAAGCACCGTAACTACATCACCAAGAAGAACCGGCGTAACGACCCGGATCGTCTGGAACTCAAGAAGTTCTGCCCCAACTGCGGTACCCACCGGGCCCACCGCGAGTCTCGCTAACTTAAACCCGCGCGTCCTACCGCGTGGAAGAAGTGCCGGATCGGCGTAGTCACTTCGTCCCTCATACAGCGGGACAGTGGCCCCGGTCCGGCTCTTGGTGTATATAGCGGTGGTTCAGCGCTCCGCCCGATCCCGTTCGGGATCAGATAGGGACTTCCTGCCGTGACTGTCAACACCGAGGCCGTAACCGACATCGAGGCCGATATGGTCGATCCAGGCGAGGTTTTCGATCCCGCCGCGCACGCCGCCGCCATGGTCGGCCACCACTACCGGGTGGACGACTACTACGAGGTCGGCCGCGAGAAGGTGCGTGAGTACGCCCGCGCCGTGCAGGACTACCACCCGGCGCACTGGGATGAGGACATTGCCCAGGAGTACGGCTACGACGGTCTGGTCGCCCCGCTCAGCTTTATCTCCCTGGTCGGCATTCTGGCCCAGACCGCGCTCTTCGAGCAGGTCGTCACCGGCTACGACCTGAGCCAGATCATGCAGACCGATCAGATTCTGGAATTCCACCGCCCGATCAAGGCCGGGGATCAGCTCAGCTGCATCGTCTACCTGCATTCGTTCCGCCAGGCGTTCGGTGGCGACATCATCGTCACCAAGAACGATGTGGTCGCGCAGGACAACGAGCTGGTGCTCACCACCTACACCACGCTGATCGGTCGCAGCGGCGGTGATATCGATCCCAATCTCTCCGGCGCGGTGCGCAATGTGCTCATGCACGGCCTCGGCCCGGAAGAGCGTCCCGCCCACCACGCGCGCATCGATGTGCCCGAGCTGCCGAAGGCGCCGCGCCCCGAGCCGCGCGGCGCGGCCGACGCGTCCACCCGGACCAGGCACGGCCTGCGTTTCGAGGATGTAGCCGCCGGCGATATTCTGCCCGCGCGCATCGTCCGCCTGACCCGCGGCGATCTGGTGAACTACGCGGGTGTTTCCGGCGATGCCAACCCGATTCACTGGAGCGACGACGTCTGCAAACTCGTCGGTCTGGAAAACGTTGTGGCACATGGCATGTTGACCATGGGCCTGGGCGGCGGTTTCGTCACCTCCTGGCTGGGCGACCCGGGTGCGGTGAAGGAGTACAACGTGCGCTTCACCAGCCCGGTCTATGTCCCCGCCGACCGCGCCGCCGAGATCGAATACACCGGCAAGGTCAAGTCGGTCGACCCGGAAACCAGGACCGCGGTAGTGGCGATTGTCGCAAAGTCCGAAGGCCGCAAGATCTTCGGACGCGCCACCGCCACTGTGCAGTTGGCCTGACCGACCCCCAGGTCATCTACGCCCCTCGTCATCCCGGCGTGCATTTGGCCGGGATCCACCTCCGATCAGTAGTGGATTCCGGCCAAAAGCGCGCCGGACTGACGGGGTGGGGACGCATCGGCGGACAGTGATCACCCCGATTGGCGATTCGCGTGCGGGTTAACGTAGACTTGTGAATCTGGGGTCACCAGCCGATGCGCGCTGCTCCGAGGAGCGGCGCGCGTACTTGTGAAAAACCCGGTACAACTGAAGAAACCAGTGGCTGGATAGCTGTGAATTTCCGTCCAGCCGAAGGGGCGTAGCTCAACTGGCAGAGCAGCGGTCTCCAAAACCGCAGGTTGCAGGTTCAAGTCCTGTCGCCCCTGCCCTAATGCCAGCGACGAGAGAGGATCGACGTGGTCGACGAGCGGGATACTCGCCACGGCGCTGCCGATGAGGGCGACGACACCAATGCGGTGGCTCGCCCGAGCGGCAAGCGTTCCACTCGGCGGACTCGTACGTCGCAGGCGGAGACAACAGGTTCGATCGCAACCGTCGATCGGCCCTCGTTGAAGAAGACGAGCAAGCCGGCCGAGGCCGGGCGTGGCGGTACGGGTAATCCGTTCAAGCGTCTGTTGAAGTTCCTCAAGGAAGTTATCGCGGAACTTCGCAAGGTCATCTGGCCCAACCGCAAGCAGATGGTCACCTATACGAGCGTTGTCCTGGTGTTCGTGATCTTCATGGTCTCGTTCATCGCCGGAGTGGATGTGGCGTTCATCAAGGGTGTCAGCTGGCTGTTCGGCTAACTGACCGTCGACGCCGGGTACCGTCCCGAGGCAGATGGTTCGGCCCGAATGTCTCAGCAGGCGGAGCCATCCGCCGGGTATCGACCCGGCACGCACAGGATGTACGTGACGACACAGGAAGCGAGTGCCCAGTGAGCACCCCGGAGAACGGCACAACCGACGAATTCCAGGTCGACGACACGGTGGAGGCCACCGGCATCGTCGAGGAATCCGCCGACCTCGAGCCGGCCGCGGAAGCTGAGTCCATCGACGCTGAGCCCGCCGACACCGATGAGGTCATCGACACCTCCGTACCCATCGATGCCGAACCCGCCGACCCCGTCGCGGAAATGAAGGCGGCGCTGCGGCGCGCCCCCGGCGACTGGTACGTCGTGCACTCCTACGCCGGTTACGAGAACAAGGTCAAGGCCAATCTCGAAACCCGCGTGCAGAACCTCGGTCTCGAGGAGTACATCTTCCAGGTCGAGGTTCCGACCGAAGAGGTCACCGAGATCAAGAACGGCCAGAAGAAGAACGTCAACCGCAAGGTGCTGCCGGGCTACATCCTGGTGCGTATGGAACTGAATGACGAGTCCTGGGGTGCGGTTCGCAATACCCCCGGTGTCACCGGTTTCGTCGGCGCTACTTCGCGGCCCTCACCGCTGTCCATCGGCGACGTGGTGAAGTTCCTGGTCCCCGCCGCGCAGCAGAAGAAGCCCGCCGCGGCTGCCGCCGGCGCCGGTTCCGCCGCCGCGTCCGGTGAGGGCGTTTCCGCCAAGCCGACCATTGAGGTCGACTTCGAGGTCGGCGAGTCCGTCACCGTGATGGACGGCCCGTTCGCCACCCTCCCGGCCAGCATCTCCGAGGTCAATGCCGAGCAGCAGAAGCTCAAGGTGCTGGTCTCGATCTTCGGCCGCGAGACTCCGGTCGAACTCGGCTTCACTCAAGTCGCCAAGATTTAACGCATCGGGGCGGTGGCCCGGCCGAAATGGGCCGGTGTCACCGCCCTGTTTTCGTTCGCATAGACTTGCGGGCTGTGCCTCGGGCAGTTCTATGCCCGCGGTGCGTCCGGAGCAGGCTTACGGGAATCCGTAAGGAACCTAAACCAAGGAAGAAAGATGCCCCCGAAGAAGAAGAAGGTCTCTGGGCTTATCAAGCTCCAGATCCAGGCCGGTGCCGCTAACCCGGCCCCGCCGGTCGGCCCCGCGCTGGGTCAGCACGGCGTCAACATCATGGAGTTCTGCAAGGCGTACAACGCCGCGACCGAGTCGCAGCGTGGCAACGTCATTCCGGTCGAGATCACGGTCTACGAAGACCGCTCGTTCGACTTCAAGCTGAAGACGCCGCCCGCCGCGCGTCTGCTGCTGAAGGCCGCCGGTGTGCAGAAGGGTTCGGCCGAGCCGCACCGCAACAAGGTCGCGACCGTCACCATGGACCAGGTCCGTGAGATCGCCAAGACCAAGCAGGAAGATCTGAACGCCAACGATATCGACGCCGCGGCGAAGATCATCGCTGGTACCGCCCGTTCGATGGGTATCACCGTCACCGGGTAGTACGAGTCTTCCAGCTCGAGTGGGAGGGACGGCCAGTCCCGGCAACCACTTCTGAACTTACGAACAGGACAGAGAATTATGGCAAAACGAAGCAAGGCTTATCTCGAGGCGGCCGCCAAGGTCGACCGCGACTCGCTCTACGCCCCGCTGGCCGCCGTGCGGCTCGCGAAGGAGACCTCCACCAAGAAGACCGACGCGACCGTCGAGGTTGCCGTCCGTCTCGGTGTCGATCCCCGCAAGGCTGATCAGATGGTCCGTGGCACGGTCAACCTGCCGCACGGCACCGGTAAGACCGCCCGCGTCATCGTGTTCGCCGTCGGCGACAAGGCCGCCGAGGCCGAGGCCGCCGGTGCGGACGCCGTTGGCGCCGAGGACCTGATCGAGCGCATCCAGGGCGGCTGGCTGGAATTCGATGCCGCCATCGCCACCCCGGATCAGATGGCCAAGGTCGGTCGTATCGCTCGTGTGCTGGGCCCGCGTGGCCTGATGCCGAACCCGAAGACCGGCACCGTCACCCCCGATGTGGCGAAGGCTGTCAACGAGATCAAGGGCGGCAAGATCAACTTCCGCGTCGACAAGCAGGCCAACCTGCACTTCGTCATCGGCAAGGCGTCTTTCGACGACAAGAAGCTGGCGGAGAACTACGGCGCTGCCCTCGAAGAGATCCTGCGCGTCAAGCCCTCCACTGCGAAGGGCCGCTACGTCAAGAAGGTGACGTTCTCGACGAACACCGGACCGGGCATCCCGGTGGATCCGAACCGCACCCGCAACTACGCCGAAGAGGACTGACTTCTTCGCGGAACTTGCGTAGCAACGCAATAGCCTGAAGGGCCGGTACGGGAATCCCCGTCCCGGCCCTTCGTGTATTGCCGGTTGAACCCAAAATTGATGTCTGATACCCACAACCTGAGATATCTAGATACACTGGGACTAGATATAGAGGAGGTTGCTATGGCTAAGACCAGCGTGGAAGTGGATCCGACCAAACTAGATCGTGCCAAGGCGATCCTTGGCACCGAAACACTCCGGGACACCATCGACGCCGCACTGCGCGAGGTAATCCGGATCGATTCCGTTCGCAGACTGGTTGATCTGGCAGAAGACGGCGCTTTCGCCGCATTGCTGGAACCGGGAGCGGAGGACCGCCTGTGGGGGTGAGCCGGTTCTTGGTCGACAAGAGCGCACTCGCGCGGCTACATCTGGCACCTGTTCGTGAAGTCCTTGTGCCACTGATGGATCGGGCCCTCGTGCATATCTGCGGGGTGACCGAACTGGAGATGCTGTACTCCGCGCGCAACGGCGATGACCGTGCGCGAATAGAGGAGAATCTCCGCGCCTCGCTGGAATGGGTGGACACACCGGATGACCTGTGGGCACTGACATCGGCGGTGCAATCGGCGCTTACGGACGCCGGGCAGCACCGATGTGCATCCATTGCTGATCTCATCGTTGCGGTTACCGCGCGACACCACGGACTGGCTGTCCTGCATTACGACAACGACTTCGACACCATCGCCGTGCATACCGGCCAGCACTCCCGGTGGGTCGTGCCTGCCGGGACGGTCTAGAGAATTCGTATCGGAAGTAGGAGGGGAATAGTGGACAGCGGGTGGCTCGACAGCCCATACGAGATTGACCTGATCGCGCTAGCTGGTGTGGTTCCGGTTCCTCCGGAGATCCGAGGACTGCCCTGGTCCGTCCTGCGGGACAGTGCATGGGCGCGGCAATGGCGGGAGTCTGTGACCGAGTCGAGGTGACCCCGTTTTGGCAGATGGTGGGGTGTTCCGCTAGTCTGTTGAACGGTCGTCGACGAGTTTGTTCGACTATCACCCCACATCGTTCTACCGAAGACCGTTGGTTGCTGCCGCGAGGCAGGCGAAGGTCCGGCGATATTGCCGGCGGCCCACGCAGGGAGAGCCGAGGTTGGGAAGCATTTCGCGAGTAATCGCCATATGTTTCTTTCACGCCCCGGGACCTCTGCGTCCGGGGCGTTTGCTTTGTCTGCGGGCGTTCTTTCCTCCGGAGTCGGTAGTTCATCGAGAACCGACCATCCAGAGAGGAGGCGAAGTATGGCAAAACCAGAGAAGGTCACCGCGGTTGCGGAGATCGCGGAGCAGTTCCGGTCCTCCACGGCCACAGTTATCACGGAATACCGTGGCCTGTCCGTCGGCAAGATCTCGCAGCTGCGACGCGACCTCGGCGCGGACGCCACTTACTCCGTCGCCAAGAACACCCTGGTCAAGCTGGCTGCCGCTGAGGCGGGCGTCGCTGGCCTGGATGACTTGTTCGTCGGTCCGACCGCTATCACCTTCATCAAGGGTGAGCCGGTCGATGCCGCGAAGGCGCTCAAGGCTTTCGCCAAGGACAACAAGGCGCTGATCATCAAGGGCGGCTACATGGACGGCGTCGCGCTGTCCGTGTCCGAAGTTGAGCGGATCGCCGACCTGGAGTCCCGCGAGGTGCTGCTGGCCAAGCTGGCCGGTGCCATGAAGGGCAACCTGTCGAAGGCCGCGGCGCTGTTCGCCGCGCCCGGCAACCAGGTCGCTCGCCTGCTTGCGGCCCTCGAGGAGAAGAAGGCGAACGAGGGTGGCGCTGCCGCCGCTCCGGCTGCCGACGCTCCCGCGGCCGACGCCGAATAAGTCTCTGCCCCAAAGCTATTTCGTCGCCGCTCGTGCGGTGACGACACCCATCGAAAGGAAACACCATGGCTAACGTCGAAGAGCTGCTCGAAACCTTCAGTGGCATGACCCTGCTCGAGCTGTCCGAGTTCGTGAAGGCGTTCGAGGACAAGTTCGAGGTCACCGCTGCCGCTCCGGTCGCCGTCGCCGCCGCCGGTGGCGCTGCGCCCGTCGAGGCTGCCGAAGAGCAGGACGAGTTCGACGTCGTCCTGGAGTCGGCCGGCGACAAGAAGATCCAGGTCATCAAGGTCGTTCGCGAGATCGTCTCCGGCCTGGGTCTGAAGGAAGCCAAGGACCTGGTCGAGGGCGCCCCGAAGGCGATCCTGGAGAAGGTTGCCAAGGACGCGGCCGACGCCGCCAAGGCCAAGCTCGAAGAGGCCGGCGCCAAGATCACCGTCAAGTAAGAATCCCCCAACTCTCGGGACTTTCAGGGGCTTACGCCCCTGAAACCCCGGGTGGCGGGATCCTCGGGACAGCAAGGGTTCTGCCCCTGAAACCCCGAGGGCGAGTGCGCACGGGCAATGCCGGTGCGACTCGGTCCGACTTGCAGAAAAGAGCGGTCCCCTTGTGGGACCGCTCTTTTCGCGTCTCGGGACTCCGCTCTGCGCGTCTCGGGCAACCGGCAATGACGGGGGCTCGGGCGGCCGAATCGCGGTATTGTCGTCGTGATTACGCCGTGATCGGGGGATGTGAGCGGTTGTTTCTACTCGCGAGTCAGGTCCCGGTGTCCGAGACGGTGCTTATGCGATACAGTGACCCAACCTACTGTGATGCGGCACACCGCGCATTGTTCCGTGTCCCGCAGTAGTGCGCTCGTCGGAGAATTGTGGAGGTAGGCGTGGGCGTCGAGGTCAGGACCGAAGGCATCACCAAGTCGTTCGGCTCGCAGCGAATTTGGCAGGATGTCACCTTGACCCTGCCTACGGGGGAAGTCAGCGCTCTGCTCGGCCCTTCCGGTACTGGTAAATCCGTCTTTTTGAAATCGTTGATCGGTCTGCTGCGCCCGGAGCGCGGCTCGATCTACATCGACGGCACCGACATCACCACGTGCTCCAATAAGGAGCTCTACGAGATCCGCAAACTGTTCGGCGTCCTGTTCCAGGACGGCGCGCTGTTCGGCTCGATGAATCTCTATGACAACGTGGCCTTCCCGCTGCGGGAGCACACGAAGAAGTCCGAGTCCGATATCAAGAAGATCGTTATGGAGAAGCTCGAGCTGACCGGTCTGCTCGGTGCGGAAGGCAAGCTCCCCGGTGAGATCTCCGGTGGTATGCGCAAGCGCGCGGGCCTGGCCCGTGCTCTCGTGCTGGACCCGCAGATCATCCTGGTCGATGAGCCCGACTCCGGTCTGGACCCGGTCCGCACCACGTACCTGTCGCAGCTGCTCATCGATATCAATGCCCAGATCGACGCCACGATTCTGATCGTGACGCACAACATCAACCTGGCCCGCCTCGTGCCCGACAATATCGGCATGCTGTTCCGCCGCCAGCTGGTCATGTTCGGCCCGCGTGAGGTGCTGCTCACTTCGGACGAGCCGGTCGTCAAGCAGTTCCTCAACGGCCGCATGATCGGCCCGATCGGTATGTCCGAGGAGAAGGACGAGACCCAGATGGCGCGCGAGCAAGCGCTCGCCGACGCGGGCCATAACCACGGGACCGAAGAGGTCGAGGGCATCATCCCGCAGATGCGGGCAACTCCCGGTATGCCGGTGCGTCAGGCGGTCCAGCGTCGCCGCGAGCGGGTGCGTCAGATCATGCACACCCTCCCGCATAGCGCGCAGGTGGCCATCCAGGAGTCGCTGGACGCGAACGGTGATGGCGACACGCAGGTAATTCCCGCCTACCAGGGCGCGTTCGACACCACGGTTAGACACGACCTGACTAACGGGTAACATACGCCGGGTGACCAAACCCCTGACACGGCTGCGCACACCGGTCGAGTCGGGTCTTGCTCAGGCTGGCAACATCTTCGCACTCCTTCTCGATGTGGTGCGCAAGACTTTTCGTCGACCCTTCCAGTGGCGGGAGTTCATCGAGCAGTCGTGGTTCATCGCGAGTGTGTCGATACTTCCCGCCGCTCTGGTGGCAATCCCGTTCGGCGCCGTCGTGGCTCTGCAGACCGGCTCGCTCATCAAGCAGCTCGGTGCGGAGTCGTTCACCGGCGCGACGAGTGTGCTCGCAACCGTCCAGCAAGCGGCTCCGGTGGTGACCGCGTTGATCATCGCCGGGGCCGCCGGCTCGGCCGTCGCCGCCGATCTCGGCTCGCGCACCATTCGCGAGGAGATCGACGCGATGGAGGTGCTCGGCATCGATCCCATTCACCGCCTCGTGGTGCCGCGGGTATTGGGCATGATGCTGGTGGCGCTACTGCTCAACGGACTCGTATCGGTGGTCGGTATCGCGGGCGGCTACTTCTTCAATGTGGGTCTGCAGGGCGGTAGCCCGGGCGCGTACCTGGCTTCCTTCTCCGCGCTGGCGCAGCTGCCCGATCTGTGGATCGGTGAGATCAAGGCGGTCATCTTCGGTCTGGTCGCGGGGGTAATCGCCTCGTACAAGGGGTTGCATCCGAAGGGGGGCCCGAAGGGAGTCGGTGAAGCGGTGAATCAATCGGTCGTGATCACATTCCTGGTCCTCTTCTTCCTCAACCTGATTCTGACCCTGATCTATCTTCAGGTCGTCCCGGCCAAGGGCGCCTGATCCATGGTTGTTTCGCAGCGCTCCACCGCAATCAAACGGTCGGCGCGCCGGGTTACCGGTGTGCTGAAAGCCCCCGTGAAGATCATCGATCAAGCGGGCGATCAGATGTCGTTCTATACGCGGGCCATTGCTTGGATTCCGCGTACCGCAGTGCATTACCGCAAGGAGGTCATGCGGCTGCTGGCCGAGGTGACCTTCGGTTCGGGTGCGCTGGCGGTGATCGGCGGCACCATCGGCGTCATTGTCTTCATGTCGGCGTCGGTCGGCGTGGTCGTGGGCCTGCAGGGCTTCAAGGCCCTCGACGCGCTCGGCTCCGGGGTGCTGACCGGCTTCCTGACCGGCTACATCAATACCCGTGAACTCGCGCCCCTCGTTGCGGCACTGGCATTGTCGGCCACGGTCGGCTGTGGCTTCACCGCACAACTGGGTGCCATGCGGATCTCCGAGGAGATCGACGCACTCGAGGTGATGGCGGTGCCGGGCGTGCCATTTCTGGTGAGTACCCGGGTAATCGCTGGATTCCTGGCCGTCATTCCGCTGTATATCGTCGGCCTGCTGGGTACCTACCTGGCGTCGAGATCCATCAGCATCTATTTCAATGGCCAATCCAGCGGCTCATACGACCACTATTTCAGTTTGTTCCTACCACCTGAAGACGTGCTCTATTCGTTCGTCAAAGTGCTGGTATTCGCATTCGTCATCATCCTGGTGCACTGCTACTACGGCTTCACCGCGACCGGCGGTCCGGCCGGTGTCGGCGTGGCCGTGGGGCGCGCGGTGCGCGCCGCCATCGTGCTGGTGAATATTCTCGATTTCTTCCTGTCCCTGGCTATTTGGGGTACGACCACGACGGTGCGGGTGGCCGGATGAGCGGTCAGGGGCCGGAGGCGGCAGCTTGCGTAACCACGCAGGCCCCCCGCTCATCCGGGATGGAGTCAGCATGAATACTGCGCAGCGGGTGCGGTTCTGGCGGTCCACCGAGACGTTGCGCACCCGAACTCTCGGGGTGCTCTTCTTCGTGGTGATGGCGCTGTTCCTGTCCACCACCATCGCCATCTACAACAAGGCGTTCGTCGATGTGGTGAAGGTCGATCTGGTGACCGATACCGTCGGAAACGCCCTGACCCGCAATGCGGATGTGAAGGTTCGCGGTGTCACGGTCGGTGAGGTGCGCTCCAGCGATTTCCGCAATGGCGAGGTGACGCTGCATCTGGCCATCGATCCCGCTCGGGCCGAACGGATCCCGGCCAATGTCACCGCGCGGCTGCTGCCCAAAACCCTCTTCGGTGAGCGCTACGTGGACCTGGTGTGGCCCGCCGATCCCAGCGGTCAACTCACCGAGAATATGACCCTGAGACAGGACACCTCCGGCCATGCCGTCGAGGTGAGCCAGCTACTGGACGATCTGCTGCCGCTGCTGCAGGCGATTCCGCCGCAGTATCTGGCAGCCACCCTCGGCGCGCTGTCGCAGGCCCTGCAGGGCAGGGGCGAGGAACTCGGCCGCACCATCGATCGGCTGGATCAGATCTTCACCGAGGTCAATGTCGAACTGCCGACGCTGCAGGAGGATCTGCGCCGATTCGCCGATGTCGCCGCGACCTACTCCGAGGCCGCACCGCAGCTGGTGTCCGCGCTGGACAATCTGCGCACCACCAATGCCACCATCGTGCAGCAGCGTTCGCAGATCGACACCCTGCTGGCGACGTTGACACCGAGCTCCTCGGCGACCGCGGATTTCCTGATCAATAACCGCGACAACATTATCGACGTGGCCGCCGATTCGCGGCCCGCACTGGAGGCGCTCGCCAAGTTCTCGCCGGGCTACTCCTGCGCGCTGGCGAATTTCGCGCAGATGAAGCCGCGGATCGATGAGATCTTCGGTAAGGGCACCGATCTGCCGGGTTCGCGGGTATCGGTGGAAATCGTCAATCCGCGTGGTCGCTATCTGCCGAACCAGGATGAGCCGCGGTGGTTCGATGAGCGTGGACCGATGTGCATTCCGGAATACCCGTTGGGCGTGGATCCGGGCCAATACACCAATGGCTCCGCCAATGACGGTTCCTACCAGCCGCCGTCGCGGACTCCCGGTGATCAGAACATCGGTTTCATGCCGGAGCCGCAGTACCGTGTATTCGGCCCGTACGCCATGACAACCGCCGGATCGCCCATCGAGCAGCAGACGCTCGGATCGATCTACGGCGCGGCCCACGGTGTTTCGCCGAACCAGGTGCCCACCTGGGTGACCCGTATCGCGGCCCCCGCCTTCCGTGGCAGTGAGGTGAGCGTTCGATGAGAGATCTACTGCACGGGCTCGGCGGCACGCTGACCAAGCTCATCGTCTTCGTAATCGTCACAGTGCTGGCGACCGGTGTCCTGGCGCTGACCATCGCCAACTACACCGGCGGCGGTACCGAGTTCAAGGCCCGCTTCACCGATGTCACCTCGGTCAATCCGGGTGATGAGGTGCGGATCGCCGGTGTGCGGGTCGGCAAGG
The DNA here is from genome assembly GCF_001613345.1 of Nocardia uniformis NBRC 13702. Taxonomy (GTDB): domain Bacteria; phylum Actinomycetota; class Actinomycetes; order Mycobacteriales; family Mycobacteriaceae; genus Nocardia; species Nocardia uniformis. Next base: position 16,031 of record NZ_BDCE01000095.1, on the reverse strand, counting down.
TCACCGAGGTGGCCATTGTCGACAAGCGGCTCGCCGAGGTGCGGTTCGAACTCAATGACCGCGACTGGCTGCCCGCCTCCACCACCGCGAGCATCAAGTACCGAAATCTGGTGGGGCAGCGCTATATCGCGCTCGAGCAGGGCGCGGGACAGCAGGGTCGCAAAATCACCAAGGGTGCGACCATTCCACTGGAGCGCACCAAGCCCGCGCTGAATCTCACCGAGCTGTTCAATGGTTTCCGGCCGCTGTTCCAGACGCTCACCCCCGATGACGTGAACAAGCTGTCCTACGAGATCATTCAGGTCTTCCAGGGCGAAGCCGGCACCATTCGAAATCTGGTGTCCAGCACCGCCAGCCTCACCAACAAGATCGCCGACAAGGACGCGGTCATCGGTGAGGTGGTGCGGAACCTGAATGCTGTACTGGACGCCATCAATTCGCGCGACGGTCAGCTGGACCAGTTGATCGTCAATACCGAGGCGCTGATCAGCGGACTGAACTCCGAGCGCGGCACCATCGGCCAGGCGGTCAGCTCACTCGGCGATCTGGCCTCGGCCACCGCCGATCTGCTCGTTCCGACCCGGCCGAATCTGCAGGGCTCGATCGCCGGACTGAACCAGCTCACCGGCACCCTCAATGAGCGGCGGGGCGAGGTCGACGAGGGCCTGACCAATCTGCCCATCAAGATGGAAAAGCTCGGCCGGGCAGCGAGTTACGGCTCCTGGTTCCAGTTCTATCTGTGCGGTATCGACCTTGTCGTCGGACCGGGTATCGCGGACGCGCCGCAGCTGAATCTGCCCGCCGATATGCCCACCATCAACCAGCCTGTCTACACGAACCCCGCACCGCGCTGCCATGGGAAGGGAGGCCGCTGATGGACGACCGGACCCTGCTCGGTAAGCGCAGCCCGGCATTCATGGGCGGGCTCGGTCTGGCACTGGTGCTGCTGGTGACCATGACGGCCTTCAGCCTGAATCAATTGCCGATTATCGGCGCGGGCACCAAGTACACCGCGGAGTTCTCCGAGGCCGCGGGCCTGAAGAAGGGCAATGAGGTACGGATCGCGGGCGTCAAGGTCGGGGCCGTACAGAGTGTGCGGCTCGACGGTGACCGGGTGCTGATCGACTTCCGCACCCAGGACGCCTGGATCGGCAATGAGACCACCGCCTCGATTCAGATCAAGACGCTGCTCGGCCAGAAGTATCTGGCGCTGGACCCCAAGGGCTCCGACGCGGCCGATCCGGGGAAGCCGATTCCGCTGTCGCGCACCGTATCTCCCTACGATGTGGTGGACGCGTTCAGCGATGCCGCCGAGCACATCGAGGAAACCGATACCAATCAGCTGGCCGCCTCCATGCGGGTGCTGTCGGAGGCGTTCTCGGCCACCCCGCCGGAGATCCGCGGTTCCATCGACGGTGTCGCGCGGCTCTCAGAATCCATCGCGAAGCGCGATGAGCAGCTGCGCAAGCTGTTCGGCGCGACCAGGCAGACCACCCGGGTGCTCGCCGACCGCAATGCCGAATTCGAACGACTGCTCGCCAGCGGCGGACAGCTGCTGGCCGAACTCAATATCCGGCAGCAGGCCATCTCGCAGCTGCTCAATGGCGCGAAAACCATTGGCGCGGAACTGAGTGCGCTGGTGCACGATAACGAGGCACAAATGGGCGACGCCCTGACGAACCTCAATAAGACCATCGACATTCTCAACGCCCACCAGGCCGATATCTCCAAAACGCTGACGCTGGCCGCACCGTTCTACGGGCTCTACGCCAATGTGCTCGGCACCGGCCGCTGGTTCGACGCGGTGATCACCAACCTGATCCCGCCCGCACTGCCGGATGTACCCGGCTACCGCGAACCGATCCGGCAGCTGGGAGGCAACTGATGGCTCGCGATTTCATGAGCTCGGTGCGCTCCGCCGATTCCAAGCGCGTCGTCGCCGCGATTCTCGCCGGTGTCGTACTACTGGGCGCGGTGGCGTGGTGGGGCTTCGACAGGTTCAACACCACCAGGATCACCGCGTACTTCGACAAGTCCATCGGCATCTACGAGGGTTCCGATGTGCGCATCCTGGGTGTGCCGGTGGGCCGGGTGGCCTCCATCGAACCGATGGGTGAGCAGGTCAAGATCGTCATGAATGTCGACCGCGAATACGATATTCCGGCCGACGCCAAGGCCGCGCAGATCACGCCGTCGGTCGTTTCCGACCGCTACATCCAGCTCGCGCCGGTTTATCGGGGCGGACCGAAGATGGAGCGCAACGCCACCATCCCGAAGGACCGCACCGCCACCCCGGTCGAGGTCGACCGGCTCTACAAGAGCATTACCGAACTCTCGGATGCCCTGGGCCCCAATGGCGCGAACAAGGACGGGGCGCTCAACGAACTCGTACGCACCACCTCCGCCAATCTGGCCGGAAACGGTGAGGCTCTCGCCAACAGCTTTACGCAACTGTCCAAAGCCGCTGCGGTGCTGTCGGATTCACGGACCGACATCTTCGATACGGTGAAAAACCTGCAGCAGTTCGTCACCATGCTGGCCGAGAACGATCAGCAGGTGCGGCAGTTCAATGTGCAACTCGCCGATCTGGCCGGATTCCTCGCCGGTGAGCGTCAAACCCTCGGCGACGCGCTGAGCCTGCTGTCGGTCGCGCTCGGCGATGTGGCGCGGTTCATCGACGACAATCGGGAGCTGGTGCAGTCCAATGCCCACGCCCTGACCCAGCTCACCCAGACCCTCGCCGATCAGCGCGACGATCTGGCCGCGGCGCTACCACTCATTCCGACCGCGCTGAGCAACCTCATCAATGTGCACAACGGTGAGACCGGCACCCTCGATATGCGCCCGAACTTCACCGATTTGCAGGATCCGTTCGGTGTCATCTGCAAGATGCTGGATCTGGGCAAACTGCGGCCGGGCGATCCCAAATTCGATGCCATCACCAGGCAGATGCGCCCGATTCTCGACAACTGCGAGGCCATTACCTCGCAGGTCACCGCGGGCGTGAAGACGCCGTCGCTGATACTGCCGTTCGGCATTCTCAGCGGTGACAACCAGCAGCGCGCACCCCTGCCCGGCACCATGCCGGGTATCCCTTCGGATCAGGCTCCGCCGTCGGAAGGAGATGGACAGCGATGAGCACTCCCACTCACAGTCATTCCGGCGCGCCCGCCCGTCACTCCGGCAGGCCGCCCCGTCATTCCGAGGTGGGCGTGGCACGCCGGGACGGAAAGGCCGGTATGTGGTGGCCCGCGGGCAGGGTCGGTCGGCGAATCGCTGCCATGGCCACCGCCCTCGGCGCGGTCACCCTGCTGGTCACCGGATGCGGCGATGGCGCGTACAGCATTCCGCTGCCCGGCGGCCCGAGTGTCGGTGACAATCCGCTGCATCTCGATATCCGGTTCTCCGATGTACTGGATCTGGTGCCGCAGTCCACCGTGAAGGTCGACGGTATCGCCGTGGGCCGGGTCGACGAGATCACCCTCGCGCCGGATGGCTGGACCGCGAATGTACGGGCCACCGTGCAGAATTCGGTGAACCTGCCCGCCAATGCCCGCGCCGAGGTGCGGCAGTCGAATCTGCTGGGTGAGAAGTTCGTCGAACTGTCGGTGCCCGCGCACGACCCGGATCCGGTGCGGCTGCGGGACAATGCCGTTATCCCGGTCGAGAACACCCGCACCGCCACCGAGGTGGAACAGGTGCTCGGTGCGCTGTCGCTGCTGCTCAATGGTGGTGGCGTGGCGCAGTTGCAGCCCATTGTGGTGGAGCTCAACAAGGCCCTCAAGGGTCGCGAGAGCAAGGTCCGGCATCTGCTGGAGCAGGCCGACACCCTGATCGGCGGCCTGAACCAGCAGGTGGACGACATCACCCGCGCACTCGACGGTCTCAACACACTGAGCAGCCGCCTCGGTCAGCAGACCGAGCAGATTTCCAAGGTGCTCGACGAATTGCCCACCGGCATCCGGATTCTGGAGGAACAGCGGCCGCAGCTGGTCGGTCTGCTCGCCCAGCTGGATCGGGTCGGTCAGGCCGGATTCGATGTGCTGGACAATTCCAAGGACGATCTGATCCGCGACCTCAACTCGCTGCGGCCCACCCTGCAGGCGCTGGGCAACTCGTCCGATGACCTGGTGACCGCGTTCCCGCTGATTCCGACCTACCCGTTCCCGGACGAGTCGATCAAGTCGGCCTTCGGCGGTCAGGTCAACACGTGGCTGTCGGTGGATCTGCAGATCGGCACGCTGCTGTCGAACCTCGGTGTGGGCAAACCGGATCCGGTCTATGTGCCGCCGAAGACCGGTCGTCCCGTGCCGGTCGACGGCAGCAACCCGTACTACAACGGCAATGGTCCGCGGCCGGGCTGGCCCACCGTCTCCCTGCTGCCGCTGCCGCCGACCGTGGTGCGTCCGCAATTGCCTGCCGGACTTCCGATTCCGAACGATCCGCTCGGATCGCTGCTCGATCAGCTGGGAGTGGGTGGTCCGCGATGACCCGTCTGGTGCGCTTCCAGTTGATCTTCTTCGTGGTGATCGCGGTAGTCGGTGTGGTGTTCGTCGGCGCGAAATACGTTCGCCTGGACAATATGTTGGGCTTCGGCCAGTACCACGTACAGGTCCGCGCGGATCAGACCGGCAATATCTCCAAGGGCGCGGAGGTCACCTACCGCGGAGTCCCGGTCGGCCGGGTCGGCAAACTGGAGATCACGCCCGACGGCGTGCTGATCACCCTCGATATGGATTCCGGCGCGCCGAAGGTACCCAGGAACGCCAAGGCCGTGGTGGCCAATCGTTCCGCCATCGGTGAGCAGTACGTCGATCTCATGCCGACCAGCGCGGGTGCTCCCTACCTGGAGGACGGCTCGATCATCGACGGGGCGCAAACCCCGATTCCGGTCGAGACGCTGCTCTCCAGCGTGGACCATTTCGCCAGCACCACCGACCTGGTGGCGCTGTCCACCACCATTACCGAACTGGGCAAGGCCTTCGACGGTAAGGGCGACGACCTACAGATCCTGGTCGATTCGCTGGCGAAGTTCACCGAGACCGGTGTCGAGGCGCTGCCGCAGACGCTGCAATTGATTCGCGACGCCCAGACCGCGCTGACCACCCAGGCCGAGCAGTCCCCGGCCATTCTGCAGTTCAGCGATGGGCTGGATCGGCTGTCGGCGCAGCTGCGCTCCAATGATCCGGATATTCGCCGCCTCATCGGTACCGGTACCGACGCGGGCGATCAGATCGCGAAGCTGTTGCAGGAGAGCGGCGAACCGCTCACCAGGGACCTGGCCAACCTGCGCGTACTGCTGAAGGCCGTCTCGCCGAAGTTCTACGCACTCGGCCCGGTACTGCAGATGTTGCCGCTGCTATCCATCGGCGCATCGGCCACCGCCCCCGGCGATGGCACCACCCACTTCGGGCTGGTGCTGGAAACCAATAACCCCCCGGCCTGCACGGTGGGTTATGAGGGCACCCAGCGCATTCTCGACGAAATGAAGGCGCAGAATCCGGACTTCGACGACACTCGCGACGACTTCCCCTTCAATACCGAGGCCAAGTGCCTTGCGCCGCAGGGGAATCCGTCCGCAGTCCGGGGTGGCGAGCGGGCCGAGTTCGCCGATCCCAGTGTTGCGCAGCCGTGGGACAACAACCCCAAGGTCGATCCCGAGAAACTCAATCTGAACCCGGTCGCCACCCAGCTCGCCACGCTCATGGGCATTACGCCCAAACACTGATGTGCGCCAGCCGAAGCGGTGCCGCGTGAACAGGAAAGTATGGTGTCGGCGTGAGCCAGCAACATGACAGCGATCCCGGCGCGAACCTGGGCGAATCGGCCGATGAGCCGACCGTCGAGGTCGACACCGCGACCTCGCCGACCGCTGATTCACCAGCCCAGGTCGAGTCGGCTGCCGGGGCGACCAAGCCATCGCTGACCAAGGACCCATCGCTGACCAAGGACACTGACTCCTCGTCATCCCGGCGTGCTTCTGGCCGGGATCCACACCCCGAAGCAACTGAGCCCACCGCGGTGGATTCCGGCCGAAAACAAGCCGGAATGACGGCGGGCCAGCCGGTGCCTGGGGACCAGTCGGGCGACACCGGTGCAGACAAGCACAAGGCCGTGACACTGGCGTCGATCGCCCTGTTGGTGGTCGCCGCCGTCGCGGCAGTGTTCTTCGGGAGCACCTGGATCGTCGGCGGACTCATGCAGGACCGCCCACGCGCCCAGGCCCGTGACTCCGCGCTCAGCGACGCCCAGCAGGCCGCCGTGAACCTGATGTCCTTCGATCCCGATGATGTGGACGGCTCGATCCAGAACATGATCTCCTCCACTACGGGCGAGCTCCGCAAGGAGCAGACCAAGGATCTGGACTCGCTGAAGGCCCAGGTCTCCGAAGCGAAGACGCGCATGCAGTCCGTTGTCGAGGGCGCGACCATCACCTCGCTCAATAGCGAACTCGACCACGCCTCGGCCTTCGTGGTGCTGCGGATTACCCGCGCCTGGCCCGGCGGGCAGCCTGCCACCTTCCGACAACTGTGGAGCCTCGACCTGGTGCAGGAGGGCGACACCTGGAAGGCCGAGCAGGCACAGAATCTCGGCGAACCGGTCTCGCTCGATACCGGCGCGGTGCCCGCCACCGATCCCGCCACCGAGCCGAGCGCACCCGCGCAGCCGGGCCGATAGGAGGCAGGGAAATGGCCAATAAGCGACCCGCCGTCAACCGCGTAACCCCCAAGCGCCGCCCCGCGGCCCAGCGCAGCTCCGGCGCCCGGACCACTGCCGCCGATGTGCGCGGGCAGGCCGACCGCGGGACCTCCGACACTGCTCGCTCGAGCTCCACCGCCCGCCCGCGGGTCGGCCTGTCGAAGGAACGTCCGGCGGCGAGCCGACCCCAGCGCCAGCCCGCGGCCCGCGGTGCCTGGTGGAAGACCTGGCGCACCGCCATTATCTGCGGTATCGCCGCGGCGGTACTCGGCGCGTTCGCCGTGGTCGCCGCCTTCCGTCCCGGCGTCGACGACAGCAATCTGGCCTACGTCGACAATAAATCGACCACCGAGGTGAAGGCCGCCGCCAGTAATGCCCTGTCGACGCTCTACGGCTACCGGGCCGCGGAGATCGACACGTGGAAGGACGCCGTCGGTGCCGTCCTGACCGACGACATGCGCGCGGACCTCGAGAAGTACATCGACACCACGGTCGACACGATCAAGCAGGCGCAGACCGATACCGAGGTCACGACCGACCCGATCGGTGTGACTTTGCTCACTGATGATCGGGCGGAGCTGCTCGTCGACCTCAATGTCGTTGCCGTCAAGGATGGCTCGCCGCAGCCGCTCGCCTCCGGTCCGGTGGTGCTGCGGATGCAAAAGGTGGACGGTCGCTGGCTGGCCGCCGAGATCGCCGACAACTGATCGGTCAAGGCGTTTTACGCCCCTGGTGGGAAGCCCTTTTTCGGTGATCCGCCAGCGCGACAAACGATCTCGCGCCACGCGCAGGCCCTGCCGCACTTGACGAGTTTCGTCCGACGCGTCACGCTATTCACAACAGCGGCAGCTGTCACAGGGGCAAACCCCCATCGGTGACCCGGCAATCGCAGCCAGCGGACGACGGGACTCCCGGGGCGTTTTTTGTGGCCGAAGCTCATCTTCGGCCCAACCAATCGCCTTCGTGTTTGTGCAGTGCGCCACAGAAAACGGGCTCGGCGCGTTAGCCGCCCGCCATCCTTCATGGGTGGTACTTTGACACCCCCGTGGGTTGGGTGTAGTTTTGGACGTTGCGCTGGCTGCCTCCTGTCCATCCCTTGTTCGCATCGACGAAAGTTCCACCTTCCGGTGTTACTTCCGCTGGTTGCTGTTCGGGTTTCGTTCGGGTGGGGTCCAGCGGAATTCGTAGCAGACAAGCGACGGTCGCGGACCACCACGCGATCGCGCGTGAGGTGCTGGAAGGACGCATCTTGGCAGTCTCCACCCAGACCAAGGCCGGTATTCCCGGAGCCCCGAAGCGGGTGTCTTTCGCGAAGATTCGTGAACCCCTGGAGGTTCCCGGTCTTCTCGATCTACAAACCGACTCGTTCAACTGGCTGATCGGTTCACCGGATTGGCGGGAGCGCGCTACGGCGCGCGGCGACGTCAATCCGTTCGGTGGGCTCGAGGAGGTGCTCGAGGAGCTCTCGCCGATCGAGGACTTCTCCGGTTCCATGTCGTTGTCCTTCTCCGATCCTCGTTTCGAGGAGCACAAAGCCTCGATCGAGGAGTGCAAGGACAAGGACATGACCTACGCGGCGCCACTGTTCGTGACCGCGGAGTTCATCAACAACAACACCGGTGAGATCAAGTCTCAGACGGTCTTCATGGGTGATTTCCCGATGATGACCGATAAGGGCACCTTCATCATCAACGGCACCGAGCGCGTCGTCGTATCGCAGCTCGTCCGTTCGCCGGGCGTCTACTTCGACGACAGCATCGACAAGAGCACCGAGAAGACGCTGCATTCCGTGCGCGTCATCCCGTCTCGTGGCGCATGGCTCGAGTTCGACGTCGACAAGCGCGACACTGTCGGTGTGCGTATCGACCGCAAGCGTCGGCAGCCGGTCACCGTGCTGCTCAAGGCGCTGGGCCTGACGACCGAGGAGATCACCGAGCGTTTCGGTTTCTCCGAGATCATGATGTCGACCCTGGAGAAGGACAGCACGCCGGGGCAGGACGAGGCGCTGCTCGATATCTACCGCAAGCTGCGCCCGGGCGAGCCGCCGACCAAGGAGTCCGCGCAGACCCTGCTGGAGAACCTGTTCTTCAAGGAGAAGCGCTACGACCTGGCTCGCGTCGGCCGCTACAAGGTCAACAAGAAGCTGGGCCTGAACCTGGACAAGCCGGTTGTCGGTTCGGTGCTGACCAAGGAAGACATCGTCACGACGATCGAATACCTGGTCCGCCTGCACCAGGGCGATCGCATGATGACCGCCCCCGGCGGCCGTGAGGTCCCGGTCGACGTCGACGATATCGATCACTTCGGTAACCGTCGTCTGCGTACCGTCGGCGAGCTGATCCAGAACCAGATCCGCGTCGGTCTCTCGCGTATGGAGCGTGTCGTGCGTGAGCGCATGACCACCCAGGACGTCGAGGCCATTACGCCGCAGACCCTGATCAACATCCGCCCCGTGGTGGCCGCGATCAAGGAGTTCTTCGGAACGTCGCAGCTGTCGCAGTTCATGGACCAGAACAACCCGCTGTCGGGTCTGACCCACAAGCGCCGCCTGTCGGCGCTGGGCCCGGGTGGTCTGTCCCGTGAGCGCGCCGGTCTGGAAGTTCGTGACGTTCACCCGTCGCACTACGGCCGCATGTGCCCGATCGAGACCCCGGAAGGCCCGAACATCGGCCTGATCGGTTCGCTGTCGGTGTACGCCCGGGTCAACCCGTTCGGCTTCATCGAAACCCCGTACCGCAAGGTCGTCGACGGCAAGGTCACCGACGAGGTCAAGTACCTCACCGCTGACGAAGAGGACCGGCACGTCCGGGCCCAGGCCAACTCGCCGGTCGACCGGGACGGCAACTTCCTCGAGACCAAGGTGCTCGCGCGCCACGGCAACGAGGAGATGGAGTACGTCCAGCCCGCGGATGTCGACTACATGGACGTCTCGCCGCGCCAGATGGTGTCGGTCGCGACCGCCATGATCCCGTTCCTCGAGCACGACGATGCCAACCGTGCCCTCATGGGCGCGAATATGCAGCGTCAGGCCGTGCCGCTGATCCGTTCCGAGTCGCCGCTGGTCGGCACCGGTATGGAACTGCGTGCCGCGGTCGATGCCGGCGACGTGGTCGTGAACGAGAAGCCCGGTGTGGTGGAAGAGGTCTCGGCCGACTTCATCACCGTCATGCACGACGACGGCACCCGCCGCTCGTACCGCCTGCGTAAGTTCGAGCGCTCCAACCAGGGCACCTGCGCCAACCAGCGTCCGATCGTGGACGAGGGCGTGCGGGTCGAGAAGGGCCATGTGCTCGCCGACGGCCCCTGCACCGAAAACGGTGAGATGGCGCTCGGCAAGAACCTGCTCGTGGCGATCATGCCGTGGGAGGGCCACAACTACGAGGACGCGATCATCCTGTCGCAGCGCCTCGTCGAAGAGGACGTGCTCACCTCGATTCACATCGAAGAGCACGAAATCGACGCGCGCGACACCAAGCTGGGCGCGGAGGAGATCACCCGGGATATCCCGAACGTCTCCGACGAGGTCCTGGCGGATCTGGATGAGCGCGGCATCGTGCGCATCGGTGCCGAGGTTCGTGACGGCGACATCCTGGTCGGCAAGGTCACCCCGAAGGGTGAGACCGAGCTGACCCCGGAAGAGCGCCTGCTGCGCGCCATCTTCGGTGAGAAGGCGCGCGAAGTGCGCGACACCTCGCTGAAGGTGCCGCACGGTGAGTCCGGCAAGGTCATCGGCGTCCGCGTGTTCTCGCGCGAGGACGACGACGATCTGCCCCCCGGCGTCAACGAGCTGGTCCGCGTGTACGTGGCGCAGAAGCGCAAGATCCAGGACGGCGACAAGCTCGCCGGCCGCCACGGCAACAAGGGTGTTATCGGCAAGATCCTCCCGCAGGAGGACATGCCGTTCCTGCCGGACGGAACCCCGGTCGACATCATCCTGAACACCCACGGCGTGCCGCGTCGTATGAACATCGGTCAGGTGCTGGAAACACACCTCGGCTATATCGCCAAGACCGGCTGGCAGGTCGAGGGTTCACCCGAGTGGGCCAAGAACCTGCCGGAGGAAATGCTCGGTCAGCCCGGTGGCACGAATATCGCCACCCCGGTGTTCGACGGTGCGCGCGAGGAGGAGCTGACGGGTCTGCTGACCTCGACGCTGCCGAACCGCGACAACGAGAAGATGATCGACGACAACGGTAAGGCGGTGCTGCTCGACGGACGTTCCGGTGAGCCGTTCCCGTACCCGGTCTCCGTCGGCTACATGTACATCCTGAAGCTGCACCACCTGGTCGACGACAAGATCCACGCGCGTTCGACCGGTCCGTACTCGATGATCACGCAGCAGCCGCTGGGTGGTAAGGCGCAGTTCGGTGGTCAGCGATTCGGTGAGATGGAGTGCTGGGCCATGCAGGCCTACGGCGCTGCGTACACCCTGCAGGAGCTCCTCACCATCAAGTCCGATGACGTTGTCGGCCGCGTGAAGGTGTACGAGGCGATCGTCAAGGGCGAGAACATTCCGGAGCCTGGTATTCCGGAGTCGTTCAAGGTTCTGCTCAAGGAACTCCAGTCGCTGTGCCTGAACGTCGAGGTGCTGTCCTCGGACGGTGCCGCGATCGAAATGCGCGACGGTGACGACGAAGACCTGGAGCGGGCCGCGGCGAACCTGGGTATCAACCTGTCCCGCAACGAGGCTGCGACGGTCGACGACCTGGCGCAGTAAGAGCGATCGGTCCGGGAGCGCTTTCCGGCTTTCGAAAAGCGCTCCCGGGCAGACCCTTTCGAGCGACCTGCAAGCAGTCGCTACGAGCGGATTTAGAGAACTTTTGCTCATACTCAACCCGAACAGGGGAAAGGAAGTTACGTGCTAGACGTCAACTTCTTCGATGAACTCCGGATCGGCCTGGCCTCCGCGGAAGACATTCGAAACTGGTCTTTCGGTGAGGTGAAGAAGCCGGAGACCATCAACTACCGCACGCTCAAGCCGGAGAAGGATGGCTTGTTCTGCGAGAAGATCTTCGGTCCCACCCGGGACTGGGAGTGCTACTGCGGCAAGTACAAGCGCGTGCGCTTCAAGGGCATCATCTGTGAGCGCTGTGGCGTCGAGGTGACCCGCGCCAAGGTGCGTCGTGAGCGGATGGGCCATATCGAACTGGCTGCTCCGGTTACCCACATCTGGTACTTCAAGGGCGTGCCCTCACGTCTGGGCTATCTGCTCGACCTGGCGCCGAAGGATCTCGAGAAGATCATCTACTTCGCCGCCTACGTGATCGTCGGTGTCGATGAGGAACTGCGGCACAACGAACTCTCCACCCTCGAGGCGGAGATGGAGGTCGAGAAGAAGGGTGTCGCCGATCAGCGCGACGCCGATCTCGAGGCCCGCGCGCAGAAGCTCGAAGCCGATATCGCCGAGCTGGAGGCCGAGGGCGCCAAGTCCGACGTCCGCCGCAAGGTGAAGGACGGCGGCGAGCGCGAAATGCGTCAGCTGCGTGACCGCGCTCAGCGTGAGCTGGACCGGCTCGACGAGATCTGGACCACCTTCACCAAGCTGTCGCTGAAGCAGCTGATCGTGGACGAGATGCTCTACCGCGAGCTGCAGGACCGCTACGGCGAGTACTTCACCGGCGCCATGGGTGCGGAAGCCATTCAGAAGCTGATGGAGCAGTTCGACATCCCGGCCGAGGCCGAGAACCTGCGCGAGACCATTCGTACGGGTAAGGGCCAGAAGAAGCTTCGCGCGCTGAAGCGTCTGAAGGTTGTGGCCGCGTTCCAGATGAACGGCAACTCGCCGATGGGCATGGTCCTCGACGCCGTTCCGGTGATCCCGCCGGAGCTGCGCCCGATGGTCCAGCTCGACGGTGGCCGTTTCGCCACCTCGGACCTGAACGACCTGTACCGCCGCGTCATCAACCGCAACAACCGTTTGAAGCGACTGATCGATCTGGGTGCGCCCGAGATCATCGTGAACAACGAGAAGCGCATGCTGCAGGAGTCGGTGGACGCGCTGTTCGACAACGGCCGTCGTGGCCGTCCGGTCACCGGTCCGGGTAACCGCCCGCTGAAGTCCCTGAGCGATCTGCTCAAGGGCAAGCAGGGTCGTTTCCGTCAGAACCTGCTCGGTAAGCGCGTCGACTACTCGGGCCGTTCGGTCATCGTGGTCGGTCCGCAGCTGAAGCTGCACCAGTGTGGTCTGCCGAAGCTGATGGCGCTCGAGCTGTTCAAGCCGTTCGTCATGAAGCGTCTGGTCGATCTCAACCACGCGCAGAACATCAAGTCCGCCAAGCGAATGGTCGAGCGTCAGCGTCCCCAGGTGTGGGATGTCCTCGAAGAGGTCATCTCCGAGCACCCGGTGCTGCTGAACCGCGCGCCCACCCTGCACCGCCTGGGTATCCAGGCCTTCGAGCCCCTGCTGGTCGAAGGTAAGGCCATCCAGCTGCACCCGCTCGTGTGTGAGGCGTTCAACGCCGACTTCGACGGTGACCAGATGGCCGTGCACCTGCCGCTGTCCGCGGAGGCGCAGGCCGAGGCGCGCATCCTGATGCTGTCCTCGAACAACATCCTGTCGCCCGCCTCGGGTCGTCCGCTCGCCATGCCGCGTCTGGACATGGTGACGGGTCTGTACTTCCTGACTCGCGCGGATGACAACGCGATCGGCCAGTACCGGCCGGCCACCAAGGATTCGCCCGAGTTCGGTGTCTACTCTTCGCCTTCCGAGGCGCAGATGGCCGTCGACCGCGGTGAGCTGACCGTGCGTTCGATGATCAAGGTGCGACTGACCACGCAGCGTCCCCCCAAGGACGTCGAGGCCGACCTGTTCCCGAACGGCTGGCAGCGTGGCGACGCGTGGACCACCAAAACCACGCTGGGTCGCGTTATCTTCAACGATCTGCTCCCGGCGGACTACGCGTTCATCGACGAGCCGATGCCGAAGAAGCGTCAGGCGGCGATCATCAATGATCTCGCCGAGCGCTACCCGATGATCGTGGTCGCGCAGACGGTCGACAAGCTGAAGGACTCGGGCTTCTACTGGGCCACGCGTTCCGGCGTCACCGTCGCCATGTCGGACGTGCTCGTTCCGCCGGAGAAGGCGGAGATCATGGAGCGCTACGAGGCGCAGTCCGATCAGATCGAGAAGAAGTACCAGCGCGGTGCGCTGGACCACCAGGAGCGCAACAACGCCCTGGTCAAGATCTGGCAGGAAGCGACCGAAGAGGTCGGCCGCGCGCTGCGTTCGCACTACCCCGCCGACAACCCGATCATTACGATCGTCGACTCGGGCGCGACCGGTAACTTCACCCAGACTCGTACCCTCGCCGGTATGAAGGGTCTGGTTACCAACCCGAAGGGTGAGTTCATTCCTCGACCCATCAAGTCCTCGTTCCGCGAGGGCCTGACGGTTCTGGAGTACTTCATCAACACCCACGGTGCGCGTAAGGGTCTGGCCGACACCGCACTTCGTACCGCCGACTCGGGTTACCTGACTCGTCGTCTGGTGGACGTGTCGCAGGACGTCATCGTTCGCGAGACCGACTGTGGCACCGAGCGCGGCATCGTGGTGCCGATCGCGGAGAAGCAGCCCGATGGCTCGCTCATCCGGGACGCGCACGTGGAGACCAGCACCTACGCTCGTACGCTGGCCACCGACGCGCTCGACGCCAAGGGCAATGTCGTTATCGAGAAGGGTCACGATCTCGGCGACCCGGCTCTGGACGCACTGCTCGAGGCCGGTATCACCGAGGTGAAGGTCCGCTCCGTGCTGACCTGCACCACCGGTACCGGCGTGTGTGCCACCTGCTACGGCCGCTCGATGGCGACCGGCAAGCTGGTCGATATCGGTGAGGCCGTCGGTATTGTCGCCGCGCAGTCCATCGGTGAGCCCGGTACCCAGCTGACCATGCGTACCTTCCACCAGGGTGGTGTCGCGGGTGACGACATCACGGGTGGTCTGCCCCGAGTTCAGGAGCTCTTCGAGGCTCGTGTTCCCAAGGGCAAGGCCCCCATCGCCGAGGTGTCGGGTCGCGTGCGACTGGAAGACGACGATCGTTTCTACAAGATCACCGTCATTCCGGACGACGGCTCCGACGAGGTGCTCTACGACAAGCTCTCGAAGCGTCAGCGTCTGCGGGTGTTCAAGCACGAGGACGGCTCCGAGCGTCTGCTCACCGACGGCGATCATGTGGAGGTCGGCCAGCAGCTGCTGGAGGGCTCCGCGGATCCGCACGAGGTGCTGCGCGTAATGGGCCCCCGTCAGGTGCAGATCCACCTGGTCCACGAGGTCCAGGAGGTCTACCGCTCGCAGGGTGTGTCGATCCACGACAAGCACATCGAGGTCATCGTTCGCCAGATGCTGCGTCGCGTCACCATTATCGATTCGGGTGCCACCGAGTTCCTGCCCGGTTCGCTCGTCGAGCGCGCCGAGTTCGAGAACTCGAACCGCCGCGTGGTCGCTGAGGGTGCCGAGCCGGCTTCGGGTCGTCCGGTCCTCATGGGTATCACCAAGGCGTCGCTCGCGACCGATTCGTGGCTGTCGGCGGCCTCCTTCCAGGAGACCACCCGCGTGCTCACGGACGCCGCGATCAACTGCCGCTCCGACAAGCTGATCGGCTTGAAGGAGAACGTGATCATCGGCAAGCTGATCCCCGCCGGTACCGGTATCAACCGCTACCGCAATATCCAGGTCCAGCCCACCGAGGAGGCCCGTCAGGCCGCGTACGCGGTGCCGTCCTACGACGACACCTACTACACCCCGGACGGTTTCGGCACCACCACCGGTGCTGCCGTGCCACTGGACGACTACGGCTTCAGCGACTACCGCTGAGTTATAGTCTCGCAACAGCATTCGGCCCCCGCTCCGATTTCGGAGCGGGGGCCGTTTCGCGTCGGACGAGGCTTATGGCGGTGGGACCCGTCAGGCGGGGTCGCGAGTCTCGCGCAGGACCTGAACCGACAGCAGGATCATCCACGCGGCACCGACACCGGCCGAGATCCACAGCGGGACGAAGTTGTAGTAGCCCTCGGCGTCCTTCGCGCCCGCCGAGGTCACGGCACCCAACCCGAGGTAGACGATCAGCGTCACGACCGTGAGCACGGCCAGGCCGGACCGCCCCGTCTTACGCCAGCGCCAGGCGAACACGACCAGCGCGCCGACGAATCCGACAGCGCCGATCACCGGAGCGATCGCGTGCAGCATTCCGTGCCAGCTCAGCGAGTCGGGTTCCAGCGCGGGAGCCCCGGCCGGGAATCCGAAGGCTGGATCGGCGACGAATACTCCGCCCGCAATCAGCGCCACCCCATTGAGAGCCAGCCACCGCGGTCCCCATACGCCCCCGGGTTGCCTC
>NZ_BDCE01000094.1 GCF_001613345.1 Nocardia uniformis NBRC 13702 | reverse complement strand
CACCCGGCTGGAACCGTCACCCCCGCTCTCAACTCGGCTACGTAGGCCCCGAGAACAGCAGTTGCCCGCACCCCAGAAGTTTCGTTCCCGCAGAAGGCGAAACCCGCCGCCACCCCATAGCCCGGACCGACTCCACGATATTGTGGCCGCAACACGGTGCGCCCGCTCCGAGAGATCTTGTCCGCCATAGCCGTGTACGGATCAGCATCACCCATCCATCGCGCGATCGGCTACCTGTGAGCTAGTGTCAGCGGCCGGAGTGCACGATCGGGAGAGGGATGACTGAAACCTCGCGGGTGCTGGAAAGAGCACGCGCCGCAAGTGATCTCGGGCGTTTGGATGAGGCTCGGGAAATGATCGCCGGGGCACTGGTGGCCGAGCCGCATGATCCCGGGCTTTTGGGACGAATGGCCGAGATCGCTTATCGGCGTAATCAGGTGGACGAGGCGCTGCGGATGGCCGGGTTGGCCATTGCGGCCGATCCGGATCGGGTCGATGCGCATTTGACCGCGGCGCTGGCGTTCGAAGCGTCGGCGCGAGTGGACGAGGCGGTTCGGCACGCACGGATCGCCATTTCGCTCGAACCGGATAATGCGCGTGCGCTATTGGTGTTCGCGGGGGTGCTGTCGCGCGGGTTCGGACCCAGCGACGGGGAGCGCGGGGAGGCGCGGACCGCCGTGGTGCGGGCCCTGCGGCTCGAACCCGGCGCGGAGACGCATGCGGCGGCGGCCGACCTCGAACTCGAATTCGGCGACCGCATCGCGGCGGCCAAACATGTCGCGGACGGGTTGGCGCTGAACTCGCTGCATCCGGATCTGATGATGTTGCAGGCCCGCCTGGATGTGTGGCGGGGGAGTCCGCTGGGGGTGGTGCGCGGGCTGCTTGCCTCGCGGCCCGGCCAGCTGCCCGCCCGGCAGCTGCTGGCCGCAACTACCTGGCGCTCGCTGCTGCGTTTGGCCGGGTGGGTGTGGGCCTGTGCGGGAATCGTTGCGCTGGCGTCGATCTGGGCTTCCCCGGGGACGCTGAGCTGGTTGACACCGGCACTGTGCGCCATCATTCCCGTGGCGTGGCTCGTGGTGCTGCGGACGCTGAGCCGTCAACTGCCCGAGGGCTATCTGGTGCGGCGGGTACGTGGTCGTCCGGAAGCTGTTGCGGGACTGGCAACTCTGGCACTCGCCGGCTCGATCGCCGTGCTCGCGACACTGCTGCTGCGGATGGGCTCGTCCGTCGACTCGGCGCGCACCGGCTACCTGCTACTGGTCATCGCTGCCGCCGGTGCCGGACTCGGGCACGGACTGCTGTTCTGCTCGTGGATGCGTCGCAACGGTGGTGAGGAGAACTCCCTCGGCAGCTTCGCCTACGCGGCCAAACGCTTCGCCATCGTCGCGGCCCTGGCCCTGATCGCCGTCGGAGCCGTTGCGGGACTGTCGGATTGGTCCAACGAACCCGCCGCCTGGACACTCGCCGCCGTCGCCTGCCTCGCCGTCGGCACCCTGGCGGTGGAAATGCCCCTCGCCCTGGCGGTCGTGGCGCGGCGCAGGCGGCAACGCCGCATGGGCGCGATGCTGGTAGCCCTGTGCACCCCGCTGATCGTGTTGGCGGGCGCCGGATTCGCCTGGTCCGCCGCACATATCGGCTCCGCGGACTACAACGACACGGAGCGCTCGCCGAAGCCGACGATCCAGCGCCCGACCACCGTCGCCCCGACCACCACGACGGTCAAGGTAACCCCCACCCCCTCACCCGAACCGCCGCCCGCTGAGGTCCCGCCGCCCCCGGAGGAGCCCGCCCCGCCCGCGGAGGGCATCGCACCACCTCCTGAGGGGGTCGCGCCACCTCCCGAGCCGCTACCGCCACCACCCGTGGAAGAGCTGCCCCCGCCCCCACCCCCGGAGTGAAGGCGAGGGGAACTACGGGTGGCGGCCTCGCGCACAGGGCCGCCACCCACTCCCCTGACCGTGCACACATCGACCGCGGCGCCTCATGATCGCGTGGAGATGCGAGCGAGACGTCCGAGCCGGACCTCCGGCGCTTCCGTCGAATACTTCACGTATTGGGGACTGAGCGGCGAGGACTCCCGACGAGTTCGGGGTGTGACGGTTCGCATCGCCAATCTCGTCCGTGGGTGGCACCGAACGGCTGTCGAGCTCGTGTCTGTGGGCTGGGTGCGGGGCTGACGCGGTCCCCGAGCGAGTTCACTCACCGGCCCATCGCAGCCAGGAGTTGGTGGCGGTGGTCTCTCACAGGATTCCGCCACCGGTTTCCGCTGATCGTGCTCGGCTATACCAGTTCGCGACGCATGGCGATGCGGGGCCAGCGGTCCAGGCCCACCTCGGACTCGTGTGCCCGGATCTTGTAGAGGTCCGGGGTGAGTTCGTCGTCGCGGAGGCGGCGGAAGCCCAGGCGCTCGTAATACGGTGCGTTCCAAGGGACTTCGAGAAATGTGGTGAGACTCAGGGCGGGCATGCCGGTGGTGCGCGTCCACTCGGCCAGGTGATCGATGAGCGCCTTGCCGATGCGACGGTGAGCGAAGTCGGGGTGTACAGATATCTGGCTGATGTGCTCGGTATCGTCGGCCTGCGTGCTGATGACGTACGCGATGGGGTTGTCATCGTCGTCTACGGCGACCCAGGCGCGTCCGGCGCGGCGGTATTGGTCGAGCACGTCCAGCGAGGGCGGGTCATCGTCGGCAATCTCGATCATGCCCAGGGTGCGGAAGGGTTCTCCGGCCGCGATCTCGATCTTCTGGAGCTCGGGAAGGTCGTCGGCCGTGGCGGCACGAATACGCATTGTCCGACCGTAGCGCGAAAATGGTGGTAGGCACCGCTATTTCTGGGGGCGACTCGCGGCGGTGAGTATGGCCTCGAGCAGGCCGGGGAGGGCCGCGCCGACTTCCTCGGTGCGCAGGCGGACCCAGGTCTGGCCGTCAACGGTCGTGCGTTCGATAATGCCGGATTCGCGCAGGATCCTGAAGTGGTGGGCGGCGGTCGATTTGCTGATCGTGTCGTAGAGGGCGCTACAGCGCAGGGGGCCACCGGCTTCGCCCAGGCGGCGCACCATTTCCAGGCGGACCGGGTCCTGTAGCGCGCCGAGCACCGCGGGTAGCGGAGCCACGGTGGGCGGCGCTTCGGTGTCGGGCATGAGCTACCTCACTCGGGTTTGCGGTTTGACGATTATCGAACCGGGAGTAGGGTCAGGTTCGATCACAATCAAACTTACCTGATGGGGGCTTTGATGGCAGCGGATGTTGCGGTTCGGGCCGAGCGGGGCACGCAGACCTGGGCATACGCGCTCGTGCTCGCCGCCACCGGCGTGGCACTCGGCGTATCCGGGGTACCGGCCCCGCTCTACGGCATTTACGAGCAGGAGTGGCATTTCACACCGCTCACCACCACCCTCGTCTTCGCGACCTATGCGATAGCGGCATTGGGCGCGGTGCTGGTTTCCGGGCGCATATCCGATTCGGTGGGCCGAAAGCCGGTGCTGCTGGGTGCCTTCGGCATCATGATCGCCGGACTGGTGGTGTTCCTGCTCGCCGACAATGTGGCCATGCTGCTACTGGCGCGAGCGCTGCACGGTGCGGCGGTCGGCGCGACCGTGGTGGCGGGTGCGGCGGCCCTGCTCGATCTGCGACCCAAACACGGTGCGCGGTCCGGGCAGCTGTCCGGTGTGGCCTTCAATGTCGGTATGGCGGTGGCCATTCTGGGATCGGCGCTGCTGGCGCAGTACGCGCCCTACCCGCTGCGCACCCCCTACGTGGTGATCACCGTGGTGTGCCTGGTGATCGGCGTCGGCGTACTTGCGCTGCGGGAACCGCATACCGCGCGCGTCGTGGGACCCATCAGGATCGTGAAGCCGTCCATCCCGCAGGAGATTCGCGGTGACTTCTGGTTCTCGGCGCTGGGTGTCATGGCGGCGTGGTCGGTACTGGGCGTACTGCTGTCGCTGTACCCGTCACTGGCCGCCGCCAAGACCGGCGTGCACAACCTCGTCTTCGGTGGCGCGGTGGTGGCCGCGACGGCCACCGCGGGCGCGATGACGCAGTTCTTCGCCACCGATATCCCCGCCCGCCGCGCCGCCATAGTGGGCGACGCCGGGATGGCCGTCGCCCTGGTGCTCACGATTCCGGCACTCGGCACCCACAATTGGGTCGTGGTGCTGGTGGCCGGTGTGGTGTTGGGCGCGACCTTCGGCCTCGGCTTCGGTGGTTCCCTGCGGCATTTGGGCAATGTGGTGCCGCAGCACAAACGCGGCGAAACCATGTCGGCCTATTACCTGCTGGCCTACTCGGCCATGGCGCTGCCGACGGTTCTGGCCGGATGGGCGGCAACCGAGTGGGGACTGACCACGGTGTTCCCGTGGTTCGTCGGCGCGGTCGCGCTCGCGTGCCTGGTGGCGGCGGGGATGGGGCTGCGGCGACAGAACGCCTGAACTGGTTCGGCGACCGGAGTTGCTCCGCGCGGAATGCACTGTGCCGGATCACCTATTCCGCCTCCCGCTGCGGTCTGCCGGTTCCCTCGCTACCATCGCGCTATGTGGCGGTGGGGGTGGTTCGTGGTTGGTTTCGGGCGTGGAATGCGTCGTTCGGCACTCTTACTGTCGGTTCTGACAGCGGTTTTCGGTGGTCTGGCCATTGCGGCGCTGACCTGGTGGTTGCTGTGGGTACTGCTCGGCGCTGAGGCGGAAACGCCGAATCAGCTGGACCTCACCAAGATCGCACTCGCGGTGACGGCCGGCGTCGGTGGTGCGGTGGCGCTGGTGGTGGCCTATCGGCGGCAGCGGGATCTGGAGCGCGGACGGTTCGCTGAGCTGTTCGGGGCGGCGGCCGGTCAATTGGGTGCGACCGATGTGGCGGTGCGTATCGCGGGCGTCTACGCCATGGCCGGTGTGGCGGACGAGTTCTCGGCTCCCGGGCGGCGCCAGCAGTGCGTCGATGTGCTGTGCGGGTATCTGCGACTGCCGTATGTGCCGAATGAGGGCGCCAACCATCTGGTCAGCCGCACCGAGCGGCTCGACGAGGACGGGGCGGGAGTCGAGCGGACCTACCAGTACCGGCAGAACGACCGCCAGGTGCGCGACACCATTGTGCGCGTCATGGCCGAACACCTGCGCTACAGCGCCGAATACTCCTGGTCCACCTGCGACTTCGACTTCACCGACGCCGTCTTCGAGAATGCCGACTTCCGGTACGCGGTCTTCGCGGGCCGCAATACCCGCTTCGTCGATGCCACCTTCCTGGCCACCCGCACCACGACATTCGAGGGTGCGCGGTTCCTGGGCAAGCGGGTCACCTTCCGCGGCGCGACCTTCCGTGGCCGCGCGACGTCGTTCCAGCGCGCCGTCTTCCGCCCCACCCGGGTGGGGCGCTCCGAACGCGGCGGCACCGCGACCACTTTCGCCGACGTCACCTTCGCCAGCCTGGTCACCTTCGATGCAGCCGTATTCGCCGGTGCGCGCACCACATTCGAGCGCGCCACCTTTACCGGTGACCGCACTACCTTCGCTGAGGCCACTTTCGCCGCCGCACTCACCTCATTCGGCGCCGCGCTGTTCGACGGCGACCGCACCTCCTTCGCGGGAGCCCAATTCACCGGCTCCCGAATCGCTTTCACCGGCACCCGTCTCTACTCCCAGGGCACCAGCTTCGACGGCACCGGCCTCGGTGTGCGGCCGCGCTGGCGCACCGGCGGCACTCAGGAGATCGACTTCACCGACGCCGAATACCACGGTGCGGTGTCCTTCGCCGATGCCGTCTTCGAAGCCCGCACCGTACTGTTCACCGGTGGCGATTTCTTCGGCGAAATCTCCTTCCGCCGTGCCGGTCTGCACGCCCGCGAGGTCAGCTTCGACCGGCCCAAGGCCTGGGTGGGCACACAATTCGACTGGGATGACACCCCGGCCGCGAAGCCGGACAATGTGACACCGGCCGCGTGGCCGCCCATTCCGCCGGAACGACAGCCGGACTCTTCGGACTAAGGGGCTGATCAGAAGTCCGGTGCGTAATGCCCCTCGTCATTCCGGCGTGCTTTTGGCCGGAATCCACACCCGACAGGCCGCACCGCACAGTGCGGATGCCCGCGGTCAGCGCGCCGGGAATCGGATGATGCGGTCGTCGCCGTCGCGGATATCGCCCCGCCCATCGGTATTCGACGTCGTTAGCCACAGCGCCCCGTCCGGTGCCACCTCCACCGTGCGCAACCGTCCGAGCTGATCGGTCAACCGTGCCACCGGTTCTCCGAGCGAACCGTCCCGCAGTGGCACCGTCCACAGCCGCTCACCCCGCAGCGCCGCCACATACAGTGTGTCCCCGGCAATGGCGATACCCGACGGCGATGCCTCCGCGGGACTCCAGGTCAGCAACGGGTTGGTGTACCGCCCGCCGTCGGTATTCGCGTCCCCCTCCACCGCGGGCCAGCCGTAATTTCGGCCGGGTTCGATCAGATTGATCTCATCGAACCTGTTCTGGCCGAACTCGGCCGCGAACAGCCGTCCCGTCGAATCCCATGCCAGCCCTTGCACATTGCGGTGGCCGAGACTGTAGACCGGCGACCCCGCCGTGGGGTTACCCGGCGCGGTCTGCCCGTCGGGCGTCAACCGCAGAATTTTGCCGTTCGGGCTGTCGAAATCCTGCGACAGCTCCCGCCGATTCGCATCCCCCGTGCCCACATACAGCATCCCATCGGGCCCGAAGGCAATCCGCCCACCATTGTGGTTCGACGCCTTCTCGATCCCGGAGTACACCACCTCCGGCTGCCCATCGAGCCGGAACCGCACAATCCGATTGTCATCCGCCGCCGTGAAATAGGCATACACGTAACCGTTTTCGCCGTACTCCGGTGACACCGCCAACCCCAGCAGCCCACCTTCCCCGCCCGCCGCCACCCCGGGCACCTCGTACACCCGCTCGGCCGGTGCCCCCGGTGTCACCCGCAGAATCGCCCCGGTATCGCGCTCCGCGACCAACGCCCCGCCCTCCGGAAGGAACGCCAACCCCCACGGCGTGTCGATTCCCCGCACCAGGTCCGCACCGGCCTCGAGATCGGGCACCCCCGACGCACTGCTGGCCGCCGTCGTACTCGCCACCGTCGGCGGTCCCGAACTCCCCGCATCGTCACGACCGCAGCCCGACACCACGCCGAGCACCAGGCAGGCCACGGTGAGGGTGCGCAGCGCGACGGGATATCCGGCCCTGCTCGAGCAGTGCCGTCGCGGTCGATGACTCAGGGGAACGGATGCGCGACGCATACCCCCATCCTGCGCCGTCGGGGCGGCAAACGCCCGGAAGATCGGCCAGGAGATGTTCGGCGGCATGGTCGAGGCAATCGACTCCGGGCGGTCACCGACCCCGTGTGATGGAGAATTCCGCCACCGGACGGTGACTTGCCACCGCCCAGCGGGATTCGTTCGCCGCCGCACCTCCGGAGCCGGGCCGCCCGAGCTCTCGGACGCGGCACGAAGATTGCGGAGTACCACACTCCAATCCGGTTGCCGTGGTGAACTATTCGCCGCAGTCGGACTGTGTACACCTGGACATTCGCCCGTTGGATCGCCAGAGGCGCGCCGCGGCCGACCACACCACCGGCGCACCCCGGACACTCCGACGATGTGCTGCCCGGTCGTCGCCGAACATGGCAGAATAGCCAAGCGATCGCGCCCGATCTTTCGCGCCGAAGGAGCATGACCGAATGCCTCGATCAGTGCCGTGCACCGCGTCGTTCGTCGGCGTACCGGTGTCGGCGGTCGTGGTCGATTCGGCTCCCGCGCAGGGTGTGAGCGCTCCGGCGTGAGTCTCAACCGCCTGGTCATGATTGCCGGCGGGCTGGTGGTTGCCCTGCTCACGCTCGTGCTGGTGGTGGTGCTGCCCGCCAGCGAAGAGGACTGTGCGCCCGGTATGCCCACCATCGGGACCGCGACAGCTGCTGCGGCGGAACCGAATTGCGCCGCCACCGGATCACCGGCCGAGGACGGACTACAGGACGGTGCGCTGCGCGCATTGCGCTGTGTGGTGGCGCGTTTCGGCATGATGGATATGCGCGGTCGCGTCACCGACGACGCCTTCGGCGACCTGGGCACGGGGCGCGCGGTCGAATTCATTGTCGGATCGGACGGTATCGGGCAGGCCAGGGGCGATGCCATCGTCACCTTCCTACAGGAGAACGCCTCCATCTTCGGCGTGGAGTACCTCATCTGGAAGCAGCGCAGCTGGACCCCCGAGGCGGCGGCCGCCGTGCGCTGGAAGCCCCTCGAGGATCGCGGCAGCGACGCGCTCAATCACCTGGACCGGGTGCAGGTCACAATCAAGGACACGCCGACCACCGCGTCCAGCAGCACGGTGCAGCCGAGCGTATCGCTGGCCGCCATGCCCGGACCGGTCAATGCGGCCGGAGGATTGCGACCGGGCAGCGACCGGACATTCCCGCTCGCCGCAGGCACTTTCAGCGTTTCCGATATCTTCGGTTCGCGCGGCGGCGGACACCACGGCGTCGACCTCGCCGCCCCCTCGGGCACCCCGATCTACGCCGCCGCCGACGGGCGCGTGGTGGCATCCGGCCCGGCCTCGGGCTTCGGCGGCTGGGTGGTCATCGACTCCCTGGACGAGTCGGGCCAGCGGTATTCGACCGTCTACGGGCATATGTACCTACCGCAGATCTACGTGCGGGTCGGCGATGCGGTCAAAGCCGGACAGCACATCGCCGATGTCGGTTCCGCCGGTGAATCCTCGGGCCCACACCTGCATTTCGAGCTCGTACCCGGCGGTCGCATGAGCGGCGGCAAGCCGGTCGATCCGATGCCGTGGCTGTCGGGCGGGTCCATGCCCACCGTCACCGCCCCGGCACCGCACTGCGATAACGGATTCGGTAGTCCCGGCGGCAATCTGGCCGGTGGCAAGGTGCCCCCGGAACTCGAGGTCTGGTACCGCCGCGCCGGATCGCTGTGCCCGCAGATCGGCTCCTCCCTGCTGGCCGCGCAGGGCCAGGCCGAATCCGGATTCCGCCGTGGCGCGGTCTCGCCGGACGGTGCCCAGGGCATCGCCCAATTCATGCCCGGCACGGCCATATCCACCGCGCCCGATGGCCAGCCCTACGTCATCGACGCCGACGGCAATGGGGTGGCCAGCGTGTGGGACGACGGCGACGCCATCATCGGCCAGGGCCGCTACATGTGCGCCCTCGCCGATAAGATCCAGGGCTGGATCGACAATGGCACCGTGCAGGGCGACGTCACCGAACTGACCGTCGCCGCCTACAACGCCGGTGAGGGTTCGGTACTGGCGTCGGGCGGTATGCCGAACCAGCATCCCCGCCACTTCACCGAAACCCGGCCCTACGTCGCGCGAATCATGGCCGCCGAGGCCGGTTTCCGCAGTGTCGGCAGCGGCGGTCGCTTCGTACCCGATGCGACCGAGGATCTGGGTCCGCAGATTGTCGAGGCGGCCCACGAATGGCTCGGCACCCCCTATGTTTTCGGCGGCGGCGGACCCCAGGGGCCGAGTAGCGGTGGCTTCGACGAAGCGGGCTTCACCTCGGCGGCGGTCTCGGCCGCCAGTGCCGGCACCATCACCCTGCCGACCACGGTGGAGCAGCAGTGGGAGATCGGCGTCGAAGTGCCGCTCACCAAGGCACAACCCGGTGACCTGGTGTTCGGCGACTTCCAGGCCCGTGGCCCCGTCACCGTCGGCATCTACATGGGCGGCGGGTCGATGATGTCCACGAAGGCCAACGGCACGGTGGAGGAAACTCCGGTACTGGGTGATATGCGGGCACGTCGTATCGGGTGAACACGGTCCGGCCGTGACACGTGTGAAGGCAGGTACCGACCGTGCATTCGATACGACCTTGCCGGATCGGCACAGGGATGCACGATCACCGGGGCTGAGGTCGATGCGGTCTGACCGCC